>JBMPOY010000054.1:0-245 GCA_049340365.1 Undibacterium sp. Ji67W | reverse complement strand
ACAAAGCATCTAAGCCGTATGGGTTTTCGATGACTTCTTTCGTTGGTGCTGCTGCATCCGCTGGAGCGGCTGCTGGTGCTGCTGCGTCTGCAGCTGGTGCAGTAGCGGAAGCTGCTGGTGCTGCTGCCGGAGCAGAAGCTGCTTCATCAGCGAAAACTGGAGCAACAACAGTGGCGCTCAATGCCAAGAGGGCCGTTGCCAGGAATGTGGAGAAACGAGATTTCATTATGGTGCTTCCTTCTAAC
>JBMPOY010000053.1:0-246 GCA_049340365.1 Undibacterium sp. Ji67W | reverse complement strand
AATGGAACAATAACGCACCACCGACCTGTGAGAACGGCAGGTAACCTAATTCATCTAAGATTACCAAATCCATTTGCATAAGGCTTAAAGCAAGGCGCCCTTGCTTTCCTGCTGCCTTTTCTAATTCCAAGGTATTCACCAGTTCAATCGTTGAGAAGAAGCGCACTCGCTTGCCATGTTGTGTAATGCCGGAGACCGCCAGTGCTGTTGCCAGATGGCTTTTGCCTGTCCCAGTGCCACCAATCA
>JBMPOY010000052.1:0-248 GCA_049340365.1 Undibacterium sp. Ji67W | reverse complement strand
TCGCCGCTTTCTGCGGACGGGTGTGTCTAATAACTCCAAAATAGCTCCCGCTAAAAAGTAACGGGAACTACTTTGAAGGTTTTTAACGCTAGCGTCCAGACGGTTTAGGTGAGGTGCTTACGAATTAGAAAAGGCAGCAGGAAAGCAAGGGCGCCTTGCTTTAAGCCTTATGCAAATGGATTTGGTAATCTTAGATGAATTAGGTTACCTGCCGTTCTCACAGGTCGGTGGTGCGTTATTGTTCCATT
>JBMPOY010000051.1:0-253 GCA_049340365.1 Undibacterium sp. Ji67W | reverse complement strand
TGATTGGTGGCACTGGGACAGGCAAAAGCCATCTGGCAACAGCACTGGCGGTCTCCGGCATTACACAACATGGCAAGCGAGTGCGCTTCTTCTCAACGATTGAACTGGTGAATACCTTGGAATTAGAGTAAGCGCCTCGCCAGCACCGTCATTGACTTTTTCTGCTTAACGCGAAGTCTGATTCAGTCTGCTTTTTACACCAAACGATCAACGACATTCCACGGCAACAAATCAGCAACCTTATTGATTGGAT
>JBMPOY010000050.1:0-255 GCA_049340365.1 Undibacterium sp. Ji67W | reverse complement strand
TGTTGGCTCCACCGCCACCATTTATTCCGCCGCCGGAAGTGCAAGTACAGCAGCAACCGCAGCAAAACACGATCGCAGCAGTATCGAACGTGAAGCCAGAGAACCCAGTGTTTGCTAAAACACAGCAGACGGCTCCACCAGAGCCAGCAAAAGCGACCGGACCGGTCACTGTGCCAGGGGTTATTGACTTTAACGTTGCTGGTTGCAAACCTGAGTACCCACGTGCGTCTTTACGTAATGAAGAGACCGGTACCG
>JBMPOY010000049.1:0-255 GCA_049340365.1 Undibacterium sp. Ji67W | reverse complement strand
TGTTGGCTCCACCGCCACCATTTATTCCGCCGCCGGAAGTGCAAGTACAGCAGCAACCGCAGCAAAACACGATCGCAGCAGTATCGAACGTGAAGCCAGAGAACCCAGTGTTTGCTAAAACACAGCAAACGGCTCCACCAGAGCCAGCAAAAGCGACCGGACCGGTCACTGTGCCAGGGGTTATTGACTTTAACGTTGCTGGTTGCAAACCTGAGTACCCACGTGCGTCTTTACGTAATGAAGAGACCGGTACCG
>JBMPOY010000048.1:0-255 GCA_049340365.1 Undibacterium sp. Ji67W | reverse complement strand
CTGCTGCATGGTGGACATCGCATCAGGGTATTTATCATCTGACCACCAAAGGACGCACCAGCTGGTGTGGATTTACACAAGAAATCATGCGTCAGGCGAGTGCTGCTGGTCGTTTGCAAAAAGCGGCACCAACGGTCACGGGCATCCCGGCAACAGAATACCCAACACCGGCGCAACGCCCGGTTAATTCCTGCCTGGATACCAATTTGCTGGCAACAACGTTTCATGTGGCAATTCCGGAGTGGGAAGCTGCTT
>JBMPOY010000047.1:0-255 GCA_049340365.1 Undibacterium sp. Ji67W | reverse complement strand
GATTATGTCCATGGGTTCCTGGTACATCCTGATCACTAAGATCATCGATCAAGTCAAATTGTCTGGCCAGGCAACTGATGCACGTACGAAGTTCTGGAAAGCAGCTTCTGTTCAGGCGGGTTCTGCAGCATTGAAAGAAGGCAGCCCATTCCGTTTCATCGCTGATTCTGGTATCAAAGCCACTGAACACCATGAAGGTGCATTGTTGGAACAAATCGACTTGAATACTTGGGTTTCTATGTCTATCCAACGCGC
>JBMPOY010000046.1:0-255 GCA_049340365.1 Undibacterium sp. Ji67W | reverse complement strand
GATTGCTTGCCACTTCTGTCAGCTTGCTTTCCAATTCTCCACGGTTCGCTACTGCCACACCGTTCCATAACACCGTTCCGTCAAAGTCCACGTCAATGTTCACTACCACTGGCGGTTCTGTTGGTTTCGACGGTGTATTGGTCGGCATATTCAGATTCACTGAGTGATTCTGAATTGGAATGGTGATGATCAGCATGATGATCAACACCAACATCACGTCGATCAACGGCGTCATGTTCATTTCTATCATCACTT
>JBMPOY010000045.1:0-281 GCA_049340365.1 Undibacterium sp. Ji67W | reverse complement strand
GTTTCAATTTCTCAATCAGGCATTCACAATCGCCATGGAAAAACCATCAAAGCCTTTGCTGCCTACGGTCTGTATGGCGGTTGCCGACAAACGCGGGTTGGCGGCCATCAGTTCAAAGAAGCGGCGCACGCCCTGCACATTGGCATCCTGACTATCGGCATCAGCCACCGCGCCATTGCGTACCACGTTGTCACCGATGATGACGGTGCCGGGACGTGACAGTTTCAGCGACCATTCCAGGTAATGCGGATTATTCGGTTTGTCGGCATCGATAAAAATAA
>JBMPOY010000044.1:0-288 GCA_049340365.1 Undibacterium sp. Ji67W | reverse complement strand
CTGATTCTGGTATCAAAGCCACTGAACACCATGAAGGTGCATTGTTGGAACAAATCGACTTGAATACTTGGGTTTCTATGTCTATCCAACGCGCTGTTGATAAAGTTCAAAGCCGTTTGCAAGATGGTCTGGCATTTTTGGCGACGGTTGGTTCTACAGCACCGTTCGTTGGTTTGTTCGGTACAGTGTGGGGTATCTACCATGCGTTGACAGCGATCGGTATGTCCGGTCAGGCTTCCATTGATAAAGTTGCAGGTCCAGTTGGTGAAGCGCTGATCATGACGGCGA
>JBMPOY010000043.1:0-292 GCA_049340365.1 Undibacterium sp. Ji67W | reverse complement strand
TAGCGGTTCCAGCGGTGTTGGGTTACAACTTCCTGGTACGTCGCAACAAGAGCTCTATGGAAGAAGTTCGCGCATTTGCAGCTGATCTGCACTCTGTTGTGCTGTCTGGTAGCATGAACAAAGTCGCAAAAAAAGCAGCTTAAGCTTCGCTTTGAACTAAAAACCTCTCACCACAGAGGCACAGAAACACAGAAAAAAACGTAGAGCAACACAGCATTTGTTTGCTCTACGTTTTTCAAAAGTGATGATGAGTTAGTGGTTTTGAACGTTAAAGTAATCTGAAAGAGACACA
>JBMPOY010000042.1:0-334 GCA_049340365.1 Undibacterium sp. Ji67W | reverse complement strand
CGTGCTGCTTCCAATAAGGTAAAGGTACCGTTGACATTGGTGGTAACAAAGGCAGCAGGGCCGTGAATTGAGCGGTCAACATGGCTTTCGGCAGCGAAGTGTAAAATCGCGCGTGGCTGGTGTTCTGCAAACAGGGCAGCTAACTTCTCACCGTCACAAATATCGCCTTGCACAAACAGGTGACGTTCGTCATTGCGCAGACTGGTCAGGTTGTTTAAATTACCTGCATAAGTCAATTTATCGTAATTCAGTACCGACTCGTCGGACTGCGCCAGCCAGCTCAAGACAAAATTAGCGCCGATAAAACCAGCGCCGCCTGTGACAAATATCATTC
>JBMPOY010000041.1:0-342 GCA_049340365.1 Undibacterium sp. Ji67W | reverse complement strand
TGCTGTGTTTTAGCAAACACTGGGTTCTCTGGCTTCACGTTCGATACTGCTGCGATCGTGTTTTGCTGCGGTTGCTGCTGTACTTGCACTTCCGGCGGCGGAATAAATGGTGGCGGTGGAGCCAACAATTTCGGCGGCGGTGGTGGTGGCGTGTCTGGCGGTGGTGGCGGAGGTTTCACCTCTTCCACTATTTTTGTCTCCATGGGCTTTTGGATGATCTGAACAATCTTGTTCCCCAAGCCATTGAGCAGCGCATACAACAGCACTACGTGAAATGCTAATACCAGCCCCATGCCAAGGAACTTCTTACCCGGCTCTTGCTGGCGATCTGAAAAATCCATT
>JBMPOY010000040.1:0-363 GCA_049340365.1 Undibacterium sp. Ji67W | reverse complement strand
CGTAATTGTTTGAGCAATTGGTGGTCAATACCGGCATGCCGTAAGTATGGTGGTAAGCGCGGACCAGATGGTCAGACGCTGCTTTGGAGGCTGAGTAAGGGCTGTTTGGTGCGTAGGCCGTGGTTTCAGTAAACGGCGGGTCTTCTGCAGACAAGGTGCCATAGACTTCATCGGTCGATACGTGCAGGAAGCGGAAGGTGGCCTTTTTATCCGCATCCAGCGTATTCCAATAAGCGCGTGCTGCTTCCAATAAGGTAAAGGTACCGTTGACATTGGTGGTAACAAAGGCAGCAGGGCCGTGAATTGAGCGGTCAACATGGCTTTCGGCAGCGAAGTGTAAAATCGCGCGTGGCTGGTGTTCTG
>JBMPOY010000039.1:0-363 GCA_049340365.1 Undibacterium sp. Ji67W | reverse complement strand
CAGAACACCAGCCACGCGCGATTTTACACTTCGCTGCCGAAAGCCATGTTGACCGCTCAATTCACGGCCCTGCTGCCTTTGTTACCACCAATGTCAACGGTACCTTTACCTTATTGGAAGCAGCACGGGCTTATTGGAATACGCTGGATGCGGATAAAAAGGCCACCTTCCGCTTCCTGCACGTATCGACCGATGAAGTCTATGGCACCTTGTCTGCAGAAGACCCGCCATTTACCGAAACCACGGCCTACGCACCAAACAGCCCTTACTCAGCCTCCAAAGCAGCGTCTGACCATCTGGTCCGCGCTTACCACCATACTTACGGCATGCCGGTATTGACCACCAATTGCTCAAACAATTACG
>JBMPOY010000038.1:0-562 GCA_049340365.1 Undibacterium sp. Ji67W | reverse complement strand
TGTTGGCGCGCACTCAATTTTGACCAGCTGCGCGCATTGAATATTGACCAGGCGCTTAGTGGTTGAGCATACAAGTTTGTTTTAGGTTTGTCGATCAATTATGTGTGCATTGTTTTCTCCATTTGTTGAACTGAATTCGCCTGCTTAAGCACTAAAACTCTTGTTCAGTCACATCACCAGGTTCTGCTGATATCTCAGTCTCAGACTTGTTTAATTCCCGGCTTCTTTCTCTCGATTTAATCCGCATTTTTGCAGTAGCACTGCTATGTTTGAAACGATAGGAATCATTACCTGTTTCAATAATATGGCAATGGTGCGTCAGCCGATCCAGTAATGCAGTCGTCAGCTTTGCATCGCCAAAGACGTTGCTCCACTCAGAGAATGTTAGGTTAGTCGTGATGACGACGCTGGTTCGCTCGTAGAGTTTAGATAGTAAATGGAACAATAACGCACCACCGACCTGTGAGAACGGCAGGTAACCTAATTCATCTAAGATTACCAAATCCATTTGCATAAGGCTTAAAGCAAGGCGCCCTTGCTTTCCTGCTGCCTTTTCTAATTC
>JBMPOY010000037.1:0-585 GCA_049340365.1 Undibacterium sp. Ji67W | reverse complement strand
GTACATTCCCATGGTAATCACCTTGAATTCCCTCACAGTCAAAACTGCAAGGATAGGTTAATTTACCTGGTCAATATTCAGTGCGTATAACTGCGCTTATCTGGTCAATATTCGGTGCGCGTCAACATCAGAGGTGCTCGATTTCAGAAAAGGAAAAGCATATTTGTGCATTCCATTTTCATGTGAATAATTTATATCAATTATCCATGTTCATTTGAAACTTCAAAACGATGTATAAAAATTCATTGAGTAATGTAGCAGCAATAAAAAACACCGCAGTTTATTTAGGCTTTTAAAGTGCAAGCCGTACGGTAGTTTTAGCCGGACTGAAATCGGCGGGTTGCAGCTGTCCTCCATTGCAGCGCTTAAGAGCGAGTCATTGTTGAACGAAGAACTGAGTACAGCAAACGGAGAATGGGATTTGATAACAGAAGTTATCGTAGAAGAATGTCTGAAGTACAAAAGCAAAACCCCTCGCTGTTTTCACAGAGAGGGGTCGCATAGGGGAGCCTGACGATAACCTACTTTCACACTGGTTGCAGCACTATCATTGGCGCAGAGTCGTTTCACGGTCCTGTTCGGGAT
>JBMPOY010000036.1:0-592 GCA_049340365.1 Undibacterium sp. Ji67W | reverse complement strand
ACGGCTCCACCAGAGCCAGCAAAAGCGACCGGACCGGTCACTGTGCCAGGGGTTATTGACTTTAACGTTGCTGGTTGCAAACCTGAGTACCCACGTGCGTCTTTACGTAATGAAGAGACCGGTACCGTGGTCTTGTCCGTGTTGATTGGTGCCGATGGTGCTGTATCAGACGTCAAGATCGACAAATCCAGTGGTTTCCGTGGTTTGGATAATGCAGTGCGGGCCCAGTTGATGTCGGGTTCATGCAAAAACAAACCTGGTACCGTGGACGGCAAACCGCAACAGACCTGGACTAAAGTTCAGTACGTGTGGAAGCTCGACTGATAGAGTCTGGTGCAGGTGGGGAAATTTACCTGCGACGGCATCTTGATACTGCGGTATCGAACAATTTTAGTAAGAACGTAAGTCACTGATAAAAAAAGGGGGCGCAATGCAAATAATTAACCCCCCGTCCAATCTTATTTTGTTAGAAGGAAGCACCATAATGAAATCTCGTTTCTCCACATTCCTGGCAACGGCCCTCTTGGCATTGAGCGCCACTGTTGTTGCTCCAGTTTTCGCTGATGAAGCAGCTTCTGCTCCGGCAGCAGCA
>JBMPOY010000035.1:0-746 GCA_049340365.1 Undibacterium sp. Ji67W | reverse complement strand
GACGGTGTATTGGTCGGCATATTCAGATTCACTGAGTGATTCTGAATTGGAATGGTGATGATCAGCATGATGATCAACACCAACATCACGTCGATCAACGGCGTCATGTTCATTTCTATCATCACTTCCGGATCTGCTGACGAGCTCCCGGAACCTATTTGCATTCCCATATTCTTCCTTTAGTTGCGTGCCGGTGGTTCGATCACGAAGCCCACTTTGGAAATCCCTGCGCGTTGGGCATTGAGGATCGTTTTGCCGATAAATTCATAGCGTACGTTCTGGTCTCCGCGGATGTTCACTTCCGGTTGCGGTACCTTCACGGCTTCTACTTTGAGCTTCTCGAACAGATCTTCCGTGCCGCCTGGCAGCGGACGCATACTACCATTCCAGTAAATATCACCATCTTTACTAATGGAGATGGTGATGTTTTCTGGCTTGGTCTTAAATATCTGGTTGGTTTCTGCCGGCAGCTTGAGTTTGACTGTATCTGTGATCACCGGTGCGGTGATCAGGAAGATGATCAATAAAACCAGCATGACGTCTACCAACGGGGTGGTGTTGATGGTGCTGTTGACTTCGTCTTCGCCATCACCATCGTTGCCGATTGCCATTGCCATAATGTGTCTCTTTCAGATTACTTTAACGTTCAAAACCACTAACTCATCATCACTTTTGAAAAACGTAGAGCAAACAAATGCTGTGTTGCTCTACGTTTTTTTCTGTGTTTCTGTGCCTCTGTGGTGAGA
>JBMPOY010000034.1:0-867 GCA_049340365.1 Undibacterium sp. Ji67W | reverse complement strand
TTGGGTCGCCGCTTTCTGCGGACGGGTGTGTCTAATAACTCCAAAATAGCTCCCGCTAAAAAGTAACGGGAACTACTTTGAAGGTTTTTAACGCTAGCGTCCAGACGGTTTAGGTGAGGTGCTTACGCTTTATCAGCTTTCATACAAAATTTGTTTGCGGCACTTCAATCGCAAAATACCAACCAGTCGGGCACCAGCACTTCTGCCAGTACAGATCCAAATGCGGCAACAACTGGCGTTAGCGGCGGCCGTCATGGCCATCACCATCATGGAGATGGCGGCGGGGGCATCAGCCAACTCGAAAACAGTTTGCAAGGGTTGATACAGCAACTGAGCACATCAAGCACCACCAGCGGAAGCTCTAATGGCAGCACTGGCACCAGCTCAGGAAGCAGTTCCGGCGGTTCCAATTCTGCGATCGATGCCTTGCAATCAAGTTTTAGCACGCTCTTAGCCGCCGAAGGCCAATCAAGCAGCGGCGCCAGCCTGACATCATTCTTGCAAAACCTGAGTTCGAATTTGCAAGGTGCAACAAAGACGGGGAATGTGGTGGCGACGAAGGCTTAGAAAAAATACAAAAACACAACACATATAGGGCTCTTAACCAAGAACCGAAATTAAACATCATTCGGTTCTTTTATCGAGACTCAAGGCTTCTCAGATATATCTATTTCAGACTAAAATTAATTTGTTGTACAACTATACGCCTTGAGGGAAATGAGCGCTGCCGCGTGATTTATTCAGAACAACCGTCAAAGCAGCTTCCCACTCCGGAATTGCCACATGAAACGTTGTTGCCAGCAAATTGGTATCCAGGCAGGAATTAACCGGGCGTTGCGCCGGTGTTGGGTATTCTGTTGCCGGGAT
>JBMPOY010000033.1:0-1034 GCA_049340365.1 Undibacterium sp. Ji67W | reverse complement strand
GTTAGAAGGAAGCACCATAATGAAATCTCGTTTCTCCACATTCCTGGCAACGGCCCTCTTGGCATTGAGCGCCACTGTTGTTGCTCCAGTTTTCGCTGATGAAGCAGCTTCTGCTCCGGCAGCAGCAGCACCAGCAGCTTCCGCTACTGCACCAGCTGCAGACGCAGCAGCACCAGCAGCCGCTCCAGCGGATGCAGCAGCACCAACGAAAGAAGTCATCGAAAACCCATACGGCTTAGATGCTTTGTGGAAAACTGGTGACTTTATTGCTAAAGGCACCCTGGTCATCATGGCGATTATGTCCATGGGTTCCTGGTACATCCTGATCACTAAGATCATCGATCAAGTCAAATTGTCTGGCCAGGCAACTGATGCACGTACGAAGTTCTGGAAAGCAGCTTCTGTTCAGGCGGGTTCTGCAACATTGAAAGAAGGCAGCCCATTCCGTTTCATCGCTGATTCTGGTATCAAAGCCACTGAACACCATGAAGGTGCATTGTTGGAACAAATCGACTTGAATACTTGGGTTTCTATGTCTATCCAACGCGCTGTTGATAAAGTTCAAAGCCGTTTGCAAGATGGCCTGGCATTTTTGGCGACGGTTGGTTCTACAGCGCCGTTCGTTGGTTTGTTCGGTACAGTGTGGGGTATCTACCATGCGTTGACAGCGATCGGTATGTCCGGTCAGGCTTCCATTGATAAAGTTGCAGGTCCAGTTGGTGAAGCGCTGATCATGACGGCGATTGGTTTGGCGGTAGCGGTTCCAGCGGTGTTGGGTTACAACTTCCTGGTACGTCGCAACAAGAGCTCTATGGAAGAAGTTCGCGCATTTGCAGCTGATCTGCACTCTGTTGTGCTGTCTGGTAGCATGAACAAAGTCGCTAAGAAGTAACTTAATCTAAAAACTTCTCACCACAGAGGCACAGAAACACAGAAAAAAACGTAGAGCAACACAGCATTTGTTTGCTCTACGTTTTTCAAAAGTGATGATGAGTTAGTGGTTTTGAACGTTAAAGTAATCTGAAAGAGACACA
>JBMPOY010000032.1:0-1178 GCA_049340365.1 Undibacterium sp. Ji67W | reverse complement strand
AAAATGGCAAAAGGTAAGTTCGAACGCACCAAGCCGCACGTCAACGTCGGTACAATTGGTCACGTTGATCACGGTAAAACTACACTGACAGCAGCGATTGCAACAGTTTTGTCCGCTAAATTCGGCGGCGAAGCTAAAAAATACGACGAAATCGACGCAGCACCAGAAGAAAAAGCGCGCGGTATTACAATTAACACTGCCCACGTAGAATACGAAACAGCAGCGCGTCACTACGCTCACGTTGACTGCCCAGGCCATGCTGATTATGTTAAAAACATGATTACTGGTGCTGCTCAGATGGACGGCGCGATCCTGGTTTGCTCCGCAGCAGACGGCCCAATGCCACAAACACGTGAACACATCCTGTTGGCTCGCCAAGTTGGCGTTCCATACATCATCGTGTTCCTCAACAAGTGCGACATGGTTGATGACGCTGAATTGTTGGAATTGGTTGAAATGGAAGTACGCGAATTACTGTCCAAATACGAATTCCCAGGCGACGACTTGCCAATCATCCAGGGTTCCGCAAAATTGGCGCTCGAAGGCGACAAAGGTCCATTGGGCGAAGAAGCCATCATGAAACTGGCTGATGCACTCGACAGCTACATTCCAACACCAGAACGCGCAGTTGACGGCGCCTTCTTGTTGCCAGTAGAAGACGTGTTCTCCATCTCTGGTCGCGGTACAGTGGTTACTGGTCGTGTTGAACGTGGTATCGTTAAAGTCGGCGAAGAGATCGAAATCGTTGGTATTAAAGACACAGTAAAAACAACATGTACTGGCGTTGAAATGTTCCGCAAATTGCTGGATCAAGGTCAAGCTGGTGATAACGTTGGTGTATTGTTGCGCGGTACTAAGCGTGAAGATATCCAGCGCGGTCAAGTGTTGGCAAAACCAGGTTCAATCAAGCCACATAGCCACTTCACTGGTGAGATCTATGTATTGTCTAAAGATGAAGGTGGTCGTCATACACCATTCTTTAACAACTACCGTCCACAGTTCTACTTCCGTACAACGGACGTAACTGGTTCGATCGAGTTGCCAAAAGACAAAGAAATGGTGATGCCAGGTGATAACGTCTCTATCACAGTAAAACTGATCAACCCGATCGCGATGGAAGAAGGCTTGCGCTTCGCTATCCGTGAAGGCGGTCGTACTGTTGGTGCGGGCGTTGTTGC
>JBMPOY010000031.1:0-1748 GCA_049340365.1 Undibacterium sp. Ji67W | reverse complement strand
TACCTGGAACAAAGCATGACCCAACTCAATTCATTTCGTCAGAACTTGACGAGAAGGCTTACCTTTGTCTTGTCACTTCTGGGTTTCATCACTGCCCTGGTTTTCTCTCAACCCGCCGCTGCCTGTGGCCCCACGCCAGTTGGCGATCATTGCTCCGACGCCGGTCATCCTATCAATCTCATCACCGGCAATAAATTCCGCCGTGAAGTCGATTTACCGGCGCTGCCCGGTGAGCTCGGGCTGGAGATCGTCCGCTACTACAACAGCAGTGATGCCGTCGTTGGTCGCCCCGGATTGAATGGCTTAACCGGGCGTGGCTGGCGGCTTTCTTACGAATATTCTCTCAATCAAGGCAATCATCAGGTCGTGCTGCGTGAACCCGATGGCGTGACCCATAACTTTATGCAAGGCATCGTTGACCCCGAACGTTATCTGCCGCTCGATCCGGCATTGGGCTATCTGAGCTTTCGTGAGGTGCACGGTGGGCGCGAATTTATCTGGCATAAAACCAATGGCTATCAAATTAGCTTTAACCGCTTTGGCTGGACCGATGCTATTGACGCCCCCAGTGGTGCTCATCTGGGATTATTGTATTCGCCCAACGGTCGTTTAATCAGCCTCACCGATCCCCAGGGACGCAGCCTCTACTTTAACTATCCCGATAAAGCCAGTGTATGGCGCGATAACGCCTATGACGGCGTGGTGAGCATTGATAGTCCGGTCGGACGCTTTGTGTATCACTACGGCAGCGAGCACATCAAGGTCGATAAAAGTTCCACTATTCCAGAGTGGCGCGTCGCCAATCTGATCCAGGTTGATTACCCCACCCACTATGACCCCGATCAACAACAGCACGCGTTCGCCAATCGTGGCGTCACCACCAGCAGTATCAACCGTCAGTACCACTACGAAGACAAACGCTTTCCATCCTTCTTAACCGGCATCAGCATGCACGGCCGTGGCAGCGATGGTCAGCAGATCGACCGTCGCATCGGTACCTACCAATATGATGAACGCGGACGCGGCATCCTGACTGTGTTAGGTGAGCCTGCCCGCTGGCAAGACGATAGTCAGGGCAAGACAGGCAGCACTAAAACCTTAGTCCCCGGCACGGGCATAGAACAACTCACCATTGATCGCAGCGATCCTAAGGTCATCGTCATCACCAACAGCCTGGGGCAGACCAGCCGTATCCGCTTCGCAGAGATTGGTGGTGAATACCGGATACTGGAACTACGCGGTCCCGGGTGCAGTACCTGTGGCCTGAGCAATGTGCGCTATGAATACGATGACATGGGTCGCCGCCTGACGATCCTGCGTCTGGATGACGAAGGCAAGGTGGTCGATGGTGAACGCACAAGCTATGATCCGCTGGGCAGAATCATCCGCATCACGCATGAGAGCTACAGTAGCAACCAAAGTAGCAAACAAAACGGCAAACAAAACGGTAAAGTACCCGAGAGCAAACTGATCAGCAGCCAACTCCTGCAACGCTTTGAATACGCCCCCGATTCTTACCAACCCAGCCTCATCGCCCGCCCCAGCGTGGTCGCCGATAAAGAACACCAGATCCGCATCACCTACAACAGCGCCGGACAACCCACAGCCATCACCGAGACCGGCTACGAACCCCTGCATGCCCAGATGATCAGCCGCAGCACGACCTACCGCTACCAGCTCATCAATAACATCAGCGTCCTGACAGAGATCGACGGCCCTTTAGCCAATGGCCCCAAGCATAGCCCGGA
>JBMPOY010000030.1:0-2032 GCA_049340365.1 Undibacterium sp. Ji67W | reverse complement strand
TGTTGACGCGCACCGAATATTGACCAGATAAGCGCAGTTATACGCACTGAATATTGACCAGGTAAATTAACCTATCCTTGCAGTTTTGACTGTGAGGGAATTCAAGGTGATTACCATGGGAATGTACTCTAAGGTCAGGCGGCTGTTTTACCGAGAACGGCTATCTATCAGCGAAATCCAGCGACGAACCAGCCTGTCGCGCAATACTATCAAGAAGTGGCTTAAAGAAGCCGAAGGGACTGAGCCGAAGTATGTCCGGCCTCCGGCTGTCAGTAAAATAGCTCCCTTTGCATCCCTCATTCAGTTAGCGCTACAAACCGATAGTCATCGCCAAAAAAAAGAACGCCGCACTGCGCTCATGCTATTTAAGGAACTCCAGCAGGCAGGATTCACCGGTAGCTATTCGGGCGTCAACCGTTACATTTACGCTTGGCGCGACCAGGCTGCCAAAGTCACTGGTAAATCTGCCTTCGTTCCTCTGAAGTTTCAACTCGGCGAAGCATTCCAGTTTGACTGGAGTGAGGAGCTGCTTGTCATTGGTGGCATTCATCGCAAAATCCTTGTAGCACACACTAAGCTGTGCGCCAGCCGTGCCTTTTGGCTGGTGGCTTATCCGACGCAAAGCCACGAAATGCTCTTCGATGCCCATACTCGCGCCTTTACTGCCATGGGTGGTATTGCACGGCGCGGTATCTATGACAACATGAAGACCGCTGTCGATAAAGTCATGAAAGGCAAAGGTCGTATCGTCAATGCACGCTTCTTTGCAATGACTGCCCATTACTTGTTTGACCCCGACTTCTGCAATGTGGCGTCTGGCTGGGAGAAAGGTATTGTTGAGAAGAACGTCCAGGATAGTCGCCGTCGTATCTGGAACGACGCCAGACAGGAACGCTTCGGCAGCTTTGCGGAACTCAATGCATGGCTGGCGGTACGCTGCAAGTTACTCTGGAATGAATGCCGCCATCCGGATTACCCTGAGTTGACCGTCGCCGACGTACTGGAACATGAGCAAGCCCAACTCATGCCGATGCCAACACCCTTCGATGGCTATATCGAACTCGTGGCACGGGTTTCTTCTACTTGCTTAGTTCATGTCCACCGTAATCGTTATTCAGTACCGTGCTATTTGGCCAATCACATGGTCAGTGTTCATCTGTATTCAGAACAGATTGCCGTCTACGCTGAGAATGAGAGGGTTGCGTGTCATCTACGGCTATTTGGGCGCGATCAGACCAGCTATGACTGGCAGCATTACATTCTGCTAGCTGAGAGAAAACCAGGCGTCTTGCGAAACGGTGCACCCTTTGCATTAATGCCTACGCCTTTAATCAAACTACAAACCACCTTACTACGGCGTGTCGGGGGTGATCGCGTCATGGCACAAGTGCTGGCGGCTATCCCACACCATGGTCTTGATACCGTGATCGTGGCAGTAGAACTGGTACTGGAATCCGGTGCGACCAGTGCTGAACACATCACGAACGTACTGGTGCGATTAAGTCAGGGCGAGCGTCCTGATCCCGTTGCCACAAGCTTGCAATTAATGGAAGAACCGGTGGCGGATGCGAGTCGCTACGACAGCTTACATCAGGAGAATAACCATGTTTAATATCATCACCGAACTGAAATCACTCAAACTGTATGGGATGGCAATTGCCTATACTGACTTAACAGCGCAGAGTACAGCGTCAGTCAGTACATCTGAATGGCTCATTCAACACTTATTAGAAGCAGAATCGACGGATCGCGCGATGCGTTCGATTCGTTATCAGTTACATGTCGCCAAATTCCCGATTCATCGCCATCTGGCTGACTTTGACTTTAGCCAGTCCAAAGTAGACCAAAAGCTGATCGAACAGTTGGCCACGCTAGCCTTCACAGAGGCTGCGCACAACGTGGTGCTGATTGGTGGCACTGGGACAGGCAAAAGCCATCTGGCAACAGCACTGGCGGTCTCCGGCATTACACAACATGGCAAGCGAGTGCGCTTCTTCTCAACGATTGAACTGGTGAATACCTTGGAATTAGA
>JBMPOY010000029.1:0-2493 GCA_049340365.1 Undibacterium sp. Ji67W | reverse complement strand
GTAAGCACCTCACCTAAACCGTCTGGACGCTAGCGTTAAAAACCTTCAAAGTAGTTCCCGTTACTTTTTAGCGGGAGCTATTTTGGAGTTATTAGACACACCCGTCCGCAGAAAGCGGCGACCCAATTTTTCACCGGAATTCAGAAAGCAACTTGCACAGCGCGCATCTGAACCTGGCGTTTCGGTTTCCCTTTTGGCGCAAGAGAATGACATCAACGTCAACATGCTGTTCAAATGGCGCCGCGAATTACGGGATGGCCGATTGGATGGCGTAATACATCGACAGCCCATGTTGCCAGTCACGATCGTCGACGATAATCCAGATCATTTACCATCTGAGCAGCCAACTGTTAGCCCTAATGCTGTTGTCGCTCAAAGAACTGCGACCACTGAGCCAAGTGTGATTGAAATCCAGATCGCTGGTGTAGTGATGCGTTTTGATGGCAAGGCCGACCTGACCGTGGTTCGTGCCGTATTGGAAATGTTACGTCCATGATGGGCCTACCGGCGGGAACACGCATCTGGTTGGCAGCCGGTGTCACCGATATGCGCTCTGGCATGAATGGTCTGGCGGCTAAAGTACAAATGACACTGCTTGAAGATCCTTTGGCTGGCCATGTGTTTGTATTCCGGGGAAAGCGCGGTAACGTCGTCAAAGTACTTTGGGCCACCAGCGATGGCGTATGCCTGTTGATCAAGCGATTAGAACGTGGCCGGTTCGTCTGGCCCCAGGCCAGTAGTGGTAAAGTCCATCTGACCCAGGCGCAGCTATCCATGCTGCTCGAAGGAATCAACTGGAAACAGCCGGAACGCACCTGGCCACCACTATCGCTCTTGTAAACGTCCCAGAACATGCGTAAACTCCATGCATGGCGACTACTCCTTCACTTCCAGACGATATCGATGCCCTAAAAGCATTGCTACTCCAACGGGATGGTGAACTGCAATCCCTGCGCCAAACGGTCTCCACTCTGGAATTAGCCCTGAGCGCACGCACGCTTGAGATCGAACAACTAACACTCCAGATCGCCAAATTGAAGCGTATGGTATTCGGTCGTAAATCCGAGAAGATCGACCAGAAGCTGGAGCAACTGGAAACCCGTCTGGAAGATTTGATTGCAGAAGAAGGTGCTGCAGAACAAACCGCAGAAGCGCAGGCGCAGCCACGTCAGAAATCAATCCATAAGCCCTTCCCCGAGAGCTTGGCGCGCGAAGAACATATTATTGAACCGAAAGAAGATGCTTGCCCGCAATGCGGTGGTAATCTGAAACCGCTGGGCGAAGATGTATCTGAACAACTAGAAGTGATTGAAGCCGCGTTCAAGGTCATTCGCCACGTGAGGAAGAAAAAAGCCTGTGCCTGCTGTGATTGCATCGTTCAGGCCCCCGCACCGAGTCGTCCGATCCAGCGGGGATTTGCTGGTCCTGGGTTATTGGCCAATATCGCCGTCGCCAAGTTCGCTGATCATCAACCACTGTATCGGCAAGCCCTCATTCATGCTCGCCGCGGTGTGGAACTCGATCCAGCAACGACAGGGCGTTGGATGGGTGCATGTGGAGTCTTGATCACTCCGCTGGTGGAAGCGTTGCGTCGCTATGTGGTTGCGCCAGGCAAAGTCCATAGCGACGATACACCGATGCCGGTACTCGCACCGGGTAACGGTAAAACAAAGACGGGACGACTCTGGGTGTACGTGCGTGATGACCGTAACTCCGGCTCCCTGGCGGCACCGGCGGTATGGTTTGCCTATTCGGCGAACCGTCAGGGTCTGCATCCACAAACCCACCTAGCAGGATTTACGGGAGTGTTGCAAGCGGATGCGTACGGTGGCTATGATAAGATTTATACCGATGGTAGCGTAACCGAAGCAGCTTGTTGGGCGCATGCCCGACGTAAGGTTTATGATTTACACATAAAAAAGGCCACACCGACAACAACCGAGATTCTGCGCCGGATTGGCGAACTGTATGGTATTGAAGCGCAAATTCGCGGACAACCACAAATGGAACGTCAGCGTATTCGGCAGTTGCAGGCCAAACCACTTCTGGTTGAACTGGAAGTTTGGCTGCGCAACAGACTGCTGACACTATCGACACAATCTGAGACCACCAAGGCGATCAACTACATGCTCAACCAGTGGCAGGCATTAGTTTATTACTGTGAAGACGGCGTGGCCGAGATTGATAACAACATCGCCGAGAATGCGTTGCGGGGTTGTTGTCTTGGCCGCAAGAACTTCCTGTTTCTGGGTGCGGACAGTGGAGGTGAGCGAGCTGCTGCGATGTACAGTCTCATTGGCACAGCAAGAATGAACGGCATTGATCCGGAAGCTTACCTACGCTATGTGTTCACGCATATTGCCGACTATCCAATCAATAAGGTTGCTGATTTGTTGCCGTGGAATGTCGTTGATCGTTTGGTGTAAAAAGCAGACTGAATCAGACTTCGCGTTAAGCAGAAAAAGTCAATGACGGTGCTGGCGAGGCGCTTAC
>JBMPOY010000028.1:0-2823 GCA_049340365.1 Undibacterium sp. Ji67W | reverse complement strand
GCCGCTTTTTGCAAACGACCAGCAGCACTCGCCTGACGCATGATTTCTTGTGTAAATCCACACCAGCTGGTGCGTCCTTTGGTGGTCAGATGATAAATACCCTGATGCGATGTCCACCATGCAGCAGCATCTTCAGCTGAGTTCAACTGCGCGACGATAGCGGCGCTGATGTCGGCGATGGCATTGGCCGATGTCGGCGCACCCCATTGATCATTCACCACACGCAATTCGTCGCGTTCATTGGCCAGGCGTAACATCGTCAACAGGAAGTTTTTACCAAAGGTGGAATATACCCAGCTCGTTCTGAAGATCAGATACTGGCAGCCGCTGGCGATAATCGCTTGCTCACCGGCGAGTTTGGTTTTGCCGTAGACGTTGACTGGATTAGTCGGTGCGTCTTCGGTGTAACTTGGCAGCTGGCCATTGTCGTCGCGTAAGCTGCCGTCGTACACATAGTCTGTCGAATAATGAATCAGACCTATACCCAGTTTCTTTGCCTGTTCAGCAAATACGCCGGGGGCGATGGCGTTGATGGCGTGTGCGAGTTCAGCTTCCGTCTCTGCCTTATCAACCGCAGTGTAAGCGGCTGGATTGATGATGAGGTCTGGTTTGCACTCTGCAACAAAGGCGGCAATTGCAGCCGCATCGCTGAGGTCAAGTTGAGCGCGGGTTGGCGCGATCACTTCGTGATGCTGACTTAAAATCGGTTGCAAAGTGTGACCAAGTTGACCCGTCACACCAGTGAGCAAAATTCTCATGCAAAGACCTCTGCATCCGCCAGCAATTTGGCGACTTGATCTTTACCGGACAAGACAGGTGCTTCAGTGATTGGCCATTCAATACCAATGGCTGGGTCATTCCACATCAGGCTGCGCTCAAACTCTGGCGCCCAGTAATCCGTCGTTTTGTACAAGAATTCTGCTTTATCGCTGGTCACCACAAAGCCATGTGCAAAACCAGGTGGTATCCATAATTGGCGCTGATTAGTGGCGGATAAAGTGACACCTGTCCATTGACCAAACCGCGGCGAGCTTTTACGCAAATCAACCGCGACGTCAAATACTTCGCCCGATACCACACGTACCAGCTTACCCTGCGATTGTTGGATCTGATAGTGCAAGCCACGTAAAATATTTTTAGCCGACATCGAGTGATTGTCCTGAACAAATTCCAGGTCAACGCCAGTCAATTCTGCAAATTTTTTGGCGTTGAAGCTCTCGTAAAAAAAGCCGCGCTCATCACCGAAGACTTTCGGTTCGATGATCATGACTTCTGGTAAATTGGTTTTAATGACGTTCATAGCTTAAAAAGTTTTATTTTGCAGAAGACGCAGCAAATACTGGCCGTATTCGTTTTTCTTCAATGGTTGTGCTAATGCTTCGAGTTGTTCGGCGCTGATGTAATTGCGGCGGAACGCAATTTCTTCCGGACACGCGACTTTTAAGCCCTGACGTTTTTCTATTGTTGCCACAAACTGCCCTGCTTCGAGCAAGGATTCATGGGTGCCGGTATCGAGCCATGCCATACCGCGACCCATCAATTCGACGTTCAGCTCGCCTTGTTTCAGGTAGACATTGTTGACGTCGGTAATTTCTAATTCACCACGTGGTGACGGTTTGATATTGGCGGCAATATCGCACACCTGATTGTCATAGAAATACAAACCGGTAACGGCGTAGTTGGATTTTGGCTGGAGCGGTTTTTCTTCTATGCTGAGTGCTTGCTTGTTCGCATCAAAGTCGACCACGCCATAACGTTCCGGATCATGCACGTGGTAGGCAAACACGGTAGCACCTTGATTGCGGGCATCAGCATTACGCAGTTGCGGCTCAAAATCGTGACCGTAGTAGATGTTGTCACCCAAAATCAGTGCTGATGGGGAATTGCCGACAAATTCCTTACCGATAATGAAAGCTTGCGCCAGACCATCTGGTGACGGTTGTACGGCGTATTGCAGATTGATACCCCACTGTGAGCCATCACCTAACAATTCGACAAAGCGTGGTGTGTCTTGTGGTGTGGAGATGATCAGGATATCGCGCATACCCGCTAACATCAACGATGTCAGTGGATAGTAAATCATGGGCTTGTCGTAGACTGGCAGCAACTGTTTGGAAACAGCCTTAGTGACCGGGTATAAGCGCGTACCTGAACCGCCCGCCAGAATAATCCCTTTGCGGGATGATGGTTTGAAACTCATGCTTGTTCCTTATTGCTGTATTGCAGATCGACCCACTTCATGTAGTCACCGGATTGCACCTGAGCGACCCAGGCGTCATTAGCAAGATACCATTCCACGGTTTTACGCAGACCGGTATCAAAGGTTTCTGCTGGCTTCCAGCCCAATTCACGTTCTATCTTACGCGCATCAATGGCGTAGCGGCGGTCATGACCAGGACGGTCGGTAATATGTTTGATCTGATCGCGATAGCTGCCGTTTGCCTTTGGTTGCAATTCATCGAGCAAATCGCAAATGGTATGAACGACGCTCAGATTGGTTTGTTCATTCCAGCCACCCACGTTGTAAGTCTCACCGACACGACCAGATTCCAGCACGCGACGAATCGCAGCGCAGTGGTCAGTCACATACAGCCAGTCACGCACCTGTTGACCATCGCCATACACGGGCAGGTCTTTACCGGCGCGGGCATTGGTGATGATCAGCGGGATTAATTTCTCAGGGAAATGATACGCACCGTAATTGTTTGAGCAATTGGTGGTCAATACCGGCATGCCGTAAGTATGGTGGTAAGCGCGGACCAGATGGTCAGACGCTGCTTTGGAGGCTGAGTAAGGGCTGTTTGGTGCGTAGGCCGTGGTTTC
>JBMPOY010000027.1:0-3432 GCA_049340365.1 Undibacterium sp. Ji67W | reverse complement strand
AAAAAAAAGCAGGTTAAAATAGCTGTGGGGGTGTCGAGCCAAGAACAGCATCCCCGTTTGCCCTGAGAAAGTTAACGGGGACTGTCTTGTCTCGGAAGCTCACTCCTGAAAGGAGGACTTATGAGATGAACATTACAATAAAAATTGGCAGTAAGTTTGAGTTCAGCTTCAATATCGATAAAGCAGTTGTATTCGCAATATTGACATTGTTTAGCTAATAGCTCGGAGCCTTAGACAGTTGACGCTGTTTGGGGCTCTTTTTTTATTATACTCAAATATACTAAAAATCTAATAAGGAATTATAAAGTTCAATATACTTTTTAAGCTATTGAGATATATTTCATAGCTTTTTTGCAATTATCTCATTCTGGGAACATCCTTATGTTCTTTCAAATTATTATCCCGATCATACCTGTACTGCTCCATTAATTTCGGTGCATTTTTGGCTATTGCATCCCTAATTTTCTGATGTTCAGCAGGATCAGCACACCCCGGCGAATGCTCCAAAACAGCGTCTAGGACGCTTTTTATGGCCTGCCCATGCTTCCCTATAGACTCACGCACGGTAAGCGCTTCTACACCCTCCCAATTAACCCTATGGGGGTCATTTCCAGCCGCCCTGAGTGCTTCAGACGCTTTTACGGCCAATGTGTGCGTAGCTCCGCCCCGCTGCAAAAGCTTCTGAATGCCGGCGACCCGCTTATCAAATTCCTTGGCAATCTCAGCTTTGCGCTGTGCCACCTCAATTTGCTTGGCTTTTTCAGCCTCCTGCAGGCGGTTTCGCTCCTGCGCCCTTTGGATTTCTTCGTTCTTGAATAAATTGACAACCTTGATCGCCTCGACCGCTGCATATTCGTATTTTTTCGCCTTGGCCACGTAGTGGCTATTGGACTTTTTCAGCTCCTCCACTTTCCGTTTCAGTGCGTCGGCCTCCCTCGCCTGTGCCTCATAGCGCTTCACCGTAGCCACGGCCGCATTACGCTGCGCAGTAAGTTCTTTCCGGTACTGCGCAAGAATTTTTTGCTCCTTGCCCCATGCTTCGTGGTCATCCTCGTAGGATTTTTTCATTTCTTTGGTTGCAAAAATACTTGGCTTTTCTGGTTCTGGTCTATTTTTCGGAGGCGTCGTTTTTATCTCTGGAAGAGGCTCATACTCAGCATTGGCGCGAGTGTAGTACTGCTGAATTGTTGTATGTCGCGCCTTACTGCCCTCCACGCCGCGCTCCAGGCCGTGCACCTGGCCAACCTCCTGGGCAAATTCGGTCTGCATCACGTTGAGCGCCTTGGATCCTCCAAGGAACGCCCGACAATTCAGCTTGCCGCGCTCGTCGATCGGCACCACGTAGGCGTACAGGTGCGGCGTGGTTTCGTCCCGATGGATTCCTGCATAGATAACGTTTTCCTTACCATGCCTAGTTTCGAGCCACTTGAGAGCATCGCTAAAATACGCGTCCTGCTCTTGGCGGGTCTTACCGTGGATGGCTTCGGGGCTGCCAGTGACGAGATATTCAATTGCTAAAACAGCATTGCTGCGTACCTTTTTTGGCAGTCTCGCGTTAAAACGCTCCAATGCCTCGTCAACGTCTGAAGCCCTGAAATGGGTGTTTTCAGGGGTCAGGTTAGCATCTGCGTTTGGCGTATCTTGCTCGCGAAAAGCATGCATCAGGGAGCGCCTTACGGCGTGCCCCGATTTAAGCTTTTGCGTTCTCAATATTGCATATTTCATAAGTTGCTCGCAGCGGTTGAATTCCCCCATCATAAATGATGTGGACTCACTACACAATTATGCTTCGCAAATTGTTGTTCGCCCCATAAAGGGGTAAATCAAAATCAAAAACAAACCCAATTTGCGCACGTTTCACGTGTATACAAATTGCTAAGACTGACGCCCTCCGGTTGTCTCCGTTCAAATTTTCGCGTCCGCGAAAATCGCTAACGCGCCCAGCTTTCGCTGGGTTGATACGGGGGGTTTACTCCGCGCTTCGCTTGGTTTTTTTAACAACTTAAAGAAAAACCGGAAAGTCAAAAGCAACCCCAGACCTCGGCTAACCCTCCTTCATGCAAGCCAATTCGGACGGGGTGAAACAACGAGAGAGAGGGGGCAATCCGCACGTTTTCGTAGAAAACGGTATGGCGGATGCGAGCGTATAGCGAAGCACCCCTCGCGGTCCACCGCCCGCCTAAAGCGGGTCGGCGGGTTGGCTTTTGGATAGGCTCAGCCTAGCTTTTCTTGTGCGCCAAAGGCGCAGTCATTTTTTTGGTGTTTTAAACAACTAAATCGCGCAGATATAAGAACTAAGAAGGAACCTCTGGAAACCCGCATGGATATTGAGGGGTGTTTTCAGATCATGTGAAACGGTCTATCAGACGGGTGTTTACGGTCTATCAAAAAAATGCTTGATTTTGATAGACCTAAGATCTAAAATCGAACGCGGTCTATCAAAATATGGGGTTAAAATGAATAGCGGTCGATACAAAACCAATCCTTTTTTGGAAGGAATGGTAATTCCAGCAAAAGGAAAACAGATCAAACTTTCCAAACTGGGAAGGGATGATAACGTCCTTATTAATCACGGCACAGGTGAAGTGCTTGGAACTCACGTAACGACTTACAAAAAAGTAGATGGCGAACAGTTTGTAAAACTCTTTACTGCCAACATCGCATTGACATTTGATCTTTCATCTTCTGGTATTAAGGCATTTAGCGTGTTGGTGTGGGTGCTACAAAATCAAGCATTATCCAAAGATGAGATTGCCCTAGATGCTTTAACGCTCGATGATTTTATGCAAGCGCATAAAGATAAAAATCCACCTTTAAAGCTAAGCCTACCAACGTTTTCGCGAGGGTTAGCCGAACTTGTGAACGCTCAAATAGTTGCAAAAACCATGCGCCAAGGACGTTATTTTATCAATCCAAATTTCATTTTTAACGGGGACAGAATTGCATTCACAACTGTCATTGAAAAAGCGAAAAGAAACCGCGATCCGAATACTATCGATCTGCTGGAAGGTAAAACGGATGCGGAAAGGGAGCTAGAAAAATGAATGAAAAAATAAGTATTATCGGCGCCATGAACAGGCACGAGCCAACCACTAGGGATGAAAGGGCGCACCACGTCGCGCAGATGAGGGCGAATTTTGGAATAGAAGGAATAGAGCCGGACGAAGACGACAAACGACTCCAGGATGCCTACATCGACGGCACGGCCACAATAGAGGATTTGTTAGAACACGCAGAGAAATTCGCCAAAAAAATTTAGCGCGCTAAAAATATTACATTCCAACTATTACGATTTAGAAGGATTGAAAAAAAAGCAGGTTAAAATAGCTGTGGGGGTGTCGAGCCAAGAACAGCATCCCCGTTTGCCCTGAGAAAGTTAACGGGGACTGTCTTGTCTCGGAAGCTCACTCCTGAAAGGAGGACTTATGAGAT
>JBMPOY010000026.1:0-4802 GCA_049340365.1 Undibacterium sp. Ji67W | reverse complement strand
AACAAATGGAGAAAACAATGCACACATAATTGATCGACAAACCTAAAACAAACTTGTATGCTCAACCACTAAGCGCCTGGTCAATATTCAATGCGCGCAGCTGGTCAAAATTGAGTGCGCGCCAACAGGTTGAGAAGATTATCGAGCGTAGCTGTGTCTACGATTGCATCAACTTGAGCTATTTGGTCCATGGTCTTGTCTATTCTTTAGAAATCGTTACTCAGTGCGAGATCAATACGGAAATTAACGCGATCAATTTCCGCTTTCGTATTGGCATCCCGTATCACCAATGCATAATCTTTATTCTTGTCATAGGTGCCACCCAATACGGTGAGCATTACCGTTTTTTTTCGCTCGTCCATCAGATTTGAAGAGCTATCAAAACTGACAGACGCCTCATTACTAATTAACCAATCTCCCTCGGGGTCGCGCAATGAGATCAAAGCGATTCGCGGCAGAATCTTATCGGTCACCGCCTCGGTTTGAATGAACTCAAATTTTTGGCGATTCGTGACGATTTTTCTAATCGATCCCATCAAGGTAATCTCAACAGGTCGCACTTTCGATTTTTCGTTGTCCGTCACACGTACTGTCAACACGGGTACGACGATCTCTTGCAACATCGCACCACCGTGAACAAATCGTGCGCCACCAGTAAAGTGGAAACGATTGGCTCCCTTCGGAACCCAAAAATCAAGGCCTTCATTGGTACCTGCAGTCACATTCGTATTGCCACACCACGCTTTGCTCGATGTGCCTAGGTTCTCGCCTAATAAATAACGCTTCTTGGCTTTAAGTGTTCCCGTTGGTTTTTCATCCAAGCTACTCTTATCCGCTGCTTCTAAGCCTTCTTCTTGATAAATAAAACCATGGTCCGCCGTTACGAAGACGACTGAACCATTAAGGTTATTGATCACATACTTAATCACTGCCTCGATTTCATTGATCGCCTTCTGACACGCATTAAAAGTCTCTGACTCGGTTGCCTGTTTATCTCCAGTCGCATCAATTTGGTCGTGGTAGAGATAAACAACTTTATAGGGTCGTACGAAGTCACGTCCAGCCTCTTTACCCGTCGCGACTAATTCATCAGATTTGATCGCGATCCCGCCATGGCCTTGCAAAATCGCAGAGCGTTGATCAAGGGATACGGTTGGTTTGCCATCTACCAATACATCCGCATTTGCGGTAGCCTTATAATCAAGCCGTTTGTGCGGCAACAGCGCAGCCATCCCCAATGCAGTATACGAAGGAAGTACACCTAGTACCCCATCCAAATTTGCTTTGAACCGATTAGTAGAAACTGCACGCGCCAATATTTCTTGAGCGACTTCATACCTAAGCGCATCACTAATCAGAACAAAAGCACGATTCTTCGCTCCTCCATCGATATAAGGCTTGACGTAATCGTTGAAGAAATTCTGCTGATTACGACTATCTTGTAACTGCCAGTTGGTGAGCAATCCATCGTCAGCCGCCACAAAGCTTCCCCATGTCGACGAAAGCTGGGACATCACTGAAGCATATTGCCCCCCCATCCACGTCTTCAAAGTTTGTAAAAACGTCCAGCCGTTAAGTTCAACCACATCGTTTGAGTACATAAAACGACGATAGCACTGATCGAAGCGGTATAACTCTTTTTGGTAGGCAGCAAACATCGTTTCCGCAGTGGGGTAACTAAAACCTTTTGTGTATGGAGCCGAGAGTTCACTGAAGCTAGCCGCAGCCTCGATCGCATCGTAGCAAGCGCCAAACGCCTTGATGATGGTGTTATGCGATGCGAGAACCGTATTTGCCCAGTGCCCGTCTCGACGCTTTGCTGCGATCGCTTGAACGTGAGCGAGCGCAGCGATATCACCTTGTTGAATCACATCACGCAAGCCTACCAAAATACGTTTTTCAACATCGGCAAAAGTCTGCACATCCAACAAACCTAAATGATCACAATCATTTAGGTTTTGGGGAATATTCAGTTCCTGTGCAATTTGTTCGCTGATTGCATCGTAGCTAGAGAATAGAACTAAATCTCTACGCCAGCGATCACAAAACACGGCGACTTGAGGCAGTTTTTTGTTATCTTCCAAAACGAAATTTTGTAAGGAAACAGGAAAAGCGCCATGCCTCGTCATTGCAAAGTCACTGACGAATAAGTGGAAGAGCAAATCACGTAAATTGCGATCTTCAGCGTGGTATCCAAACTGTTCACGAACCATATGCCAGAATGACGCTTCCAATTCCAAGTTAATGATTTCCGCGAGTGCTTTTGGTATTTCATTAAGCTCAACTTCACCATCGACAACCAAGCTTGAGAACAGCTTATACAACATCGCAAATGGCTCAGCTTGGTCTGCTCGCAGCAAAACAGCCATCATCTTCAAATCAAGTGTTGGCTCTTCATCAAGCGGCGCTGTCAGCTTCTTTAATTTTTCGACGCGATCCTTGTTACGCAAAAACTTACTACGGCGTTTGAGATGTTCGCGCATTACCTGGTTCACCAAGCCAAGCTCGTCTAGCTGCATCGAAACAGCATCAGCCCTAAAAATTCGGCTACAGAGACGAATATTTAACAACCAATCTTCTTCTGGCAAAGGCTCTGGTTCTTTGCTGTAGATCAGATATTGCCCCGTGCGATCTTCAAATTCTAGTCGCTTCTTAACAGCCAACTTAGGCTCATCATCAAGCATCAGCAGCGTGACACTGTCTGGCACATACGAGTGAATGTCGCTGAAAAATTCCTGCTCAGCGTCATTCCAGAACACAATGCGGCTCTCACCAAAAAAACCACTCAGAACTGTTTTTATCTGTAATTGCGACATACTTTACCTTGTTTCTTATCTCTTCATTTTGAATGGTGAATCTGGGATTGAGGTACTTTTCTTTTTCTGTTTCTTTACCTCAGAAAGCTTCAATTCTTCTAAAGCATCGCTTTCTATTCGTACCCTCTTTTTTGCGCCTATCGTTATATCTTGCTTACCAGCGTTCCATTCCAACAGCATACGTTTACCCGTCTCCCGAAAATACGGATAACGCTCAATCATTTCTATCAATAACGGTATTACCTGATCGATTGCTTGATGAATACTTTGTTCAACCTCATCAAGATCACGTGACAACAATGACAGGCGTGTGCTGCCCAATAAGCGCAATTGCTTACCCATCCACCACGCTTTTTTACCTTGCAAGCTCAATGCTGGTTTGTCTTCAAGATGTGGGTAAGCAGAAGTTGTGACCACGTCATACACGGGCGCAAGAATGGCATCATCATAATTGGAATAAACAAGCGCAAAATTCTTCAAATGCGCATCGCCATTATGCAAGGCGTAGTTGAGTAAGATCAGTTTGTACAACTGTTTTGCGCTCTCTTGCTTATGAGTCGCGACAACATATTCGTTATGAAAATCAACAAGACGTTCTAACGAACATTTGTATTTATTGACCGGATCAAAAGCCGCAATTGAACAAAAGTCTTCAAGTGCAAGCTGTTGCGCGTCCCTGCGATCAAAGCGCTCCACAGCCAGTACCTGACCATCAGCCGACAATTCCGTTTTTGGCACATTTTGACCAGCAGCGCGTGCAACTTCAAGGCACAGATACTCATTGATCGCAAGCCCAGGTATTTCTTGTGTACCGGTTTTGAGGATGAGGTCATCAGTCCACACTGTCGCTTTAGCGTTCAAGCTGGAATTCAACACCTTAGGCATCACACCAGAAATGCCCTCAAGCACGCCCTCGTTCAAATAGCGTAGCAGACTCGATTGCGAATCTTCGCTCGCCAAAATAGCAGCCACTTTAATATGCGAAAGTCTTGTTGTAATGGGAATACCGTGCGGCACCACTCTTACGCGCCCAATGACGTTGGTACCCGTCAACTCAAGTAAGCCCCAATCTGTTACATCAGCATGCGGACCAAGTGTTTGACGAATAGCATCCTTCTTAAAACCCTCAGGTAAATTCTGCTGAAAGAAGGGAAACAAAGACCGCTGCCAAACGTAGCTTTCAAGCCGCACTGGCATAGTTAAAGATACTAGGTATTCGGGCGGTGTATCAGGCAAATAATTAAATATGTACTGGTCGCTGTGATCACTCAGCACACCGACCATTCGATCAAGTACATAGACGTCCAATAAACTACTCATGGCGCTCACGCTTTTTTGAATGTCGAACACGTTGACGCGCTACTGAATCTTTCTGAACACTTAGTTTTTCTTGATTGGTTGTATTGGTTGGTGTCACCGATAGGCTTTCTCCCTGGGTAACCACAAACTGGCTGGGCGTCTGCTGGATCACAATCGGCAACCCCAAGCCAACTCGTTGTTCTTGTTTTGCATCATCCAGTGTGCGACGTTGCCCAACAGGTCGAGTCTGCAATTCAAGACCAACAGCAGCAAATAACTGCAATAACTTAACGACGCCAATCTCAGCAAGAATGCCACGCTCTAAACCAGAAATGCTCGACAAACTGACGCCAGTTCGCTCAGCTAACTCACCTTGAGTCAGCTGTTGGCGAATACGGGCATCCTTTAGTGATTGACCAAGTTCAAAGAGGTTCATAAAGCGCTACATACAACCATTTAATAAAATTAATTACCATAATACGCTAAATAAAACTATTTACAAGGTATCGGAATACACATTGAGTCTAATTCCAGACAAAAAGTACGATGTTAGAAATATCTGTTGACGCGCACCGAATATTGACCAGATAAGCGCAGTTATACGCACTGAATATTGACCAGGTAAATTAACCTATCCTTGCAGTTTTGACTGTGAGGGAATTCAAGGTGATTACCATGGGAATGTAC
>JBMPOY010000025.1:0-5854 GCA_049340365.1 Undibacterium sp. Ji67W | reverse complement strand
CCTCGGTTTGAGCGGAAAAGAATTTAAACCATTCGGTTCTTTAACAATTAACAGTCAATAAATGTGAGCACTTGATGAAAGCGCACCGATGTGTTTTTAACAGATCGGAATGCTTAAAAAATATCAAATGCTTCACAAGAAATAAATAATAGGAAAATCATTTAGCAATAGATGATGGAACTGTCAGTATTTTGAGTGAGCGACTTGTCTGCAAGGACAGGGTTCAGAAATGAACACAAAAACAGAGATTAAACTGAAGAGTTTGATCCTGGCTCAGATTGAACGCTGGCGGCATGCCTTACACATGCAAGTCGAACGGCAGCGCGGGGCAACCTGGCGGCGAGTGGCGAACGGGTGAGTAATATATCGGAACATACCCTAGAGTGGGGGATAACGTAGCGAAAGTTACGCTAATACCGCATACGCACTAAGGTGGAAAGTGGGGGATCGCAAGACCTCATGCTCATGGAGTGGCCGATATCTGATTAGCTAGTTGGTGAGGTAAAGGCTCACCAAGGCGACGATCAGTAGCTGGTCTGAGAGGACGACCAGCCACACTGGAACTGAGACACGGTCCAGACTCCTACGGGAGGCAGCAGTGGGGAATTTTGGACAATGGGGGCAACCCTGATCCAGCAATGCCGCGTGAGTGAAGAAGGCCTTCGGGTTGTAAAGCTCTTTTGTCAGGGAAGAAACGGTAGTCTCTAATATAGATTGCTAATGACGGTACCTGAAGAATAAGCACCGGCTAACTACGTGCCAGCAGCCGCGGTAATACGTAGGGTGCAAGCGTTAATCGGAATTACTGGGCGTAAAGCGTGCGCAGGCGGTTATATAAGTCAGATGTGAAATCCCCGGGCTCAACCTGGGAACTGCATTTGAGACTGTATGGCTAGAGTGTGTCAGAGGGGGGTAGAATTCCACGTGTAGCAGTGAAATGCGTAGATATGTGGAGGAATACCGATGGCGAAGGCAGCCCCCTGGGATAACACTGACGCTCATGCACGAAAGCGTGGGGAGCAAACAGGATTAGATACCCTGGTAGTCCACGCCCTAAACGATGTCTACTAGTTGTCGGGTCTTAATTGACTTGGTAACGCAGCTAACGCGTGAAGTAGACCGCCTGGGGAGTACGGTCGCAAGATTAAAACTCAAAGGAATTGACGGGGACCCGCACAAGCGGTGGATGATGTGGATTAATTCGATGCAACGCGAAAAACCTTACCTACCCTTGACATGTCAGAAATCCCGAAGAGATTTGGGAGTGCTCGCAAGAGAATCTGAACACAGGTGCTGCATGGCTGTCGTCAGCTCGTGTCGTGAGATGTTGGGTTAAGTCCCGCAACGAGCGCAACCCTTGTCATTAGTTGCTACGAAAGGGCACTCTAATGAGACTGCCGGTGACAAACCGGAGGAAGGTGGGGATGACGTCAAGTCCTCATGGCCCTTATGGGTAGGGCTTCACACGTCATACAATGGTACATACAGAGGGCCGCCAACCCGCGAGGGGGAGCTAATCCCAGAAAGTGTATCGTAGTCCGGATTGTAGTCTGCAACTCGACTACATGAAGTTGGAATCGCTAGTAATCGCGGATCAGCATGTCGCGGTGAATACGTTCCCGGGTCTTGTACACACCGCCCGTCACACCATGGGAGCGGGTTCTGCCAGAAGTAGGTAGCTTAACCGTAAGGAGGGCGCTTACCACGGCAGGGTTCGTGACTGGGGTGAAGTCGTAACAAGGTAGCCGTATCGGAAGGTGCGGCTGGATCACCTCCTTTCTAGAGTAGCGCTGTAGTTGAGTGTTCACTTTTATTGACTGTTAAATTAAATAACGAGAATAAGTTAAGGCTGAGTAGTAAGTTAGCTTTAATGAAAAGAGTAGTTATGTTTCAGCTGGAGAAGTAGCTAGCTGAAGTATAAATGGGGGTTTAGCTCAGCTGGGAGAGCACCTGCTTTGCAAGCAGGGGGTCGTCGGTTCGATCCCGTCAACCTCCACCAAGTTGTAGATGTCAAATAAAAGACTGATTTAAACGAGGTTGATCAAGGCGCAGCGACGCAGACAGTACGCAAGTACGGCAAGAAGTTGCAACGCAGAGCAAGCGCGTTTTAAGCAGTCGATTGCGGGGCTGTAGCTCAGCTGGTTAGAGCACCGTGTTGATAACGCGGGGGTCGTTGGTTCGAGCCCAACCAGCCCTACCAAGACATCGATAATACAAGCGATAGTACAAACCTAAGTCAGCAAGATTGAGAGAAATAACTCAATGGATGTTGAAGTAAAGATTTAGGTTTGAACTTTCAAAGCGAAAGTCAGAGCAGTTTAAGTAGTATCTCGTTCTTTAACAATTTAGAAGAAGTAAAGTAGAAATAATCAAAATTTATTTCTGTAAAGGAAATGCTCAGAAGAGTGTTTCGTTTGATGTAACGACAGTTGCATTGAATAATTTATGGAAGGGTTATGATTGTATCGAACAAACAAAGTATTAAAAAGAGTTTGATCAAAAGCAGCCGAAAGGCAGTTTTAGAAAAAAATAAATTCTTGAGATACGGCAAACGCTAAAGTAATACTCATAAGTAGTAAAGAACTATAACCGGTTCTTGGTGATGAACCATGTTGTTGAAGAGATTCAATAAGATGACACCAGGAGTTAAAGTTATAGGGACAAGTGAATAAGTGCACATGGTGGATGCCTTGGCGATATCAGGCGATGAAGGACGTAGTAGCTTGCGATAAGCTGCGGGGAGTGAGCAAACACACATTGATCCGCAGATTTCCGAATGGGGAAACCCGGCCGTAAGGTCATTGCAATCTGAATACATAGGATTGCAAAGCGAACGTGGCGAACTGAAACATCTAAGTAGCTACAGGAAAAGAAATCAACCGAGATTCCCAAAGTAGTGGCGAGCGAAATGGGAAGAGCCTGCAAGATTTAGCATCTTTGATAATAGAACGGAATGGAAAGTCCGGCCATAGAGGGTGATAGCCCCTTATATGAAATCATCGGTGTGGAACTAAGTTTGCGACAAGTAGGGCGGGACACGTGAAATCCTGTCTGAACATGGGGGGACCATCCTCCAAGGCTAAATACTCGATATCGACCGATAGTGAACCAGTACCGTGAGGGAAAGGCGAAAAGAACCCCGGGAGGGGAGTGAAATAGAACCTGAAACCGTGTGCATACAAACAGTAGGAGCGGACTAGTTCCGTGACTGCGTACCTTTTGTATAATGGGTCAGCGACTTACATTCAGTGGCAAGGTTAACCGCATAGGGAAGCCGTAGAGAAATCGAGTCCGAATAGGGCGAACATAGTCGCTGGGTGTAGACCCGAAACCAAGTGATCTACTCATGGCCAGGTTGAAGGTGCGGTAACACGCACTGGAGGACCGAACCCACTAATGTTGAAAAATTAGGGGATGAGCTGTGGGTAGGGGTGAAAGGCTAAACAAACTTGGAAATAGCTGGTTCTCTCCGAAAACTATTTAGGTAGTGCCTCAAGTATCACCGACGGGGGTAGAGCACTGTTATGGCTAGGGGGTCATCGCGACTTACCAAACCATTGCAAACTCCGAATACCGTTGAGTGCGAGCTTGGGAGACAGACATCGGGTGCTAACGTCCGGTGTCAAGAGGGAAACAACCCAGACCGCCAGCTAAGGTCCCAAAGTATAGCTAAGTGGAAAACGAAGTGGGAAGGCTAAAACAGTCAGGAGGTTGGCTTAGAAGCAGCCACCCTTTAAAGAAAGCGTAATAGCTCACTGATCGAGTCGTCCTGCGCGGAAGATGTAACGGGGCTAAGCTATACACCGAAGCTGCGGATATGTTTTAGGACATATGGTAGGAGAGCGTTCTGTAAGCCTGCGAAGGTGTCTTGTAAAGGATGCTGGAGGTATCAGAAGTGCGAATGCTGACATGAGTAGCGATAATGGGGGTGAAAAGCCTCCACGCCGTAAGCCCAAGGTTTCCTGTTCAACGTTCATCGGAGCAGGGTGAGTCGGCCCCTAAGGCGAGGCAGAGATGCGTAGCTGATGGGAAGCAGGTTAATATTCCTGCACCGTCGTATGATGCGATGGGGGGACGGATCACAGAAGGTTGTCAGGCGGTTGGAAGAGCCTGTTCTTGACTTGTAGAAGGCACTTAGGCAAATCCGGGTGCGAAATTCAAGGGGTTGAGACGAGTGAATTAATTCACGAAGCAATCGGAAGTGGTTCCAAGAAAAGCCTCTAAGCTTCAGTCATACGAGACCGTACCGCAAACCGACACAGGTGGGCGAGATGAGTATTCTAAGGCGCTTGAGAGAACTCGGGAGAAGGAACTCGGCAAATTGGTACCGTAACTTCGGGATAAGGTACGCCCTTGTAGTTTGACTGCCCTGCGGCAGAAGGATGAAGGGGTTGCAATAAACTGGTGGCTGCGACTGTTTAATAAAAACACAGCACTCTGCAAACACGAAAGTGGACGTATAGGGTGTGACGCCTGCCCGGTGCTGGAAGATTAAATGATGGGGTGCAAGCTCTTGATTGAAGTCCCAGTAAACGGCGGCCGTAACTATAACGGTCCTAAGGTAGCGAAATTCCTTGTCGGGTAAGTTCCGACCTGCACGAATGGCGTAACGATGGCCACACTGTCTCCTCCCGAGACTCAGCGAAGTTGAAATGTTTGTGATGATGCAATCTACCCGCGGCTAGACGGAAAGACCCCATGAACCTTTACTGTAGCTTTGCATTGGACTTTGAATCGATCTGTGTAGGATAGGTGGGAGGCTTTGAAGCGTGGACGCCAGTTTGCGTGGAGCCATCCTTGAAATACCACCCTGGTTTATTTGAGGTTCTAACCTTGGCCCCTGATCGGGGTTGGGGACAGTGCATGGTAGGCAGTTTGACTGGGGCGGTCTCCTCCCAAAGTGTAACGGAGGAGTTCGAAGGTACGCTAATTACGGTCGGACATCGTGATGATAGTGCAATGGCATAAGCGTGCTTAACTGCGAGACTGACAAGTCGAGCAGGTACGAAAGTAGGACATAGTGATCCGGTGGTTCTGTATGGAAGGGCCATCGCTCAACGGATAAAAGGTACTCTGGGGATAACAGGCTGATTCCTCCCAAGAGTTCATATCGACGGGGGAGTTTGGCACCTCGATGTCGGCTCATCACATCCTGGGGCTGTAGCCGGTCCCAAGGGTATGGCTGTTCGCCATTTAAAGTGGTACGTGAGCTGGGTTTAAAACGTCGTGAGACAGTTTGGTCCCTATCTGCCGTGGGCGTTGGAAGTTTGAAGGGGGCTGCTCCTAGTACGAGAGGACCGGAGTGGACGAACCTCTGGTGTATCGGTTGTCACGCCAGTGGCATTGCCGAGTAGCTATGTTCGGAAGAGATAACCGCTGAAAGCATCTAAGCGGGAAACTCGCCTTAAGATGAGACTTCCCAGAGACTTTGATCTCTTTAAAGGGTCGTTCGAGACCAGGACGTTGATAGGCTGGGTGTGGAAGTGCAGTAATGCATTAAGCTAACCAGTACTAATTGCCCGTAAGGCTTGTCCCTATAACCTTAGCAGGTTGTAGCTGCAAGTGAGCAATATGAAGTGTATGCCAGTGAGTTGGATACGAATCATAACCAGTAATAAATGAATCAAGATTAGTGCGAGTTGAAATAAAGACGACGCACACTCTACGAAACTTCTTCTGAATTGGATTTGCTGTGGGCTGCAGAACAACGCACACACAACAGATCGACAAGTTATGCCTGATGACCATAGCGAGTTGGTACCACCCCTTCCCATCCCGAACAGGACCGTGAAACGACTCTGCGCCAATGATAGTGCTGCAACCAGTGTGAAAGTAGGTTATCGTCAGGCTCCCC
>JBMPOY010000024.1:0-15562 GCA_049340365.1 Undibacterium sp. Ji67W | reverse complement strand
TTGGGTCGCCGCTTTCTGCGGACGGGTGTGTCTAATAACTCCAAAATAGCTCCCGCTAAAAAGTAACGGGAACTACTTTGAAGGTTTTTAACGCTAGCGTCCAGACGGTTTAGGTGAGGTGCTTACGAATTATTGGCATCATCGACCTTAACTACCACACTGCGTTCATCTAAAGAGCTGCCAATATACGCGTAGGAATAGGGGTACCAATGTTGATTTGGGCATGCTCTATCTTCAACATCCCTCACCGCAGCGTAAAATTTTGACCACCTTGGACGGAGAGTTTTAGGGTCAAACAAAAAAACAACCGAGTAAATAAGTGGAACACATTCTAATTCTGGAATTTCCTCTTCAAATCCAAAATCCTGCAATTTGTCAGAAACTTTAGTGAAATATTCTCGCCATCCAGGCAAGTTCTGGCTATATGTCCTGCTATAGTTATCGCAACACCATTTTTCAACACGCACCCATTGATCTTTACCGCGTAACTTAAAACGAGAACCCACATCGACATCCGGATATTGGAAGCCTTTTGGCGGAGGGTCTTGCTCAATACGGGTTTTAGTAAAATACCCCACAAACAATAATTCCCCACCGCCTGCAAAAAAAGCCTCAGGATTCCCATCTTTTAAAATTACCAAAGGATTGCCAGTTTTATCATCAACCAAATGATAAACTTGTCCAGTCCAACCTATACAAAAACCAAGTGGCGATATCGCCGTTAAAAAAATTAAGATAAATAAATTTTTCACTATAAAATCTTCCAGGCAGATCAACTCACATTAAGATGAAAAGTACTTTTCTAAAAATCATTTCTAAAAAAACGAATAAATTTTTCTAATTTAATGGCAGACAAAATACCCAAACTGTTTAGCATTAATCTTCTTTTGCGCTGATTGCACAATAGCATCTGCTTGATCTTTTACTTGTTGCGTTTGCGCAGGATTCAAAGCTCTCTGCCGCTGTTTATAACGACAATCGTAGTCCTGGCAATAAATTAGCCCTACCCAACATCTAAGAAAAGAACGTGAAATCCACTTTTGATTCATAGGCTCATAGTCTGAATCGATAGTTCAACGAAAAACGGCCAAAGTAATTGATTTGGCAGCTCTCGCTCCACGCATACCACTATTGACATCAACGGTTTTCGAAGCAAAGCCAGCAAGTACTTTTGTTAAAGAATTTTAAAGTCGTCATTGAATTGCTTTTAAAGTAAAAATCTCAAGTGAATTAAATAGTTGATAAAAAATTATTGGTTAAACATTTCAAAACCAACTACACATTGATCAGATAGATAAATATTCAGCTGGCTTCCATTTTTTTCGTATCTGTCCAACTTTCCCCCAGCGCTCCGAATCTTTTCTAAGCTTTTCCACCCAGTTTTTAAAACATCTTTTGTTGCCAGATCTAAAGCGACACACTCTCCGATGTTCGAATTGCCAAACGTTTTCGCGTCCCAATGCAAGGCAATAACTTGCCTCATAATTACAATTTCAAAATGACCATATTTATCATGATTGCCGATAAGACTGCTACGGCCAAGATGAAAATCGAACAAATCTTCAACGCGATGCCGAATCACATCGCTGCTCTGTTCATTCAGCGTACTGCGCATGGTGTCCCAGAACTCGTTCATAGTGAAAGGCATGGTCTCTGTAGCGATCGGCTTTGCCGGAGAATTTAATGGTTTATTATTTGTAACACCAAAATCCGACACTTCATCTGACAATGCAGGGCACGATGTGCCAATTAACAGCACGAATGGGACTATTGATTGTCGTATTATCTTGGTAAAAGACAGCTGTATTTGTTGTTTCATTGATTTTGATTTTCTAATTAATTTCGTATCTATTACCATAAGAGTTATCTGGTAGGATTGATTATTATCTGACGTCAACTACCTACTTCACGAGTCATTTCATCTTCCTATTTAATTTAATTTTTTTTTGTTTTTGGATAAATTGTTACCACTTTAAAATGCTTGTACACGTCAGGACCGTTATCCGGCTCCCCCTTTGAATGCAACTCTTGCGTGACAACGTAGACATATAACTGTGATTCCTTAATTAAAAAAGTAACGATTTTATGTTCCATGTCATGGGGCAATTTATCTTTCAAATCGGCCGTATCTTCATAGATTTCGCCTGTTTTTTTGTTGCGCCATTTCACGTATAAAAAATCACCGACTACAATTGATCCACCGACATAGTTTCGCTGCTCTATTCTGCCAGTTTCGCGTCCGTAAACAGAAAGGAAGGTGCCAGTTACCCGAGACGTACCATAACGATAGTCAAGTAGCTCACTATCAGGACTATCTTTAAGAAAATCGAATCCAAAGCTATGAGAGATAATCCGAGTGCCGGAAACACAGCCGAATAGACTAAAAATAAGAGTAGCCAGCAAAATTGATGAGAGCTTGATTAAATTTTTGAATTTTTGAATTTTTGAATTTTTGAATTTTTGAATTTTTGAATTTTTGAATTTTTGATTCATCACATTCTCATCAATATAAATACTTCCAAGGAAAGCTACGCCGCATAATGATGGGAAACTAAACGAAAAATAAATTAAGCGCTTTTATTAAGAGCTTTGAATATCTTAAATTAGCGACGAAGTTAATATAAGACTAATTTTACATTTATGCTCCGGTAATGCTCTTATCTAAATATGTCACCACCTGAGGTCTCAAATGAATGGCCACTCAGTGACTTTTCGCTTTGTTGCATTCTGGTTGCAAGATGAAGCGAACATGAAGGCATTTATTAGTATTTTATAATTTCACGATAAAATTGCGTCTATTCATAACTGAGAAATCTCGGTTCTATATTTTCGGTTCCATATCCCATCTCATCTCGTGGCTCCATCGTGAAAATTATTAAAATAAGTGCAATAACTCTGGTCTTGATTTCAATTGCCGCCGGAGCGGCGTTTTATTATCGGGGCAAGACAGCCAACGTGCCTGAGGGTTCCGTCGTTGCGTCGTCGAATGATGTGGTACTTGAGAATCAATTGAAAGAGGTCCTCGCCAATTACCGCAAGATCATTGTTCTGGTGGCGGACGAGGAGAAGATGTCTAAGCCGGAATTGGCGGCGAGTGTGAGCGTCGGTCAGCAAGTGTTTCATGAGAATCAGGACAAAATGACGGCCCTGAAAAACGCGCTGGATAAGCTCTTTACGTCTGCTGATGCCAAGCGTTTTGAGGCCATCAATCGTTTGCTGGATTACGTTGAGTCTGACAGCAGCTTGTTTGACGCTGATCGCCTTGCGTTTAAAGAAGTGCTGACTTCGCTGCAAAGCGCGGTGACTAAAGATACCTCGCTGACGGCGATCAAGATGCATAAGCGCATTTCTGAGGATCTGGATGCGTTAAATGAAATCGAGCGCAATTACGAAAAAGAATTGGGACAGATTTTCGGCCATTTTGATCAGCGCGGGATCGTTCTGAAACGTGAAAAATGGGACGCTTATGTTGCGCATCTGAAGGAGCAATATTCGCGTGAGAAAATCCTCAAAGATTACGGCACAGTACTCCCTGCCCCTATCAAAGACGATCCGACTGACGCTGACAGCAAAAAAGCTGAACGTGAAATCTTCGGCGACAAGCTGCCACCAAAAACGATCGCACTGACTTTTGATGATGGCCCGCACAAACAATACACCGAAGAAATCGCTGCGATTCTTAAACAATATGAGGCGCCAGCAGTCTTCTTTAATGTTGGTCAAAATCTGGGTACGGTCAATGCGGATGGCACCGCGACGCTGGCAGCAACAGCCAAGATCAGTCAGAAGCTACGTGATGCAGGCTTTGTCATTGGCAATCATAGTTTCTCTCACGCCCAGTTATCCAAATTAAGCGGCGACTCGCTGAACAAAGAAATTTTTAATACGGATGCCTTGTTGAAGAGCATGGATACGAATCGCTCGCCGCTCTTCCGCTTCCCGTATGGCGCACACAATCAGGAAGGTCTGCAAGCCTTGGAAAAAGCGCATCTGCAATCGGTGATGTGGAATATTGATTCGCTGGACTGGGCTGATCCCATTCCTAGTTCGATTGCGGATCGTGTTTTAAAAGCAGTGGAGAAACAAGGCCACGGCATCATTCTGTTCCACGATATTCATGACCGCGCAGTCAAGGCGCTGCCTGTGATTATGGACAAATTGGTCGCTGATGGCTATAAGTTTGCTGGCTGGGATGGCAGCACATTTACGGTCGCTAAAAGCGATAAAGCAGCCCCAGAAAAAGTCTCTGTCAGCGCAGGTTATAGCAACTCCTGGGCGATGGTGATTGGCATTAATGACTACGCAAAATGGCCTAAGCTGCAATATGCGGTACAAGATGCACAAGGTGTGCGTCAGATTCTGATTGAGAAACTTGGCTTCCCTGCCGATCATGTGTTCTCGCTCCAAAATGGCGAGGCGACACGTAACGGAATTTTGGCGGCCTTCCATGATCGGCTGGCAAATTCTAGTATTCAAAAAAATGACCGGATTTTTGTCTTTTTTGCTGGTCATGGGGCGACTCGTAAGTTAAGTTCTGGACGTGATCTGGGCTACATCGTTCCGGTGGATTCTGATCCGAATGAATTTGCCGCTGATGCGATTCCGATGACGGAGATTCAAAATATCTCAGAGAGCCTGACCTCGAAGCACGTGCTCTTTGTGATGGATGCGTGTTACAGCGGGCTGGGATTAACCCGTGGTGGGGCTTCTAACTACCTGCGCGATAACGCCAAACGTATTGGTCGCCAGATGTTGACAGCAGGCGGCACCGATCAAATGGTGGCAGACGGCGGGCCCAATGGTCATTCGGTATTTACCTGGACTTTGATGCAAGGATTGTCTGGTAAAGCCGATTTGAATGGGGACGGCATTATCACAGCAACCGAGCTTGCCGCTTACGTGGCGCCAGCCGTAGCGGCGGTATCAAAGCAAACGCCTGCTTTTGGTAGCTTGCCAGGATCTGAAGGTGGCGATTTTGTATTTGAATTACCAGTTGAAACGGAATACCTCAATACCTCTACGGCACAACTGTCTAATGACGCGATTGCGCTCAATAGCAAACTCGATTCAAGCAGACCTGAAGCCATTCCTGACAGCAAAAACACTGGTGCAAAATCAGCGCCAGTCGTCAAGGTTAAAGATTTACAGGGTACGGTACAAACCATCGTCACACCTGTTGCCATCCCTGTCTCTGCCCGACAAATGGCACAGCATGCGAATGATCGTGGGCTGCAGTTTTACAAAGAAAAGCACTACGATGAAGCCGAAGCACAATTTACGGAAGCATTAAAACTGCGCCCTGACTTTGCGCTTGCCGCCAACAATCTGGGCTTTGTTTACTATAAACGCGAAAAATACGCCGAGGCGGCACGCTGGTTTGAAAACACCGTCAAAATCGATCCATCGCGTGCGATTGCTTATCTCAATTTGGGCGACTCCTACTTCCATGTAGGGGACAACGCCAAAGCGAAAAAAGCATATCAGACCTATCTGGAATTAAGCCCCAATTCACCCTCTGCGACCTATGCGAAGCAGCAGATAGAAAAGCTCTGAACAACCGCCGTCTGTCTTCCCACGAAACCACAGGTGGCGCCCCAACCTGTGGTTATTATTTCATAAATATTTCTCTCACGATCAAACATTGTTAAATTTTTGATTGAAATTTATTTTACAAAAAAATCTGATATATACTGCCGATCATTGTCTCGATGACAATGGATGAAATTTCACATTTTTCAAATTTGAATTTAGGGCAAACAACATGAAAGCATACGGAGCAGAATTTATTGGGACCTTTTGGTTAGTGCTAGGCGGTTGTGGCAGTGCTGTTCTGGCGGCTGGGTTTCCTGGTTTGGGCATTGGTTTTGTCGGCGTATCGTTGGCGTTTGGTCTCACGGTATTGACGATGGCATATGCGATTGGCCACATATCTGGTTGCCATTTGAATCCGGCGGTATCCGTTGGACTTTGGGTAGGCGGTCGCTTTCCGGCTAAGCAAGTGATCCCTTACATCGTTGCACAAGTCATTGGTGGTCTGGCGGCAGGCGGTGTTCTGTATTTAATCGCCAGCGGCAAAGCTGGTTTTGATGTGGCTGGCGGTTTTGCATCAAATGGTTTTGGTGAGCACTCCCCGGGTCAATACACGATGGTTGCGGGCTTTATCTGCGAAGTGGTGATGACTATGATGTTCTTGTTCATCATTCTTGGTGCAACAGATAAACGTGCGCCAGCAGGTTTTGCACCGCTGGCAATCGGTTTGGGTCTGACCTTGATTCACTTGATCAGCATTCCGGTGACAAACACTTCCGTCAATCCTGCACGCAGCACCGCGGTCGCGTTGTATGTGGGTGACTGGGCTGTTTCGCAATTATGGATGTTCTGGGTTGCACCTATCATTGGCGCAGTGCTCGGTGGGTTGATCTACAAATTTATCGGCAGCGACGAGTAATATTTAAACCCTGGCGTTCGCTTAAAACACGGAACGCATTAAAAAAGCCCAGCGCTACTTATTTAGCGTTGGGCTTTTTAACATCTCTTATTGATACCAATCATGCTCCAAAAAATGGGCGATCCTGGAAAAATAATCCTTTCAAACGCTTGCGATAAATCGCCATCAGCAGCGCCATCAATACAACAAACAGATTGAAGCCAAGGATTTTGCTACCACCAAGATCAACAAACGGAATTGCGTTGGAAGGCATGGTTGCGGCATTGAGGCCATGATCATAACTGGCGCCAATCACTTGACCAGCATTATTAATCGCATTGGTCAGGTAAAGACTTTTACCACTAGGATGCATGGTAATTTTGTTGTCTCGCCAGACAAAGGTATAACGTATATCGGCAAGATCAACGATGCCAACCACATGACCTTCTTTATTGATGCCAGTGGCAAAACTATCGCCATAACCAATTTTTTCGCCAAGGTCGATCATTTGTTTGCCGTCATGTACAAACGCATGCCAGCGACGATCTTTGGTTTCTGCTGTTCCAACGACGACGCCCTGATCGTTGATGCCAGTGGCGGAGCTATAGCGCCCCCCCAGTGTTCCAAGGTCTTTCATGCCGGTCGTTTTGTCGTATAAAAACGCATGGCGTGATCCATCTTCAGTCGTTGCTGTACCAGCTACCTGCCCCTGATTATTGATTCCACCTGCATAGCTCACTTTACCACCCAGGGTGCCCAGATCTTTTAAAGCCTCTCCCGGTGTGTACAAAAAAGCGTGCCAATCACCATCGACGGTGTCAGCAAAACCTGTGGCAACACCCTCGTTATTTATAGCAACACCATAGCTGTTTGGGCCGCCTAATGTGCCGATCTCTTGCTGATGATGGTTACGATCACGGATAAATGCGCTGGCGATGTTACCGATTTTTGAATAGCCAATTACCTCACCGCGGTCGTTGATGTGCTTGGCTTCGCTTTCTGTTTCTCCAGGAAGCTCTAGCTTGATCAACTGACCTTTGTCATAGAAAACAGCATGCGGCGTACCATTTTTTTCTTTGATGACAGCAGCAATCTGACCGGAAGCATTCATGTCATAAGCGATCGATTCACCATACTGCTGACGCGAAATACCGACCGAATTGCTGATACCAAAAGCTTCAGTGCTCAATACAACTAACGACAATAAACCAAACCGGATTAAACGTTGATGCATGCGATTCTCCTTATTTTTTGAACGAAGTACTGATCAATAACTTGGACAGCAAAAACAGCGAAAAAACAGCAAAGGTGAGCGAACAACTTTTAAGGCGGAAGCAACAGCGAAACGAACTGAGCGCAAACGCGCTCAGTTGATGGTGAAGAAAAAAATTAAGGTTGAACGGTATTCATCATTTGTAAATTAACGCGCAAATTTGCTGCGGCTCTGTCCTGGTCGCGCAATTGTCGACGCAAGCTGTTGCGCTCGTCGTCCGTTTTAGCTTCAGATAATTTCCTCTCAAGATCACGGGTGGTCGAAGCAATATTGTTCAATTGTTGGTTGATATTGTAGATCTGATAGGCACGATCAAACGCCATCATGAAACCTGGTTCGCCAGCTTGTCCGGCGCAGGCATCACGTTTAAAACTATTGCCATTGATGCCTTCGTTCCAACCTCGTTGTGGTGTGCAAAAAGTCGCTATGCCCTGATCCCAGCCGTAGTAATAGGCACTTGGACTAGGCGTTACGCCCACTTTGGCACAATCTTTAGTGTAATCCGCAAGATTAGATCTGGACTCGCCCTTGGCGCCATCTTCTCGCCCCGTTTGCGCCCAATCTGCCACCTTGCATTGTTCAGGACTCATGCTTTCGCAAGCACTGAGTAATAAGGCAGCAGAGGTCGAGAGCACGATGATCGCTGAGCGATAGAAATGGTTAGCCATGATGATCAATAATAGTTAAACGATGGAACAAGAGAAGCAAAAGATGACATGAAATTAACAATATTATAATCATGCTTATGCTATTAGGAAACATTTCTTTTCACACGTTGATGTGCACTGCAAAAACTGAATCCCGTCATCAAGTTCTGGTACCTGAAAATTCGTCCAAATACGGGGAAATAAAGCGAGAAAAGTAGCAAGCATCAGAATAGCGCATCAATGAAGATATACAACCTATACAATGACAAAAATCGGCATAGAATAGACCTGCACAAGCCTCAAACAGCAATGCTTATTTCGCGACCTTCACCCAGGAGAGTTCTATGTCTGGCAAAACACGCTATCAATTGGTGACAATTGCTGCACTTCTGTCTGGCTTAAGCGCGTGTCAAAACTGGGGTACTGGCGCTGTTCAACCCGGTCAAACTGAAGCTGATGTGATTGCCCGATTAGGTCAGCCCACCCACATTTACAGTAACGGTGACGAACACCTGCTGGAATACATGCGGGGCAGGATGGGGCAAGCGACCCATATGGCAAATTTTGGGGCTAATGGTAAGCTCATCTCTTACCAGCAAGTATTAACGATGGAAACTTTTTCAAAAATTAATATTGGCGTATCTGATAAGCAAACCGTGTTAAGACTCATCGGCGCACCAAGCCTTACCAATTTTTACTCGAGAACTGGCTTAGAAGCCTGGTCTTATCCGTTCAAACAAGACGGTGCATGGGACTCTTTGATGGCGGTGTATTTTGACAGTAACGGTATCGTCAGAAAATTAGAGAACGGCCCCGATCCTGCTTTTGACCATGAAGGAAGGGGGCATGGCAGAGGCCGCTGACACTGCAATTTTTAATCGATTCTGGAACAGCTAATTTGTCGGAAGCTTCCGCCATTAATTTGCACGGATCGACCAGAATCAGAAACGATTTCTACTGGTAAGCTAAAGCCTATACTCGTGCTGATGTCCGCGTAGTTTTCCCATTGCAATTTGCCATAATTGACGGAGCCATTGATCACGCGCCCCGCTGTACGGATCTGAATTTTTTCTCCACCGTGTTTATAGTAAAGAGAAAATTTTCCGGTATAACCCGGGCATTCAAATTGCGTCATTGGTGCGGGTGCCGGAATAAAACTTTTGCCAAAATGCGTAAAGACAAAAATCATTAAACCCGTAATACATAAGCCACCGATCAACAGTCCGTTTTCGCGCAATTTGCGTAACAAACCAGCACCTTCTGATGGATCTTCGCTGAATGCGTCATCGTCTTCATACTCATTCTCTTCAGACCCGTCGTCGTCAGAATCGTCTTGCTTGATCTCATCGGCGTTTGTCTTCAGAAGAATTGCGGGTCTGGGAAGCGTCTCATTTTCTGCGTTCGCGGCATCCAAACTGACCATATGCTGATCTGCCGCAACAGCGCTTAAAGCGATTACGGGTAATTCTGTCGCCTTGTCAAAGGACGCATTTTGGCGCTCCTCAATGATCTTCGATATCGTTTCTGCTTGCTTTAATTCTGCGGGTTCGACGCCCACTGACGTTTGCGTCATCGCTAAAATTCGCGCCGACATATCTGATTTTTTATGACTGCTCTGATTGATCCCCCACACCTGCCTCAGCTCTTTCACGATGCGGCTTTGCAGGAGTACGAATATGGCGCACAACAAAGGCATGACGACTGTCAGCCCTGGCGATTGAGTATTAATCCAGTCTGCAATCAAAGGATCAGCTACCGCGATATCACCCGCGATCCAACCTAATAAAGCCGCAACCGCAGGTACCAAAACCGGGTAGCGATTCAGTAAACCAGTCACGAACAAACTGCCGTACATCAATAAGGGAATACTCAACAACAAACCGAACACGAGAAACGAGACATTGTCCTGTGCGACCGCAGCCAGAGCAACCACGTTGTCCATGCTCATCACCAGATCGGCAACGACCACAATACCCACCGTAGACCACAAGCGGTCAGTTGCCTCTTTTTCCGAATCGTTATTGACGCCGTCTCCGTCCGAGCGGTTTTGCTCGTCATCGACCAGCAACTTGAGAGCGATATATACCAACGCGACACCGCCAATCAGGCGGAGTGAAGGCACCTGCAATAAATAAGTGACGACTGTGGTCAAAATTACTCGTAAGAAAAACGCAAACCCAGTTCCCAGCAGGATCACCTGACGCATTTGCTTTTGCGGCAAGCGGCGACACGCGAGTGCAATTAACACGGCATTATCACCGCTCAATACCAGATCGAGAAAAAACACCTGTAGCGTCATTCCAATCGCGTGCATGATGCTATCAAATCCCATCACGCCTCCTTTGGGCAGCCATCATCAAAAATCGGTTCATGTGAACATCCCTGCAATCCCGGCATAGAGCCCAAAACCTGCGGTCAAGAAAAAAAGTACAGCCACCAATTTTGCATAGAATCCTTGCAAGCGTAATGCAGGCGGCAGTTCAGTACGCGCCAGAGAATACAAAAATCCTAGCACGATCGGCAACAAGAGCGCATTGATCACCCCCGTAGCAATCGATAAATGAATCAAATTAATACCAGAACAAACCAGTATGCCACCGGCAACTAACATGACAGCAAATGCCACGTAAAACCATGGTGCCTCCCGAGGATGTTGTTCCAAAGAGTGGCGCACACCAATCACTTCACCGACCGACCATGCAGCCGTCAAGCACACAACAATGGTAGCAACCATGGCGCTGCCAGTCATGCCAATCACAAAGACAATATGTCCGACCGTATGCCCCAGGACTGCCGTAAAAGCGTCGGCAATTTGCGGCACGGTTTCCAATGTCACGCCATGTTGACCAAAAGAAGCGGCTGCAGCGACAAGCACGGCTGCTTGCACTAACTGGCACAAGGTTGCACCGATGACCGTTTCTGTGCGGGCGATTTTCAAATGCGATAGAGTCAGTCCTTTATCAAGTAATGCAGATTGTTGATAAATCAACGTCCAGGGCATAATGCTGGTGCCCAGATTGGCTGCCATCAGGTAAAGAAACCGATGATCACGGATCGGCATTTCCTGAATTTGCTGCACTAGTTGCGTCATATCCGGATGTGCTTTCCATGCCACCAACAAAAATGCCAACCCAAACAAACCAAACAGAATCGCAATTTTTTCAACCGAGCGATAGGAGCCCGTCCACATCATCGTGAAGATCAACACCACGACGATAGAAATGGTTTGCCAGATCGGGATATTTAATAACTGTCCGGCGCCAGCCAAACCACTCATCTGTGTCAGCAAAGCCCCAAAGCAACTAATAATCAGCGTCGACAAAGATAGAAAAGCCATACTTTTTCCAAATCGTTGACGGATTAATTCACCGTAACCTTTACCGGTGCCCAATGCCAACCTGATCGATAACTCCTGCGCGATATAAAGCAAAGGTATCAACACAATTTGCATCAATAACAGCCGATAGCCCCACTCTGCCCCGCTTTGCGCAGACGTGATCAGACTACCTGCATCAGCATCAGCAAACATCACCACGAGGCCTGGTCCGACCGTCATGGCGATGCGCAAAAAACGTTTGCTAATACTTGATTGGGTTGACATCTGGCCTTTTAGAAATAGAGTAAGCGCAAAAAAAGAAAGCGCTATTGCCAGCAGCAAAAGCGGATCATCACGACAGTCACCGCCGCATTATTTTGCTAACGCTTCGCATTCTGCGCATCTACCGGGCCAGTTTTGAAATCACGTAAAAATTCCGCATCTGGTGATAAGACCAATGTTGGCGCTGAATCAGCCAATGACGTGCGGTAGGTTTGCAAAGAACGATAGAGTTTATAAAACTTAGGATCTTTCCCAAAGGCGGCGGCAAAAATCTGATTTGCCTGTGCATCAGCTTCACCACGTGTGATATTACTTTGACGTTGCGCTTCGGATAAAATGATTGCTCGTTCACGATCTGCGGATGCCTGAATTTGCTGCGCCCATTCAAAACCTTGCGCACGCAATTCTTTAGCTTCACGTTCACGTTCAGATTTCATCCGGTCGTAAATCGCCTGACTAGTTTCCAAAGGCAAGTCAGCACGATGAAAGCGTACTTCTGTCACTTCTATACCCAAGGGACGGGCTTTTTCTGTGACTTCCTTCTGGATACGCTCAACGATCTTCGGACGTTCTTTTGATAACAAAGATGGAAGCACGACCTGCCCTAATTCGCGGCGCAGCGACGAGCTGACCAATTGAGATAACTGTGTGCCAGCCTGATCGAAAGTACGTACCGATTGATAGAAGCGCAGAGGATTAACGATACGAAAATGGGTATAGGTTTCGACCTCTATCCGTTTTTGATCGCCTAAAATAACCTGCTCAGAACGGGGTGTCAGCGTCTGTAGACGGCGATCATAGTAAATGACCGTATCGAGCATAGGGATCTTGGTTTTCAACCCCGGCTCACTGACGGCCCCCAACGGCGCACCGAGGCGAACTACAAGAGCTTGTTGATCTTCACCGACCGTGTAAAGCGCCGATGATAATAATGACAAACCAAGCAATACTGAGAAAGCGATACCTAGTCGGAGCGTATTTTTAGTCATTTTTTAGTCTCGCCACTGGTTGTGCTGTTGTTTGCATTAGCCGTGCTGCTCACATTTTTTTCCGACACTGGCATGTATGGGACGACCCCAGAAACGCCTTTGCCGGAAGAATCAATGATCACCTTGCCGGATTTCTTCAAGACAGCATCGACGCTTTGCAAATACAAGCGCCAGGAAGTCACATCTTTAGCCTGGGCGTAACTCTGATAAACCGACAAGAAGCTTTTCGCTTCACCTTCGGCTAAATTGACGGCCTGAGTTTTATAAGCTTCGGCATCCTGAATGATATGAGAAGCCTCACCACGTGCTCGTGGCAAAATGTCGTTGTGATAGGCTTCAGCTTCATTGCGAGCACGCTCCTGATCGGCGCGGGCGCGTTGCACGTCATTAAAAGCATCAATGACGGCAACGGGTGGATCAACTCTTTGCAATTGCACCTGCGTGACATAGATACCGGATTGTTCGTTGTCGAGCAAGACCTGCAATAATTGCTTGGTTTCATCTGCAATTTGCTGACGCTTATCGGACATTGCTGCCTGAATCGGAGTACGTCCAATCACCTCACGCAACGCGCTTTCGGCTGCAATTTTAATCGCTTGCTCAGGATTTTTGATCTGAAATAAATAGCGCCCGGCATCTTTGACTTTCCAAAAAACCACGCAATCGGCTTCGACGATATTTTCATCGCCAGTCAGCATCTGGTCGTCATGCGAATTTGAGCTGTCAGCGGAACTGGCGCGTGTACGCCCCAACTTTAATTCATTGACCTGTGTCACTTTCGGAAAAAGCACGGTATCAAACGGATACGGCAAATGGTAATGCAGGCCAGATTCTGTGGTTTCTATCCATTTTCCAAAACGCAGAACCACACCCTGTTCTTCAGGCTGGACTTTATAAATACCTGAAAATATCCAAGCAACGCCGATCAAAGCGGCGATCAAACCCAAACCCCTTGCATTAAGGGCAATATAAAATCGTGCAGCTGTGACCTGCACGGTCTGCATAAAAGTATCTACCGTCGATCTTTCGGGTGGTGCAGCTTGCTGCTCTTCGGGTGACGCTGAAGACATAATGGATTCCGTTTCCTTGAAGCATAGAATGGTGACGAGCCACTATCATAAACAAAAAATCAATTACATCGGACAAAACGCGTGCTGACCAGTGCAAAAGCCGATTTTTTGTCTGTTTATCGTAGGGAATTTCGCTTCCTGCACGGATAGCTTGCGAGACAACAGGCTGACACTTCCCCGATGCCACTCCATACATTGGTGTCATGGATGTGAAGCTATCTTAAGAGCAAGCATCTTACTACCCTGCTTTGTCATAAACAACCGAACAGATGTTCGTTTGTGGTGTTGCCTTAATTGACCTTGATTAAGATCAATGAAATATTTGTGTTCGATGACAAATATGGCGATTCTTTACGAAGCGTAATATTCCAGTCTAAACCCCACATCACCCCGTAAAAACGTACAATGCTAGTTTATTGTCAGGTTGCATTATGTTCGTATGAGTCGCACATATGTTGCAATCGGCACATTCCCATTTTTATCGGTTTTTTATGTCTCTGATTCAAGCTTTTAAATCGCTCGCTGGCAAATTCAAAAACGGTACAGCGTCAGACAATGCGATTGCCACAGCAACACCAGTGCTGGTCGCAAGCGATCCTGTTTTACTGGCTTTGCTTAGCGATACGCTCAAGCAAGCATCACTGACTTTTGAGCAAACGGAAGCGCACCTTTTGACATCCGAAGGTCTGGTATTTGCAGTACAGCGGATAGAAAGCGTGGTATTAGGAGAGGATAGAGTACGAACTTGTACAAAGATTCATGCCTGGCATCCGACGTATTTCCCGCAAGGTATTTTTGAATTTCAGCATGCTTTAGCCGCGACAGAAGAAGCCGCATTCGTTGATGGTTTTAAGCAATGGATCAACATGGATTTTCAGGTCTTGCGGGATGCTACCCTCGATGTACCAGTCAATTGCACCGTAATAGAGATGAATACGGCGGCCGATGAGACAAATGCAACGGCACACTTTCGTCAGGTTATCTTAGGGCCGGTGGCTCATTTAGCTAGCCAGGCTGGGCCCAAGAAAAAAGAAGAACATCCATTTTGTCCTTGCTGCTTGTTTACCGAAAGCATCGCGGCTTTTCATGATGTGCTTCAAAGTGATCAGCTTGTTGGCGTGCGTTTGTTTGCATCGCGCGATAATCAAGGTATTTTGGCAGCAGATTGCCGGGTCAATGGTGAAGACTTTCAGGCGGCAATCGCACCACTGGTTCAGTATGCAGAAGCCTGGCCACAGCGTGGACTGGAGTTTCGCAAGCAATATATCGTTATCCGCAGCGTCAGTCGTAGTTTAGACACTGCCAGCAAGATGGCGATGCCGTTACCAGAATAAATAAATGTTCATTGATAGAGATTTTGGACAAAAAAATGGCAGGGGAAACCCTGCCATTTTTGCATGAGCTAAGCGCTTGAATTACTTCAAGAATTGTTCGTTCCCGACCATACCGATTTTGGTCACACCCAGTCGTTGGGCGGAAGCCATTACAGCCGCTACCGATTTGTACGGCACAACTGCATTCGGACGCAGGTGAACTTCTGGCTGATTTGGATTGCTTG
>JBMPOY010000023.1:0-16259 GCA_049340365.1 Undibacterium sp. Ji67W | reverse complement strand
GGGTCGCCGCTTTCTGCGGACGGGTGTGTCTAATAACTCCAAAATAGCTCCCGCTAAAAAGTAACGGGAACTACTTTGAAGGTTTTTAACGCTAGCGTCCAGACGGTTTAGGTGAGGTGCTTACAATGGTGCGATGCTTTGCGGCCACGCAAAATCAATTCTTGCCTTGTTTTGAGCGATATGTGCACCAACTTTATCGACGCCGTTCAAGGTTTGATAAAACAACTCCAACACCAGTTCGGCGGCGAAATGCAGCCGCATTAAGCGATAACGCCGCACCCAATCAATCTCGATGAGTACTTGCTGACCGACGTAGCAGCCGTGATCATCTGGCAAAGTGTAAATGATGCCTCGTTCTTGTTTGCGGGCAGCGATGACTGGCAAGCCACCGATCGTGCCGTGGTCACTTTCTTGTCCACCGGAAAATGCAAAGAAAATTGTCGCGTCTAACTGAATTTCGGCACCACTGACTTTGCTAACCTGCGCCATGAGTTGTGTGCAATAGGGATCAGACCAGAAAATTTTCTTTGCCATTGTAAATTTTCGATGGTGATTTCAGTTATCGGTGTAGGCAACGAGCGACCGCCAATTTAATTGGTAGTCGCTCGTTGCCATATCGCTTTCTATAAACTTTGCGTTTGCTCTGCTTCCTGCTTTTTATTACGTAATCCAAGAATCAGATTCGTCAATGCCAGAAGGCCCCAAGGGATTGATAGTCCGGGAAGAGAACCGACAACAATAGAAATGGAACTCGCAAGAAAAAACAACCCCGCTGCAAGAAAGTGGAGCTCCGTTTTTGACAAAGGTTTAAGCATTTTTTGCTTTTGCTCTGCTTCCTGCTTTTTATTACGTAATCCAAGAATCAGATTCGTCAATGCCAGAAGGCCTGAAGGGATTGATAGTCCGGGAAGAGAACCGACAGCAATACAAATGGAACTCGCAACAAAAAACAACCCCGCTGCAAGAAAGTGGAGCTCCGTTTTTGACAAAGGTTTAAGCATTTTTCATTTTCCTTCCATCAAGATCATTTTTAAAATCGTCTGCAATAGCACACGTTAAGGGCGCGGGACGCGTCTGCCCTGTCAGTTTATTTCAATATTTAGGACTCAGTTTTTCCCATAGGCTGCATTTTGGCAATTGCGCACCTCTTGCGCGGGAAATTCTGCTTTCAGCGCGTCGAATTTGGCTTTTTCGTCACTATTTAATGCGCGTAATTGATACGAAAATTTATTCGTCGTTACGGTGCGTGGCATGATGCGAGCAGTGTGCACGCCTTTGGTATTTAATGCTGCAAGGTGTTGCTTTGCCGCTTCTTCGGTTTTAAACACACCCAAAGAAATACCCCAACGCAAAGGGCTTTGATCCTGAATCACGAAAAAGTCAGTGACATTGATACGACGTAACTCACTGACTTTTTTATCTGCGCCCTCTTTGCTGCCCTGAGAAGGGATATAGACCATGTGTGTCGCTGAATCGCTGACATTGAGACGCGATTGACGATCGCCAAGAGCCAGCGCTTTCAGTTTTTCTTCGACTTTTGGCGCATCAGACTGCAGGAAATTGCCGATTTCTATACAAGCGGTAATTTCGGCTTTCTTTTCCGTCGCTGTTGCAACAGACGCAACAGGTGCCAATGCCACGCTGGCTGGAACCTGTACCAGTTGATTCACATGATGCTGTTGCTTCAAGCGTTCTGGTTCGTGAGTTTCTAAGGGCCAATTACCCAACCAGCCAAAATTGAACGCCAAGATCAAGGCATTAACAACCAACAGAAACCAGAAAAAAAATCGCAACATGATAGTAATTAGGTAAATTCAGCGTGGGTTTGATTGTGCCACGACAAAGAGTCCCGTCAAGACAAGATTAGCGATATGTTCACACTGAAATGACAGATGTGGCAAAAGATACGGTGCGGCACCGCCAGAAATGAGACAAATCACGGGTTCTGCTTGTTTTTTATGCAGCGCATGGTAGGCGAGAGTAATCGCACCTGCCTGCGCATGAATGCAACCGCTGACAATCGCCTGGTCGGTATTATTCGCGAACGGTTGGTCAACTCGTATGCTTTCAGCGACCTGTGGCAATTGCGCTGTATTGCGAGCTAACGATTCGGCCATGAGTTTAAGACCCGGCAAGATCATGCCACCGGCAAACTCGGATTGTGCGGTCACGGCATCGACGGTCGTCGCCGTACCGCATGTCGCAACAATCACATGTTGAGAGGGATATAAATAGGCGGCGGCGATCGCGGAGGCAAATCGATCACAGCCTAATTGCTGCGGATTTTGATAATTGTTCGTGACGCCAGCACATTGCGCTTGCGATGCGAACCATTCGGGTGTCAGGTCTGGAAACGCATGCGCTAACAAATTCATTAAACGTGTTTTGACTTCTGACCCTGCAACGTTAGAAATCAAAATGCGGGTGACCTTGTGCTGCTGCCATTCCGCGAGTAGTTGATCAGTCTGATCATGGGCAACAGAGGTGATTTTCAGCCACTGTGGTTGAGCGGGTGCTGGCAATTGTTGGGTATCCGGAATACCCCATTTAATGCGGGTATTGCCCGCGTCGATCAGTAATAGCATGTCTTCGTTTTTTCGTTTATTCAACTGGTCGCAAAGAAACATCCCCTGCCACAATATTCACCTGCCCGCTCGCCGTTTGCAGCACCAGACAACCGTTGGCATCGACACCAAGCGCAATGCCTGTCTGCAAGATCTGCCCTTGATCAATGATGCGCACTTCTTGATTTGCATACGCATGGAGCTTATTCCAACGCGCTAAAAAAGCCGAAAATCCTTCACGTTCAAATTGGTCAAATGCACGTGCCAGCGCGTTCAGCAACGCAGCAGTTAATGCATTTCTATCCATACGTGCTAACCACGGTGCTTCCGCAATTGGGCGTCCGATATTGGCTTCAAATGCATCAGACACCTGTAGGTTTAAACCGATACCAGCAACAATCCAGGTGCCGCCATCTTTTTTTGCAGCGCTTTCTATTAATATCCCGGCGAGCTTTTTACCGTCGCGTAAGACATCATTTGGCCATTTTAATTGGACTGGCAAATCCAGGCTATGCAGCGTCTCCGCCAATGCAACACCCACTGCCAATGGTAAGCCCATGAGTTGATGCGACGCTTGTGTCATCGGCCAGGCAACAGAAAACATCAGCATGCCGCCAGCCTCGGAACTCCAACTGCGACCAGCGCGGCCACGTCCTGCCGTCTGATGTACGGCAAGGCGAAATACGGGCTTTTGTAGTTCCGTGAGTCGCGCCATCAGATCGCTATTGGTCGAGCCCGTTTCTTGTACGACTTCGATATCCAGCAACATGCCGAACGCATCACGCAAGGCGGCGATTTTGCTGGCATCGAGTATTGAATTGGCGTGGAGTGTTTGTTCGGACATGAGGGGTAAGAATTATATTGTGCAACGGTGCCATGATACCTTTATGAGGGCTTTGTGTCGTCACCGTTCTTTGTTTGGCCATCGCTTCTCATCGTCTTGCAGGACGGGTCAAACCCGCCACGCCCTTAGTTCCGCGCGGGTTGCTCGCGCCTACAGAAATAAAAAAAGGCACCGCAGAATGAACTGCGGTGCCTTTTCAGATTACTTCAGAGAAGCTTAAGCTTCGCCTTCAGTGACATCAGATGCTGCAACTTCAGGGGCTGGAGCAAAAATCGCTTTTTCTGCATCCAACATTGCTTGACGCTCATCCGCTTCCCACGTTTCTTTCAACTTGCGAGCGCGGTGGAATGCCAGACCTGTACCAGCTGGGATCAGACGACCAACAATGACGTTTTCTTTCAAGCCACGCAGACCATCTTTTTTGCCCATGATCGCTGCTTCGGTCAGAACACGTGTGGTTTCCTGGAAGGAAGCCGCAGAGATGAACGAGTCAGTAGACAAGGAAGCTTTAGTAATACCCAACAAGATATTTTCATATGTTGCAGGGATACCGTTCGCCGCAGTCACGCGATCGTTTTCACCTAACAGGTCAGAACGTTCAACTTGCTCACCAACGATGTAGTTCGTGTCGCCTGGATTAACCACAACAACGCGACGCAACATCTGACGTACGATCACTTCGATGTGCTTGTCATTGATCTTAACGCCTTGCAAACGGTACACGTCTTGAACTTCATCAACGATGTATCGTGCCAGCGCTTCGATACCCAACAAACGCAGGATGTCTTGTGGATCGGCTGGGCCGTCAACAATCATTTCACCTTTGTTTACCACTTGGCCGTCATGCACCAGAACTTGTTTGTCTTTGGTGATCAAGAACTCGTGTTTCTCGCCGTCCATGTCGGTGATTTCCAGACGTTGCTTACCTTTGGTTTCTTTACCAAACGCAACCGTACCAGTTACCTCAGCCAACATACCTGCATCTTTTGGTGAACGTGCTTCGAACAATTCAGCAACGCGTGGCAGACCACCGGTAATATCACGTGTCTTTTGTGATTCAGTCGGGATACGCGCCAATACTTCACCAACGTGAACTTGCTGACCGTCTTTCACGGTAATCAGCGCGCCCACCTGGAAGCCGATCGTTACTGCGTGCTCGGTACCAGAGATCTTGACTTCTTCACCTTGTTCGTTCAACAGCTTCACCTGTGGACGCAGTGTTTTACCTGCTGCGCTACCACGACGTTTCGCATCGATCGCAACCAATGTGGACAAGCCGGTTACTTCATCAACCTGTTTCGCAACAGTCACGCCTTCTTCGACGTTCTCGAATTTCACAGTACCTGTGTATTCGGTAATGATCGGACGTGTCAATGGATCCCATGTTGCCAATGCTGTACCAGCTTTGATCACCATGCCATCTTTAACGATCAATGTTGCACCGTAAGGTACTTTATGACGTTCACGTTCACGACCGTGGTCGTCAGTGATCAAGACTTCACCGGAACGGGAAATCACGATCTGATCGCCTTTACCGTTAGTCACATAACGCATTGTCGCTGTGAAACGGATCGTACCGTTGGATTTTGCTTCAACCGAAGAAGCCACTGCTGCACGAGACGCCGCACCACCGATGTGGAACGTACGCATTGTCAACTGTGTACCTGGTTCACCGATGGACTGCGCAGCGATAACACCAACTGCTTCACCAGCATTCACCATAGAACCACGACCCAGATCACGACCGTAGCACATAGCGCACAGACCGTAACGTGTGTCACATGTCAGTGGTGTACGAACTTTTACTTCGTCGATACCAAGACGTTCGATTTCTTCAACAGAAGTTTCGTCGAGCAAGGTACCTGCTTCGTACAATGTTTCTTGTGTTTCTGGATTAACGATATCGTTCGCAGCAACGCGACCCAGGATCAATTCACGCAAAGGAACGTTCACTTCACCGCCCTCAACGATCGCCTTCATGGAGGAGCCGTTTGCTGTGCCGCAATCGTCTTCTACCACAACCAGATCTTGTGTCACGTCAACCAGACGACGTGTCAGGTAACCCGAGTTCGCTGTCTTCAACGCCGTATCTGCCAGACCTTTACGCGCACCGTGAGTGGAAATAAAGTACTGCAGAACGTTCAGACCTTCGCGGAAGTTCGCTGTAATTGGTGTTTCGATAATCGAACCGTCTGGTTTCGCCATCAGACCACGCATACCTGCCAACTGACGAATCTGTGCTGCAGAACCACGCGCACCGGAGTCAGCCATCATGTAAATCGCGTTGAAGGACTCTTGTGTGCCGACCGTACCGTCACGACGTGTTACAGCTTCCACTTTCAGCTGTTCCATCATGGCCTTACCGACTTCATCACCTGTTTTGCCCCAGATATCGACCACTTTGTTGTAACGTTCACCCGCAGTCACCAGACCAGACGCGTATTGCTGTTCGATCTGTTTCACTTCGTGTTCTGCTGTTGCCAACAGAGTTACTTTTTGTGGTGGCACTAACATGTCATCGATACAGATGGAGATACCAGCGCGTGTCGCTAAGCGGAAACCCATTTGCATCAATTGATCAGCAAACACAACCGTTGCGCGCAGACCGCACTTACGGAAGGATGTATCGATCAGTTTAGAAATTTCTTTTTTCTTCAACGCACGGTTCAGTACGGTAAATGGCAAGCCTTTTGGCAGAATTTCTGACAAGATCGCGCGACCAACGGTAGTTTCGTAACGTTTTACAGTTTTAACGAATTCGCCAGTGACTGGATCTTTTGGATATTCTGTAATACGCACTGTCACGCGCGTTGCCAGTTCCACTTCTTTGTTGTCCCATGCACGGATCGCTTCGGATACGTCAGGGAACATCATGCCCTCGCCCTTGCCATTGATGGCTTCGCGGGAACCATGGTACAGACCCAAAACGATATCTTGAGAAGGCACGATAGACGGCTCGCCGTTGGACGGGAACAGAATGTTGTTGGACGCCAGCATCAATGTGCGTGCTTCCATTTGCGCTTCGATAGACAGTGGAACGTGAACCGCCATTTGATCACCGTCGAAGTCGGCATTGAACGCCGCGCACACGAGTGGGTGCAACTGGATCGCTTTACCTTCGATCAATACTGGCTCAAACGCTTGAATACCCAAACGGTGCAATGTAGGTGCACGGTTCAACATGATTGGATGTTCGCGAATGACTTCTTCCAGAATATCCCAAACAACAGGTTCTTGGATTTCAACCAATTTTTTCGCTGCTTTGATGGTTGTTGCCAGACCCATCAATTCCAATTTATTGAAAATGAATGGTTTGAACAATTCCAACGCCATCAATTTTGGCAGACCGCACTGATGCAATTTCAGTTGTGGACCCACCACGATAACGGAACGACCGGAGTAATCAACACGTTTACCCAACAAGTTTTGACGGAAACGACCGCCTTTACCTTTAATCATCTCAGCCAGAGATTTCAATGGACGCTTGTTCGCGCCTGTCATGGCTTTACCGCGACGACCGTTATCGAGCAAGGAGTCAACGGCTTCTTGCAACATACGCTTTTCGTTGCGTGTGATGATTTCTGGGGCGCGCAATTCCATCAGGCGCTTCAGACGGTTGTTACGGTTAATGACGCGGCGATACAGATCGTTCAGATCTGACGTTGCGAAACGGCCACCATCCAGCGGTACCAATGGACGCAGTTCTGGCGGCAACACTGGCAACACTTCCATGATCATCCAGTCTGGCTTGATGCCAGAACGTTGGAATGCTTCCAATACTTTCAGACGCTTAGCGTATTTCTTGATCTTGGCTTCAGATTTAGATTCTTTGAGTTCTGTACGCAGAATTTCTGCATCACGATCAATGTCGATAGAACGCAGCAATTCACGGATACCTTCGGCACCCATGTAAGCAGTAAATTCATCGCCATGCTCTTCGTATTTAGCTGCGTAGTCATCTTCTGACATAATCTGGCATTTTTTCAGCGGAGTCATGCCTGGATCTGTCACGACATATGCTTCAAAGTACAAAACGCGTTCGATATCGCGCAATGTCATGTCGAGTACCATACCCAAACGGGATGGCAGAGATTTCAGGAACCAGATGTGTGCTGTTGGAGATGCCAGTTCGATGTGGCCCATGCGTTCACGACGCACTTTTGCCAATGTCACTTCAACGCCGCACTTTTCGCAAATCACACCGCGGTGTTTCAGACGCTTGTACTTACCGCACAGGCATTCGTAATCTTTGATCGGGCCAAAAATTTTGGCGCAGAACAGACCGTCGCGTTCTGGTTTGAACGTACGGTAGTTGATGGTTTCTGGCTTTTTTACTTCGCCGTAGGACCAGGAACGGATTTTATCCGGTGACGCCAGACCAATTTTGATCGCGTCGAATTGTTCGTTTGGTTGGACTTGCTTGAAAAGATCGAGCAGGGCTTTCATGTATATCACTCCAGTTAAGCGCTTGAAAACGCTTGGTGGCTGAATGGTGCTGCAACAGAAGGTCTTTCGCCTTACCCTGTTCGCATCAACGGGAGAGCCGGGTCTTTCGACGCTGGTTCCGCTGATACCGGGAACGAAAATCCGCTTCCAAACTGCTGGCTAGCTGAATGACCAACGCCCGAAGCGAATTCGGGCGATGGTTTTACTACTAAATACTTGTTACTACTTAAAAAACCTGCCACATCGCTTTCAAACGAAAAGCAGGCTTTTTGATTAGTTGCGTTCGAGATCGATGTCGATACCCAAAGAACGAATCTCTTTGACCAACACGTTGAACGATTCTGGCATGCCAGCGTCGATCACGTGATCGCCCTTAACGAGGTTTTCGTAGACTTTAGTACGTCCATTGACGTCATCGGACTTGACTGTCAACATCTCTTGCAAGACGTAAGACGCGCCGTAAGCTTCCAGTGCCCAAACTTCCATCTCACCGAAACGCTGACCACCGAACTGTGCCTTACCGCCCAATGGTTGTTGTGTAACCAGAGAGTACGGGCCAGTCGAGCGGGCATGCATTTTATCATCAACCAGATGATGCAGCTTGAGAACGTGCATGTAACCCAGAGTTACTTTACGTTCAAACGCTTCACCAGTACGGCCATCGAACAGTGTTACCTGATTTTTCGATGGTGTCATACCCAGTTGTTGCGCGATATGGTCAGGGAATGCCAGATCCAGCATGCGGCGGATTTCACTTTCGTGGGCACCGTCAAACACCGGAGTTGCAAACGGAACACCGTTTTTCAGGTTATTCGTCAATTCCAGGATTTCAGCATCGCTCAGGCCGTCGATGTCTTCCGTCTTGCCAGATTCGTTATAAATCTTCTTCAGGAATTCACGCAACTCTTCAACTTGTGCTTTTGCTTTCAGCATTTCGCCAATACGCAAGCCCAGACCTTTAGCAGCCCAACCCAGATGGACTTCCAGAACCTGACCAACGTTCATCCGTGATGGAACACCCAATGGGTTCAACACGATGTCCGCTGGAGTACCGTCAGCCATGTATGGCATGTCTTCGATAGGAACGATGCGAGAAACCACACCCTTATTACCGTGACGACCCGCCATTTTGTCACCTGGTTGCAAGCGACGTTTAACAGCCAGATAAACCTTGACCATTTTTTGTACGCCTGGTGGCAACTCATCGCCTTGTGTCAGCTTGGTACGTTTTTCTTCGAAAGCCAGATCGAACTGATGACGTTTCTCAGCGATAGAATCTTTCATCGCTACCAATGCATTCGCTGCTTCATCTGATGCCAGACGAATGTCGAACCAGTGGTATTTGTCGATGCTCGCCAGATACTCTTTCGTGATCTTGCTGCCTTTTGCCAGTTTAGCTGGACCGCCATCAGCGATCTTGCCATCTAACATACGTTCCAGACGCTCAAACGCATCGCCTTCAACAATACGCAACTGATCGTTCAGATCGAGGCGATAACGCTTCAATTCATCATCGATAATTTGTTGTGCGCGTTTGTCGCGTTGGATACCTTCGCGAGTAAACACTTGAACGTCAATGACTGTACCGACCATGCCTGAAGGCACGCGCAGGGAGGTGTCTTTGACGTCAGATGCTTTTTCACCGAAAATGGCACGCAACAGTTTTTCTTCTGGTGTCAGCTGAGTTTCACCTTTTGGTGTTACTTTACCAACCAGTGTGTCGCCTGCAGTCACTTCAGCACCGATGTAGACGATACCAGATTCATCCAGACGTGCTAATTGGTTTTCAGCCAGGTTGGAGATATCACGTGTGATTTCTTCCGCGCCTAACTTCGTATCACGAGCAACAACAGACAACTCTTCGATATGAATCGATGTGTAGCGGTCATCAGCAACGACTTTTTCAGAGATCAGGATCGAATCTTCGAAGTTATAGCCGTTCCATGGCATAAACGCGACCAGCATGTTTTGACCCAAAGCCAATTCACCCATGTCGGTTGACGCGCCGTCAGCCAATACGTCACCTTTCGCAACCACGTCACCAACCTTAACGATAGGACGTTGGTTGATGTTGGTATTTTGGTTAGAACGTGTGTATTTGATCAGGTTGTAGATATCCACACCCACTTCGCCAGCTTGCGCTTCAGCATCGTTGACACGAATAACAATACGACCCGCATCGATGTAATCTACTTTACCGCCACGCAATGCTTGTACGGTTGTACCGGAGTCAACTGCCACAGTGCGTTCGATACCTGTACCGACGAATGCTTTTTCTGGACGCAAGCAAGGAACTGCCTGACGTTGCATGTTGGCACCCATCAACGCACGGTTCGCATCATCGTGTTCCAGGAACGGAATCAAGGATGCCGCAACAGAAACCACCTGACCAGTTGCCACGTCCATGTACTGTACGCGCTCTGGAGAAACCAGAATTGTTTCGCCAGCCTGACGGGAAGAAACCAGTTCATCCGTCAATGTACCAGCGCCGTCAATCGTCGCATTTGCCTGAGCGATGATGTAACGACCTTCTTCGATGGCAGACAAGTAATCGATTTGATTAGTGATCTTGCTGTCGACAACTTTGCGGTATGGTGTTTCCAGGAAACCGTACTCGTTCAAACGAGCGTACAACGCCAGCGAGTTGATCAAACCAATGTTTGGTCCCTCTGGAGTTTCAATCGGGCAAACGCGACCGTAGTGAGTTGGATGAACGTCACGTACCTCAAAGCCTGCACGTTCACGTGTCAAACCACCAGGTCCCAGTGCGGAAATACGACGCTTATGCGTGATCTCGGACAATGGGTTAGTCTGATCCATAAACTGAGACAATTGTGAAGAACCGAAGAACTCACGAATTGCAGCAGAAATTGGTTTGGAATTGATCAGATCGTGCGGCATCAGGTTATCGGCTTCAGCCTGACCCAGACGCTCTTTCACAGCACGTTCTACACGCACCAGACCAGCACGGAATTGATTCTCAGCCAATTCACCAACGCAACGAACGCGACGGTTACCTAAGTGATCGATATCATCGACTTCGCCGCGACCATTGCGCAACTCAACGAGGATCTTAATCACAGCCAACACGTCTTCATTAGACAATGTCATGGCGCCAGTCAATTCATCACGGCCAATACGGCGGTTGAATTTCATACGACCGACTGCGGACAAGTCATAACGCTCTTCGCTGTAGAACAAGCCATTGAACAATGCTTCAACGGAATCTTCTGTTGGCGGTTCACCAGGACGCATCATGCGATAGATCGCGACACGCGCAGCCATCTGATCAGCGGTATCATCTGCACGCAAAGTCTGGGAGATGTATGCACCTTGATCCAGATCGTTGGTGTACAGAGTTTGGATATCTGTCACATTGGCTTCACGCAGACGGCCTAACAATTCTTCTGTCAGTTCATCATTGGCGTTAGCAATCACTTCGCCGGTTTCAGCGTCAACGATATTTTTAGCAATAACACGACCTAACAGATAGTCTTCTGGCACAGAGATGTGCTTGATGCCACCTGCTTCGATTTCACGAACGTGCTTAGCGTTGATGCGCTTATCTTTCGCGACGATCAGTTTGCCTGACTTGTCAGCGATATCGAAACGTGCAACTTCACCACGCAAACGTTCAGCGACGAATTCCATTTCTGCGCCATCGTTGTGCAGATTGAAATTATCGAAGACAAAGAAGTTAGCCAGGATCTGTTCGTTGCTCATGCCGATGGCACGCAACAAGATCGTGACGGGCATCTTACGACGACGGTCAATACGGAAGAATAAAATATCTTTCGGATCGAATTCGAAATCCAGCCATGAACCACGGTAAGGAATGATACGTGCTGAGAACAGCAACTTACCGGAAGAGTGCGTCTTGCCGCGGTCGTGTTCAAAGAACACACCTGGAGAACGATGCAACTGGGAAACAATCACACGCTCGGTACCGTTAATAACGAAGGAACCCGTGGTCGTCATCAAAGGCAATTCGCCCATGTAGACTTCCTGTTCTTTCATTTCTTTAACGACAGGCTTGGTCGGGGATTCTTTATCCAAGATCACCAGACGTACTTTCGCACGCAAAGGTGACGCATAGGTCAGACCACGCAGTTGACATTCCTTGACGTCAAATGCCGGATCGCCTAAAACGTAAGATAAGAATTCGAGACGAGCGAATCCATTGTGTGAAACGATAGGGAAAATCGAAGTGAAGGCCGACTGCAGACCCTCATTTTTTCGGTTTGCCGGTGTTCTTTCTTCTTGCAAAAAGCTTTGATACGACTCGATTTGAGTCGCCAGCAAGAACGGAACGTTGTGGACGTTGGCGCGCTTCGCAAAAGATTTACGAATACGCTTCTTCTCAGTAAATGAGTAGTGCATGGACACTCCGTGAGTGACAAGGAAGGATGGAGAATTCAGGATTCCTGTCACAAAATTAAATCAACCCTGCGACAAAAAACCTCAAGTCTCAGCCCTCGGTCTTAATAAACAGCAAAACAACCCTGAACGACAAAGAAGCCAAAGAGGAATCTTCTCTTTCGAGAAGATTCCTGACTTTGACTCTGGCAAACCCGAAGGTTTGCCATGTACAGCATTACTTGATTTCTGCTTTCGCGCCAGCTTCTTCCAATTTCTTTTTAGCTGCTTCAGCATCAGCTTTAGAAACTGCTTCTTTAACTGTTTTTGGTGCGCCATCAACTACGTCTTTAGCTTCTTTCAAGCCCAGACCAGTCAATTCACGAACTGCTTTAATTACGCCAACTTTGTTCGCGCCAACTTCAGCCAGAATTACGTTGAATTCTGTTTGTTCTTCAGCAGCAGCAGCACCAGCACCAGCAGCAGCTGGACCAGCGGACATTGCAGCAGCGGAAACGCCAAATTTTTCTTCGAAAGCTTTAACCAGGTCGTTCAAGTCCATTACGGACATCGCGCCTACGGCTTCCAGGATATCTTCTTTGCTAATTGCCATTTGAAACTCCAATTAATTAATTACATTGATACGGTATTTGACAGAAAGTTCTTACTCTGCTGCGGCTTCAGTAGCTTCAGCTACTGGTGCTGCAGGAGATTCGGATGCTTTCTTCGCGGAAAGTGCTGCCAGAGCACGTGCCATAGCAGATACAGGAGCCTGCATCATACCCAACACTTGTGCCAACAGTACTTCACGCGCAGGAATGCTTGCCAATGCGACAACGCCAGCTTTATCCAGCGATTTGCCTGCATAGTTACCCGCCTTAACAACCAGTTTGTCATTGCCTTTTGCAAAGTCTTGAACAACTTTAGCAGCAGCAACAGCATCGTCCGAGATCGCATAGATCAACGGGCCGGTCATTTCAGAAGCGAGACTTGCAAATACAGTTCCCTCAACAGCGCGACGTGCGAGTGTGTTTTTCAACACGCGCATGTAAACGCCTTGAGCACGTGCAGAAGCACGTAATTGCGTCAAATGACCGACCTGGATGCCACGATATTCAGCCACGACGATAGTCTGAGCAGTTGCTACTTTTGCAGAGACTTCAGCGACGACGGCTTTTTTGTCATTCAGATTGAGACTCACGGTCAACCTCCATTAATGATACTCAGTCGGTGCATCGGAATGATGTACTTCCCTCATATCGTTTCGAACACGGCGTCCGAAGTTAGGAGTTTCACTGGCGAACCAGTATTCACTACAAAACTTGATCGGGTACACCATCTGCGTTGGGCTCTGTTGATTACTCTCCAGATGTTTAACTTAAACCTTGATTTAAGCCCCACGGTCTTTGACACTCTGGATGTTTATTTCGAAACATCCAGCCCAAAGATGCGCCCCATGCTTTTCAGCACAGGGACTTAATTTTTTACTTAGCCCAGATTTGCGTGATCAACACGTACGCCTGCACCCATCGTCGATGAGATAGAGACTTTACGCAGATACACACCTTTGCTGGATGCCGGTTTAGCTTTGTTCAATGCTTCGATCAGCGCAACCAGGTTAGATTTCAGATCGCCATCAGCAAACGACTTACGGCCGATTGTTGTGTGAATGATACCTGCTTTGTCTGTACGGTATTGAACTTGACCAGCTTTAGCGTTTTTAACCGCTGTAGCAACGTCAGGAGTGACTGTACCAACTTTCGGGTTAGGCATCAGACCACGTGGACCCAACACTTGACCCAATGTACCAACGATACGCATTGTGTCTGGAGAAGCGATCACTACGTCAAATGGCATGTCGCCAGCTTTAACGCGTTCAGCCAAATCTTCCATACCAACGATATCTGCGCCAGCTGCTTTAGCTTCTTCAGCTTTTGCGCCTTGTGCGAATACCGCTACGCGAACTGTTTTACCTGTACCAGCTGGCAATACAACCGCGCCACGAACAACTTGATCAGATTTCTTAGGATCAACACCGAGTTGTACAGAAACGTCGATGGATTCGTTGAATTTTGCTGTTGCGCATTCTTTGATCAACGCGATAGCGTTATCAAATGGGTACACTTTCAGACGATCAACTTTAGTTGCGAGCAACTTTGCTTTTTTAGATAACTTAGCCATTACAGACCCTCCACCGTGATGCCCATAGAGCGAGCGGAACCAGCGATAGTACGCACTGCTGCGTCCATATCAGCTGCTGTCAAATCAGCGCGTTTAACTGTCGCGATTTCTTCAGCTTGCGCACGAGTGATCTTACCAACTTTGTCAGTATGTGGCTTAGCGGAACCTTTAGTGATGCCAGCTGCTTTTTTGATCATGTATGTTGCTGGAGGAGTCTTCATCACGAATGTGAAAGACTTGTCAGCAAATGCAGTGATCACAACAGGAATCGGCATACCTGGTTCCATACCTTGGGTCTGTGCATTAAATGCTTTGCAGAATTCCATGATATTCAAACCACGTTGACCCAAAGCTGGGCCGATTGGTGGGGATGGATTTGCTTTACCAGCTGGCACTTGCAGCTTGATAAAACCAATAATTTTCTTTGCCATGTTTGGCTCCTTCATTAAATGAGTAGTAGCGCCCAACAACATCATTCAATGTTGCCGGGCTCCTCTGCCTGCTTACCAATTAGTTTTAAAAAATTACTTTTTAGCGTACTAATCAACGATATTCTTTTGATTCAGACTCAGACTTTTTCAACCTGAGCGAACTCCAACTCAACTGGTGTTGCACGACCAAAGATCGTTACTGTCACACGTACTTTAGATTTTTCGTAATTCACTTCTTCGACATTGCCATTGAAATCTGTGAACGGACCTTCTTTAATACGGACAATTTCACCAACTTCGTATAATACTTTTGGTCTTGGCTTCTCAACACCGTCTTGCATCTGCTGCAAAATCTTGTCTACTTCGTGTTGAGGAATCGGCGATGGTTTATTTGATTTACCACCAATAAAACCTGTGACCTTGCTCGTATTTTTTACCAAGTGCCATGTATCATCAGTCATTTCCATCTCAACGAATACATAACTTGGGAACAAGCGACGCTCGGTCACTGCCTTACGGCCATTACGAACTTCAATAACTTCTTCTGTTGGCACAAGAATACGGCCAAACAGATCTTGCATCTCTGCGCGCTCAATACGCTCTAACAAAGCACGGTGAACACTTTTCTCCATGCCTGAATATGCATGCACTGCATACCATTTTTTAGCACTTTTAGGTACAGACACCTCTGGTGCTGTACCTTGTTCGTTTTCCTGAATGTTATCGCTCATTATTTTTTCCATCCAAGGACTACGTCATACAACAAGAACTCGAGAAACTTATCAGTTCCCCAGAGAAAAATCGCCATAATCAAAACAAAACCGAACACGACCGCTGTGATCTGACCAGCTTCTTTACGTGTAGGCCAAACAACTTTTTTCGTTTCGCGAATAGCTTCTTTTGCGAACTCTACAAAATTTCTGCCCATTTCAGATACAGCAACCAAGCCTGCAGCAATACCCAAACCTACTACCAGTGCAGCAACCCGAACCCAGGTAGACTGACCAGCGAGAATATAAAAAGCAGCAATTCCAGAAACCAGCGCAGCAACTGCCAAAATGACTTTAAACTTGTCATTGGAAGTACTTACAGTTTGTACGGAATGATTAGACATACTTAATTTACTTTCGGTGCCCTGCGGCCTTGATGGTGGCAGGGGCGGTAGGAATCGAACCTACAACCTTCGGTTTTGGAGACCGACGCTCTGCCAATTGAGCTACACCCCTACTGCTTGTTACCACTTGATCAATATAGCGACCTTGGCAAGTCGCTATATTGTTTTACAACTAAATTATTACTCGATGATCTTAGCAACAACGCCCGCACCAACAGTACGACCGCCTTCACGGATAGCGAAGCGCAAGCCTTCTTCCATCGCGATCGGGTTGATCAGTTTTACTGTGATAGAGACGTTATCACCTGGCATCACCATTTCTT
>JBMPOY010000022.1:0-16319 GCA_049340365.1 Undibacterium sp. Ji67W | reverse complement strand
GAGGCGCTCCGCCCCGATTTTCAATTTCGATAGCCGCCTGGCGGCCGGCCAGCTGCTGCCAGGCGGACCGCGCTTAGTTAATCGTCAGCTGCAGCCGCTGGCTTGCGGACGATCCTCTTGGGCATAACCGCTGTCTTTCCCTTAGGCGGCGGTGGCGCCACCTTTCCGGACGCAGCAGCTGCTGCAGCGTCAGCTTTGGCCTGCGCCGCCCATATAGCGTGAACCGCCTCAATTTCGCCCAAGGCGCCGATTTCGCCCAGTCGGTCGATGAAACGGGCGTACAGCCCTTCCTGGATGCGCTTTTGATTACGCAGCCATTCCATCGCGGCGTTCGGATTGATGAGCAGCACATAGTGAAATTCGCCACTCGGCCCCGGTTTGGTCTGGATGAACAACAGCTCGCGCAGTTTTTTCATCCGCCGGCGCCAGGTGTCCACCGCCCTGGCACCGACAAAGCCGGCCTCACTGGCGAAGGTCGCTGGATTTTCGATCGTCACCAAGGCATGATCCGGAGACCGGGCCCACAAGCAAAACAGGGTATGCCCGGCCGGCTGACCCTTGGTCTGGTCATCGATGGCCTGCATGGCCAGCGGCAAGGTTCTGGGCATCGTCGTGTAGCCATCGTTACGCTTCCGGTGCCATACCCACGCTTCCGAAAAATTTGGGAAGTGGAGATCCATTTGTTGCTGCGCTCGTTCCACCATTTTCAGGCGGCGTGCCGAGGTCTGTTTTCCGTTGGCCATCTTGTTTCCTTTGTCAGTTCGTTGCTGTTGATGCCAGTGTCCGCTACGGACAACGTTTGCGCAACCCGTGGTTAGCTGCACTGATTCCGCTGGATTCAGTGCCTTGAAAGAGAGTTTCAACCCTTTGAACAGACAGGATATCGTACGACTTAGCTATCCGTATTGCGTGATATCGCGCAGTTTTTTGAAATTTCGCTTTATTTATCAAAGGTTTGCCGGTTTTGGGCGTGCTCCCGTACTCCCGTGCTCCCGTGCTCTGTGTGCTCCCCGTGCTCCTGGGATTCTAAAGGGGGCGAGTAGCCCCCATTTCACCGACACGAGCTGGATATATTTCGCAAAAAAATGGGCTGCCGATCGACGCACCAGGTAAAAAAATGCTTGCGCGGGCGCCGCAGAGAAATTCGTGACACTACGCTGGAGGTGAAAGCGCGGGTGTTCCGCGCTATGTTGGAAGAGGTCAGTAATGCAAATTCAAATCGATAACCTGGTGCGGAACATTCACACCAATCTGGCCAGAGCGGCCCCGTCCGACCCGCAAGTGAGCGACGTCTTCATGTTTTTGGAATGCGACGGCCAGGCTGTTGCCGCCGAGCTGCGCGACGTGCTGGCCAGATGGTCCGAGGATGTGCTGCTGTCGGCGGAGATACGCGCCTATGCGTGCCGACAGCTCGATGCCTTGCCGGCATTTTAAGACCTGTACAAGCAATTACCTGTGGCGCAGCAGCGCTAAAGTAGGCGCGGGGAAATTCCGGCCGCTACGTCCGTTCTCCGGGTCTTAGCGTACGTTTTTTTCCGTTTTGGGGTTTAAACCACAAACCGCCGAAATTTCCGTCTATCACGGTAACAAACATCCAGACCGTCAAACGGTCATTTGTCGGTCACTTTAGACACTGTTCGACAAGCCTCAAGGTGCCGATTTTTTGGACATTAAGATAACCGGACGGAAAGACGGACAACCCAATTGTGATGAATACCCTATTGATTGGCTGAAATGAAATATCAGAAATTTCGGCTGTTTGTAGTTCAAACCCCGTTTTCTGAAGCGACCCCATATAGTTTTCTGAAATGACGCCTAAAAATCATTAAAACGATTTTTAGGCGTTTTTTTATGGCTATACACGGAGACACATACAAAGGCGTAAAAAAAGGCTCCTGACGCCATCTAATAGGTTGCAAAGACGCCTACAGGTCAAAGCTAGGTCGCTTTTTACAAGTCGCGCCGTAGGCGCAAGGGAAGGGGGAGCCGCATTTGCGGGGGAAACCGTAGGTTTACCCAGGGGGTGCGAGTCCGGCCAGGAGCGAAGCGACGCAGAGAGAGGGGGCGGCACGCCCCCTGCGGATTGGGGTTCGCAAGCGCGAAGCGCGTAATTCCCCACGAAGTGGGGGCTTGTATTGAAGTATTGGGGAATACAAGCGCATAAGCGCGTCATACCCCGCTTGCGGGGTCATAAATTGAATACCCACGCAGATGAGTTGCCGCGATATTTATAATTTTTTAGAGTGTTTTAAGTTAAAAGATTTAAATAGTTAAATAACGCGCGCGTGTTACGCCTGTGGATAACTTTACTTTTCCCCTATGAAGGAAAAATTCAAAGCGTCAGCGATATAACGAAGTAAGCGTCAGCGATATAACGATACTATCCACAGAAAAGCGTCAGCGATATAACGATACTATCCACAATCGTCAGCGATATAACGATACCATTCAAGGAAAAGCGTCAGTGATATGACGATACTTTCACGGGCGTCAGCGATATAACGAAGTTTAGAACATCGTGGTTTCATTGACGAGTTTATGCCATTGTTTTTTTTGCATTATTTTTTGAATTAAGAACGTCGGCTAATTTTTTTGCATTTTTAACATAAAAAATCACCTGGTCTTTGTCTCGATCGTAAGACATACGGTACTCTGGCAAAGTGTCAGCATCAATGATTTCCAATACTTGGCTGCGAAATGCCCGAATATGACTATGAGCACCACATTTTTCACGCAATAGCTCTAGACCTATCATCCATAATGCTTGCTGCCCGCAATGCTTACGTGCGAGTTCATATAACCGTCGTTCTAGTGGTTTTCTGAGACGGAAATAATCTCGATGAATGGTAAGCACTTCATGTGCTTGAACTGCGTTAAAAAGCCACTTAGATAAGGTCACTTCAACAGCAATCATGCGTTCGTCGTCAGGAGATTTTTCAATAACTGACCAGCTGTCGATAATGCCAAACCCCTGCTTGACACGTTGGCCACCTGTCTTAATATCCGTCTTAATTGAAGTCCCACGCAATCGCTCAAAAGTTGCCTCTAGTCGCTGATATTCTTTACCACCAGTAGGCTTGTTTGTAGATACTAGGTAGTCATAAACCACAAAACGCACAGTTCTATTTTTCGCGTCTTGTCTTTCACAGTTAAGCGCTTCCGTCATCTGCGATACAACAAAAATCAAAACGTCTTTGTCAAATTGAGTAGCTCTACCTTGAACACTAGGCGTAACAGTCACTGATCGATTGCCATCTTTACTTTCCCAATGCCAAACGCTCAAATCTGGCTGAGTCGCCAGCGTAAAAATAGGAGCCTCCATGCTTGCACCATCATCTTTCATGGCGTAATCAAACATATCGCACAGAAAAAAATCTCTCTCTATATGACGTGCAGGCAGCAGTTTAGAGCGTTCGCGCTTCGTATTACGCACTGCAACCTTGTGACTAGTATCCTCAAGATTTTGCACGGCACTAACTGATGCATTGGTTGCAGCTAATTCGCTATTTGATAGCGGAACACTTCCATCAGCACCAAATAACTGATGCTGCTCGGCTAGTTGCTTTTCTACCTTAGCTTGTCTGCTCAAATGCAGACGATTCATAGCATCGTTGAGTGACTTCATTAGTTGGTCTTTAAATTGTAAAAATCACAATCCATCAATAGTTACACCATGTTCTACCATCCGGTAAACAGCCATATTTATGACCGCAGCACGAGACTGCCCAAGCTTCGCAGCAAGTTCGTCTACGCGCTCAAGCAGAGTTGGTGCAATGGTTAGAGTTACTTGTAACTTCTTCCCTTTACGGACGTACTTAGGCTTGTGTGATTCCTCTGGAGCAGCAGCATCTGGTGCTCCAGAAATGAAGGCATCAACAGTTGGTTTCTGTTTTGGCTTTGTAATTGACATTTCATTTATTCCAATGTTTATTAAACCTATTTTAATATTAAAATAGTGCCTTAACAAGTGAATTTAATTCCTCTGATGCCTTCTTATCCTTAGGACTTATTTCTAATACAGAAAGCCCCTGCCCTGCGGCATTAGCAAAGATTTTACGACGACGAATTGGGGTATCTAGATATGCAAACTGAGGAACATCTGCTACGGCTGCTGCAGCCTCAGCATTGTCACTAGATGACTCGCCAGGATCAGCACAGTTAAGTACAGCATAAGCACGTAGACCATCCCTGACGCTACGGACTTCATCAACAAGTAAAGCTATGTCATTCAAAGCCCACACGTCATAGCTGCGTGGCTGAAACGGTACAAGTAATACATCAGATAAAACAAGAGCTGCGCGTAGTGCTGTCGAATCTCGACCTCCTGCATCAATAATAATGTCATCAAATTTTGTGGACTGTTGTTGAACCTGCGAACGCAAAGTTGCGCCGTCGGAATATTGAGCGCATGCGATTCCTGGTACGTGCCCAGATTCCAGACGAATACTAATAGCAGTTTGCGCTGTCCCTTGTCGATCACCATCGATCAACCACACATCACGACCAGCCAAAGCACGAGCAATTGCGATGTTTAAAGCAAGAGTAGTTTTACCAACACCACCTTTTGTATTACCCACAGTTAAAATCATAAAAGCCTTATTTTAATATTAAAATAAGGCTTTATTATATCGTTAAGACACTATTAATCAATGAAATTAGTGTTATTTACATTTTATTTTTTAATAGTACGTCTACCATTTCTTGAATGTTGTTCGGCCATTGCTGCGCCCCATGCAGTACCCGTAAAATCTCAATCCGATCATCTTTAACACGATACGCCACGATAAATGGCGTTCGGCCAATCACCAGCTCACGGGTCGTTTTAATGCGTCCTGGTCGTCCCATCTCTGGGTACTGCAATAGCATATCAACCTGCTTTTCTATTTCTGCATCCTGATTAATAGCGGCCGTTAAGCTCTCCTGGGCAATGTAATCCAGTTGGGCGTCGCGGGTCATGCTGGCAGAAGGCAGCCACACCAGAATCAAGCGTCACTCCCTGCAGCTTGTTGAGCACGTTTGAGCCATCCGGCGCGACGTGCAGCACTGTGGGCTTTGACTTCTTCATTAGAGAGCCAGACCGTATTAGGGTCGTCGGCTTCCTGTAGAGCCTGTTCGACTTGCGCACGAAACCACTTATCATGCGCTGCTGCCTGATGTGCCTGGCGCATACGTTCGGCAGCGTCATCACGGAAACGCTCTGCTTTGACAGTCACAGGGTCATATTGGGTAGCGTCAACTTGATACTTAGAAATCCCTATCTTCTTGAGATAAGTCACTAAGGTTTCAAACCGCGCAAAGTTACGGATAGCACCTCGCTTGGCAGCTAACGCCCGTTCGGTCATGCCATATTGAATCACCACCCCCCAACCACCTGGTTGGCCGATGATCGAGGCACCACGGACAGCCCCCGCTTCGACTAAGCGTTCCAGGGTGTTTTGGTCGATGGTATTGTGGTTCGTTCCCATTTTGTTACCTTTAAGCATACATTGACTAAAGGATAGCTTAAACGATGACTAGAAAAATGGGAAGCAAGGAGTAGAAAAAAAGCCAGATAATTAGACATAACGCCCAATATCAATATCCCTGACTAGGGCGTGATAGAGCATAGGGATAGCAGTAATCTCACGATAAGCATCTTTGACAAAATCCTAAATGTTAATTACAAAGTAATTACAATATTTACATAAAAACTCTTCTTATAATTTACAAAAAGAAAGTAAAATGTTTTTTTATTAATAAATTTTGACTGCGGTACGACATGTGCAAACCACGGTGGGCGCGTCGTCAGGCCTAACTTTGATACTTGATGTAGAAGACGAGATTTATGACGGTAATTGATACTGATATATTTAGTGAGTTTGGCGAATTGGTTGAGTTCAATTCTGCACTACACAGAGATGATGTTGAGCTGCTACGTGCGCAAGTCGTGCGGAAAGTTTTTTCACCCCATGTTCATGACGGCTACGTGATCGGCGTAGTCGAGACAGGTGTTGAGCGTTTCCATTGGCGTGGTGCGGAGCGCTACGCAACGACTACGGATTTGGTATTCATCAATCCGGACCAAATGCATACCGGCGGGGCGGCTGAACAAAATGGCGTCACCTATCGTAATATTTTCGTATCCACCGATGCAATGAAACAGATCACAGGTTCTACCATTTACTTTCCGGAACCTGTTGTCCACGATCCAATGCTGGGTAAGCGCTTGAAACTAGCGCTTGATACACTTGCGATAACTACAGAGCCACTTGCCTACGACAGCATCATGGAAGCATTGATTTTCGATATAGCCGAGCGCTACGGCCGCGGCTTCCGAAACGAAGTGTCGGACGAGCTGCACGGCTTTCCACGCATTTCTACGATCATCCAGTACGTCGACGCTCATATAGGGGAAACGCTGAGGGTCGAAGAGCTGGCCGATATCGCGAACATGAGTCGCTTCCACTTCATCCGTCGGTTCCGGAAATCGATAGGCGTTACCCCCATTGCATTTGTACAGGCACGTCGCACATCTATGGCAAAATCTCTTTTACGAAAGGGGGGCAACCCATCATCAATCGCACTTATAACTGGTTTCGCCGATCAAAGTCATTTGACACGTTGGCTAAAAGCTTGCTATGGAGTGACGCCTGCTATCTACAGGGCAAGCAATAAGTCAACTAGGCCGTAGTTGTGCAAATAACCTATACTTTTATTATGGATTCGCACCTTGATCTCACATCTAAAGGGAAATGATTATGCACTTATCGACTTTTTCTTCCTTGAGCATATTTCCGCACAAACTCGAAGAACTGTATGCTGTTTTCCCTGAAGCTTATACCTGTTGGACCCCATCCTCTTGGGATGGGATTCCGAGCGAAACATTCACGGCTGTTGAGCAAATCTGCCATATCCGCGATATCGAAGTTGAAGGCTACCATTTACGTTTACAACGTCTGCTTAATGAAGATAATCCGATCCTAGTATCGATCGACAGCTATCAGATGGCGAGACATCGCAAGTATCCTGATGCACAAGTAAGCGATATATTTACCGCATTCCGTGATGCCAGAACAATGACGGTCAACTTACTCAAATCACTCACAGAAAACCAATGGCGTCGCAGTGGATTTCTTGATGGCTATGGCCAGGTAACGGTCGAAGGCCTAATGCATTATCTGTGTAGCCATGATCAACAACATATGGCAGGATTGTATTGGCTTTTGGGCCAGATCAAATCTGCCCAAAAGCCAATCACAGCGTGAGAACTAACAGGCAATGCAAGAGGTATCCTCCTCCATTGCGCATGATGAGGTCTGAGGCATGGCGTGTTCCAGATCGAAAAGATGCCGACTCATCTGTGGTGCCAAAAACTGTGGTCTCTCTAAAAATATCTTCCTAACCTCTTCCAGTATGGCTGCTTCATTACGCTTAAGCGGCGCATTTGTGTATGCGAGGAAGGAATTACCATTGCTCCAAAATATAAGACCTATTCCTTGGGTGGGGATCCAACCAGTGTATCGCATCAGAATAACCACTCGATCTTTGATCTCATAAGTCAGTGGCAAAATGGAAATCTTAGTCGCTAATTCCATCACATAAACCAAACATTACTTACTGCGAAAAATGCAAGAAACACACCAAGGAACAGGTCAATGGCACTGTTAAACTTTAGATAAATGCGTCTAATTGCTTCTTGCCCGAAAACGAATGCGACAAACGAGTACCAGCAAATTTCAAACGAACTACAAATAGCGATAATCGTCACCTTATCCATCACGGTTGAAGAGTGCGCCAAGAATGACGAGAAAATACTGATCATAAATGCAATTGTTTTTACATTCATGATATTGGTGGTAAATCCCATCTTGAAGCTATTGAAGAAGGATGTGCTGAGTGGCTGAACGCTGGTTGATTGTGCGCCTGAGTTGCTATTTTTATTTCTCCTGATCTGCAATGCGCCCTTGATGAGCAAAAATGCAATATACAGAAGATAGAGGGCTCCCAATATGGATGCGACTCTGCTTAAGGCAGGAAATTGATTAAGCAGGAGAGCGAGCCCTAATATTGACGATGTTGAAAAAATCAGTCCAACGCACCAAATACCTAGTGAAGCACCGATTCCAGAAAGGATCGAATTGGATGCGGCGAATCGGCTTACTAGGATAAAGTTTGGACCAGGGCTAATCACAGCCGTAATGTACACGAGTGCAGGTGAAAACATTTTCAATCTCCTATTTAGTGGATCCGAGGCTTAGTTTGTCCACGAATCCACATAAAAATACGTTGCAATAACATCAATCAAATCAAATTACTCTTCGATAACTGCTTCGATTTCTGGTTGATAGCTCGTCAAATTTAATACTTGAGTTTGACGTGTCAGACGAGGTGCAAGCAGGCTTTCGGTAATCACCTTGGCACGCAATGACACGAGGCTAAACGAACCGGCATCGCCCAATCCGTGGGAGGACTCGCACAAACCGTTTAGAAATAGGCGCGGGGAGACCGGATCTTTCAGAATGACACTATAGTCACGCGATACGGTCACAACACCGTTGTCATCTAGAGGAAGCAAATTAGAGACAGAGTCTAAAATACGTGGATACGGCTCGCCACGAGGTGCCTTCGAAAAGTCGAGGAAACCAGTTGCTAGAACCAGGGCGTTAAGATCAACTGAAGATGATGCTCCGGTATTTACTTCGCGCAATTGAATAGCGATACCGTCGTTGGACAAAGTGGCGTCGTCGATGGCCTGGTTAGTCAACAAGTGAAATCGATTTTTTCCATGCAATTTTTCTTCGTAAATCCGAACGTAGAGCTGATGTATCACATCTGCATCCGCCGATGAGTAATTGGTACCGCGCAATTGATTACTGAGATTAGCTTTCGCCGCGGAAGACAAACCATAGAAATAGTCAATAAATTCCGGGAAATAAACGCGATCGCTGAAGGGACTGGTGTCCTTCAAACGGAATCCGAAACCTCGTTGTAGTGAATAGATTTCCTTGTCCGGAAATCGGTCCATCAAATCGAGCAACAGTTCTACCGCACTCTGACTAGCACCCAGAACGCCAATCTTCTTGCAGCTATTGGGAAGTGCGGAAACATGGCTCAAGTATTTGGTCAGATGGAAAACATTTTTCCCTTGTAGAGGAGCTAATACTTCCGGAATGTTCGCCGTCCTGCCGGTTCCCACGACGACGGATCGTGCAAGCAGCCGTTCCCCGTCATTGCAGATAACTTCCCACACATGCTCTTGGTTAATCACCTTAATAGTCATCGACTGGGCGCGCGTGTTGTATTGAACGAAAGGCGCAAAGCTTGCTGAAACCCACTCAATATAGTTGGAAAATTCCTTGCGAAGGGGATATTCCAAGCCCAAGTTTAAATACTCCAAAAGGCGATCGTTTTCCTTAAGGTAGTTAATAAACGTGTAGTGGCTTTTCGGATTACGTAGCGTAACCAGATCCCTGATCGGGTTATTTTGGATATCCGAACCGTTCAACAGCATATCCTTTTGCCATACGGCGCTCTCCTGCCCTTCAATGAAGCACACATTGGTCAGCGCGGCTTCCTCTTCTAGACAAATTGCGAGTGCCAGGTTAGATGGTCCAAAACCAATTCCCAATAGATCATAAATTTTCGATGTCATAGCTTTTTCTTTTATTTAAGTGCGACGTGAGTTTGTTCATCCGTGGTATTAGCCACCGCATGCAATGGATAGTGATAGTAGTAATAGCCTCTGTTACGAATGAAGCCGAATCGCTCATACAAACCGCAAGCCCGAATATTATCGATGGCACCCTCGATGAAAAGCTGTTTTGCTCCCGCCTGATAGGCAAAATCAGCTGCTCCCTGGAGCAATTTTTCACCAACACCAAGGCTGCGGAATGCTTGTGTTACATACAGGTCATTCAAAATCCAAAGACGCTGCATGGTCACGCTAGAAAAGCTCGGAAACAGTTGGGTAAAACCTACGATCTCATCCAAAATCACCGCAACAATGATTTGTGACTCACCAAGGAAAACCCGCTCACGCAAGAAATGCAAAGAACCAACATAATTCGACTTTTCGCCGTAGAACTGTCTGTAGGAGTCGAACAGAGAGGCAATCTCCTCTATGTCATCCAGGGTCGCATACCTGATCATTACTTCGGAATTGGAAGTCATGCCGTTTTTTCCTCATAATAGGAATTAAAGCCGACCACTTGGTCAAACGCAGCCTCAAGAATATCGAGCCCTTGAGCGAGAATATCCAATTCAATGGTTAATGATGGTAGCAATTTCACAACTTGCCCATGTACGCCACAGGTCTCGACAATAAGGCCTGCGGAGAATGCTGCCTGGGAAATTTTCGATGCGATCTCTTCGCGTCCTACTGAAATACCACACATGAAGCCACGGCCAAGAAACTGCGCCTCAGGAACGAACTCACGGGTTCGCTCGGCCAGTGCTTCTAGTCTTACGTGCAAATACCCGATTTTCTGCTGTAAGGCCTGTTCAAACGCTGGCTCGCTCCAGAATTCCTCGACTGCCGCCTTAGCTGTTACAAACGCCAGGTTATTACCTCTGAAAGTGCCATTGTGCTCACCAGGCTCCCATATGTCGTAATCTGGGTTAATCAGGTTCATGGAAAATGGTAGCCCGTAGCCACTCAGCGATTTCGACATACAGACGATATCTGGTGTGACGTCCATTTCCTCGAAGCTAAAGAAACGTCCACTGCGGCCACAACCAGACTGGATATCATCAATAATCAATAAAGCACCATGTTCACGCGCCAGAGCCTGCAATCGTTGCAGCCAGTTCGCGCTAACACAACGCAAACCACCTTCGCCCTGGATGGTTTCAATCAAAAATGCTGCCGGCGCCTCAATGCCGCCGCCAGGTTTTAGCATGCGATCGATAAAGTCTAGGGAGTCGTAATGCTCGCCTAAATATCGTTCGTAGGGCATAAACGTAACGCCACCGAGCGACACGCCAGCTCCCTGACGCTTTTTTGGATTCGTGGTGGCGGCCAATGAGCCCAAACTCATTCCGTGAAACGCGTTAGAAAACGCAATCACGTTGGTTCGTTTAGTGACTTTGCGTGCAAGCTTAAGCGCAGCTTCTACCGCGTTAGTACCGGTCGGACCAGTGAATTGAACCTTGTATCTCATGCTGCGAGGTTTGAGAATTTTGTCCTGAAAAGTCTTAATAAAATCCTCTTTGGCTTCCGTATAGAAATCTAGACTATGCGTGACGCCATCATCATCAAGGTAAGCCATGAGTTTTTTCTTCAATGGCTCACAATTGTGGCCATAATTTAGCGCACCGGCTCCGGAGAAAAAATCGACATAAGAATGATTTTCGACGCTGTGAATGACTGAGCCTTTTGCGCGATGAATTTTTACAGGAAAGTCGCGACAATATGAGCGCACCTTTGACTCGTAGCATTCAAAAATGCTGAACTTTTGATTAAGCGATACAAGATTATTTGACATTAAAAAATACCTACATCCAGTTGTTTAAGTCAGGAAAGAATATTTGGTTTAATTCAACGTTTATAGAACCAAATTGCTCTTTTTAAGGTATCTTTTAAAACGAAATTTCTAATTACATGAAAAAAATCGTGGTATCACGATGCTGATGTTCGGCATCACTGTTTTGTATTACAGCGGTGTGCAAAGCCTGTTTTGCACCGATAGTAAAAAATAAAAGCGAGTTTTTAAATGAGAGAAAAAACTGTAGAGAAAGAAATGAAAATTTTTCAAGAAAGTATGGATATCGAGGAAGCGAAGGATCTCTGTCTTGCAGCACAAAAAAATATCTGCGCGCAATTTCCTAGGAAGAAAACAGCAGAATCCAGAAGCTGCTTTTGTGTAGTTTTGCGAGGAAAGTATTGCCAGTCTGAGCAAGCTACGGCGGGACATAAAAACCGCCGATGCGAGAACGATTAAATATCTCTGAAATTCAACATATTAAGATTACTAGTTATTTTATTTTTTAGTACCCCATCGGTATCACCAGCGGAACACCATTGTTCTTTGCATGCCATTCAGCCCTATCCCAATTCGGTGCTGTAGCACCTTGATTGCGATTCACCTCGATACAAAGGCGTCCCTCGCAGTTGGTAATTTTGATACGCCCCCCTTTCTTTGCCAGCTTATCGACGTTGACCTGCAATTCGGCAACTTCCGTTTGCAATGCTTCTTTCTGTTGAGTCAGCGTCGATATCTTATCTCGTTGATACCAGACTGTTGACCACACCACGACCGCCACAAAAGCAACCATTCCCAAGGCGATGCCAACACACAAAACCATCCACTTCCAACCCAAATTCCCGATCGACTCATCCAACTTATTCTTTGCCTGGTTGATTGAATTAGTCAGCTCAGAGAATTGCTGTAAAACAGGGGCAGCCGCCACGGACACGGCAGCAACCGCCTTTTCTGAGGCACCAGTCAAGGAATCCGTAACAGCTTCCCTGGTTGCCCCCTTGATGGCCTTTTCTAATGCTGGTGTTGACTCTTGCGCGGCCATCGCAGCCGATGCCGCAGCTCTGTTGGCTGACATGGCCACTTTGCCTAATTCCGCAATCTGACCTTGCAGTTCCCGCAGGAGTTTTTCTGTAGTCTGACTTTGTTGTTCTGTGAGAGTGAGTAATACACCAAGCTGTTGTTGTGGTTCCATGGTTGACCTTTTAAAAGTGATTCATTGTGCATTCTGATGGTGCTTATCGTTCCAGTCCGCGAGAGGGCTTCGGTGTTAGCTTCTGCTCTTTCTCGATCTCTATTTTTCTTTCCTGCTCTTTTTGTTGCCTCATCTGCTCTATTTTTTGCTGCCGTTCCTGTTCTGCTTTAGCGGCCATCTCTGCCTTGAGCTGTTCAGTGGCCTGGCGAGCAAATTCTCTGGCAGCTTGTTCAGCTTTGAATTTTTCTGTGACTTGCCGCGCATAGGCTCGGGCAGCATCCTGGTTCTTGGCCAGCTCGGCCATTTGTGATTGCTCCTGGGCGAGTCGGTCGGCCTTGGCCGCAGCCAGATCACCAGAAAGATCAATCAGACTGACCTGGCATTGCGCACGTTCAAGCTCCCCCTCCGCAGCGCGGCGACTTAATAGGGCGCTGATGTCTTCTTGCTGCATGTCTTTGATGCGAGAAGCACCAATATGCTTTTCTGGTTGACGATTGATACCTTGTTCTTTGAGGCTGCGATGATCGACGCGCACGGTATGGCCGTGGCGTTCCAGATGCTGGTTTTGTACCTCCGCCCAGCGCTGGCGGGTGGCCTGTAATCGTTCTTCTGTACCGGCACTGTCTTTGCGACAGCCGCCTTTCTCTGGGTTCTTGGCGTTGTATCTTTTAAAGTACTGTTCTGGGTCGCGCTCAATGCCATCGATCGTTCGTTCTGAATACATGATATGAGCGTGGGGTTGTTCACCCTTTTCTAGGGCAGCTTTCGGGCAATGGATTGCCCATTGGTAGGCGTGGTCGTTGCCGATTTCACGTTGTATAAAGTCGGCAACCAAAGCGATGCGTTGTTCTGGCTTAAGCTCACGCGGCAGGGCAACTTCAATTTCTCGGTAGGTCGCACCGTTGGCGCGTTCATGCTCGTCAGCGGCTGCCCAAAAATGGGCGGGATTATGTGCTGCCCAGACTGGCATATTGCCGTGGGCGCTGGCCTCCAAATCTTCGTAGCGGTCATAGCCGCTATATTTTCCTTCACGGGAAATATAGGCGGCGTGGGCGGCGGCTTTTCCTTTTCCGCCAACTTTGACCGTACAGTGATAGGAGGCCATGGACTTAGTTCTTTTAGCTGTTGCTGTTGAATTGGGTATTGATGTTACCTTTGAATTTCGATTTTTCCCGTAGGGCGCACGTTTCTCGAAGAGAAACAACTAAGTGCGCATTCTGTCTACTTTAGACGGAAGGATAACCCATTACGGCTTCGGCTGGTAGTCATGTAGAATTGAAATATTCAACAACCAATAAGGATTTTTAGATCATGGATAATAACGATTGGCTCAAAGATAGAATCGCCTACATCAAAGCCTTAAAAGCACCTAGCGATCAACAATCTCTATTAGTAATCTTGGCTGAAAAAGAAACCAGAACAGCACAAGATGATAAAAAGCTCTCGGCTATCATTCGTGCTGAAAAAGCCAGCATCAAAGCAGTAAAAGCAAGGCAAGAAGCTGCGAATCTGATTAATGCGGAAAAAAGAGCTGAAAAAGAAGCTGAACGGAAAGAACGTAATCACCGTTTAATTTTGCAAGGCGTATTGTTTGATTTGGCCGGACTACAGACTCGTAGTCGTGGTGAATTATTGGGTTTGCTATTGGCGGCGGCATCCAATGGAATTGATCCACAAAAATGGGAACAATGGAAGCGTAATGGTGATGCGCTTTTAGCTGAAAAAGCTGACTAGGCGAAGGGTTAACTCACCGTCAGTGATGCGCATAAACAATAGTGATTGGATGAATAGTCAAAGGAGAACAGCATGATCGGTTGGTGGATAGTGATTACGGCGCTGACGCCGGAAGAACAGACGAAGATCACGGAAGACGAGAGAAAAGCGGCAATGCTGGCCAATTGGGAAACCAGTGTGGGTGGTCTGGACTGGATAAAAACCTTAATCGCGCAAGGAAAGGTGACAGAATTGGCGCGTGGCGGCTATCCCAACCGTTATATGGCCAAGGCCGAGGATGTACTCACCATCTTAGAAAATGGTATTCCAGACCATAAGGGCATGATGATTTTTGGTGATGATTATGTGACGCCTGCGGGATGGAAAGACAATATCGTTTTGCATCAGGAAAGAATGGATGAATGTAAGAAAGACAAAATTATTACGATTGAAGCATGGGATTTGTCGTAAAAAATGAATGTGTTTCAAACATCACATCGATGAGCACATCATAAAAAAATTAAAACCCATTAAAACAGCTTTTGCGGCGTTTTTTTCGCACGCACCAAGTTGGATCCAAGAATAAAGAAAACACCCTGCGCCACGCCTGCGCACGCCACCGGTTAAACGGCTCGTCCTGGGCGATGTCTGAAATGTGCAACACCCAATCCTTGGCCTAGCGCACCAGAGCATCCACCAGAGGCGGCGTCACATCTTTGCCTTGGATAGTCAAGTGCGCGACCATTGCTCTACGGCGCAACTCCCCGACCTCTTCAACGGTTAATTAAGCCAGGTGCGCCCCGGGCTGCAAAAATGCATCGCGCCACTTGGGGATCAACAGACCATCCCTATCGAACCCCACCACCATAGTGACCCACATTGCGCCCTCGAACACTGTTTTTTTGCACAGTATTTTACCGCGAGTTCGTGTTTTCACACACACTCAAAATGACTAATCTGAGTCACCGTGCACACGGGAAAGTACCAGCATGTGGGTATTTTTCTCAGAATTGGGTTATACTACTTCCGTGGAGCGCACTAGCTGGTGTCTTCTTAGGAAGTAGCGCCCATGCCGCCAATCGTCAGATTGGCTTCCGCCAAAGGTGGACATAACCAAGAGGCCCAGCATTGTTTTTTAAAGCCCGCTCTAGAGTGGGCTTTTCCATTTCTACGGCGGCTTCACCGCCCCCGTCCCAGCGTCGTCCACAATTTCCGGGAACTGCTGAAGCACGTCCTCTCGATTACGCAGCCATTCAGCAACCAAAGCGGGAAACTTAAACGATCCCGTCCAGCGCAGATTGTCCGGCTTCTTCATCCGGTAATGATAGCTAGTGATGCTGACGCGCAGCGCGACAGGCTCCCCCGCTTTTGAACGATCAAACGTGAAGAGCACATACCATCCACGCCATTTGTCCGGCTTGCCTTGGTCATGGAGGTGAACATAGTTGCTCGCCTTATCCAGTTTGTAGCACGCCCCGCTCTCCTCGATCATGTTCCGCACGCGATCCGGAAGTTTGAGCGAAGTGTTATAGCGCTCCTCACAAAAGGCGCGATGCCCCGTGTTATCTGTATGAAAATACAAGTTGTCCGTCATCTTCACGGTGCCGTTTTTCCCGTCCGTGTAGCAATGGGTCGAAAAAATAACCACGACAGGGATACGATAGCGCTTGCCGTTCACCGTCACCGATACAGCGGAATTCATGCGCTGCATGTGGTCGAGGTCGTAAACGCTGCCGTCCGGCATGGTAAAGGAAGTGGGTAAGGCCATAAAAATTCTTATTTTTCGTTGTGATGAGTGTATGTATAGCGATTCTCCATAATCGCTCTCGAGGCGCTCCGCCCCGATTTTCAATTTCGATAGCCGCCTGGCGGCCGGCCAGCTGCTGCCAGGCGGACCGCGCTTAGTTAATCGTCAGCTGCAGCCGCTGGCTTGCGGACGATCCTCTTGGGCATAA
>JBMPOY010000021.1:0-33531 GCA_049340365.1 Undibacterium sp. Ji67W | reverse complement strand
AGGTTGTTTAAATTACCTGCATAAGTCAATTTATCGTAATTCAGTACCGACTCGTCGGACTGCGCCAGCCAGCTCAAGACAAAATTAGCGCCGATAAAACCAGCGCCGCCTGTGACAAATATCATTCAATAAACCTCAAAAAATATTTTTTAAAAAGACGTTCTTAGACACGTACGCTAAGCAGCTATCTGTACCAAAGATCCGACTTTAAATATGAAAAAGCCTGCTATTGCGATAACAGGCTACCAAAACAGATCTTAGATGTTTTCTATCAATCCAATACCCTTCTCAAGAAAACCGCAAATAAGCTTTCAACTGACGCCACTTCTCGGCTTGCTCAGTAGTCTTGGGTTGATTCATTGCCTCAGATACAAAAGCAGCCACCAAGGCAAGGATAAAACCGAAAAATGCAGCCGCTAACGTTATCAATGCACGCTGAGGTTTAAATTTACGTTCTGGCTCAATCGCTTTGTCCAATACCTGAATCAAAGGTATATCCTTAGCTTCATCCAGGCGAGCAACCTCGTACTGCTTCGACAACATCTCATAGAGCATTTGATAGTACTTAACATCACGTAATAATTGAATGTTACTTGTGCCTGTTTCTAAGGGTTTGCCAGAATTGGAAGCTACTTCATTTGACGCCGTTACAGCCTCAGTTTTTGCTACTGCATTCGATGCAGATCCATTTTCCAATTTCGCCAATTCATTTTGCATGCCAAGCAATTCTTGATTAGCACGTTTATACTCGTTATTACTCGGCGTTACAAATGCTTGCATTGCCTTGAGCTGAATCTGTTTAGCAGAAATATTTGCCCGCAAATGCGCCACCGTTTCCAGCACCGCTTTACTTTGCGCATCAACGCTCATCATCCCCTTGCTATCAATACCAGAGGACAAGGCAGTCTCTGCAGAGATCATTTTGTCTTTGGTCAGCTCCAATTGCTTTTCGTAGAATACGCGACGCTGAGATGCTTCAGTCAAGGCAAATTTGCTTGTCAAGAGAGTCAACTCTTCAACGTAAGCGTTGGCAATTGCCGCTGCAATTTTAGGATCTTTATCATCAAAATCAATGCTAATCAACCCATCCTTACCCGAGGCGATAGTCGAGTTCGCATCCAACCGCAAACGAGTAGCATCTAAGAATTTTGCTTCATATCTCTTTTGAAGATCGAAACGCTGAATTAACTTGTCTGTTAATGCGCGGCTTTTTAATAAAGCAATGTAAAGATCATTCGGACTCTTAATTCCCAGTGCAGCACCAGCACCGCCCGCCAAGCCGCCTAACTGACTCAACATTGCAGAAGCAGTTGACTGACTTTGCTGCGGAGGCAAAATCTTAGTATTTGCCTTGTAGACGTTTGGCAATATCAGACTGATTATCAACCCCACAACTCCAAAGGCCACCGGATAGAAAAGAATCTTTTTCTTATGTTTTGCCAGAGTCAAAAAAGTATCCATCATGCTGATGCCATCTTCATCTTCATGAATTTGAGTTGGCTGCTCTTGATTAAACGCTGTCATGCTTATTGCCTCAAACTCTTAATAGCTGCTGCACTAATACCAAATCCAGAAAGAATTTGCGCCCAATCTTTCAAGCCGTTCGTAAAGGTTTTATAAGCGGATTCCTTATTCAAACGTTCAGGTACCACAATGCTATCGCCAGGCATCAGATCTGACGATTTCACACTAGAAAACCAACCACGACCCGTTGAGGACAATACCGTGCCATTTGCACGTAAAACAAAAATGTTGTCCATATCTGCCTCTGCTGTCGGACCTGCGTCCTCCAGATATTTCTCCACCGTGCCGCCTCTGTGCCATATCATCGAGGACTCTTGATTAACCGCACCAAACACATGAACAAAATCTGGACGACTAGGGATTACCAATTGATCGCCATTTTCAAGCTTCAAAGGTGGTAACTTATCGAAGCTCTCATCGTTCGCTGCCAAGCCGAAAGATATACGTCCAGTCGCTTTGAGTTCATGCATTTTGGCAATGGCTTGCGCGCTCGCATCTTGAGCAGCTTTAAATTTAGCAGTTAACGCTGCCCCATCCTGTCCGCCAGAATCATTAGCTACTGCTTTTGCGCTTTCTGAACGCATTTGCGACTCGATACGGCGAATAGCTTTTTCTAAGTTAGCTTGCTGCTCTTTACGAACTTGTTCACGATAAAACTCTGTACCAAAGAGGTAAGCATTTGAGGTTGTCCCACCAGCCTTAGCAATCAAAGAAGGCAAAGTTTCCCCAGGAGACATCTGATACACACCCGGTACATTGACCTCTCCTTCAACACGCACAAATACTTTACGTTTGGCTAGAGGAACTTGAATATCACCTTGCGAGAAAATTGTTACAGTATCGCCCGGATGCAGGGCAATGTTTTCCGGACTATTTTCATCATCCATGGCTTTGCCAAGATTAAATGCAACGAGGCTTACTACTTGCGTTTCGCGGTTTATACGTTCAACGGCTGCGTATTCCCAATTGACTTCATCTGCAGAATTACCAATCTTTGCAGCGAGTGAATTCACATTTTGATTTTTACTTTGTTCTGCGTCGGCACTGTCGATACCCTCTAAATTTTTACGAGCAATTGCTGATCGTGTCACCAACATCGCACGATTAGGTATCAAATCTCGCACATGCATGCCTGCCGTAAACGGGACTCTGAGCTGTTGACTGACATTTCCGCGCAAAGTGACCGCATTAGAAAAATCTGGTGTAATCGACGACACCGTCAACATGTCGCCATCTTTTAAAGTCTTATTTAACCCAGCTTTGTTTAAGACAAATTCTTCAACACTGCGTGGTTGTGATTTGCTTGAATCAATACGCTCTAAAAACGCACGACGTGGGTCAGCTACCACTGGCAAACCACCTGCAATATCTAAAATACTGCCCAGCGATTCATTAGGGGATTTAAGCTCATAAATTGCTGGTGTATTTACTTTACCGACCAAAGCAATATGTGCATTTGCTGGTGGAATATAAATTGTATCGCCATCAAGCAGTTTTACGTCATGGCTCTTATCACCCTTAGCGATAAACGAATACAAATCCAGGCTACCAACGACTTTACCATCACGTTTGACTTGTACATTACGCATAGAGCCAACGGCGTTTGGACCGCCACTAGCCAATAAAGCCGTCACTAACGTCGAGTAGCCAGAAACGGTATAAGAACCTGGCTTTTGCGCCTGACCAACCACATAAATTGTGATTGCACGCAAGCGGCCAAAGGTCACACTCACCGCAACGTCGCGATACAATTTGCCAATAGAAGATTTAATGACCGCATCGGCATCGCCCGCTTTCACGCCGGCCAGAACAACAGTACCGATGGTCGGAATATTGATAATGCCATTGCGATCAACTGTTGCTTTGTAATCAATGTCAACGCTACCCCAGGCACGGATCAAGACCTCATCACCAGCACCAAGAACATAATCAGATGGTAAAGGGGTATTTTGCAAAGGTGCAAAACTAGATGGGATATTGGAGAAGAAGTCAGAACCAAACTGCGTTAGCTTTTTGCCAGTTGCGTACTGAATAAAACTTTGAAATTCACTTGTTTCAGGCTTTGGGCTAATGTAATTTTTATTACCAAACGCCACACCATTTACACCATCAAAGCCATTGTTATTTTGGTATTGGTTTTGGTTTTGGTTTTGGTTTTGGTTTTGGTTTTGGTTTTGGTTAGTGATAAACGATCTGGTCAACCCTGAAGAATTTGCAAATCCTGCTCCATTAGTCGTATCAACTTGTTGAGCAAAAACACTGGTCGCAGCAAAGATAGCGAAAATAGGAAGCGTACTCTTCATTGTTCGATGCATAAGTAAGTACTTTTTATAAAGATTAATATAGATAAAATCTGCGGCTGAACAAATATAACAAAACAAAGGCACGGAAGCATGTCAGCCCCCATACAAAACTCATTTTGTTAATAGATTAGACTTTAGAAGCAACATGTTCTTTATCAACGGAACAATCCTTACTATCACCAACAGTCATCCAGCGCTTGATTTTGAAACGCACAATCATGGCATAAAATGTGCAATAGCACAAAATAAACACGCACATAAAAAACACAATCATTGGCGTGTTTGACCAACACATGGCAGCAGGAATAATTGAAAACGCTGCCAACCCCCACAAATAAGGTGCGGTCAAGGAGTTACGTTTAATCATGTGTTCCGCTTCTTTAGAGCCTATCATATGACGCACCATACGCTTATACACCAGAGAGTGCAGATGAATTGCGTCTGGCAAACCAGCAGGTAAGCCGCGAATAACCTTACGGCGATAAATAGAAAAGATGGTTTCCCACACTGGATAAATAACCAACAACAATGGGAACAATGGTGACACGCTTGGGTTGCGATAGACCAGCATTACACAGATTTCTGCAACCATAAAACCCCAGAGATAGGCACCGCCATCACCAGCGAAGATCGTCCCTTTAGGGTAATTCCAAAATAGAAAACCTATTGTTGCGCCAAGCAAGGCAATGCACTGCCCTAACAAGAATATGTCATTAACCTGATAGCTTACATAGGCAAGTGCAGACAAAATCATTACCACAACAACACCGGCAAGACCATTAAAACCATCAATGATGTTCATAGCATGTGTAATACCACCCACGCCCAGCATCACCAACAGTGCATTAAAGACGATATAACTAGCCAAAAAATGATCAAGCAATGGCAAGCCCAAGCGCACTAGCTTCGCATCCAGTAACCACATCCCAATTAAAGCAGAAACAAAAGCAGCGATTAAGCGCTTAAATGGACTCACCTTTTTAGTCAAATCCTCGGTAATACCAGCAATCCAAACCGGCAAAATGGCACCTATGAAAGGCAGGCTATTAATGTGCCACTCACCAAAATACAAAATTGTCATACCGACCAGAAGACCCGCAAAAATCGGCACACCGCCAATACGGGGCGTCGCGCCATGATGCATTTTTTGAGGGCCAGAACCAACATGATCCGTCGTTAAATGCGCGTGAGCGTGTTTGAAAAAAATGAGCCCAAGACATAGCACCCAAGACGTCGCAATTGCAACGAACAACACTTTAAGCATTACAAAATTCCATATATTTTTTTATATCAAGCGATCTTATCAAGGTTACGCCTAAAATTAAAGGTAAAACCCCTAACTCTAAGAATTAATCACAATAGAATCGAATACATTCGCTCCAGACTATGTTTCTATAATTCAAAAATCAAGCAATCTATATTGTTTTCGTCCGATGTTTCTTTATAAAGCATACCAATTAATTCTTACGTAACCATGACTATTTTTAACTAAAAACAAATATTTGAATTATTTGCAGTTCATTCCAACTCAACTAATATGAATTTCACCAACATTTCAACAGCGACATCGACGGACCAATTAGTTGATTGAATAACGAGGTCAGGCGTACTGGGATGCTCATAAATACTAGAAATCCCAGTCATAAACGGATTCTCACCAAATCTACTTTTTTTATATAAACCCTTTGTGTCTCTCGATATACAAGTTAGAAGATCTGCATCAACAAAAATCTCGGAAAAATTATCTTCTCCGATCAAGTGTTGCGCCTTCTCTCGGTCAGATTTAAAAGGACTTATCAATGCGACTAAAACAATCACTCCTTGTTTTTGTAACAATTTTGCAATATGAGCCATGCGTCGACACTGCTCATGTCGACTATCATCGTCGAATCCCAAATCTGAACAAAGACCCGATCGTAAATCGTCACCATCAAGAATAACGACAGTAAGGTTTTGCAAGTCTAACCGTGACGCAGCCCCCTTGGCAAGCGTACTCTTCCCAGCTCCCGATAAGCCAGTCAACCAAAAAACGTGTCCTTTTTTTTTCATTATTTTATTTATTATGTACACAACAATTAAAGATGATCAACCGAAATACAAAACAGCTCTCTCTTGAGCAATGGCTAGTGCAGATATTGCTGCTTCTAATTTAGAAGAACGCGATGAAGAGACATATCGACTTTCAACAATAGGATTGAAATCGATCAAATCCACTATTTTTGATATCTCTTGCGCGTCAGAGAGCAAATTTAATTGCGAACAAATTGTTTTTAAAACGATATTTGGCGACACACAAAGATCTCTAAAAGCAACGATCATCATTTTATCTTTCGGAATATTCTCAGTAGCCCAATAAAGAACGTTCGCGATCTCATTAAAAGAAGAAATCAAAAAATCATCCAAAACATTTGAATCTACTTTCCCAAAAGAGTATGTTTCCATCATCTTTAGCCACATTTTCTTATTCGAATAGTAAGTATCAACAGGGTCGCGAACCAACCACACCACTTTGGAATCTGGTGCGTTTTTAAAAATGGATTTCAATCGAAAGCTGTGATTTGGTGATTTAACAAGTGGCGTACTTTTTGTACGAATAACAGAAAATAAAAATTTCTCAAACGTTTCAAACCAATCATTATTTGCAAGCCAAAATTCAGGGTCCAAGCAATATTGCAACTCACTGAGCCGCTCAGGCTCAAAGAACCCTCGATAACAAGAATCAACACCAAACGAAAGAAGGGCAAACTCATCCTCCTGAGGGCTTAGTGCGTCAATTAACTGACTATCCATAGGACGTTTTAGACTGACAATATCTTTAGGTGATCCCGTCAGAGAAAATGTTGACGCAGCCATACATTGCCAAGTTCGAGGCGTATCTACTCCCGGCAATTGGGCAAGCAGCCTGTGCACCTCAGTGCTACCTGTACGCCACAATCCACAAATAAAAATTGACGAAGAAATAGAATTGGAAAATTCTTTTCGATGAGTTTGTTTTGACAACCAGCAATTGATTTCAAACCATATAGCGTGCCAACCATAAATTAAAGCAAAGAACGTTTTCTTAAAAGTAAACGGCTTCGCAAAAAAAAACCATTGCCAGGTCTTTATCGAAAAAGGAAAAATTGATTTCATGCATCTCTAATTATGAACAAATACAAATTATTTTATTAATGATTCTTAGTGAATATTTTTTTAATAGACGCAAAACATCTTGCACAAATTCTCTTAATTACAGACCAAAAGCCGAGCAACAATGCTATCAATGGAAAAACCAATTGGTAAATTAAACCACCTGTGTTTGGGTCTATATAGGCATAACTAGGCACGCTGTAAAACATGCAATAAAATACAATCCAGACCTGAAGCCTCCACCGTTGACCGTATGCCAAAACTAAACGAGTTGTCATTTTAGTTCTCCACCAAATAACTTCAGTTTTTCTTTTATTTTTTTCAACATTTTCTCAGACTCTAACGGCTTGATTTGATCTAAATTTACACTTTCATTCGGATCAACCTTAAGATCGTACAATTGATCTTCCATCATTTTCATATTTGGATAACTAAGCTTACCGATGTAGTGAACATACTTCTCGTCACCTGAAATCAATGCAACGACCCCACGATCTAATTTTCCACGTCTAAATGATTGCTCAAAGGACATTGAATATATATCTTCGTTGCGCTCCACACCGCCCATCAACAAATCCCTCCAAGACTTCCCATCAAATCCATCAGAATGCATACCTAAAATATCTAAAATAGTTGGCATCAGATCAATTTGTTGTGCCGGGGAATTTATTTTTATCGCTACATGTTGTTTTGGCAATTTAATTAATAATGGGATTTTGATGACGTCGTTAGTCAAAATCGGCCCACCGTGCCCCATATAATCGTGACTAAAACTTTCTCCATGATCAGCAGAGATAATAATCAATGCCTTATCGAAGTAATTATTTTGCTTTAGCCAGCTCAAATATTGCCCAATACTCACATCCACCGATCTGATTGATTCATCGTATCGATCTCGAAAAAGGTCTAAATCACCAATTGGTAACGAGGAACTTGAAAATCCATAAGGAATAGCAGAATCCTTTCTAGATCGCATTCGAGGAGAATTATTAAAATACCCAACCATAGGCGATACGTAGGGGTCATGAGGTGGAACCAAATGAACCCAGGAAAAAAAGGGCTTTCCAACAATTGATTCTATTTGTTGCTCGGCTACAAGTATGTCTTTGCGTGGGTCATATTGATCAATTTCAGACCAGTATCCGAAGTGAATAAACAATTTTTCAAAACTATCAATTAGATATTTGATCATTGAAAAGTTATAAATTTCCCCAGCAATTAAGCCTATTTGACCTTTTCCGCATAAAGGTTCAAACGTTCTCGAATGACACTCTGAAATTGATTGAAAATACGATGACGTTCGATTATTAAAGGCAGAAGCCAGAATATTTGAATTACTAGAAAATAATATATATCCAGCATCACTTAAGCGCTTTACCGGTGTATCGCCCCCTATTAGCGCATAGGCATAAGGTTGCATTGATCGGTGGCTCCATGGCAGCATACCAGTCATAAGCGACGCTACACCCGCAGTTGTAAAATTTCCATTGGCATAAAATGAAGAAAAGGTAGTTGCCTCATTGGCAAAAGCTTGAAGATTCGGCGTTGTGTCACGCGTTGCACCATACATGCTCATGTGTTTCGCTGACAAAGTATCAATAGTAATCAAAACAACCGGCGTTTGATTCGACTGAACGCGCGCGTCACTCCTTATATTTCTAGAGTTCTCTTGTTCATTCCAAAATATTGCATAAACACCTCCCGCAAATCCTATGAAAACACCTACAAGAGAAATAAATCTCAAACGATGGAAAATCTTTCCGGCGAAATTTTTCTCGGTAATATAAATGAGAACAAATGACGAAATAAAAATCCCGATTGCAAGGAGCCAACGCAATTTAAATATAAATAATGGTAAGACATCTAATTTCTGCAACCACAAAAATAAAAACTTGTACCCTGCGACACCAATAACAGCGATCACCAAGGCATCAATTGGTTTTCGAGTTACAGAAAATTTAGTGTTTATTATTAAAAATACAACTGATAGGCAAATCGAAAAAAAACATGCGACTACGATGTAAGACAAAAAACCTACAAACCAAATAATAGACACCTCTGACCATGTCGCGTAGTGCAACATACCATCGATTTTCTCAACAAATTCAAAAGGAAATGTAAAGCCAAGCAAACAGACAAATACATTAATCCAACACCATTTGATAATTTTTATTGGCTTAGATGTAAGCAAGAGCAATTTGACTCCAATTTTTCAAAAATTATCAATACCAATATTTTATCAGAGAGGAATGTCATTAAAATGTAACATAGTATTTTGACACCAAAATTTACTTGCGTAACTTAATAGATACAATTTTTCGACTAAAATACCGTGGCTAACTTCTTGATTCAATACATGTTTAGAATTTCTAAATCTGGAATGTTTCATTTTCAAAAATTTAAATAATTTTTGAAAATACAGCTAACTCTGATCGACAAAATAGCTTAACATTCCAAGTTTTTGCACTATTAAAGTCTGCATAAAATTCTTTTTAAATTTACAATTTTACACTCTCTAATTAGACAATTTAATTCGTCAATCTTTCCCAAATTATTCAAAATAAATAACAGAAATCTTTTTTGCTTCAACAAAAATAATCAACGAATTTTTCACAAATTAAGGTAAACAATGATCAACGTAATGGCAGTCGGTGCAAGTGGCTTTATCGGCACCCGTTTTTGTCGAAGGATGCAACAAAATCCTACATTGAAGTTTTCAATAATTGATAAAGCCTCTAGTAACGCATTTCCCGAATTATGCAAAATTGCAGACGTTAGGAACCTTGATACGCTAAGATCTACTATTGAAGAAAATTCTATTATTGTAAATTTAGCGGCAGAGCACCGCGATGATGTTCGGCCACTAAGTCTTTATGATGACGTGAACGTAGGTGGGGCTAAAAACATATGCGTCGTCGCGAGGGAAAAAAATGTGAACACGATAGTTTTCACTAGTTCCGTTGCGGTATACGGCTTTGCACCGGTAGGAACCGATGAAAGTGGGACAATCAATCCTTTCAATGACTATGGAAGAACAAAATATGAAGCCGAACAAGTTTTTCGCTCTTGGCAGGCTGAAGCACCTGAAACACGAACACTCATAGTTATTCGACCCACAGTCGTATTTGGAGAACAAAATAGAGGCAACGTATACAACCTGCTAAAACAAATTAGTACTGGGCGATTCTTAATGATAGGTCACGGTAACAACAGAAAATCGATGGCTTATGTTGAAAATATTACCGCTTTTATTGAGTATGCGCTTACCAATTTCAAACCTGGAGCCCATACGTATAACTACATAGACAAGCCAGACTTCACAATGAATGTCTTGCTGAGCACTGTCAATCGCATTCTTGGGAAATCAGAAAAAATTAAGTTTCGTATGCCATTTTGGCTCGGTTTTGGAATTGGTAAAATTTTTGATCTGATAGCCGCGATTACAGGAAAACGATTTGCAGTAAGTTCGATCAGGATTAAAAAGTTTTGTTCTAACACCGTATTTGGCACAAGTATTGAAAAACTTGATTTTAAAGCACCTGTTCCAATTTCAGAAGCGCTTGAAAGAACTGTTCGCCACGAATTTATTGAGTCTCACGGAAATGAGAACGTTTTCTATACTGAATAAATAAAAATCAAAGTTGCCGGCCGTAATTTTCAAATTCAACATTGAAGTTCAGGATGAATATACGGCCCACAATTAAATAAAAGCTACAAAAACCTTAAATACCCGACCTCAAATCAGAATCACATTTACCATCCCATAACATGGCAAATAAATTATATTTATATTGTTTAAAAAATTTAACTAAATGAAGTGACACGATAATTAGACAAAGGTTTTTATTAGCTCGTTTAGCCCATCAAAAATCGGACAATTGTAAGTTGTTGACGGCAAATTATGACCAGTTCTGACCAAATAACATCTTTTAACACCTGCCGCAAAACCAGCTTCAACGTCAGACACTTTATCGCCTATAAGAATTGATTTCTCCATATTAATATCAAAATCACGCTGTGCCTGAAGAAGCATTCCTGGTTTTGGCTTACGACAAGCACACTCGAGTGCAAATGTGCCCATTCCATCGGGATGATGGGGGCAGTGGTAAACCCGGGCTATTTTTATCCCCTGCTCGGTAAGTTTATTACACATCCATAACGTCAAGGCCTCGTACTGTGCGTTCGTATAATAGCCTCTTGCAATACCCGCTTGATTGGTAACGATAATGAGCAAATACCCTAAGTCTTGAAATTTTCTGAGGGCGGGAAAGACGCCATCAATAAATTCAAAGTCTTCTTGCTTATGGCAGTAAGACACCTCTTTATTGATAACGCCATCACGATCCAAAAATACCGCCTTCAAGCGAAATACTCACAAGCAATTTGATAATCCGAAGGAATACCAATATCGATAAAATAACCATCAATCTTACTTGTAGAAATACTCGCTATTTTTTTATGCAAGTAATCTGTTTCGAATGAAAATTTGACGGCGCTCTCATCAGGTAATTTTCTTGGCACGATATAAACGCCAGCATTAATAAATCCTTCGCCGTGCCCCCCTTTTTCTGCAAACGCCAAGAGATGACCGCTTTCGGAGAATTCGATTTGACCATAGCGCCCAACATCAGGAACAGAAACAACTCCTAAAAGTATTGGTGTGCCTATTCTTTGATAATCAGCGACTACTTGTCCCAAATTAAAATCAACATAAGTATCGCCATTAATAACTAGAGCATGGCTACCAGTTACCAATTCCAACGCTTGAGATAGTCCACCACCAGTTCCTAAAGGCTCAGTTTCAACCGAATATAGAATATCCATTTCTCGGTAGGTTTCCCCCACTACCTCCATGAATAGCTCTGCACGGTAACTCACTGCTAAAACAACTCGTTGAATACCTTCAATCTTTAATTTGTCAAGCAAATGAAAAATAAACGCTTTACCTGCCACCCTAACCAATGGTTTGGGCGTGTCACCTGATACGGATTTAAGGCGAGTACCAAGCCCACCAGCAAGGATTATCGCCTCATTCACTTTTGTCTCCAAAAATCTCGCGTTCTATGTATGCACAAATACAATGCCCAATCAAACCATGAACTTCCTGAATACGCGGGGTAGAACCAGAGGGTACACGGATAATGTGATCACATATTTCCAACATTTTTCCACCCACCTGCCCAGTCCACCCAATCGTAATCATTCCTCTGGATTTAGCAACATGCAACCCTTTAAGTATATTGGGTGAGTTGCCACTCGTAGATAATCCAATAAACACATCGCCCTCGTTACCATGGGCCTCAATCTGACGTGCAAACAATTGATCGTATCCGTAGTCGTTACCAATTGCCGTCAAAATGGAAGAATCAGTTGTCAGCGCAATTGCTGGCAATGCTGGTCGATCAAAGAAAAAACGACTCACCAATTCTCCGGCAAAATGCTGAGCGTCGGCCGCACTACCACCATTTCCGGCAATAAGTAATTTTTTTCCAGACTTATACGCTAATGTACAAACTTCAGAGATCTGATGAAGTAATTCTTGCTGAACTGGATCATTCACATAGGCTGCTTTGATCTGTACCGAATCAATTAATTGATCAACTAAAAATTTCTTTTTTACGCTATCCAAGATTGCACTCCAAATTCTGTAAAGTTAACGTCTTCCGCTCTATATCCATTCGTACGAAGCGCATTTTTCAAAACCACTTTATCTTCAGGTTTCGCCATAAAAACCATAAAGCCCCCACCACCTGCTCCGCTGACTTTACCGGCAATCGCACCGCTCATTTTCGCCAAATCATAAATACTATCGATTTGAGAATTTGTAATCGACTCAGCCATCTTCTTTTTATTTGACCAACTTGAGTCCAATATTTCAGCAAACAAACCTAAACGTTTGGTCAATAGAGCTTCCTTCATAGCTACTGAGTCTGCCTTTACTTTATGCATAGCCTCTACTGCATTTTGATCATTGCGTTTGGCATTATTGATTTGAGCTTCAATAATGTTTGCACTCTCTCTTGATTTACCTGAGAAACAAAGCACCAATGATGCCTCAAGCTCATTGATGACTTCTCGCTTAATTCGTAAAGGATTAACGATTACACGGTCAGCATAGAATTCCATATAATTAACGCCGCCAAATGTCGCAGCATATTGATCTTGCTTTCCGCCTTTTAAACCAGCATCTTCACGCTCAATAGAATATGCCAATTGAGCGATATCATACTCTCCAAGAGGCAAATTGAGCCACTCAACAAAGCATTGAAGGATTGCGACAACCATCGTTGAACTTCCACCTAGTCCGCTACCATATGGTGCATCAGAATGCGTTATCAACTTGAAAGGTCTGAGTTGAAAATCAAATTCCCGAGTTAGCCTGTTAAAAATGTGCTTATACAAGTCCATTCTGCCATTACAAGGTATGGATTTTGACAATTCACACACTTCGGTTTGCACTAAATCCAAAGAGGTGAAAGTAATTTGCCCAACCTGCAGCTCCTCAAGGTGTGCATACGCGTACATGCCAATACTTGCATTGAGCACTGCCCCTCCATAAACATCACAGTAAGGGCTTACATCAGTTCCGCCACCTGCTAAACCTAGGCGTAATGGTGCTTTTGAGCGGATAATCACTTTAACTCCTTATTAATCACATCCACATATTCAGACAACGATGCATCCCAAGAATACTTTGACATAACAAGTTCTCGTGCAGCAATCCCCATTTTTGTTCTTATCACCGGAAATGCGTGCAGTTTATGTATGGCCGCAGCGATTTCTTCAGGAGAGTCAGCAACAGACAAATGAACTTGATCGACCGCTCCGTCAATTGGAGCTGCAGCTAGCGTTGTCACAACATTGGCGCAACCTAGAGCCATACCTTCCAATACCTTATTTTGGATGCCTCCGCCATTACGCATAGGCGCAACCATCGCAAAACATGACTTTGCTAATTTAAACGGATCCTCTAAAAAACCAGTAATCTTAACGCGATCACCGGCAAGATCTCTCACAGTCTGTGTCGGTTTTGTACCGATAATGTAAAAATCAAACTTTGGGTCCAAAAGAGGCAAGACACAATCACAAAACCAAACTACTGCATCTATATTCGGTTGGTAATCCATTTTACCTAGAAAGCAAATTGAATTTTCATACACTGGATCAACATCAATGTATGAAAAAAGGTTTTCATTTACACCATGCGGTATCCATTTTGTCTTTTCCGGAAGTTGAAAAAATTCCATTTCTTTTCGCGAAAAAAACAGCGACTTAGAGCCTGATAAAATAACTTTACGTTCATAAGCCAGAAGCAATGGTGATTCAATTGCATAATACAATCGGAGTAGTTTGGAAGCGGAGTTACTTTTTGCGCTCCTGTAGTTTAGTCCTATGCTATCTGCCAAATCAAAAATGACTGGCTTATCGAACTTTTCAACATATGGTGCGGTCCTAACTAATGTTGCTAATACTGCGTCAGAACCAGAAATAATTTTTCGAATTTTGCTTTCAATTTCAAAAAAATAATATAACGAAACTTGTAGTGGTCGTGGAAAATAAACTATTGCAAATAATAAATTTAGATACATTCGCCATTTTGGCTTATGAAAAATATGCAATCTACCAAAACGTGACAAAACTTCTATTGCCTCTTGAGTTGGTTTCGTCTCAGATATTACAACAATATCCAGATCAAATTTTTCCGAAAGTCCTCTAATCAAATTCATGTTTTTAGCTGGCGCGCCACCAATCGGAGGGTACGGGAGCCTTGAGCAAAGGATTGTCACTTTTTTCATTTAATCTGCATCCTAAATCCTTCCACAAATGAACGTTGGCGCAAACTGTACTCTGACCAACGCTCCCCCCTCACAATAATACGAGCAATAAAATCCAATTGCATAATCGCGTAGTGATAAGGTCTTGCCGCCCAATTAGCAAATTTCCTGATCATGTAAACACGATTACGAGTCGACATTCTGGTCGAAAAAGGGGAATTTTTTCCAGTCAAGCTACTTACCTTGTGCCAAAGCTTAGCAACAGGTAAGTACCATAATTGTATATTTGCCTTATGAGCACGAATGCAAAAATCGGTATCATCACAATAAACGAAATAGTCCTCATCCATTATTCCGATTTTTTCAAAAACGGCTCTATGAATAAACATGCAACATGTCGGTGAATAATCAATTTTTGTATCCACATCCCAATCTTTCGAATCATTTTGATTTAAACCATGATGAGACACCGCATAAGCTTGCCAAAATTTCAATCCACCTCCTGCACACCAAATTTTTTCAGGCTCATCAAAAAACATCATCTTTGGAACCGACATCAGCACCTTTTTATTCTTCATCTTATTTATCATGTCGATAAATAGATTTTTCTCGAAGGTTGTATCGTTATTTAGCAAAACTACATATTCGCAATTATCTTTTAACGCTTGTTCAATACCCTGATTATTTCCCTTTGCAACGCCAAGGTTTTTTGAATTGGGAATCAGCACGACTCTATGATTGATTTCAGAATATTTACGAACCATTTCCAAAGTCTGATCCTTTGATTCATTATCCACAACATACAGTACGTAATTGTCATAATCTAAATCAGAAACAGACTGAAAAAAATCTTCAAGCACTATGCCGCTATTAAAAGTAACAGTAACAATACCAATTTTTTCTTGCAACATTTCCTACTCCAAACGTGAATTCTCTTTTGGTATAAAGGCCTCTAAAATGCCTAACCAAAACCATATATAAATATCGCTATAAACAGGCAATCCGATTGTGCTGTAAATGCACATTGCAAATAGAACCGGTGATACAAACCTTCCAGCTTGAAATTTATGTGCTGTGAAGATCAATCGCCCCCAAAAAAAATAAAAATAACCGAATAACCCTGGAATGCCGACTGCGACTAATATTTTGGCGGCCAAGGAAGATAAGGAAAAGCCATTCTGTTTAACATCAAGAATCGCTGTCACCAAATCTAATGGCATAAATTGATTAAACTCGGTGGCCTCTGCTGAAAAACCAAATCCCAAAAAGTGTTTAATTGAAAAAAATGCATCAAAAATCAGGAATAAAACGCCTCGATCAGTTACCGACGCCGTCTGCTCCGCACCGCTATCAAAAGCAAACAAGGTGTAAGTAATCATCAATTTGGCATAATTATCTTCTGCAGCGAAATAATAAAGATAAATGCCAAACGCCGCGACCAATGCAAGTATGTAGAATCCAAGTTGTCTAGCTTTAGAAAAAAATGTATAACCGATTGCAACACAAATTAATCGAATGGCTCCTGACCCACTCGCGGTTGCACCAAAAACCATCAGACTTAAACCAATCAATAAATAAAATTTAAAACTAGTTTTCTCTTGCAACTGATACTGCATCATCAAGACTGGAAAAATTACAAACGAAATATATTCCGCTAAATGACTCGGTTCTGAAAATACATAAGCATTTGCCCTATCATTGGTCAATATTACTTGCAAGAATGCAAGAAGCGAAACAAAAATAAATGAATAAAGAACAACATTAAATATTTTATTAATTCCGATATTTAGCGCCAAATGACGAATGAATAAGAACGTTGAAAAGCCAATAACAAGGGCAAATAAATTTCGAAAAACGGCGACAATATAAGTACTGTTGTCAGAGCTTCTTTCATTCATTATTGACGAATAAAAAAATGATGCAATTGACAACGTAAAAAAAATAGCAAGTGCGCTAATAACGTGAGTAGCAACTCTTCCGCTCTTAAAGTTCAATAAAGCTAGCGGAAGAAAGAGTAAGCTAAAAACCCCGATTAGCCATAAACTTTGTACCGGCAATCCAAGGTGATAAAAAAGAGACTCTACAGGCAACAAAAATAGAAAATAATGTAGCTTGGTCGAGCTCCTTTTTACAGGATTTATTGGCAATGAAATACTCATCCCCTCATTAATCCCTTAGCACGCATTTCTTGCAAACTCTGCTCATATTTGTCTGTAGCGATCTCTTGTTCTTTAACCCATTTGACAAACTGATCTAAGCCTTTATCAAAATCGTATTGGGGAACAAATCCGAGCAATGATTTTGCTTTACTCAGGTCTGCATAATTATGACGAATATCACCTAAACGATACTCACCAGTGACGCCGAGATCAATTTTGATTCCGTATTTATCGATCAATTTTTTCGCGACATCGAGAACCGTTGTTGCCACGCCGGAACCAATACCAAAAATCTGCCCATTGGCCTCTTCCATCAAGAGCGCACGCTTGGTCGCATCCACAACATCATCGATAAAGACAAAATCTCTACTTTCGAGACCATCTTCAAAAATATTGATGGGCTTACCATTTAAAATTCGTGTAGAAAAAATTGATAAGATACCTGTATAAGGATTACTCAAAGACTGACCAGGTCCATACACATTTTGGTATCTAAGAGCGGACGCAGCTATACCTAAAGAAGCACTAACCGTCATTACCATCTGCTCTTGATTCTGCTTTGTAATTCCGTAGACTGACGATGGATGAATTTTGGATTCTTCGTCAGTCGCCATAACTTGCAACGCCTCTCCAGTCACTGGATCAAGGGGGTCGAAATGTCCGGCACGCAAATCTTTGTCTAAGCGTGCACCAGGGTAGACTATTTCACCATTTGCTTTACGATAACGCCCTTCACCATAAATTGAGCGGGAAGAAGCAACAACAATTTTTTTCACGCTATGTTTTGTATTAGCCAGGATATCGAGCATCAAAGCAGTACCGCCAATATTGACATCAACATATCGACGTATTTCATACATCGATTGACCCGTACCCGTTTCGGCCGCCAAATGCACAATGGCGTCTTGCCCTTCAATACACTGCGCGACTAAAGCTGCATCAGTAATTGAACCGTGATGGAAATCAACTTTTCCTTTAATCGACAGAAAAAGTGGGGAATTTTGCAAAGGGTCAGTGCCATGAATTTGCGTTTCCAGCGAATCCAAAACTGTGACCTGATGGCCTTCTCCTAACAACTTAAGAGCTAAATTTGAGCCAATAAATCCTGAACCACCAGTAATCAAAACCTTCATACTTTTTCCCACTTTCCTGATAAAAAATTAAATTTTCGCAATATTTTGATTGGGTTTCCGGCAGCCACCGAAAACTCGGGAACGTCTCTATTCACTACCGAGTTTGCACCGATTACTGAGCCTTTTCCGATTTTAACGTTGGGCAAAACTACGGAACCGAAACCAATAAAAACACCATCGCCAATTTCAACAAAGTTACCTTTAGCTTGAAAACGTGCTCCAATTTTTATTGGGTCATATACATTTTCAAATGGATGGTTGACATCAACTATGGCGACATTACCGGTAATAGAAACGTCATTCCCAATTGTCACTCGACTCCCACAAATAATATGTACGTTCTGCTCAATATTGACATTATTTCCAATTCTAAGAATTGGATCGAAATCATTGCAACTCTTTATAGCCTCAATTCGAGCCCCATATCGGATCGAAACTTTTCGCCCAATTTCGATAAAGCGTTTTCCTTTAAATAACTTTGGAGTCCATATAATTGATTTCCAACCAATTTTTTTTAAAAAAGGTCGATAGATCAAATTAGTTAGTATTAAATGTATTAATGCATTCAAAAACGAGGCAAATCGTTCCATCAAATACCTTATATAAAAAAATACATATCAATCATTTACAGGCACCCATTCACCACAAGCCAGATCAAATTTCCGAATAATTTTTGCTGGACTACCTGCAAGCATCGAATAATCTGGACATGATTTAGTTACAACGGATCGTGTACCGACAACACAATGCTTACCGATCTCAACACCTGGCATCACGCAAACCCCAAAACCTAAAAAAGTGGACTCGCCAATTATGACAGAACCTTTTGAATGCAATTCCTGCAACATAATTGGCCCTAACTTCGGAGACAAGCCATGTGCAACGTCAGAAATATACACATAATCACTTAGAACACAGCCATCCTTAATTTGAACATTGTTAGCGGAATGGATTTGACAATAACCACCGATGTACACGTCATTTCCAATTTTAATTGAGGGTGAATACTTATAGTTGTGATATCTTGGAATCGGATAAAGCAACGTCCTTTGTCCAAAAGAGACTCGACTTCCAATTGAAATAACTTCAGGAAAAGAGATTTTCACATTTGGTCCAAACTCGACATTCGAACCAATTTCTTTGAATTTTTTCAAAAATGGGTAAAAAAGTATAAATCGTATTATTTTCTTAATGTTGCTCAACATATTTACATTGTTTTCTGAATTAAAAAAGTCAAAACAAAAATGACCGAAACAATTGGAAAAGCACTGAGAATGCCGCCTAAAAAAGGGATTTTAATAAACTCCCAAGGTTTTCCTACTATTCGCAACCTAGGAATTAGAAAGCCAGCGCTCATAAAAAAACTTAGCGTTGATGAAATCAAAGAAGCATAAGCCACACCAAGAACGCCAAAATTTAACGCTAAAAAATAACCAAGGAATATGTTGCAACCACCTTCAAGCAGGGTTAAGTCCATTCCTAATTGAGGATTATACAAACCCAAAACACACATTGACATCGGAATACAAAAATTACGAATTGCATATGAAATAGCCAGTATTCCACCGATGCTAAATACAGTAGGACCGTATGTTTTACCCGCCCACAACGTCACAATGTTTTCACCAACCGAGAAGTACAGTGCGACACAAACTAATAATAAAATCACGCAACGCTTAGTAGATTTATAAAATATTGCCTTTACCTCGGCGTCCCCGTCAGGGAGAGCCTTCGCCGAGGCCAATGCTGGCACCATCGGTGACATCATTGCTTGTAGCAAACCAACCATAACTGTCATCAGAGTAATCGCCATGGTATATGGAGCAAGATTCGGGTAATCAAAATTAGCTACTATTGAGACTGTCGCTCCACCAACGAGCAACATCGACACTCCCCAGACAGAATGTGCTGCTGAAAAAGCTAATAAACTTTTCAAATAGTCCCGGTTAAAACTAAAAAATTTCCACTGAATCCAAGAAAATTTTGCCTGAAAAATGCCGTATGAAACCGGTACCAATGATGCACAAATAACTGCAAAGCAAATTGCATACTCAAAAAGACTTAAAGTCCACCCAAAAAATGAAATCACCAACAGAACGAAGACGAAGAGTGCTCTTGAAACAACAACACTAAATGCCCAATAGATGTTCTTGTGCGTTCCCATAAAGACGCCTGCTGGGAACAGGGCCAGCAATTGAAACGAGAAAGAAAAACCAATAACAAACGTATTTATACGTAATTGATGCAGCGTGTTTTCGTCAAATTTTGGATAGAGGATTGGATAAGCTATCGACAACAACAATAAGCAAAACATCGCAAAGCTAGCTATCGCACCAGCCGCTACAAAAGCGGCACCCGCAATTCTCTTCATTTCCAGATGGTCAGTTTTTTCATTTGCAAACGCGACTTTTTGAGCAATCGCAGTCTGCAATCCCCCCATAAAAATTTGCAAATAAATAACCACCTGCAAAGCAAGGCTCCAGATTGCAAAATCAGGCACAGTCAATTTGCGTGAAAGCATTGCCGGTGTTAGCAAATTAAATATTGCAAGCACCACACCCGAAAAAATATTTGCAGCGGCATTTGATGCCCATCGCTGCTGTTTCGTTTTTGACATTGACGGATTAATTACCCATATTTAAATTCATTGAAGTGACTATTTTTTTCGCCCGTACACATCGTCAAATCGCACAATATCATCCTCACCCAAATAGCTACCCGACTGCACTTCGATGATCTCTAGCGGTATCGCACCTGGGTTTTTTAATCGATGAACTTCGCCAAGAGGAATATATGTAGACTGATTCTCCGTCAACAAAATCACTTTCTCGCCACAAGTGACTTCAGCAGTACCTTTGACAACGATCCAGTGTTCTGCACGATGGTGATGCTTTTGCAGGCTCAGGCTAGCGCCGGGTTTTACTTGAATACGCTTTACTTTAAATCGCTCTGCCTCATCAATGCTGTCGTACCAGCCCCAAGGACGGAACACTTTGCGATGCAAGGTATGTTCTTCGCGACCCTGCCCTTCTAATACATTCACGATTTGTTTTACTTGCTGGCTTTGACTGCGATCAGCAACCAATACGGCGTCTGCCGTCTCTACGATCACAAGATTGTCGACACCGACTGCGCTGACCAGGCGACTAGATGCATAAATTAAACTGTTGGTGGTATCTGCTTGAAAAGCATCGCCCTTCATGACGTTGCCATTAGCATCTTGTGCGCCGACCTGCCACACAGCATCCCATGCTCCAAGATCATTCCAGCCAGCGGCAAGTGGCACCATGTTGATGACGATATCTGAACCAGGACAATTTTCCATAACGGCATAGTCAATCGATTCGCTCGGTATCTCTTCAAACGCGGCCTTGGTTGGGCGAATGAATTGAGCATCGGCACTGTGGTCTTGCCAGGATGCCTGTGTCGCTTCGGCGATATCAGAGCGGAATTGTTTAAGCGCTTTGAGCCAGGTGCTTGCACGCAGTACAAACATGCCGCTATTCCAGCAGTAGTTGCCGCTATCCACGTATCGTTGTGCGGTTGTTGCGTCTGGCTTTTCTGCAAACTGGGCAACACTGTATTCACCAAAGTTTTTTACATCACCTTGGTGTTTGATGTAGCCGTAGCCGGTTTCAGGTGTTGTTGGCGTGATACCTAAGATGATAATGGCGCCATCTGCCGCGGCACGCACGCTTTGTTGCAAGGCTACTGTGAACGCGTGCTGATCTGTAATGGTTTGATCAGCAGGTGTCACGACCAGAATAGGATCTTCACCCTGCTCTATCGCACGCAAGGCTGCCAGCGTTAATGCTGGTGCAGTATTGCGGGCGACGGGCTCAAGCAATAGTGTCGCTTTGACTGATTTGAGCTCACGCAATTGGTCGAGCGCCAAAAAACGATGTTCTTCATTGGTGACGACCAAGGTATCGTCAAGCGCAATGTCTTGGGTAGTGATGGCATTAATGCGTTCTACCGCTTGCTGAAATAAACTGGTGGTACCAGACAAAATCAAAAATTGTTTAGGAAAACCAGCACGTGACAAAGGCCACAGACGGGTGCCCGAACCTCCACACAAAATCACTGGCATTACTTTCAACATTGATTCATCTCACTGGTTATTTTTTATTACAGATTCATTTCAGATTTACTTCAGACTGCAATGACTCAATCAATGACCTTAGGTGTTCGTATTCATGCATTTTTTTTTGCAGAAAACGGGCGGTAATCTCGCTCTTTTCTATGATGCCTTTGGGGGTTAATAAGTAGGCATAGGCCAGCTTATTTTTACTCCCCTGAAAATTCTGCATTTTTAGCCAACCTTTATCGAGTAAGGCTTTTAAGCAATAATTCGCCTTACCTAAACTCACCCCTAAAGCTGCGGCTATTTCACGCTGCGACATATGCGGGTTAGCTTCCAGCAAGCGCATCACCTCAAGATAAGCATCTTCGTCATCAAATTTTTGGCGATACATGCGTGCTTGGAATCCGTCTAAAAAGTATTCTTCTTCAACTCAGGCCAACTTATTTTGGCTTAACATTGGCCGCAAAACAAAATGCGTTCATCTAATGAACGCGAAGTATAGCATTGTTTTATTTGCCATACATTTTATTCACGCTTATTGTATTGAAGCCAAATGACAAGATGATGAATTAAAACGATCGACTGATGATCAAGCCCACACCAATATCAGTACAACAGCAACAATGACTAAGCGCCCACAGCATTTGCCATAACGCGCTTCGCCACACATTCTTTATTGCGCTCTTATTTGCTCACTCGTTTTACCAAAACGGCGCTCTCTTTTTTGAAATGATTCAATCGCTTCGTCGAGCGCTTTACCATCAAAGTCAGGCCAGAAGGTATCGGTGAAATAGTATTCTGAATAAGCTAACTGCCATAACAAGAAGTTTGAAACCCTTGCCTCGCCACCCGTGCGTATCAACATATCTGGGTCTGGTGCGTACGCCATCGCCAAATTGGCGCTCAACTGCTCTTCGGTAATATCTTCTTGCTTAACACCTGAAGCAACCAATTTATTACAGGCATTCACAATATCCCAGCGGCCACCATAGTTAGCGCAAATGGTTAACGTCAAACCGGTATTCGCAGCAGTTTCTGATTCAGCATTGTGAACCATGGTTTGCAGGTCTTTATCGAATTTACTCAGATCACCTACAACCTTGAGGCGGATATTGCGCTCGCCCATCTGTTTGATTTCACCGATCAGGACTTTTCTGAAAAGTTGCATCAACAATGAGACTTCATCCGGCGGGCGACGCCAGTTTTCTGAACTGAAGGCAAACAGGGTCAGGTACTCAACGCCGCGGTCAATGCAGGCATTAACTACTTTATTGATCGTCTTTACGCCCTTGGCATGCCCGGCGAAGCGTGGCATAAAGCGCTTTGTCGCCCAACGCCCATTGCCATCCATGATGATGGCAATATGACGTGGAACACCGTTATTTTTGGCATTTACTGGAGCACTATTATTTTTACTCATATTCTCGTTATCTTCTTTTTACCGGGCGCAACTAAAGGGTAACTTCAAGCATCATCTGCACACTGCTAAAGTCCCAGATAACTGAGCGGATACGACTTGTGGCAATGCACAATTTAAACAGCTTCCCATTTTATAATTAAAACAATCGATTGAAAATTAATTTTGTTGTATTATTTGCATTGCATTGAGGATTAAGTTTTGTATCGTCGTGTTTCAGGGTGAGCTTAACTGATGAATACGGATTATTTTATAAATTAAATTTGACAACAATTAAGAACAAGGGCACCCCTAGCGTTACGACTTATGGAAATAACAAGAAGAGAGTCCCAACTACGTTACCCACTCTTTACTAAAACTTTTTGGGTAATTTTAAGGAGATCTACTCCAAATGCAGCGCAGCCATCAAGCCGCTCGCTCTTCGCGTTCTGACAGACAAGGCTTTCTGCCAGACCAGGTTGACTGGCGTAACCAAGCTAAAGTGAGTTCTCGCGCGGGTGATGCCGGTGTACACCAGTTCCCGAGTCAAGACAGGCGACATATCTTGCGGCAATACCAGCACCGTGTGCGCAAATTCAGAGCCCTGAGACTTGTGTACGGTCATGGCGTAAGCGGTTTCCACATACCTTAGACGTGATGCCAAAATACTGCGTAGATTGTCACCATCCAAAAAATACACGCGAATCGGTTTATTACTATCTACATCAGGCAATGCCAAACCAATGTCGCCATTAAATACGCCAACATTGTAGTCATTGCGCGTGACCATAACCGGGCGTCCGGCATACCATTCACTATCTCGCTTGATGAGAGCTTTTGCTTGCAGGCTCTGTTCTATTTCTGCATTCAGGGCATTGACGCCCCAGTCACCGTCTTTAACAGCACACAGAATTCTAAAAGTATCAAAAGCCCGCAAAACGGAAGTGACCCAGGCTTTGAAGTGACTATCGACCTCGGATTGCTGATCGTGAATTTGAGCAGCAGACAGGATGGGCCGGCGCTTCAACAATTCGAGATAAGTTGTGTAGCCGCCTTCAGCGCCAGCACGCCCCGCCAGTGCTAAATGTAAAAGCTGAGCTGGTTTAGCGTGCTCTATCCAATATAAAACGGGAGCGCTGGAACGAAGACAAGCATTGGCGGCATCAGCATTTCCATCATTAACCGCGCTGGCCAGCGAACCAATCGGACCACTGAAACGACGACTTTTACGCAGCATCACGGTTTGTTGCGCGATCACACCTGCATTGCCAACATAGTGAGGCGATATGGCTTGTCCGGCAGTTCTTTGCATGTACGCAATGCTGGCATCAGAATAACCGCCCACCTCTGCATTGCCGCATAAATCACCCAAGACTGCACCAGCTTCGACGGAGGCAAGTTGATCTTTATCGCCCAGCAGTACCAACATGGTATTCGCTGGCAAGGCATCAAGTAATGAAGCCATCATTTCTAAATGGATCATCGAGGCTTCGTCGACCACCAGAATATCAACATCCAGAGGGTTGCCGGCATGATGCCTGAAATGGCGCGTATCTGGCCGGGCACCAAGCAAGCTATGCAATGTGCGCGCTGCCCCCATGCGCGAAGCCAGCTCATGCAAAGGCAGGGTGTCGCCAAGTTTGCGGGCAAGCTCTTGCAAGGCATTTTCTATTGATTGTTTTAAGCGTGCGGCTGCTTTGCCGGTCGGTGCGGCCAGCGCCACACGCAAACGTTCTGGTCTTTCATTCAGCGCAAACATTAATGCGATCAGCCGGGCGACGGTGTATGTTTTGCCAGTACCGGGCCCCCCAGTGATGATAGACAGGTGGCTTCTGACGGCAACTGCGCAAGCGACTTTTTGCCAGTCTGTTTCTGTGGTAGCCGCTACATGCTGATCGGCAGATGGTGCATCAAACAAAATATCCAGCCAATGACGCACGTCGCTTTCGACGACATCAACAAATGCATTAGCCCTCGTACGTATCGCTTGCGCAACGAGGGTTTCGTCTTTCCAATAACGACGAAGATATAAGCGATGACCTTGCAAGACCAGTGCCTGTTGCTGGTCTTCATACGACAGCTGAGAAAACAAGTCGTTTGTTTGTTCGCCGTTGTATTGATGCGCGGCCTGTTCTGAAACATAGATATGTTCGCTTGATTTTAAAGCTGCTACCCATGCTTGACTGCTTTTGGGAAAATTAAAATCGCTGCTGATTTTATTCCAGCTAATCACATCCCATTCCAGCATCGTGCTGGGATCTTGCGCAAAGCTATCAAGATCCAGACAAATATGGCCACGCGCTTCGATTTCAGTCAGTACTGCCGCGCAAAATAATGGCGCCGGATCTTGCATACCGCGGTCTCTCATAAAGCGCGCAAATGCCAGCGCCAGACGACGTAACTGAGAGTGTTCAACCAATAAACTCAGTTCTGTCAGCAAATCGGTAGCGGTCTTCATTCGCGCTCCCATTCACTGCCCTTTGTTTGGGCTGTATTTTTTTCTGTATTGTTCATGAGTACATCAAGTTCGTCTAATACTTCAACGCTGGCTGGTAAATGATAGCAACCATGGGTTACCTCATTCGCTAAACCACGTAAGAAGAAAAACACTGCGCCACCCAAATGGGCGTCTGGATCATATTCATCGCCCAGCCGGGAGCGTAATAAGCGATGCAACGCCAGCATGTAAATAGCACCTTGAACATCATAGCGATGTGCAGCCATTGCAGATTCCAGTGCGGCCTGGTGATAACCAGCATCGTCTATGCCAATTGCATTGGACTTGTAATCCAACACCCAGTATTTACCTTCATACTCAAAGACAAGATCAGCAAAACCCATCAGGAGGCCGTGTAATTTTTTTTCGCTCAGATTTTGGCGGGTGGTACCGTGCAAGAAGTGCTTTTGACATATGGAATCGAGCGCCTGACCTGATGCTGCAGCACATGAAAACCAGAATTCCATCTCTGGGATCAGATGCTTGATTTCCATCAGATTCGCACCAACCGGCAACAGCGTCGTGTTGGCGATTTTGGAGAGCCACACCTCGGTATCATCCTGATGGTTATCCCAACCAGCACGTAAGCATCGTTTAGCTAAACGGGTGCTAAAATGATCGTCAGCGACAATACCAAATCCTTCGTTCGCCATCCACTCCAATTGATCATGCAAAAATTGCCCTGGTACCGCACCTCTGGGGAAACGATGCCAGGCAATATTTTGTGACGGATTCACCGCGACCACTTCATCATCCTCAAATAATTTATTGTCCTCGAGTCGTGCGACTGAAAAGGTTTGACTCAGATTGCGAACAATAGAAGAAAAGCTGGTGACGGACCAGGTACGATCAAATTGTGCTTGATACACCGGGAACGCTATCGGCGCTTGCTCTTGTTGCGTTTGTTTAAGTTGGGTACGTGGTGCGTCCCCCTCTAATACGTCGATATAGATTGCATTGCATTGTGCTCGCATTTGCTGCAACGCCGCAGGCAATTGTTCTATTTCCAGTTGCTGACCACCATTGAGCAAATATCCCAAGGCAGATTCATGCAGTTTCTTTTGATGCGATGACACACCCAACCACAAGCCATGCGAGGCGCGGGTCAATGCTACATAGAACAGGCGCAGTTCTTCTTCAATCCGTGCCCGATCAACTGCTTCTAAAGCGTCATCAGACAAGCGCAAATCGATGATCGGACTGCCCGTTTCATCAACGTATTTGAAGAAGCTGCGATTACGTCGTTGCGTGACTTTGGCTGAACTGGCGAATGGCAAAAACACCAAAGGATATTCCAGACCTTTGGACTTATGGATTGTAATAACCTTGACTAAGTCAGCATCACTTTCAAGCCGCAGTATGTGCTCATCATTACCATCAGCTTCATCCGCAATTTGCTCGGCATACCAACGTATTAAGGCATGCTCACCCTCAAGTTGTTCGGTCGCACTTTCGAGTAGCTCGGCTAAATGTAACACGTTAGTTAAGCTGCGCTCACCGCCTACATGTTGCAATAATTTTTCTGGTAGAGCCAGATCATGAATAAAGCGTCTTATCGCCGCTAACACACCTTGTCTTTGCCAAACCAGATGCCAGTCTTTTAATTGCTCAAGACGCGTTTCCCAGACAATATCATCGGCACTTAATTCGACGAGTTCGGCAAGGCTGAGCATGGCAGTTTTGGTGGCAAATGCTGCGCGACCCAATTCGCTATCGAGCGGTTCGGCAAATGCCTGCAACCAGCGCAAGACATCGCGCGCCTCGTCGCTCTTGAGTACCGAATCTTTGTCGGACAAATAGACACTCGCAACATTTCGTTCTTGCAAGGCTTTTCGGATGGCACTCGCTTCATTGCGGTCTTTGACCAGAATCGCAATGTCAGCTGGCTTTAATCGGACAAACCCAGTTTCGGACAGAAAGCCCGCTTGTTCCGAATTTAATTGTTCAACGATATATTGTGCGCAATGTCCGGCAAAAAATTGTTGGGCGTCATCTTTGGTCGCGGCAGCATTGTCTGCATACAGCAATTGTAGCGCCTTGACTGGTGCGGGTGATGGTGATGTGGCTTTTGCATCGACAGCGATGAAATGTGATGTCAAACCGTTTGCTTTTACTGCTTCAAACGGAACCGGATTCTCAGAATCGGTGCGAAAGCGAAATGCGCCACGTTGATGATGGACATACCCAGACTGGTTTTCTGCAAACAAGAATACCTGATTCACCGCTTCGACCAAGTCAGTCGTGGAACGATAGTTCGTACCCAACAAATAATGCCGGCCTTCTGTCGCTTTACGCGCTGCCAGATAACTATGAATATCTGCCCCACGAAAACCGTAAATCGATTGCTTAGGATCACCAATTAAAAATAAACCCAGATCAAAAGCATTGTCTTGAACACGATATAGCGCATCAAAAATCGCATATTGGTCGGGTGAGGTATCCTGGAATTCATCAATCATTGCGACCGGGTATTGCATGATCATGCGGTTGCGCATCGCTACGCTATTGACACCAGTCAGAGCTGCTTTCAGCCTTTGCAGCATATCTTTAAAACCAAACTGTCTTTGTTGCGATTTTAATTCATCGATGCGAGCAGACACCATGCTAACGGCGTGGCGACACAAAATATGGGCGATTGGTTCGATTTGACTTAATGCTTCTTGCAGCGGTGCAATACGATCAAAGATCCCCGGAACGACAACTTCGTAACCTTTATTGCAAGCAGCGACCAGCGCGTCTGGCTGAAATTTTTCAAAGATTTTATCAAAATCTTGTGGCCACAACAAAGCAGGGTCGAGCGCCCATTGTTTGAGGGCATTCAACCATTTTTGTACATTCGCTGGTTTTAATTTTGTTGCACTAAATTGTTTAGGTGCCCTTTCTTGCTCACTCGCAAACCACACTGCCATTTGGTCGACTGTTTCTGACCAGCCTTTTTTTATCTCGTGTAATTGGTCGGTCTGCGCAGCTTGCGCTTGCGCGATGACGCTTGCTAGTGAATCGGAAGTACTTTCCCCTATGAATGCGGCGTGGGGTAATAACCTACTCAGCGTATCTTGCAATGCATAAACGTCACGCCAGCACTGTGTGACGGTTTGCAAAGCCTGGCTATTGAGCGGATACACTTGCTGACGCCAATAATCACGAACCGCATTTTCAGTGATGCCCGATTCATTGCTTAATAATTCTTCGTCAAACAAACATCCGCTATCAAACGCATGTTCACGCAACATCCTTTGACACCAGGCATCGATGGTAAAGATCGCTGCTTCATCCATCGCATCAGCCGCCGTACTGAGTTGGTAAGCGGCTTGTTGGCGTTGGTCGAGATCAGGATAGTCTTGTAATAGCAAGTTCAGAAATGGATCATCATCGAGTTTCTGCTCAACGCTTGACGCCCGAAAATAGGCGGCTGCCGTAGAAAGACGCTGGCGTATGCGATCTGTCAATTCCCGGGTCGCTGCGCGGGTAAACGTCATAACCAGAATCTCTGATGGATGCAAGCTGCGCTTAAAAGCATTTTCTTCGCCGTGCCCGAGCACCAAGCGTAAATATAAAGCCGCGATGGTCCACGTTTTGCCTGTACCTGCGCTAGCTTCGATCAGGCGCGAACCATGCAACGGAAAATTGATAGGTTGGAGGTGAAGACTCATAGCGCTGCCCCAGACGTTGCAAAATTATTTTGCTCAGACACGATTGGGCGTATTTGCAAGTGGTTCACCCAGGTACATAAAGGTTCATATAAAGCGCGGGCACTGGACTCCCATTCTGGATTGGCACTGAGTTCAGAAAAATCTGACCAGACACGTGCCAGGTAGACATTACCAACCTCACCAGACTGATTAAAACCACCGTCATAAACTGGCCGTGGATCTTTTCCGGCAATGAAAGCGAGCGAGGTTTTACAGGTACATGGATAAATATGATCCAGTCCTTTTTTCCATAGTTCGATCAGACATGACAAACTGGTTGTTGCTTCAGCCTCCGTCAGTGGTGGCATGACGATGACAGCATCGCGTGCGACCAAAAAGGCGCTGACTGCCAGACCGGTCTGCGCAGCCGCTAGTTGTCTGAGCCAGGCGTCGATTAATTTATCCGGTCTTATCGCGCCTTTTGAGTCAAGGACCTTGCTTGGCGTTTTCAATAAGCACACGGTCTCTTTATCGTTGCCTGGATGATTATGGCGCAAGCGGTCTAACCAATCAGACAGAATGATGCCTTGATATTCAAACATCAGCGGTAGTTTTTCTGCTTCTATCGAAAAATCGTTGCGCAAGGCATTATAAGCACTGACAATAGGTGTTAGCTCAGTGACGAGCCTGTCCTGCAAATACCGTCCCGACAAGCCGATGGGAAAGCTCCCTTCACGCGCCAAACCTTGCACTTTCTTGCGCAATTGTTCTTCGACGTCCATCGTACCGTGCTTGTCCGTTTCCGTACTTAGCAAACGCTCAGCGAAGAAATACTCACTTAAACCATCAATCGCAAACGGCTCTTCGTCATCACTGGCTAATTGGTTTTCATTGAAAGTCACACCGAGGCGCTTCTGAAAGAAATAAGCAACGGGTTGTCTGATAAAGCGTGCCAATTCGCTGAGCTTTAATCGGAACTCTGGTTCGAGCTCAAAGGCCGGAATTGGCTCTTCAGTAATGGGCATATCGTATTCCAGCGATTGTCCAGCGATGTGAATTATTTGCTTCGTTTTATTTTTTTCGTTGAATTGCAAGCCATGTGCCGCGCCCCATTCGGTCGCATAAGTTATCGGACGGTTTGCTGAAGGAAAAAAGTATTTAGCGCTGAATGGTTGGAGCGGATATTCAGTTGTGTGTTGTTTAAGATCAATATCCCAACCCGCACACAAATAGTCTTGCAATTGGGAGATAAGGACGGATGGTGGCTGTTCAGAATTATCACGAATATTGCGCCCTACCCAGCTGACATACAGCTTATCCCTCGCCGACAATAAGGCTTCCAGCATCAAATAGCGATCATCATCACGACGTGAACGATCGCCGGGGCGTGCCATTCCGGGCAAGGCAAGCAAATCAAAATCCACCTGCTGCGCACGACGCGGAAAATCACCTTCGTTCATGCCAAGCAGACAAACGACTTTATACGGCATAGAACGCATGGGCATAAAAGTACAAAACGTCACACCGCCAGAAACAAAGCGTTGATTCAGACTTGCATCATCCAGACCACCTAGCCATGCTTCGCGGAACACAGTCAACGACACTTGCTCAAAAAAGTTGGCTTGTTCACACAGATCCGCCCAAGTCGCCAAAGCCTCATTTAAGCGCATTAATACAATGCGATCGTTATCAGAGGCGGCGACAAAAAACGTTTCTAAAAGTTCGCGACCGAATACGCTCCATTCGTCAGGTAACATTGGGGAGAGCATGCGGCTTCGCCATGCAATGAGATGTGTGATGAATTCCGCCAACGAGCCCGCCAGATCTGCGTCCAGACCACCAATTTCTGCATAGGGTTCTATCGCTTGATAATCTTCTGCTGCGCCAACCGCATAGCCAAGCAACATCCTTTGAATACCGAACATCCATGAATTTTGCTCACCCGCAGCACTTAATCCTAAACTAGTGCGGTGCGCTTGATTCAAGCCCCAACGTATGCCCGCGCCTTGTATCCAATGTTTTAGTTTAGGCAAATCGTCTTCCTTCAAACCGAAACAGGCTGAGATTGCTGGAACATCAAGCAAATCACAAATCTCACTTTGCAAACAACGTTGTTGCGGCAAACGCAGCAACCATTCTACCGCCAATAACAAAGGATTATTTTTGCGTTCAGACGCGTCTGCAATTTCAAACGGAATATACCGTGCATCGTGACGTTTGTATTGCGCAAACACCGCGCGGATAGACGCTGAAAATTCAGCAATATCCGGCACCATAACGACGATATCTTTGGGCTGAAGCACTTTCTCAGCAGCATGAGCGTCAGCAAGGATGGACAAGAGTCTGTCATGCAAAATCTCTACCTCGCGTTGAACGCTGTGTGCAATATGAAATTCTATCGATTGATCTTGCGCACAGATGCTTTTTCGTTCGCCCTCACCGACCGGAGAAAGGTCGCGAATTGCGTTTTGTACTTGCCCCAACAAATGCGTACTCGCTTCTGCCGAAAAAAGATCAATTTTGAGGTTGGAGAAATTTGAACGAGTTTGTTCCAACTGGTCAAACTCATCCAGCATACGGATGAAGTCACGTCCTAATTTACCCCAACTCGCGAGTAAGGGATTGCTATGCAAGTGCAATTGAGCCAGAGGTATTGAGGATAAGTCTAAGTCAGTTCGGCTTTTTTGGCGTTTGAATTGCGACTTCAGCAGTTCGCGACCATCAATAATATCGCCCCAATAATACTGGCAAGGGTTCGGCACCGCTAAGATCACTTGTGTATGAACTGACAATGCGGATAAAGCCTCTAAAGTCTGGCGTGGTAACGCTGAAACGCCAAACAAAATGACGCGTCGTGGTAACGCCACCTGTGGATTTTTACCGCTACGAATGGCATCTATAAAACGTTGGTGAACATTGACTCGCCCCAATTGTCTTTCTTGTTCAGGAATGTCTTGCAAAATAGCCCGCCACAGTTTGGCTTGCCATATTTGATCATTGCTTAGTGCAAGCGCATCACCACTAGCTCGATTGATTTGATTTTTGCCTTGACTCCAGTCACTTAACCAGTCTGTGCGATACATCTGATACAGGTCGATCAAATCCGCCAGACGCGCAGCCAATTGCAATCGACGTTCAGCGTCGCCATTAGCCAAAAAATTGTTCAGGGGCGCAAAATCTTTATCACCTAGCAATTCTGGAATCAGGCGCATTAAGCGCCATGTTAATGGTGATTTATCCAAGAAAGAACTGGATGGAATTTCGCTACGTCCCAACATGCTTCGATACACAGTCCACAAAAAACGACCGGGCAATTCGATACGATTTGCAGCAGAAATACCATTTTTTTGTGCAAGTTCTATTTTTAACCATTCCGCGACACCATTTGATTGCACAAGAAAAATATCTTTTTCGAGTGGATTCAAAGGGTATTGCTTAATCCAATCAAACACTGCTTCCTGCAATAGCTCTAATTGATTGCCATGGAGAATAATCAATCCTGGTTTTATGACTGGCGACATATGTGTTCCAACAAAAATGACATGCGCATCGTTTGAATTTTTTTTCATCTTAGCCAACTCACGGATGTAAGCAGAGGCGAAAATGGCTCAAGCATTTGCGCAAAAGGCTAATGCAGAAAGCATATATTGTGACATATATTAACCAATAATTAACATATATACAGGATGCTATTTTTTTGAAAAAATTTTGAGGAACGAACATTAAAAAAACAAATTTACTCTCCTCCGTAAATAAAACCTGAGATGCAGAGTGTTGGCGCGCACTCAATTTTGACCAGCTGCGCGCATTGAATATTGACCAGGCGCTTAGTGGTTGAGCATACAAGTTTGTTTTAGGTTTGTCGATCAATTATGTGTGCATTGTTTTCTCCATTTGTT
>JBMPOY010000020.1:0-47688 GCA_049340365.1 Undibacterium sp. Ji67W | reverse complement strand
TTCCGCTCAAACCGAGGCATTTATTTACCTGATTTAGCAACGAAGCGTTGTGTTCGTTTGCAGCAGAGAAGCGAGATTATGCAGCACTTTATTTACCCTGTCAACTCCCTGATTGCTTTTGCTGTTCGTTTCGATGCATCTTATGCAGATGTTGTCGCTTTCGCGTCAATTCCATCAAATCAAACCGCCGGGGTTGCTGGCCGCTGCTTTCTTCTTACTTCCCGTTTTAGCGGGAGGCGAACTATAGCAAAGTTCGCCCCACGAAAGCAAGGGAATCTGAAAATAATTTAGATTGTTATTGATTTTTAAACGCCGCAGGGCGTTTTTCCATAAACGCTTTCATGCCTTCTTTTTGATCTTCCGTTCCAAAGCTCGCCTGGAATAAACGACGCTCGAAATGCACGCCTTCGGATAAAGTTGTTTCGTATGCGCGGTTCACGGATTCTTTGATCATCATAATGATAGGCAAAGACATGCCAGCAATCGTATTGGCTGCGGTCAGTGTTTCTTCCATTAATTTATCCAAAGGCACAACACGTGAAACCAGACCTGCACGCTCTGCTTCAACTGCATCCATCATGCGCGCAGTCAGGCACATGTCCATGGCTTTGGATTTTGAGATAGCACGTGGCAAACGTTGCGTACCACCAGCGCCAGGCAAAGTACCCAATTTGATTTCTGGTTGACCGAACTTCGCATTGTCAGCGGCGATAATGAAATCGCACATCATCGCTAATTCGCAGCCGCCACCCAATGCGTAACCTGCTACAGCGGCAATCACTGGCTTACGGATCTGACGAATTGTTTCCCAATTGCGGGTGATGTAGTCTTCCTTATAGGTGTCCATGAACGTGTAGTTCGCCATGGCAGCAATATCAGCGCCAGCGGCAAAAGCTTTTTCACTACCAGTGATCACGATACACTGGATCGCTTCATCTTTATCGAAGCTCTTCAAAGCATGACCTAATTCAGTCATTAATTGATCATTCAGGGCATTCAATGCCTTGGGGCGATTTAAGGTAATTTGACCAACCTTATCCTTGGTTTCTACAATGATGCATTCGAATTCCATAAATACTCCTATATAGTGTGTGATAAGTACGTGCTGAATTATTTGCTATTTAATCGGCGATTTAATCCGCTACTACCGATAACTCAATTTAATATCTGAACTAAAGATACTCGCTATGTCTGCAATATTAATACTGGTACTGGAAGCTGGCTTTGCTTTGGGTTTGTTACTTTTCTTTGTGTGGTGGACCATGTTTTCTGGTCGCAAACCGGAGCAAACAAATCAAGCGCGACCAAAACGCAAGCCGAAAACTAAAAAGCCTGAATAAATCAATGCAGGGTGCGTGGCAGCGATAAGACAAATTCGGGTATTTCAGCCTCAAAACGATGCCCATCTTCAGCGACGCAGAAATACTCTCCCTTCATACTACCTTGCGGTGTTTTTAATGAACTGCCGCTGGTATATTCAAAACTCTGTCCCGGCGGTAAAAAGGGTTGATGCCCGACGACACCCAGACCTTTCACTTCTTCCACTTGATTCTTAGCATCAGTAATGACCCAATGGCGCGAAATGACTTGCGCGGCGACAGTGCCTGTATTTTTGATTGTAATTGTGTAAGCAAACACAAAATTGTCCTGCGCAGGATCAGACTGTTCCTGTAAATATTTAGTCACTACGGTGACGCTCATTTCGTATGCTGCCATATTTGCCCCTATTGGCTCTTTGATACCGATCATGATCGGCGTTGATACAAACTCATTTGTTGTTGCCATCTATGTTTAAAAATGCATTTTGTGCATCTGACAGCAAAACACCATTGTGCCAGAGGAATGCTGAGACGGCACGAGAGACGCAAGGTAAAATAGCACATCTTCCATCTGCACGACCTACACTATGACTACCTACCGCATTGCCCCTAGTATTCTTTCCGCTGATTTTGCCCGCCTGGGCGAAGAAGTACGCAACGTTGTCGCTGCCGGCGCGGATATGATCCACTTCGACGTGATGGATAATCATTACGTTCCTAATCTGACCATCGGCCCATTGGTATGTGAGGCCATCCGCCCGCATGTGCAAGTGCCTATCGATGTACATCTGATGGTGAAACCTGTTGATCGTATCATTCCGGATTTTGCTAAAGCTGGGGCAAATATCATTACTTTCCATCCAGAGGGTTCTGAGCACATTGATCGCAGCTTGCAATTAATCCGCGACCACGGTTGCAAAGCAGGTCTGGTGTTAAATCCAGCCACCTCCCTCAGCATGCTCGAACACGTGATGGATAAACTCGATATTATTTTGCTCATGTCAGTCAATCCAGGCTTCGGCGGTCAGTCGTTCATTCCGCACACTCTGAAAAAAATCGCCGCTGTTCGCAAGCTGATTGATGAATCAGGACGAGATATCCTGTTAGAAGTCGACGGAGGCGTCAAAATTGACAATATCGCCGAAATCGCTGCCGCTGGTGCGGATACATTTGTCGCTGGCTCGGCTATTTTTGGTAAGCCAGATTACAAAGCGGTGATTGACGCAATGCGTTCAGAGTTGAGCAACATCTGAGCAAAACCAGCATATTCACATCAAACTTGATTATTAATGCGGGCTTCAGGGCAAAAAGCCGCCACGAAGCCCGTCAATACTAAGCGTCCCTGAAGCATTCACCTTCGCCCTTTCTACAAAAATTGACCATGTTTTCTGATATCCAGGCACTCATCATTGATCTCGATGGCACCATGCTCGACACGGCACCTGATTTTTTGCTTGCCATCAACCGTATGCGCGCCGAATTTGCGCTGGCACCAATCAGCCTCGATATGATCAAAACCATGGTAGGCAAAGGTTCTGAGCACTTGATTCAACAAGTATTAGCACTCGATTTTGATGCGGAACAAAGTCGTCAGCATTTCACAGCGGCGATGGACTCTTATCAGCGCCATTATCTGGCAATCAATGGCAATCAAGCCACGCTTTACCCAGATGTCATTGCGGGTTTGCAAGCAATGCATACACAAGGATTGCGATTGGCTTGCGTGACCAATAAACCACTGGCATTTGCCCGTCCTTTGATGGAAAAGAAAGGCCTATCTGGGTATTTTGAAGTGATTTTTGGCGGCGATTCTTTTCCACGTAAAAAACCAGACCCCATGCCCTTTTCAGAGGTCTGCAAGTTATTTGGCCTGCCACCAGCGCAAGTTGTCGCCATTGGCGATTCCAGTAACGACGCGCAAGCTGCCCGAGCAGCTGGTTGCCCGGTGCTGACGGTACCGTATGGTTACAACCACGGTGAAGCTATACAAAATATTCAAAGTGATGGTATAGTCGAAACCTTGTTGGAAGCAGCACAACTGCTGGCAGCAAACCGTAATACAAAATAACCAATTAATTTCACCTCATTCCACTCACGAATGTTTCTCGATAACAAACGTCCGACAATGACACCAGGCGCCTTTGAGGCCTGGCTATGGCGACGCTGGCAATTCTCTTAACCTCAGAATGCCGCGAGTGGCTGTGCACATCCTCAGCACATCTTCTTGTTTGTTTTATCAATCTAATTTATCCGCCCCTACTTCTGATGCGTGCATTGTTGCCCGTATCGCTGAACTACAGCATAGAGCACACCACGTGCATCTGGAGCTAAGGCTGGCGGCTGAAAGAAAACCATGACCGAACTCGAATTCAAATCGCTGGCCGCGCAAGGCTACAACCGTATTCCTATGATTGCGGAAGCATTCGCTGATCTGGAAACCCCGCTGACGCTGTATTTAAAACTTGCTCAGTCACAAAAAGCCGGAAAAAATACCTTCCTGCTCGAATCCGTGATGGGTGGAGAACGCTTTGGCCGCTACTCGTTTATCGGCTTACCTGCGCAAACGCTGGTACGTAGCTTTGGCGACAAGATTGAAGTTGTCACTGATGGAAAAGTCGTTGAAACACATCAAAAAAATCCACTCGACTTTATTGCCGAATTTCAAAGTCGTTTCAACGTAGCGATGCGCCCTGGTCTGCCACGTTTTTGCGGCGGTCTGGCTGGCTATTTTGGCTATGACGCGGTACGCCATGTCGAAAAACGGTTGGCAGGTAAAGCACCAAAAGATGATTTGGGTTTGCCTGAAATTCAATTGCTACTGACCGAAGAATTGGCTGTCATCGATAATGTTTCTGGCAAGCTGTATTTGATTGTGTATGCCGATCCTACGCAGCCGGAAGCGTGGTCAAAAGCCCGACAACGCCTGCGCGACTTACGCGCGATGTTACGCCGTAGCGTCGATGCTCCTGTCACTTCAGCGTCTGTGCGTACCGAATCAATTCGTGATTTCGCCAAAGAAGATTACTTAAGAGCGGTAGAAAAAGCCAAAGAGTACATCATGGCGGGGGACTTGATGCAAGTGCAAGTGGGTCAGCGTATCAAGAAGCCATATGTCGATTCGCCGCTTTCTTTGTACCGTGCATTACGCTCTTTAAATCCGTCACCGTACATGTATTTCTATAATTTCGGCGATATGCAAATCATTGGCGCGTCACCAGAAATTTTAGTCCGCAACGAAACTCTCAATGACGGCAGTAAAAAAGTCACGATACGCCCACTCGCTGGCACCCGTCCACGCGGTGCCACACCTGAGCGCGATGCAGCACTCGCTAAAGAATTATTAGCCGATCCAAAAGAAATTGCCGAACACGTCATGTTGATCGATTTAGCCCGCAATGATATCGGCCGTATCGCTACCACAGGCAGTGTCAAAGTCACTGATCAGATGGTCATCGAAAAATACTCGCATGTGCAACACATCGTTTCTAATGTGGAAGGTATTTTGCAGCCGCATTTGACGAACCTCGATGTATTCAAAGCCAGCTTCCCGGCGGGTACGTTGTCAGGCGCGCCAAAAGTCCGCGCGATGGAATTAATTGATGAGCTGGAACCTGTCAAACGCGGTATCTACGGCGGCGCCTGTGGTTACTTGTCATTTGGCGGCGAAATGGATTTAGCCATCGCCATCCGCACCGGTGTGTTGAAAGACGGCATGTTGTACGTGCAAGCCGCTGCCGGTGTCGTTGCCGACTCAGTGCCAGAAATGGAATGGCAAGAAACAGAAAACAAAGCCCGCGCCGTATTGCGTGCCGCGGAACAAGTACAAGATGGCCTGGATGGAGAAATTTAAATGTTATTAATGATCGACAACTACGATTCCTTTACCTATAACCTCGTGCAGTATTTTGCTGAGTTGGGTGAAGATGTGCGCACCTTCCGCAATGATGAAATCACGCTGGAAGAAATCGCAGCCTTAAAACCTGATCGCATTTGTATTTCTCCTGGCCCATGTACACCGCATGAAGCGGGCATTTCCATCCCAGTGATTGAACGTTTTGCCGGACACATCCCCATTCTGGGCGTCTGCCTTGGACATCAAAGTATAGGTGCCGCATTTGGCGGCAACATCATTCGCGCCAAACAAGTTATGCATGGCAAAACGTCTGTCATTGCACATACGGGCGTCGGTGTTTTTAAAGACTTGCCTAGTCCTTACACGATTATTCGCTATCACTCATTGGCCATTGAGCGTGCCAGTTTGCCAGATTGTTTAGAAGTAACCGCCTGGACTGATGACGGTGAAATCATGGGCGTACGCCATAAAGAATTTGATTTGCAAGGGGTGCAATTTCACCCTGAATCCATTTTGTCTGAGCATGGCCACGCTTTGCTGAAAAACTTTTTGACTGGAACTGCATCATGACCATTTCTCAACAAGAAGCATTAACACGTCTGATCGAACACCGTGAAATTTTTCATGATGAAATGCTGTACTTATTCCGCCAATTGATGGGCGGTGAGTTATCCCCCGTAATGATCACTGCGCTCACCATGGGATTGCGGGTTAAAAAAGAAAGCATAGGCGAAATCACCGCCGCAGCGCAGGTCATGCGTGAATTCTCGACCAAAGTACCACTCGCCAACACGCAAAACATGATTGATATCGTCGGCACCGGCGGCGATGGCGCAAATACGTTCAATATTTCGACTGCCTCAATGTTTGTCGTGGCAGCAGCAGGCGCGCGCGTCGCCAAGCACGGTGGGCGTAGTGTGTCTTCGTCGTCTGGTAGCGCCGATGTACTGGAATCGTTGGGTGTGAATATCAATCTCAAGCCAGAGCAAATTGCCCAATCCATCGCACAAACCGGCATCGGCTTTATGTTTGCGCCTAACCACCATGGCGCGATGAAACACGCCGCGCCAGTTCGCAAAGAATTAGGCGTACGGACAATTTTCAACATCTTGGGTCCTCTGACTAATCCGGCTGGTGCGCCTAATATTTTGATGGGTGTGTTCCATCCTGATCTGGTTGGTATTCAGGTACGCGTTCTGCAACGCCTTGGCGCACAACACGCGCTGGTGGTGTGGGGTCGTGACAATATGGACGAGGTTTCCCTCGGCGCACCAACCATGGTCGGCGAATTAGTGAATGGTGAAATTCATGAGTACGATATCCATCCAGAAGACTTTTGCTTGCAAATGGTATCCAATCGCAATCTACGGGTTGAAGGTGCTGTTGAATCACGCGAAAAAATCTTAGAAGTGATGAATAACGTCGATGGCCCGGCACGCGACATCGTTGCACTCAATGCCGGTACGGCGTTGTACGGCGCCGGCGTTGCCAGCTCGATTGCAGATGGTGTCAAGAAAGCACAAGCGACCATCGCCTCTGGTGCCGCACTCGCCAAATTGGAACAATTCATCAGCGTCACTCAGCAACTCGGAAAATAATATGTCAGACATACTCAATAAAATTCTCGACGTCAAAAAGGATGAGGTCGCGGCAGCAAAAAAATATCAATCTTTGATCAGCTTACGCGATGAAGTTGAATCTGATCACGATGCACGTAGACAGATTCGCGGGTTTGAAACTGCTTTGCGCAATAAAGTCGCCGCAGGTCAGGCGGCGGTCATTGCTGAAGTAAAAAAAGCATCTCCATCCAAAGGAATACTGCGTGCCGACTTCAAACCAGCAGAGATTGCACAAAGCTATGCCGAACATGGTGCAGCGTGTTTGTCTGTATTAACGGATGTAAATTTCTTCCAGGGTGCGCCAGAGTACCTGCAGCAAGCACGAGCAGCGTGCGCTATTCCGGCTTTACGTAAAGATTTCATGATCGATCCTTACCAGATTTATCAAGCCAGAAAATGGGGTGCCGACGCGATACTGTTGATCGTTGCTGCCTTAGATCATGGTTTGATGGCGGATTTGGAAGCCTGTGCACATGAGCTGGGAATGAGCGTCTTGGTTGAGGTTCACAATGCAGAAGAACTCGATGCTGCACTCAAATTAAAAACCGCGCTACTGGGTATCAACAACCGCAATCTGCGGTCTTTTGAAGTCACATTAGACACGACAATAGGTTTGTTACCACGGATCTCACAGGATAAATTGGTGATCACAGAGTCTGGCATTTTGAATGCAACCGACGTGAAGCGTATGCGTGATGCGAATGTCCACAGCTTCCTTGTGGGTGAAGCATTTATGCGTGCAGCGAATCCTGGGGCGGAATTGCAGAAGCTGTTTTTTTGATTTTATGTGCTTCGTGCAAGCCCCCTTATATTTTCGAATTTGAGACTTTCAAATCTAAGTGGATCGCACTTCGTAGAACCAAGCCGGGGGTGGCCCGGCAGCCACTTTCTTTTCTTTGCGTCGCCAAAGAAAAGAAAGCAAAAGAAAGGCGACGCTGAGACTTTGCCCTACGGGTGCCGTCACTGCGTGTCGGCACAATTTGCGCATGACGGAAAATGGGAAAGTGTTGAAACTCGCTGCGCTCAGACAGCAACACTTTCTTTTTCCATTTTCCATCATGCACAAATTGCTTTGTCTAAAGCGATGAAAGTCAAAAGCGACATTAATATTGAAACGGGCAACCGATAGGCCGAGTGCAACTCTCACCGCTCCATGTTCGATCTGCAACGGCGATGACTCCCGCATACAGAAAAGCCGCTTGCGCAGTGATACGCAAACGGCTTTTTTTATCAACCCAACGAGCTTAACGCTTCGCAGCTTTCTTATACGTAGGACGTGCTGTTGCCAGCGCAGCTTGATGATTGACTTCCAGTTTCAACTGACTTGTCGGCACATCATCCGCTTGCAGCTTCGCTTTCACTACCAGCAATTCATCACGACGGAAAGCGTGAATCTCAACCACTTCACCAACGCGGTAGCGCGCAAGCGCAGTGTTGAGACCATCAGCGGCATCAGCAGCAGTAACACGCAAACCGTTGATTGCGATGATCACGTCTAAGGCTGACAAACCTGCCAGATACGCGGCACGGCCTTCGAACGCATTGCCAATTTTGCAGTCGTTTCCATCGCGTACGACCTTAACGCCCAGGCTGGCTTTTTTGCTGGCAGCGCCAGCATCAAGGTTCACACCAAAATCAGCGTAGAGTTTTGCCAGAGGCACGTCATCAGTTCCGCGTACATGCTTGTCGATAAAACGACGGACATTCACACCAGTTGCTTGTTCGATCAATGCTTCGATCTCATTTTCTGGCAAACCTTGCTGTGTACCGTTTAAACTGCGGCTGTAAAAATCACGACCATATTTTTGCCACAAGGTGCGCATAACATCATCGAGCGACTTTTTGCCTTGTGTTTCGGCACGTATCGTCAGATCCAATCCCAATGCGACCAAGGAACCTTTGGTGTAATAACTAACGATCGCATTCGGTGAATTTTCATCCTGACGATAATATTTAGTCCAGGCATCAAAACTAGATTCAGCGACACTTTGTTTTAAACGGCCGCTGCCACGTGTCACCATATTGATGGTTTTGGAAATCAGCTTCAGATAAGCAGCTTCATCAATCGTGCCAGCGCGTACCAACATCAAATCGTCGTAGTAGCTGGTGAAACCTTCGAATAGCCACAACAAACTGGTGTAGTTTTCATGACGCAAATCATAGCTGGCAAATGCCGCGGGTTTGATGCGCTTGACGTTCCAGGTATGGAAATACTCATGGCTGCACAAGCCCAGAAAGCCTTTATAGCCTTCGCTCATTTCTGGCTGGTGCTTGACCGGAATATCATTGCGATTGCAAATTAATGCTGTTGAGGCGCGATGTTCCAAACCACCATAGCCTTCACCCACCACCATGGTCATGAACACATAACGATCCATCGGCGCTTTTTTGGTGCGCGGCTCAAAAAAGGCGATCTGGGTTTCGCAAATTTTTTGCACATCCTCGACCATGCGGTCCATGTCCATGTTCGGTACTTTACCGGTCACGACAAAATCATGTGGCACACCATGCGCTACAAAACTAGCAAGCGCAAAATCACCGGTTTCTACTGGATGATCGATCAATTCATCGTAATTGGCAGCGATATAAGTACCAAAGCCATAGCGTTTGGCTTTCAGTTCCGGCAAGGATGTGGCGACACGCCAGGTTTTGCAGGCAACATCGGCAGAGCGTTGAATATCGACGATATGTGGTGCCGATTCCTGACCATGCACACTCAAAAATACGCTGGTACCGTTAAAGAAACCATGCGATTGATCCAGATGCGCTGCACGAACAGATAAATCCCAGGCATAGACTTCATACACGATAGTTAGTGCCGACTTACAAGGTGCAGCTTGCCAGGTATGTTTATCGAGCTTTTTAAGGGCGACTTTTTTACCCTCGCTGCTGGCTTTGATTTGCACAATATTACGTGCAAATTCACGCACCATGTAGCTGCCAGGTATCCAGGCAGGCAGGCTGACGATCTGGCCTTCAGCATCCGGTTGGACAATCTCCAGCGTTACTTCAAATACATGACCGGCCAGATCCTTTGGCACGATGGCATATTGAATTGGTGCTGAAGTGTTAGTTGTCGTATTTATTTGTCTCTTGATTTGCGTCGTCTTTGCCATGCTCAACGATCTTTCTGATAATAATTATGTGTAATGAAGTTAAGTGCGCACATTCGCAGCAATGAAGGTGAATATCTGTGCAGTGACAACCACACGGGTGAGTTGCAAGCGCAAATCAATAAACCAGGTCGGGACAGCATAGCTTTGGTAGAGTTTTTTATCGATCTTGTAAGCAGCAATGAATCCCACTACTTGCACTAAAAATCCTATCAGCAAATTAAACAAAGAACACCAGGCAATAATCGTCGGGATCACACCCCAGATTAAGGCTTTACGGGTTTCTTCGATGTCTTCACCTCTGGCCATAATCGTGATGCCCCAATGCACACCACCAAGAAACGACAAAATCGCAATACCATAGGCCAGCTGAGCACGAACAAAATTATTGACAAATTCCACTGGCGCCAACCAACAAACTGCCGTCAACAAAATAAAAGGGATCAGGCCAGCGAAGCCAAGTCGGATAGCAAGTTTTTGATTCAGAATATTCATAATGTCCCGCGGTTACCGCCAAAAAAACGTACGCAAAAAACACGTGCAAAACCGATTTCGTACTAAAGACGAAAACCGCTATTCTATGAGGAAAATGCAGGTTTAGATATATCTGATCGCAAATGAAGGATAAAACCGGATAAAAGATTTGCGAAGAAGTTCAGATTTTAGGCAGATATGCCTTCAAATCGGCGGGTTCATCAATATCCAGAAGAATACCAGGATCATTCACCACAACTTCCAGCACTGGGTATTTTTGCAATAACTGGCGCGCCCCCTGATCGCCCGTTAAACATAGTAACTCAGGTAAATGATGGCGGGAAAACCCCACTGGATGCCCGCGGCGCCCCTCAAAAACTGGCACGACGATATCTGCGCCATTCTGCAAAGCTTGCAATACCAGTGCAATTGTCGTCTCCTGCACAAACGGCATATCAGCCAACGCAACGACCCACCCGGCACTCTCTTTAGTATGTCGCAACGCCGCTATCAGGGATGCGGCCATACCGTCATCCGCTTCAGAGCAAATTAAAACTGGATAGTTACTTTGCTGTAGTAGTTGGATCAATTGCTGGTTATCGGCACGTACAACCACACAAAGATCAGGTAACACAGCGTGCATTTGTGCTGCACTTTGGCACGCAATGCTGGAACCGCAAGCGAGAATTTGGCGTAATTTATCCTCATTCCCCTGTGGATCAAAACGACGCCCGCGTCCTGCTGCAAGTAAAATCCCTGTCCATTGTGCGGGCGTCGTCATCGTCAATCTCGTTAAATAGAAGAGTTAAGAGATGATCTGAAAAACAAGCTAAAAATTTTAATTTGCCTTGCCAGATTTCAGGCTGGCAAATTTTTCTTCCAAGGCTTTGGCATCCAACGCGCCAGGAACACGGCTTCCATCCAAAAAGAAAATAGCGGGTGTGCCACGTACATTCAATTTATGGCCTAACTCTAATACTTTTTCATTTGGCGTCACACAATTGGCAGGGGCATTCGGCGCGACTTTGCCGTTAATCATCCATTCATCCCATGCCTTGTTGCGGTCAGCGGAGCACCAGATGTTTTTGGACTTCACTGTCGAATCTTCGGCAAGAATATTGTACATAAACGTATAAACGGTGATGTTGTCCATCCCTGCCAGGGTCTGACGGAAACGTTTGCAGTAGCCGCAATTGGGATCTTCAAACACAGCAATCACGCGCTTCCCATCACCTTTGACCGTTTTCAAAGCCATTTCCAATGGCAAATCAGAGAATTTAATTTTGTTGATTTCATCCACTCGCGCACGGGTGTAGTTGGCACCAGTTCTCGTATCAATCACGTTACCAACAAATAAAAACTGCGCTTTGTCATCTGTGTAGAGCACTTCTGAACCAACTCTGACTTCATACAAACCGGCATACGGCGTTTTAGTCACCGAATCAACCTTCACGCCGTCACCCAAGCGTGGTTCTACCAATTTTTTGATCGTCACTTCTTGTGGCGTCTGTGCTACCACCAGACCAGCCATTGAGAACGTAACGGCCATCGTCAAACCTGCCATACATTGCTTTAAATCCATTTTAATTCCTTGTGTGACCACCATGCTTCAACGGTCATTTACATTCATATATTGCAATGTTTATTTACTGCCCATTGCGTGAGAGATTAATTTGCCTTTTATGACTGGCAAACGGTTCAGTAAGTTCAATCCAACATTACGTGCCAGACGCAATGGTGCCAGATCTGAGCCAAACAGTCGCGCGAGACCGTCGGTGGTCATTTGCATCAGAAACACTTCTTCTTTGCGGGCGCGACGATAGCGCTCCAGCAACCGGGCATCACCACAATCACGATGATCTTCACGCGCCTTCACCAGTTCCAGCAAACTGGCGACATCACCAAAGCCCAGGTTCATACCATGCCCAGCCAATGGGTGTACGACGTGCGCCGCATCCCCTACCAGCGCCACACGCTGCCCGATCATGCTATGCGGGCGCATCAGCGTCAATGGAAACGCTTTAATGTCTTCTGGCAGCACTGGCGTTAAATGACCCAATACATCCAGACAATATTCTTCAAGACGAGCCACCAAGGCAGACAAAGGCTCACGCAGCAAAGTATCAGCCAAGGTATCTGGCGCAGACCAGACTAAAGAAACCCGGTTACCCGGCAATGGCAACAAGGCAATAATGCCCAGCTCCTCAACAAACCATTGATGGGCAACGCCATGATGCGGTTTTTCACATTCAAAATTCGTGACCACGCCTTTTTGACCATAAGAACGATAATCAAGACCAATATCACATTGACCACGCACCCAAGATTGCGAACCATCAGCCCCCACCACCAGACTCGCCTTGATCGATGCGCCATCTTCCAGCATCACCACGGCCGCATCTGACTGCCATTGCATTTGTTTTGCCTGCCCGGTCACCAGCGTCAAGTTTTGGGCAAACTTCATCGCGGTATCGAGCGCGTGATTTAAATTTCTATCTTCAACGATCCACGCCAATTCTTCGCTGCGCGCGCCATAGGCATCAAAACCGAGTTTTCCATCCGCAGGTGCATTACCACCTTTAACCTGCATTTCAGTGACAGGCGCCACACGCTGCAAATCCAGCGCATCCCACACTTTCAAGGAGGACAACAATTTATGTGCAACATGGTTCAGCGCAAACACCCGGACATCCCAGTCCGCCGACACCGGCGTCGGCGCAGCACTGCGACATAACACCGCCACCCGCAAACCCGCTTGCGCAAAACCCAATGCCGCCGCTTTACCTACCGCGCCATTACCAACAATACAAATATCACAATCATGAACCTGAGCCGTCATAACCAGACCTTCCGCATAGACAATCCCGCCATTATACGCCCCTCAGTCACCACTGCAGATGAGCCACATCAAGCCCCATACCAAACCCCACGCCCAGCAAGAAAAAGCTTTTTTCGGCCAAGGGCTTGCTTTTCACCGAACTCATCTCTATAATGCGTGGTCTTGGCCTGGTAGCTCAGTCGGTAGAGCAGAGGATTGAAAATCCTTGTGTCGGTGGTTCGATTCCGCCCCGGGCCACCAAGAATTAGTAGTAAAAACAAGGGCTTACAGCGATGTAAGCCCTTGTTCTTTTGTGCTTCCGAAACGGAAGTGTCAACCAAGTGTCAACGGTGTTTTTAGACGTGACAGCGGATTCAACTTAACCGCTTCCTGCAAATGCTCTGGCGCCAAATGTGCATACTTCATAGTCATAGCCAGGCTGCTATGTCCTAAAATTCTTTGCAGTGTCAAAATATTCCCGCCATTCATCATGAAATGACTTGCGAAGGTGTGACGCAGTACATGTGTCAACTGACCTTCCGGTAATTTAATGCCCGCTCTCCCAATTGCGTGCCTAAAGGCTGACGCCGAATATTGAAATAACCGCCCCGTTTCACTACTATTCGCAATTCGCGTTAGTTCTCTGTGCAAATCCTCATCAACTGGCACCGCACGATTTTTTCCTGATTTAGTCAGCGAAAATTGCAACATGCCCTTATGAATTTGCGTGACTCTGATTTCTTCGGCCTCGCTCCATCTTGCGCCTGTAGATAAACAAATCTTTGTAATCACGATAGCGTCGGTGTTCCGCCCCGCTTCCATTTCGGTCAGCAGCTTCTTGATTTGCTCTGTCGTTAGGTACGTCAGTTCTTTCTCTTGAATCTTGAACTGTCGTATTTTTGCTAAAGGATTTTCGCCTTTCCAATATCCTAATCGGGTCATTTCATTAAAAACAGAACGCAAATATGAGTGTTCACGATTTAGATTGTTTTGTGAAATGCATTCGTCCATCCGCTTGCGTCTGTAGCTGGCAAACATATCTGGTGTAAATTTATCTGCCAGCGGATCGCCAAGAGCGACGCACAAATGTTTAAGTCTGCTGTAAGTGTTTGCCCCAGCTCGTAACCCGGTTCCGTGATGCTCGTACCAGACATCAACCAAGTCAGACAATTTCCGCAAATCTCTTTTGGCAGGTTGCCAATCAGGCGTTTCAGTTATTTTTGTTTTTAGCCAAGCTTCATATGCCAGTGCTTCGGCCTTGGTAGCAAACGTTTTTCTAAATCTTTTGGCACCTCGCCCACCTGGCTGCAAATCAGCCAACCAAGCACCGTCAATCTTTTTTATCCCCATTCTTTTCTTTCAGTATTTCGTACAGACCTTGCGTTTGATAACGCAATAAATCCTCCATCCATGTCGCTGTAGTCGGATCAACTTGAATCGCATTTTTCGCTGATCCGCATACCATCCAAGACAAAAAATATGGTCTGTACACAGCGAGCGCCGCAATCATTTCAGTGCTCGGCTGCTGTACACGGTTATATAAATTTTTCCACTTTCTCGCGGAAATTCCTGTGCGGTCTTCCAGATACGCAAATTTGTGAGAGGTGCCGACAAATTCATCGATTACCCAAATCACTCTTTCTCGTATATCGGTTGCATCGAGCAAATTATCCATTTTTTATCCCATACTGTCTAATTTATGGTACGATTTGAATTCGTACCAATTAAAAGCTACTTCTAACCTAATTTTGGTAATTATGGGCGCTAAAGACGATTTTGTGAACTTACTCTCAGACGGAAGCGGTCTCCCGCCAGTTCCGCTCATGAGCCGCGACACATTTGCAAGAGCGATCGGCATACCGGTCGGCGTTGTTATTGGCTGGTGTGAGCGTGGGTACATTCCAACAATATCAATTGGAAAATATTCACTCATCAATGTTGAGCTGGTTCGTAAGCAATGTATGAGCAAGGAATTTGCCCTATGAAACAAGCCGCTGATAAATACACCATCGACGCATTTAACAAATCAAGTCGAAGTCGTCCACGTAAATCTAATGCGAAATCTCCAGCGCAACGCCAGCGTGAATATCTCCAACGCCTGAAATTCAATTTTTTAATTTCCGTAACGCGTGACGAAAAATCCAAGGAGATTTTGTAATGGGCAAAATGAAACGCTTAGACGACGATCTACGCAACCAACGCGGCACGCGCCTGCCCGCCCGCAGCGCAAGCGAGGACGGACAGCCGCAGGGCCGCGTTGCGTCGTCTAAAAAACAAGCGTCAGCGCCAAGCGCTGAACCCCTCCAAGCTAATAGAGGGGTACATGAACAGGATTACATCACCTTAGTGCTGGCAGACGGTGCGGTGAAACAAGTTCCAAAACGCCAGGCATCCAACAGCAACGTATTTATTGACTGGCTTACATTCACGGTGAATGTCGATGCTTTTCTAAAATTCAATGGTCACAAGGCATTTACCGACGACGATATTGCTAGTGCGATGTCTGCAATCCTGCATGACATGTTTGGGGATAGTTTCGGTATCAGCAAAAAGAACGGATTCGGCATGCACTTTCACAAAGAAAGTTTTGTGATTGGCGACAAGATGGGCATATTTTGCATCGGCCATCGCAATAATCGTTTCCTAGTATCTATTTTAGGTGATGGCTGGCTAAACGCGAATCATGATGCAGCACTAAAACTGCATACCTTTTTAAATCAACTCAACGAACATGGTGGTGATGTTCGGATTAGTCGCGTCGATATTGCCGCAGATTATTACACCGACGGCCCGACACATGCACAATTTGAAGAGGCCTATCACCGTGGTGAATTCGTCCGTCAACAACGTCACATCAATTCAAAAGATGCGTGGCCGAATTATCAGGTGTACGGCTGTCTTCATACTAATCGCGGTCTGCAAGCTGGCATTACTGATGCCATTGGTGTACGCACCTCTGATCTATATCTCCGCCGCTATGACAAAGGCCGCCAGTTAGGCGATCCCAATTCGCTGTGGGTACGGGTCGAATTAGAAATCAAGAACAAAGACACGATCATTCCGCTTGATGTGTTGTTACGGCCAGAAACCTATTTCTGCCAATACCCGTGGTTACGCAATCTCCGCGACAGTACCGCTGAGAAGATGGAAACCAAACGGCAACGCGCTGAAATAACCGTCGAAGCATCCAAAAAAATTATTAAAACGCAATTTGGAAAATACCTTCGTGTATTGCGCGGCTTGGCTGATTCTGACGAAGAACTAATCAATCAACTGCAATCCGATGAGGATGAATGGCCTACGCGGCTAGCCAAGATTGCACCACAAATTTTTGTCCCACTACATTTACAACCCGTTAGAAATCTCACTGCATTTGCAGATGAATTCGCCACATCGGACTATGACTACACCGATGGTTCTGGCTATACCAGTAGTCATACACATTAATTTTTCAAAGGAAAAACATCATGAGATTCACCTCGCAAATCAAAGTACTCGGCATGAAAGCATCAAAAGGCACGCTTGAGAATGGCAACTCCTACGACAGTACCAAAGTGTACGTTGAAACAGGTTTAGATGATTCCAAGGGCAATGCTAAAGGTTTCTCCGCAGTTGAATACGCATTTGGTGCATCGGATGAATACGCGAAATATAAACATTTGACGTTTCCATTTATGGCAGAAGCCACATTGGAAATTGTCACTACCGGCAAAGTGCAAAAAACTCAATTGGCCGAACTGAAGCCATTGGATATGGTTAAACAAGCGAAAGCGGCCTAATCATGCGGCGCGTTTTCATTGTCCAGGATAAGGAAAGCGCGTTATTTCTTTGTCCGCATTTTGGCGACGTGAGTTACACGCAATGGTTTGATGAAGCCGGGCGTTTCGATGATCAAGAATCCGCAATTGAAACGGCACATGTTCATTGCACTGAAGGTTTCAAGTTGTGTTCGTTTTACGAGGATTGTTGATGGTTACTGGTTCTTTGCAAAACGTAATTGTATGCGTCCCAGTTACCTCAGGGGCATCCATTGCACCATGTTCTACGGTAGGTGGCGTAAAGCAAAAACCTGTAATGCAAACGGTTTATGTAATTGACCCGGCTAGTGCCACATTTTTTGACATGGCGGTTGAACCGCTAAATACGGCATCAGTTGCGACCGTCTTTTCTGTTGGATTTTCCTTTGTGCTGCTGTGCTTTTTAGTAGCACGTGGAATTGGTGTAGTTCTGGACTTAATCCGCAAGGGTTAGTCAAAAAACCGTGCCGGACGGTCTCCGGTATTTTTAAATGGAAATATTATGAAAACTCTGAAAAATAAATTTGCATTGCTCGCTGCTTCTGCAATTGGCTTGTCTGCTGGCGTGGCAAATGCAGCTCATGCCGCCGTTGATTTGACGCCGGTTACAAGTGCCTTCACTGCTGCCGATGTTGTCACAGGCGTGATGGCAGTTGCTGCCGTTTTGGCGGTGATCTATGTATCGATAAAAGCTGCAAAAATCGTCCTCGGTATGCTGCGCGGCGGTTAATTCTCACTCCGTAATTGATGCTGGGGCATGGTGTTTCACCCTGCCCCATTTTTTTAATGAAGGGGGTCTTATGACAGTCGATTTATCACCAATTCTTTCACAGTTCACGGCTTTTGATGTAGTCGTTCCTGTACTTAGCGTCGCTGGCACGATTGCAGGTATTTTGATGGTTTTGTATGCAGCTATCAGAATTTTGCAATTGCTCAGGGGAGGTGATGTAACGGTTCAAGACGATATGCGTCACGTATTGAATTGGTTCAATCAGCATTCAAAAAATCACGAATTTAAGAAACGATATGCCAGAGAAATACGCCATAACCAATATCGGGATTGGAAGAAAAAACGAGGCTACAAATGACCAATAGCCAACTTTGGTATTTATTCGTTTTTGCATGGGGCATTGTTTGCGCATGGGCAGTCATTAAAGGATTGGAGTAAGTAACATGAAAAATCTGTTTTTCGTATTTTTGATAATCACCGTGTTAGTCAATCCATTGGCCGTACATGCGCAAGCATTACCCGCTGCACAACCGGATAGAGTCGGGCGTGCTATTTCTGGCACATTGCAATCAAGCATGCAAACACGAGGATTTGCCGCCAACGATCCACGTTTTGGCAACACACTGGCACGAATATCGCCTCAGATATCCGGCGTTGCGGGTACAGCTACCGCTATTACAGTTGGCGCAGTGACAGCGCCAGGATGGGTATCTGTGGCGATCGCAATCGGTCTCGGCGCTGTTATTACTTATGCTGTAAACCTTGGATTAGATGCACTTACAAACTGGCTCTTTCGCAATGATAATAAAATTGATGAGTCTTCCGCAGTTGCCGGTGTGGCAGACCCTTCAAATGGTATCGTTAAAAATGGTCAGTACTGGTCTGTCGGTGATGGTGCTCAATTACTTTATGGTGGTGATGGTTTTTCAATCGCACAGCAAGCCTATGCAAATGCCAAAACTCGCGGCGGCATTACCAATTATCCCTCGCCTACTTGCACTCAAGTTGACCCCGTGCATGTGCTATGCAGTTCGTTTCAAGCAGCCCTTAGTTCAAATGGCGCACCAAGTACCTGTGCAAAAGGCTCATTTTTAGCTGGAGGTGTTTGTACATCTTATACATTCAAGGTAACTGATCCAGTGCCGTCCAAAACCGGCGTTGATGTAGGAACTGCGGTTAAAGATATTCCCGGCAGTGATTTAAATAAAAATTTGAATCCTGCAATTATTGCAGCCCTCGCTAATAAAGCGTGGCAGAACGCAGCATCACAACAAGGTTACGATGGGCTTCCCTACCCACAATCAAATCCTGTAACAGCAACTGAGGTTTCCGCATGGGAAGCGCAAAATCCAAGTTACACGCCAACCGTTCAAGATTTCGTTAGTCCAAATCCCACCTCTGTATCTCAACCTTCGCCGTGGGCTTTGCCTCAAAACCCGGCTGCGTCGACAACTACACCTGCGACAACACCAAACGCGAATACGACTAATCCGGCGTCGGCCAACCCTTTGCAAAATCTTGGGCCTGATCCCGGCACACCTGCGCCTAGCCTTGAGCAAACGCCAACAGCAAAACAAATTCTTGATCCGCTTCTAAATCTGTTACCTGATCTTAAAAATTATAGCCCGTCTATGTCTGTTGGCTCATGCCCCCGGCCAACATTAAATCTGTTTGGGCATACGCAAACGATGGAAGCACATTGCACGATTCTTGAAAATAATCGAAATACGATTCATACCGCAATGATTCTAGCCTTTTCAATTTTGGCGCTTTTGATCGTTCTCTCTGCTTAATTTTTTCGCTAACGAAAGTTTATATGTTTGGAATTCTGGTAAGTGCTTTTAACTTTATTCTGGCTTGGGTGGTTCGGTCCGTACTAGTTAAGTTCGTTTTGTATTTTGGTCTGTATTTTGTGACAACCGAATTTATACAAATTATTTCTTCTCTGCTACCCAATGCTAATTCTTTGAATGGCGCACTGTCCAGCATCGCTGCGAACACATCCTATTTTTTAGATGTATTTGCGTTGCAATCCGGTTTGTCATTGATCATTTCGGCATATGTCACCCGTTTCATTATTCGGCGAATTCCAATTATTGGATAACGTTATCCGTTACGCGTTATCCGTTATCCGTTATCCGTTAGCACAAAAAAACTGTTTAAGGTAAATCATGCCAATTAACGCTTATACCGGCCTAATGGGTTCAGGTAAATCTTTTGAATGTGTTGTATCCGTCATTCTTCCAGCAATTTGCGTTGGTCGTCGCGTCGTCACGAATGTAGACGGCATTGATAATGAATCCTGTCGTGCGTACTGTCATGAAAAATACGATATTCCATTAGCTAACCTAGGTCATATCATTCACTGTACAAACGATGATGTTAAGCGCGTTGACTTTCTCCCTCATGGTATTGATGTTGATACGTTTTGCAAAGCTGGTGACATGGTGTGCATAGATGAGGCTTGGCGCTTTTGGGGAACTGATTGCAAGATTTTAAAAGAGCACGCCATATTTTTTCGAGAACATAGACACTACGTTGACGATACTACTAAGGTTTCTTGCGACCTTGTATTGATGGTTCAGGACATTACCGATTTGCACCGCACCTTAAAGGTAGTAGTCGAGATAAGTTTCAGAACCACAAAAATAAAATCCTTAGGGCTGAGTAAGGTCTATCGTGTCGAGATGTGGGAAGGCTATAAGCAAACTGCACGGGCAAGAGTCTCTGTTGAAAATAAGACCTACGATAAAGAAATTTTTCCGCTGTATTCATCCTACGTTGGAGGAAATGGCAAAGAACTTCAAGTAGATAAAAGACAAAATATACTCAACAGTAAAAAACTTTGGATGATGGCCGCGGGAATTTTAGTTCTTGGCTCTGTTGGCCTATATGGTGTTATACATTTTTTTGATGCTTCTCGGTACGATAAGAAAACTGCTAAAAATTCACCAATCGGTAGCCAAGGTGATAGCGGGTTAAATCTTGTGCCCGGTACTGCTTCACCGAAAAGAACTGCTTCAACTGATGTTTCCGAGGCGTGGCGAATCTCTGGCACTATCCAATCGGACGGCATTTCCTATGTTGTGCTTTCCAGTGTCAATGGTCGCGTGCGTCTTGAGCATCCGTCAAATTTTCAAAATTCCGGTTCCAGCATTGTCGGCATTGTTGATGGTGAGCGCATAACGATCTGGTCAGGCGCTCTCGTATCCTCTTCCATGCTTCCCGAGGTCAAAAAATGAAACGTCTTTTTTTTCTTGCACTTTTTTTTTACGTCACGAATCTGCATGCGGCACCGGATAATTTCGCGGACGCGAAAATATTGCCGGTCGCGGCCAAGGTATCGAATTTATCGGGACAGCCATCAAAGCCGCATGCCTCCACATCCAATGGCTCGCGCTTTGATTTTCAATCGATTAACGTCGCGCAAGTGCTGCAATTGATTTACAGCGAAGCCTTGAAAACTGCTTATGTCCTTGACCCTGATGTGTTATCTGATTCCCGTTTGGTGTCGTTCCGATATGAAGACAGAAAAGGGGAGTTGCGGGTGTTCCTCCGCACCTTCTTGGATTCGCTTGGCTATTCTCTGGACTCTCGTGGTGATGTCGATTATGTCGCAAAGACGAAACTCCATGAAAAATCTGAAGTCGAACAGGATGCGTTTATTTACCGTCCAAAATTTCGAGAAGTATCTTACATTGCGCGCTTACTATCGCCATTGTTTAAAGGATCGTTTGCAGTGAACCGGTCTATTGCTACGCTAGAGGGGGCCAAGGTACAAAATAATGTGCCTGATGGCTCGGCAGCGTCCCTGGTCGATCAAAGTGCGGACACACTTGTTTTTTCTGGCACAGAAAAGGAAATCGAGAAATTGAAGAAGTTATTGCCGCAAGTAGATTTCGCCATTGGTGAAATTTTGGTACGTGGCGTCGTGTACGAGGTTACAACGAGCGACAATGACGGTTCGGCATTTCAGCTTGCGCTTAATCTTCTTGGTGGAAAATTTACTCTTGGCCTTGGTGGTGTTGCCAATGCATCTGGCAGTTTTTTGCATTTCAAGAACAATACTATTGATGCAGTATTTTCTGCACTATCTGGTGACTCGCGCTTTAAGGTGGTTTCTTCGCCATCGCTTCGTATTCGCTCTGGTGCTACTGGCCGCTTTTCGGTTGGGCAGGAAGTCCCGGTGTTGGGTGCGCTATCGTATCCCCAGGGAGCAGGGCAAGCCGTTCAGTCCGTTGAATATCGGTCGAGCGGCGTTATTTTTGATTTGCATCCTCAGGTACGGGATGCGGTGGTCGATCTGTCGATTTCTCAACAACTTTCCAATTTCGTCAATACGACTACAGGTGTGAACAACTCACCGACGCTCATCAAACGAGCGGTCGAAACGGCTGTGTCTATGGCCGATGGTGACATTATTGTTTTGGGCGGTTTAACTGAAAATAAAGAAACTGCATCGGACAGTGGCTTTTCGTTTTTACCTTCATTTTTGCATTCAAAGCAAGCTGACAAATCACGCTCTGAGATTCTTTTGATTCTTCAAATGAGCAAAATTTAATAACGCGCAATTAATAATTGCGCTATCTTATTTATGAAGTGATTCAGTAGCGAATTTTGAAGAGGGTTTTATGACTGATTTTAGAATGCAAGAACGTCGTCGTGCAGTTACCCAAACGTTAGCGAGTTGGGCTTTAGAAGGTTTTGAACCGGATGCTGAGTATTTGGCATTACTTGAGAAATACGTTTCCGGTGAATTGACGTTAGCGGAAATTGGCATAAATACAGACATAAAATTTGGCGTTCATACGCGTGTTCAACGTTAGATTTTCGCTAGCGAAAATCTTCAGCTGCATCGTTCAGTGGATTTTTGTTTTTACTTTTCCATTCAAAGCAAGCTCTGAGATTCTTTGGATTCGTCAAATGAACAAAATTTGATAACGTAATTACTAATTACGTTATCTTATAAGGGGTTTAAAAATGGAATGGACGCAAGATGAAGCTATAGCGTTTGAATGTGCTCGCGAAGTTATCACCGAAATGATGGCGATTTGTACCAGCCAAATTTCAGATGAATCCAGCAAGGCGACACCTGACGCTGATCGCCTGGTGCAGCTTCGCATCGAGCGTTCTAATTTATTCCGGGAGCGAGCAGCCTTGCACGTAGCTGACCAGTCCGACATTGCCCGGATTCGCACCAACTATGGCGCAATAGTGCGCGTCTGGCGTGAAGAAAATCAAGCGGTTGTGGCAAATCTTATGAAATAGGGAGCGGCATGCAATCTCGTTACCAGATGCATATTTATTTTGACGGCACTACCTATGTGGCAAACATCCCGGAATTAGCTGGATGTGTTGGTTACGGCCAAAGCTATGTTGAGGCAGCAAAAAATGCCGAGGCCTCGATAACTGAATGGGTTTTTGAAGCGATAAATTCCGGGAAAGTTCCACCAGAACCCGCCAAGGATTTTGTGCTTCGCCCACCAACTAGGCTTGTTGAAAATAGTATGGCGGCACCGGTCATGCTCCGGTTACATCGAAAGTATGGAAATTTGTCGAATCGCGAATTATCCATAAAAATTGGCTTGGTCGAACACCATGCAACCACTCCATCAGCATTTGCAAATGCTGCAGCAGGCAAAGGGTCACGCTTTGTTCGATGTGCGATTGCCATTGCACTTGAAGAATGGCCTTCGTTAATTTGGCCTTTTTTGTCGGTAAAGACGCGCCAGGCAGATGACGAAGTATACCTATCTTCAATCGAGGATAACAACAAGTTGTAATTTTACCAATCGCGAAAATATTCGCCAATGCTTGATGGTGCCGTTTTATTTGGTCATGGCATGTGGTTGAGCATGTTGATATGGAAGTTGTTTGGATATAGTGCTAATGACAGTGTGAGCATGACAGCATTTCGCAAATTCCAATTAGGATTATCATTGTTGAATGGTGCAGTCTATACACTAATACAAACTACAGACATACATTGGTGCAATAAAGTAAGCGAAACGCTCTTACACGCCAATTTTTTAAAAAAATGAAACCTCTATATATGCAACCAATTAAGTTCAGGACTATTGAAGAAGCCAAAACGTTGGAAGTTCCAAAAACGTCGAGAAAAGTTATCGAAAAAGCACAGTCAGCAGTGGATTTTGTACTAAATGGTAATGCTAGTCGTTTAATAAAAGTAAAAGCTATATTCGAGGCAGCTGATGACATCATTGCTGAAATTTCACCATTATCAGTTTGCAAAAAAGGCTGCAATTATTGCTGTCATATCGATGTTCTAATTACTGAAATAGAGGCCAAATACATCGAAAAAAATACAGGGAAGGTCGTTCGACTGAATGGAGTTAATAACAAGGTGCATGGAAAACCACGCACACCTTGTACACTTCTTGGCGCTGATGGTGCATGTTCTATTTATTCTTATCGACCGTTAGTATGTCGAGCATTTTTAACCTTTGATTCCCCAACATATTGTCAAGAAAGTTCTATCGAGCATGTAACCTATGATTCTCGAGGACACCCTAATTTGAAAAATTTGGGCGAAGTGTTAATTCATTTAAATAATGCAAGTGGTTTTAAGGATATTCGCGAATACTTTCCGCTTGATGTCTAACAAACTATTTTCTAGCTGCTTTATAGGCCGTCGATTACAGTTCAGGGGTGATTTGAGTCTCATCCCAGTAGTTTTATCGCTGGGATTGTGCCTTGCGCGGTTTTTGCGCATGGACACAACCGCATGGTGAGATGCCGCCGTAGGACGGCACCCCTGTGTCTCACGGTGGCATGTAGGAGCGTTTAGGCGCGCCGTCCGCGCCTGCGACAATGCCAGCCGCGAACAGGCTGTTGATCAACCAAATATTCGTTGTACCTTGAACTATGAAACGGTAGCGGTATACGCTCACAATCGAGTGCAATAGAAGCGATTTTTTTCAAAAAATTATTTGCACATTCTATACGGGCATATCCGCTTACCTATTGAAAAAAATAGGCCGAAGTAAAAGCATTCTGAAATATTTTGACTTTTGGTTGACAAAGGTGAGAATTAGCATAGAATATGAGGTTGACAAATCCTTCAATTGGAACAAAGGCTTATAATGGCAAAGAAACAACCGTGGGAATATCAATTAGCGTTAATTGCTGACCGTCTCAATGTTATTGCTGAAGCACTTCTTGATGTCTACTATGACGTTCAAAAAGAATTAGACACAGATTTAGACAGTTCCTACACGCGAGGGACAACCACATTCGGTCGCCAAAAAAATAAATTGATCCAATTGTGTAAGGATGCAAGGTATCCCTGGCTTGATCTTCGCAATACCAGCAATGATTTAACATGTGCAATTGACGGGATTCCATTCAGGTTTTTTACTGATGACCATGAGAAGCCACAAAAGCCGGGATTCTGGAAACGAAATGAACAGGACAATCTTTTTCCGACAGATGAGGACGAACCAATTTATTGGCGATTTATCATCGAAAAGCCACTTACGGATGAAGACGAAGCAGCAGTTTATTTTCTGGGTGCGAATAGTAATCAAGTGCCTGTTTGCGAATGGAAATATGAAGAAAGTGTTCGCGTATTTAAGACTGTGGATAATATTCGCCCTGATGCAGTGGATACACCTGAACCAAATGTTGGACTTCCAAAACAAGATCAAGAGAAGAAGGACGATACGGGTTCATAATAATGATCTTGGAAGATATTAATGGAAACTTTTTTTGTCGGATCGAATTTGCGACTTGCTCGTACTTTTCAGGGACTTACCTTAGAAGAGGTTGCTGAGCAAGTCGGGAAGTCCAAACAATTTATACATAAGCTCGAGACGAATTTAGATCAACCAACCGAGGGACTGGCAAGCCTCTTGGCTGATCGCTTGGATGTATACCCTGACTTTTTTTATGACCGTCATTCAATTGATATAGTAGAGGATCAATTCCATTTTCGTAAGCTGAGAACTACCAAGGTTGCGAGCAAACAAAAAGCTCTTGCAAAAGGTGAAGTCTTCAAAAGATTGGTCGATTTTTTGGAGACTAAACTAGATTTGCCTAAGTATGATTTTATTGATCGTCCGGTTTCTTGTTTAGAGGATATTGAAGTAGCGGCGGAAAATCTGCGATCACATCTATCCTTAGGTGTCGGACCGATTCAAAATATTACAAGAGTAGCTGAAAATGCCGGAGCATTTGTTACAACGTTCCAAGGCATTTCTTCCGAAGTTGATGCTTTGTCGATATCTGCAAGTCGTCCTGTCATAGTCAGAAACGAAGTAGATCGCTATTCGTGTCGTTTGCGTTTTGATATCGCCCATGAGATCGGGCATTTTGTTATGCATGGTGGAATGATTACGGGTGATAGGGCTACCGAAAGTGAAGCTAATAGATTTGGCGGTGCATTTTTACTGCCAAGGAGTTCTTTTGCCAAAGAATTTCCAGTAAGTGCAAGTGGTCGTATTAGTTGGAAATCTTTATCTGAGGTGAAGCTTCGTTGGAAATCAAGTAAGGCGTCAATGCTGATGCGTGCCAGACAGTTGTGCCTTCTCGATGACCATCAATTACGAGGAGGTATCATCAAACTTAAAAATGATTGTGAAGCAAAAAAAGAAGCTGAGGATGATTCTATCGAAATTGAGCGCCCTGTTTTACTTGATAAAGCGATACGTCTGGTCACTCGACATTATGGACTTTCACTTGACGATATTGCTCGGGCCCTAAAAGTTAAGACTAGTTACATTACTGAATTTATATCACAAGATACTATTGACGAGCTTACTTTGCCGAGTAACGTTGTCAGGTTTCCAGCTATTAGACAGTCGCTTGAGCGTCAACAATATGTCAACGGCGTAGTGGTTTAATGCGGAGCTATAGCTGGATGATGTTTTGTAAGTGCTTGTTTTATTGGGTATAGTTGGATAAAGCACGCATAACAGATAGGATTGAAAATCCTTGTGTCGGTGGTTCGATTCCGCCCCGGGCCACCAAGTATTTAGTAGTAAAAACAAAGGCTTACAGCGATGTAAGCCTTTTGTCTTTTGTGCGCCAAATCTACAATTTTCGCTACTGATCTACAATTCTTATAAGGAACAGTCGTGACAATTATTTACCCATTCCGTTTCCGGCTAAATAATTTTCGATATATGCAATTACTTTGGCAGCCTCTTCTTCGGTGTCAATGAGGTCAATTGGCGCATGATTTTCAAGATATGGATTAGGCTCCTCCATCCACTTAAACGCTCTCCCGCGACTACCAACAACTGGCATTGCCAGTTGTAATATTTTTTCTAATAAATCGGGGCGAGCGTACCAAGATTCTGGTTTGATGGTCGGAGATTTTCCATGAAGAACTCTAGGAAGTTGCGAATCAGCCAATTCACTGGGAAGAATATGTGAGCGAACCCAATGCGCTTGCTCAGATAATTCAGTGTTGGCAATACGAACATTTTGTTTTGCTGGAATCACCAATCCGATAGTCACCGCAGTATGTAAACGAATCAATTTAAGTGCAGGCGCTATATCTGTGTCGTTTGTAACAATTACAACCTGATCAACTTCTTGTGTAATTGCATCATGATAAGCTTGCAACGCAAGATTTACATCGGACTGCTTTTCCTCTAATTTCCAAGCCAATGCGTCCTGGCAGTCCCGCGGCCATCGTTTCGGGTGAGCAGCATCAACAATTTTCACTCTAGACTCAGTTAAAGAATAATAACCTTCTATTATTTCGATACGATTTTTGTGCTGCTTACGCAGAGCAGTGTGATAGCGAGCCTGAGATGATACTGAGTCTGGAGCTTTAGCTGCTTTTTCAAGGATTTTAGCTGTAAAAAATTTAATAGCCAGCGGCAAAAGAGTCATTTGACAAGGCTGACCATTTCGCTCTATCAATGCCGAGGGCAATATATGCTTCTCAAAAAGAGGTAATAGATCAAGCCATTTATAAGGCGATCCCTTTAAGCAGCCATAATAAAGATTGTAACCATCAATATAAACGCGTGTCCTAAGGGGCACTACGCCGTTCACTTCTGCCATTTTCCGTCCTAGAAATGAAAAAACCGGCTTGCGCCGGCTTATTCCCCCGCACACTAGATGGTCAAGCCACGCCAGTTTTGCGGATTAGTTGTTACTGATATTATGCGTCAACTTATTTTCATGCGCAAGAGATTTAACAAAACATAGTTGGTTTATCTAGGCCAAGGCTTTGGTGGCTCAACATGGCCTTGTTGACGATCACCTCGATCAGGCTGAGGGGGGCGCGGCGTAGGAACTGGCGGTCTAGCAGGTGGTCTAGCAGGTGGTCTATTTGTTGCCATTTACACTATCCTTTGGAAGATAAAGTGACTCTTTAGGGATTTCATTTAAAACTTCTTCATAAAATTTATTAATTAATTTTTTCTTTTGCTGAATTTCAGGAGGCTTTGTTACCAGATCCTTTTTCTTCTTTTTTGCAGCATCAAACATTTTCAAAACAAGTTTTGAACACCCTTGATCCTTTTTTATTTGAAGAACAATATCTCCTAGCTCATAATCCAAAGCGCGATACCCTGATAAAGTTTGTTCAAAAAATCTTATCTTATGAGTCAACTTTAAAAATGGCTTAAAAAAAGCAGCAAGGCCAGAAACCGTTAAAAGAAATTTCCAAAACGATACACCTTCGTCCGTTTTAAAAAACCAAAAACCAGAAATTGTTGAACCACTAGCGGTAACTGCAACTAAAACTTCCAGCCAATCATTCCAATTTTCAAAAGTATTTAATCTTGCACTATAGTACTTAACATTTAATCGAGCAGTCCTATACTCATCGTAAATTTCCCAAAGCAATTCCTCATTATCCACGGGCAACCTTCTATTTAGGAAAGTTTAAATCTTAATATGTTTTATATAAAAATCAATCAAAAATAATTACGATCAAAAGTTACACAAGTAACAACCATCAAATTCAACTAGCTTTTCGACTAAGCGGCTGAACCAACTCCCCCAATCGCTCTCTAGTATATATTTCTGTCGTAGCTCGATTTCTATGGCCAAGAAGTTTCTGAGCTTGAGCCAAATCACCAGTATCAGTTGCGGCCTTAGCCCGCAAATCCCGAAACTGAAAATTGACTCCCGCAATCTCTCTAGCTTTATCAAACCGAGAGCGTAAAGCAAAATAGCTAAGTCGCTGTCCGTCAGGATCTTGCAATAATGCCTTATTCACTTTGTCGCGTGGTTTAGCCAAAATCCTGGAGATTACGTCTGCCAGTTCCCCCTCAATCGCAATACGTAGCTTTTTGCCTGTTTTATTTTGAGTGAGGCTTAGACTTCCATCCGCAATATCTGTCACATTGAATTTCAGTACGTCTGCCGGACGCTGGCCTGTGCAGAGTGCTAAATCCATAGCATCTTGCACCGTAGGATGCGCGCAAGCCCATACAGCCGCATATTCTTCGTCAGACACATATCTATCACGCGACTTTTCCTTATGGCCTTTGATGCCGATACAGGGGTTAGTAACGTCGGTATACCCCCAAGACCTGGCATGGTTGAAAATCGTGCTAAAAAGCGCCTTCTCACGATTCGCACGCACCTTGGATGTTTCGCCGCGCACCCGCAAATATTCAGCAACGTCGAATGGGCGAATGGTATCAATCGAAAGCTCACCAAAAACAGCATCTAATAATTTGAAATACTGGGTGTAATCGCGCTGCGTATTCGCCTTCAAAGTTGGCAATACCTCTCGCATGTAACGCTGTCCAATGACGCGAAAGGTTTTGTCATCAGGTGCTACCGTTTCATCTTCAAGTTCCGCCCATTTACGACGCGCCTCATTTAGATCGTCGCCTAATGGTGTCCACTTCCGTGGAATCGTACTTGAGACATGGTAGTACCAACCATTCTTAACATTCATCCGTGGTGGTAAATTGTGATTACCTTGACGCTTACGACCCATACTATCTTCTTACCATTTGAGAAAGCGCTCCAAAATTTGGACGCGGTGTTTGTTCATTTAAATTTGTAATTGTGGTGTTAGTCGTTCCACCTAGCCGCAACTCAAAATAGCTTCTCGCAACTTTCGGACGCAATTGCGCAGTCACTTCAAATTTCCAGTTGTTCTTTTTTAGCCAAATAATTTGCCGAGATCTATAGGCATAACCTGTCAGCTCTCTCAATTCATCTTCAGTTAAAAACATATGAGTCTCGCCTTCTAGTGGATACAGGGGGCGGTGGCGACCCAACACACGCCCAATGCTTGATTTGAAAAAAACGTCATCCCTTCGCTGTTGTGATCCGCACCTAATTGCATAACGTGAGAAAAAGCTTCGAATGCATCTGCACCGTAGGGCAACTGGTAATAATTTTTCTCAGGCACAACGATCCCACGCGATGACCAGTAGCGCTTTTTATTCAGATCATGCGTATCTTGATCCTTGGATATGTATTTGCTGATATAGCCAGCCAACTTGTGTGCACCGTGCTTACCGAATCCGAACTTGTGCGGATCGCGAACATTAATTTGCCCTGCCTGTTTTCCATCATCGGTAAGGCCAACAATCTTTTGCCAAATGGAGCGAATCAATTGATATACCTGGCGACCACGGACAGCAACGTGTATGTGATAAGCACCTCGCTGCTGTGTCTCAATGGTTGCTACGTAGTGAAACTGCTTATGTCTTGACATACGGCGCCTGAACAAATCCCAGTGCTTCTTTAATCGATCCATATCACGCATATTTTCTCTATAAGTGAGTGTCAGCATGCGATCCGCAGCGATAGACTTACAACGTAGCCGTACAGCCTGCTTAGCGCGTTTTGCGCTATCGTCATCGTTCTGTTCACGCTTTTCTGATTCACCGCGTCTAGAACGGTTTTGCAAAGGCAGCGAACCTACTTGCTTAATGCGTACAGAGCGAGTGGCACATATCTCACGCTGACCATCTGGGAATTGTCTGTCATAAACCATCCACGTGGTTTTGAGCATCGGACCATCATCAAGCAACCAATTAGCAGTCTCGTCCTCTGTTGCTGGCCTACATTCATCAAACTCGAAATTCTTGATTGAATTAAATGAATCATCTATATTACTAACCATTGATGCAGCTCCTAAATATTTGCGTCAATCATGGAGGCGAACACTTGCCGGTGTTGCGTCTCTTTTTCTTTTTTAAAACCAAAATCTATTTTTTATAAAACCTGATTGTGACCCTTCGGTATGCCGCATGTTTGCTTGTTTCCGTTAAGTGTCCCTAATACAAGTTTAGGCGCGCTCCGCGCGCTTCCGTCCTCGCTGTCGCTGCGGGCGTCTCGCTGCTCATCGCGCCTACCTGGACGTCGAAAATCTAAAACAATTCTTTGCTACCTCCCCGCGCTTAAACATGCTTGTTTGCGGGATAAGCTGTTCGCTTCGCGAAGGTCTACCGACCCGGCAGCTACCGCAATCATCGGACGATGAAACTGTCCGACCGCTACATGTTTAAGAAGACAATTTTCGTTGCGTCACCGCAGAATGGTCTGCATTGATTCAACTATCGTTTTACCTGCTTAAGCGATTTAAAACGGATACGGATTTTGCGACGTGCTGAACTTCGTTTTCTAATATTTTTCTTGCCAATAATCAGCAATCCGCCCTCCGAAGACACTTCAACTTTATTGCCAAAATGCAATTTCATAACGCGCAAAATTTCCTTGGGAAATCGTAAAAACCATTTATTTCTCGCGCGACTAAACACAATTGCATTTTTAAGGCCATAGAAGAAATTTCCGGTAATAAGACTACGTTTTTTCTTATATTGGAGAAGTGACATAGGGAGCCTTGAGATTATTTAAGTCACAGATATGAATATGCAAATTGGAATATCACTCATCATATTTCGCTCTTCTTTGGGCTAATTCGTTAAGCTTTTCGAAAATTAGCGGTAGGTCTATGACTGAATATCGCTTCTCTTTCTTCCAACTAGGCATACCTGAAACAACTATCTCCGGTTCAACCTCGATATAGTCGAGATTCAACGACTTCGCTGCATTCCCTGCATTCGTAGCATGAAGGTCAAAACCAGTTTGATTTTTGAATCTCCGTACGATCTCTGATGCGCTTATACATTCTTCATTTGGCTTGATTCGTCTCATTACATCCTCATTAAAATTTATATTAAATCCAACCTAAAAACCTTATGTAAAAACTAGACTTTAGGAAAAAAAAGGGGGAAATTACATTCATTGCGCTATGCAGGTCTTAATAACGTTATTGCAATTTCCCCCGAATCATAGAAACCTGCAATAACAACAAAATTTCTGTCCTTGATTCATTGCTACTCTTTGAATGCAATAACGTAGGTAAAAAAGGCAGACCGGAATGTGTATTGGTATCTTTATCTTGTGTCAGACCACCAATCAAAACTAACTCTCCGTCGCTTACACTCACAGTTGTTGAAAGCTCGCGCTTGGTCAACGTCGGTGAGTTGTTCACACCTGTTTCCGTTTTTGCGAAATCACTAATTTGCTGATCAATGGTCATATCAATACTGGACTCGCGAACAATAGGCGACAACTCAAGAATGACACCCGATGAGCGATATTCCACCGATTGAACCGCTTGAGACCCACCCTGAAGATATGTAACAGCACCTAAGGTTGGTACGTCCTGGCCAACAGTTAAACGAGCCTGAGCGCCAGATTTAACACGTAGTCTTGGCGTGGATATGGCTTTAAATCGTGTGTCACCGGATAGAGCAGAAAAAGCGGCATCGATACTGCCAGCCTTTAATGAAATTGAATTCGTTAATGCCGAGGGATCGCCAACCGATATTCCAAAACGCCCCCCAAGCAGATTGATCGCCAGGCCAAACGCAGATCCTTGAGAATTTCCAGTTGTGACTTCATAAATTACAGCATTCACGACAACCTCGCCCGAGGGTGTATCGACCAAGGGCAGAATGCTTTTCAATTTAGCTATCTCTTCTACCGTGCCCTGAAATACCAAAATGTCGCTATCTTGGTCAATGGATGCGGCGGCAGATCCTTGCGGTACGTTTTCACTTTTTACTTTAGCTCCAATTGGTGCGCGTATGGCTCTATTGACGGTAAAGCCTCCCGTGGTAAATAGTGGAGACAACAGACCTGTTAGATATGATGCCTGGCGAAATGAAGGACGGTAAACCCACGCATCCATCGTCACTTTCGTATCGTCGCTTACTTTTTTCGGTAACAGATAATCGACATTGTTTCGAGTTTCGATTTGAAATCCTAATGAGTCCATGAACCCACGCCAAAACGTTCGTAGGTCACCCTTACTTGCATCAAATCTGAATGAGACTAATCGGTCATCTTTTAATACTGCGGGATCAATTACATATGCTTGCTTTAGGGCTTCCAAGTAGACGAGGCTAATTACTTGCGCGACCGGTACTGACTGAAAATCAAATTTCACATTCTTTTCGTCTTGGTATGCAACCTGGGAATTAATTTGGTTCGATACATTTTTTGAGTCTGATTGTATACCGGCATAACTTTGCAAATACATGAAGCAACATATTGCTATAACTATTCGCTTCATTTCGGCTCCTGAGGGCTATTAGCGTGTTCTTGTGATCCTGACCAGCGAAATACATGCTCCCCATCGATTTCTCCAAAAGTAGCCATGCCGGAACCATGAAACATCGAAGGCGACTCAACGCGCAAACGGCCTCGCTGATTGGCGACCACAATCCAACGATCATTTTTAGATTGAAACTCTCCAACGATGCGCCATACCTCTGATGATTGATTCGAAGAATCAGCAGTCTTTGATCCAGGATTGGAACACGCTTTATTTTCTGTCTGAACAGCGCCAGTTTTATTCAAGCTAGATGAATTCGCGGTGGCATTTTTTGGGTGAAGAAAACGCCAAACGTTATACGCGCCAAGGCCAATCATGAGCACGACTATCACGGCAGTAATGAGCAATTTCTTACTAGATAAAATATTTTGGCGTTTATCAATGGACTTTTCTTGACCCACCCCACCGGTATAGCTTTGATATAACGGGAATATATCGGCGTCGTATTTCTTTTGATGATCACCTATGCGAGTCTTCGTATTTAATTTCCATCCTTCATAAATCTCAACGCGATAAAGCTTGGAAAATCCAAGAGATTTATGCTTGTGCATCTTGAATACAAATTCAATGACGTTTTTTACCGAACGATGTAAGCCCGTAATATCTTGCGTCATCAATACCACGTCACATGCCACACCAGTGTCTAAGTGCAGATAATGTCTATGCATCCGAAAGAACTGCATGTGTTCATGACTCAACTTTCCGATATCGGTTCCCCAAAATCGCCAGGCTTCGTCGATGGCGACAATATCACCACCTTTTACGACTGATTCAAGTTCTGGATGTTCTTCGTCTGGAAAAAATTGCGACTGAAGAATGCGGTCATTTTCGATGTGGATAATATGTCCAAGTTTTTGGACATCAGCTTTTCTTTCTTTGACGAGATATTTGTGGATCAATTCTTCATTGATGCCAGCGACATTCGTTACGACGCGGCGACCGCTTTCTACGGCGTCAAGAATGACTGAAGACACTACTTCATAGGTTTTGCCAGATCCTTGCAATCCAACGTATGCATTAATCGCCATGGTTTAACCGATCAATGGAATACGACGAATAATAAAGCGCGTCACATAAGCAGCAAGTACTGTGCTAACGCCCATCGAAAAATTCATCAAATCTAAAAAGTACCAGACCGATGCAGGGATACTGGTCAACGCGCTCGTCAATGCTGTTGCTTTGCCTGTACCCGAGAAAAGTCCGTAGTTAATCAATACAGGTACGAATTCTCGAACAACAAAATACAACGCATAAAACACCACAAATTTGATGATGACTGAACGAAGTACAAACCCGAGAACACTCTGTAATGCGGATAATAAAATTCCAAATAATGCTGCTGGCATATTGTCCTCAAGCGGATAACAAAATAAAAATACCAACGAGTACCCAAACGACAGCCATGACCGATGCAATAGCTAACCTGTTTTGCTCTACAAGATTGCAATGTGAATCCATTGTGAAGCTTTTTCCGAAGACGCTAAATTGTGGTTTGGGGCATTCACTTATATGTTGCGGAGTCTGATAATTTTTTAATTCCGGAAAAAGAGTAATGAGTGGATACAACGTTACGAGAGCATCCGGTGTGGTCTCTAAAGTAGGTGCGGCTATGTTGGGGTCAGTCCCCAAATCAACCTTTGGTGCATTTACCACGTTGACGTTTTGTACTGCGGCAGGATCAGGCTTTGGATCTTTCGGGACATCAGCGGTAACAGTTTGAGAAATGGGAACTGACGAATTGCCTGGGTTATTGGCAGGTCTTAGCAAGTCGCCTAATTTTGGAGTATCTTTGGGATTTTCTGATTGCCACTTTGCCGCATCAGCAGTGACGATCGGTTGAGTCGGGGTGTAAGGTACGCCCTTATATTCTGGTTGAGCAGCAGCTTTCATCCATGCTTGATCAGCGAGCTTTGCTAAGGTATCTGGCGATATGGGTTCTGTTCGAGACTCAGGAGGAATAGCAGGACTGGCTGCATCTAAATTTTTGAATTTGTTTGGCGTCACGACAGGATCGATAATTATGTGTTCTTCTTCCGAATCCCACGGCCGGGTCTGGGGCAAAGTAGTTACACCACCTGGATTAGATACGCTCCCGTTTGGCTGAGTAATAACACAAGTACCTCTGGTACAGTTGCGCTCAACCGAAAGAACGCCAACAAGTCGACTAATCCCATTTGCGTTCGTTTCAAAATGAGGCTCAGTTACCCACTTATATATCTGTGTCACATCGAAATTAATGTCTGGGAAAACTTTCTTTTGAAGTAAATATTTTTGAACTAATTCGTTCAAACTCCAATAAACAAAGACAACACTCCCAACCCTAGTATCTTGAGTATACGGTTGTTTTTGAAATGGAATCGTTCCCGAAGGTAGCGGCGGAAACGCATAGCATGCCTGACTTGAAAAGCAATCAGGTAGCCGATAAATACTGACCCCTCTCGCCAATTCATCGTTCCATGGAAAATACGGAGGCACATATCCAGAAAATTGAAAAGGTTGAGGCGGCACCGATCCTGACGCATCTACGACCAGCGATCCATCGTTCAATTGTAGGGACGTTTTTCCAGCAACGATTGCAGCACCAACCGCAAATATACCAAGGCTAGCTGCAATCGTGAGCCAAACGGGCGCACCAGCAATACCTAAGCCTACGCCGGCAACGGTAGAGGCGACATTGAGACCAGTTAAAGATGTACCCGCCCCAACCAATGTTGCTGCGATACGTGGGTCATTTGCCGCAAATCCACGAGCTATAGCGGTTTTTGTGATGACTCCAGCGATTGCTCGATTCATAACAAAGTTTGCAGCAGGTGCAACAGGCAGAGCCTGCGAATATGCTCTCTGTTGATCATATAGAAATGCAGTCAAAAGAATTAGTATAAAAACTTTTTTTGCTGCAAAGATAGCTAGAAACTTTTTCATCTGAGACTCAACATCATGTGGAATATTGTCTCAATTCCTGCACCGATCTTATGTAAGACATAAACGACCAGGGCAGTCACACCCAGATAGACACAAAACTTTATGAGGGAAAAAATTGGAACAATCAGCCCCATTAAAAGAGGTTCCCACCAAGTAGAGCATCCAATGGAGTGTTCCACGACTGAACAGGTATACGCGATAAGTGCTATTAGTAAGAAGAAATTTTGAAGCGAATTTTCCATTGCGGTTACCTCTTATTCATTTATCTAGTCCACTGACAACTGCCCACCCACAGGCAATACCCCAAGCAAAAATAATCAGGTACCAAAGCTCATTAATTGTCATTTTCAATTTTTTAAAAAAAATAACTGCAATAAAAAAAAGGGGCGGCCACCCCCTTTTCTTTGGTTAGGCTTACTTGCCTTTAACCATCGAGATGACCGTTTTTGCACCTTTAATAGCGACGTACACGCCCATTAAGGTTGCGGAGATTGCTAACACGGCGGTAACCACCGTTGAGAAATCCACGGAACTGGTGAGCGAAGTGAGATCAGGACCGCCAGCCGCATGTGCAGCACCAGCAAATACAGCAGAACTTGCAACCGTTACTACCAAAGCAACCCGACGTTGAATATTTTTATTCATACTAAAACTCCATATTTAAAATACTGGGAAAGCGCCCAGTCGCATCATCAACCTCTACGTACTAAGCCGAGAACTTGACCGATTCCATGTGACACAAAATAAAGACCGACAACCATGCTAAAAGCCAATGACCAGAGGCCAGATGCATACGCATAATCGAACTGTCCTAATGCTGCATCGATATTGTTTTGCTGGCTTGGATCAAGCAGATAGGCTTGTACTTTTGTCGGCGCATAAATTTGCCCACCTTGATCTGGACATAATGTCCGAATACCAGGAGGTGCAGCATTCGTCACCGGTGTGCATACAATGACTGTCTGAATTGATCCACTTGCCATGAATTACGCTGCCTTCTTGTCTTCTTTCGCCGCAACAGGACGCGCTACTTGTCCATATGCATGAAGATTTTTTAAACGTGCACCGATTCTTTTTTCTCGATCTACTACTAGCTCAAAATCGGCAAGATATTCGCCAGGTAAAGTGTCACTCAAGTGCTTCGGCAACAGCAGTTCTCCAACCATAATTTGTTCGCCCTTTTCTTCATCAACATACTTAACAATGCACTGAGCTAATTTCATTTCACCATCAATTCCGGTCATTTTTGATTTGTATTTCAAGGTGTTTATTCCTACGATTTGCAGGTGATGTTTGTTGTCTATAGACATGATTTTTTCCTAGTGTAATTTCGAGCGTTAATAAATAAATTCGATTAGATTTGGGAATTTGTTACGTCGATTATGAATTTTGCGAAAAACATTCAAATGGTTTTCAAAATCAGAGCTAAACTAATATCAGTGATAATAAAATACATATTAGTGTGTAATGCACACGCAACAGGGATAGATTAGCACTATTAGAAATTCGAATCAAGCATTTTGTGTGTAATACACATTATTTGGATACAATATTCCACATATTAAAAAGGGGAACTCATGGAAATCGCTTCAGATACTTTGGCAGGTCGGTTACGAATACTTATTGACGCATGTACCGACAAAAGAGGAAAGTTTGCACAGCTGGAAAAATTAACAAACATCTCCGCTGAGAATTGGAAAAGTTTTTATTACAGTAGACAGAGGCCTAATCCCGATATGATCGAAGCGCTTGCTCAATTGTGGCCCGAATATGCTTTATGGATTGCCCTAGGAGAAACAGATAAAGATTATGGTCATCTTTCCCCTCTCGATTCAACTTACACTGTAAATGCTCGCGAATATCTCAAGAGTTTGATCAACAGTCGCAATGTTGCAAGAAATATATTAAAAAATAAATACGAAATTTCTGACTTAGGCGAGCCATTACCCGAACGAATTCAATCGACCATTGAAAAATATATTTCCTCTGCACATCATTTAATCGATCCGGTCGATGACAACAATGGAGAGTTTCGTGCAGCGTTAGAAAAACTGAGAATTGAGAATGAAAAAAGAAAAATTGAGGTAAGTCGACTTTCCCCTACTACAAGGGGAGTTATCGATGCGATACGAGCATATCCTTACATTGATAAAAATTCTCTGCAGGAAGCAATTAATAAACTGCTAGAAAATGCAGAGCTCGAAAAAGAGAAAAATGGATAAAGATAGCGTACCCATATAAATTCTAAAATGAAAAAGCCGCTACCAATTCAGCGGCTTTCTTTTTCTTTGCTCTCAAAAAAAATAATCTTAGAAAAATTAAAATAATTTACAAAGCTACGATTGTTTTCTAAATTTTGAAAATGAGATAACTGATCCCAATCCCGCATTCATTCCATTAACTGATTTATTATCCACTTTTGATACACGAAGCGTTGCTAAGTCAACTACTTGCGCAGGCTTATCAAAATAGTGTTCACGCATATTACAAAGTTGCTCAACATCACGCGGAGAGAGTCCCAAAAAGCGTAAAACACCTTCAGCATGTAATACCCCCTCGTTAATCAATAGCTCAACTGTACGGCGCAGTAATCTGGGAGATTCAGGCTCCCATTTTTCATCCCCAGGCTCAGCCTTGGAGCCCCAACGGGCTGATCGACGCTTGAACAATGCTAATTTTTCCTCATCACTAAGCAACCTAAGCGCATGCAAACGCATCATCATAGCAGCAACAGATGCGCCCCATCTCTGCTTAAGAATAAGTAAATTATCTAGATTTGGCGGAATGCGAACTTCACGCGCAAATGTCTGTGCAGGAAGCAAAAAAGCGCCGGCAAATCTATGCGCTTGTTTTTCCATTTGGTTATATCTATCAAGTTCATCCGCTTTTGGAATGTGTTTATGCAGTATAAGGTGACCAATTTCATGAGCCAAATCAAAGCGACTACGAAATGCGTTCGCTTTATCAGACGATAAAAGAACAATAGGTCGATTCAAAACTTCACTCCAACTAGAGAGCCCTTCGATTGCCGATATATCTGTTCTTTCCCGAATAACGATAATACCCGCACTTTCAGCAGCCAAAACCAAGTCTTGAATAGGCCCAACACCAAGCTGCCAGAGCAAACGGCATTCTTCAGCAGCTTCCTCAATATCCGCATTGCTAATTTCTTCTGGATCTTTGAAAGATCGCGTCGGTAGGCTAACTTTTGGGTAGTCTACATACTCATTAAGAAGCACTGCAATCTCCTGCGCCCACTCTGAGCGTGCCTCTAATTTTGCTCTCGCCGTTTTAAGTGTAGCCGCATTACTTCGATAAAGTGGCGGGGACACGCGCGGCAACATCGGACGTGTAAGCCACTCAGACTGAACGTTAAGCACCAAAGCGAGACGTTCAAATGTACTTGCTTCAGGCGCCTGATCACCTTTACACCACTTTGTCACAGTCGATGCCGATACATCAATTAGACTAGCTAATTGACCTTTACTAAAACCGCGCGCAGCAATTATTTGTTCGAGGCGCGCAGGTTGAAGATCGTTAATTCCCTTAGTCATTTCCAGTTTGCTTCTTCGGTTGTATTTTGAGTATTGGCTTAGCCTCATCCACTTGTGAAACTGCCCCAACTTGATCGTATAAATTCAAAAATTCCGGTATCGACTTCATATATAGCCACGATTTCATGTCCGGTGCAGGCATAGCGATCATAACCTGGCTTAATTGCGCGATACTATTTGTATCAATTCCATCCATTAAACCCAAGATAAAAATTGTTCCACTATTAAGTTGACCCGGCTCATTGAAAAAATCAACCTGTACATATTTACGCTGAATATCTAGGTTAACTTCCGCAAGCTTATTTCTTGTCGCACTTCTGTTTAAATTCGTCCACTTATGTCCGGCAACATTTAAGCGTGCAATATTAAAAATACCTAACCTTCCTATAACCAACTTAGTGCCCCGCAGTGGAGTTGGGTCTGCATTGTGAGCCAGCAAAGCTTCATAGAATGCTTCATTAATAAAAAAATGCTTATTTTGCCCAGCAGCTGACGGTCTATGACCTTTTGCAAAGTTAGAAGCTTGAGTCCGACCTTTTAAATCACCATTGTAGTAGGCGTCCTCACAAGCCATAAGTACGTCACGAGGAATATGTTGAATGATCAACTTTTCTAATTCAGTGAGACTAGACGCAGGTGCAGTTTCCATACAGATTTACCTATAAAATATTTCCAGTAATGGGAATATTATCAGAAAAAATTTCGTGTTTAGGGATATTTCAAAAATAAATTTCGATTTGACGTAAAAAAGTCATGTCAACATAACTGATTTTTAACTTTATGAGGTAACCACAACCTTATAGCGAATTATTGAGCGGGAATAACATATAGTTCTTCAGAAGTTTACATTTCAATCAGATAACTTTTTTGTTATATTTCGAATACGTAAACAGATATCAAGAAAACCTTTTATGCAATTTGCACGTACATTGAGTGACGGTAAAACCTGGGAAGCATTTACATTTTCGAAACTACCAACATCTGACCTCGAGGAAAAACGTAAAAATTTAGCTTGCGCTGAATGCGGCGAATTTGCATGGTTCCGTAAAGAAAGTTTGCATGGACATCCGGCACACTTTTGCGCTCACCACAAAGATGATTGCTCCTTAAAAGTAAATTATGTCGTTATTGACGATCCAAGAAACGAAGGTACAAATTTTCTAGATCAAATAACTGCTGGAAATAACATAGTCATTGATCTAGATAAAGAAAAAGGTGGTGAAGTTGACGTGTCCAACGTTCAACCACATCCAACAGGAACAGGGGAAGGAGGTGGTACGAGGTTTGTATCTGGAAGAAATTTTGGAGAATCAGCTCAACATTTCACCCTAAGGCGCATCCTACATAGGCTGGTCCAGAGTCCAGCTTTTAGGCTAGCTGAAGACCAAATCATATTTAAGAAAAATGAAGACGACATTTTGCTAAGCGGAAAAGTTAAGGATGTAGTTGTCGAATTTTCAGATATAAACAAAAATCTTCATCATGAGCAGCTTCTATTGTACTGGGGTCCGATTGCATCGGCAGGATATACCGCTGACGGAAGACTCTGGCTTAATTCCTCAGCTAACAGGCAAAGTGCAAGCATCATGATTTTCACTGATATTTTGACCGATTTTTTGTCCCTATTCAAAATTACCGACGCAACTGAGGATTTGCTAGGCGCGCATGTCCTAATTTTAGGTCGATGCTATTACTCCGCCGGATCGAATAAACCGGTCATCAGATGCACACATCCAAAATATATTTTAGTAAGACGATATAGGGATGACCGGCTAACAAATGTAAGCTAATTTTTCTTTAAGAATAAACAATTCGTTTCTGTAAAAACGAAACACGTATGAGATCGCTTTCCTATTTTTCGATCTACAATTATTAAATAGGTAAAACTACTAGAGGAGTACAAAGACTTTCACCGATCGCTTTTGTAGATAAATTTATCCATAAGTCTATGAATTCATTGATGAATGAAGATGCTTGAAAATCCTTGTGTCGGTGGTTCGATTCCGCCCCGGGCCACCAAGTACATCAAGGGTTAGAGCCGTAGTAGGCACTAACCCTTTTTTGTTTCTTGGTGTCTAGGCTACGTATAGGCTACACCGTAGCCTATCAATATTTTCAATCAAAACGCGTTCTTTCTGTAAGCAAGTCCAACCTGCCCACCCCGTCCACGTTATTTTGACTAAATGCTTGAAGCATTCGTACACGTCCAAGTAGTGCCGTTAAAATCAAATTCGTATAAATCGCCACCCATTTCACAATCCCGCGCATATTTTTCATAATCAATATAAGCACGCACTGATTCGGGTACGTCGTTTAAGTAGAATTCGTCAAAGAGAGTTTCAGCTACGTCTTTTAACGTGCCTTCCGACAAATTCACATCATCCATTTTTTCCAGCGCATCAATTAAGTTATAGCCTGAAATTCTGCACAAATAATATAAAGCTGTTTTTTCATGGTCGGCTAAATCGGCAACGGTTTCAAACCATGTGTGTAAATTACCCTGGTTAATCCCACAGGCCGAAAATAACTCGCAGTCGTCGCCATCTATGAATTGAATTTCAAACTCTTCCACGGGTTGATTAAAGGCATCCAGAAGGCTCTCTGATTTCTCTTCATATGCTTCCAGGGTGTCAAAGTAAAAACCAACTGCATCCATGTTGTAAGGCTGTGCGAAAAATGTGCTCATGGTGTTCTCTGCTTTCGTATCGTTTTTAGGCTGGTTGAGCCTGAAGTTGATTTTGACTTGCTCTGTTTTTGCAGACTTCACAACTCGTTTATCTGCATCATTTTTGAGTCGTTTCGCCTAAACCACGAATGGCATGGCTGGACAAGAAGCAATGCAAGCAATTTGTCAAAATCGCAGTCGCAACGAAGAGAGAACCGATTGCAGAAAATCCCGAAGGGGAATGCTTGTGTTGATTCGCAGACGTGCAACTCTTGGCGTTCTTAGCGAGACGGGGAAAAAGTGTTGCAGATAGATTGATGGGCAAAAACAGAGATGCAGTGGAATTGGGTTGGGTGGCTGCTGTAGTAGATTTTAATGCAGAGATTTAAGAATTGACTCGGACAGCATAGGTTGCTTAGACAATTGACACACATTTTTTTTTAAAAGAGTAGAACCATGAAAGCCAATACCAGCAACACTCTTAACTCGAAGCCCTTATTAGCATTAACTTTCAGCCGAGTAGAACCACATTAGCCTTATGTATCAATGATTTTTAGTGAAAAAACTGGTTCTGCTCAAATCATGGAAGTTTGGTACATGTAAAAAGCGCAGTAGCCTTTCTGCTCTTCTTCTTTATATCAATTATTTAGAGTAGAACCGCAGAACCTGTAGGGAAAGCTATGCCGGACAAGGCTTTCATGGTTCTACGCTGATTATTTTCCCAGTAGAACTGAGCAGAACCAATGGAAAATTTTAATCAATGACTCTGGCAACATCAGCACCACACGCTTTGCATTTCCCAGACAATATAAGCGTTCCTGATTTCACTGAACCAGAATAATTGATGATGGTGGTTACACCCCTGCATTCACCACAATAAACATTTTCCAGCAGTTGATTACGGAAATTCAATGGAATTGCCATCCACATTTTTTTTGCGATGGGTGTGAATTGGGGTAGGTGAAAAACATTATTTTCCATTTGATAGCCCTACAAAATATCGCCAAGGAATTTTTCAATATTTGTCCCAATTTAGTTCACAAGCATATCCAAGTTGTCATTTTTGCGCTAAATTGACCTAAATTTAGGATAGTTTTCATCAATATTAAAAATACTTGCTATAGGCGCGGCATATGAAAGCTACTTTAATTTAGCTCGACTTGCTATCGTCGGAGAATAGTTATCACGATTAGCTGAAATAAATATCCCAAATTTCGATCCAGGTAATACTGGAATCGGTAATTACAATAGTTTTGCCAACGCTGGAATGAGTAACTTTATTTTAACGTATTGACTGCAATGTGATTTTTATGAATGAAATAAACAATTTATTGCTGGATATTTATCATGCAAGTCAGAATACGTGCGTTTCTGAATTTTCAGACAAAATTTTTTCGCTTATAAAAAGAGAAATTAATTTTGATTCAGGTGGATTCTGCGATTTTAACACTTCGGACACGTCTGGAATAAAACTGCTATCTGCTGCGGCTCATAATATTTCCACCTACGATAAATTACACGCAAGACAAAACTATCTTGAACCTGAATTTGTAGAAGGACAAAATAAATTAACCAGTGCAGATCCGTCATTAGCAATGGCATTTAAAAATAAAGGAAATTCAGTCACCTTATCTGTTTATGACAAGGGAATAAAATCAAATGTTGCTGCTTATGGAATAAAAACGGAATGCATTCAAACCATGGTTATGGTACTCGCGCCACCAATGCCAAATCGATTTCAAACGCTCTCACTTTGGCGACGAAAAAATAATGCTGAATACGTTCAAAACGATAATTGTAAAGCGAATATTATCTTCCCCCATGTATTTCAAGCCTTTGCCATTAACCGACAAATACATAGAATAAGTGAAGTAAAAAATCCGGTAAATGGCACTGCAATTTGTTCACTAGAAGGTGCGCTTCTTTTTATAGATGATGTTGCTGTCGATTTTTTATCCCGAGAGTTCCACTCATGGATTCCACCATTTCTTCCTTCGATTTTGTTAGAAAACTTAAGATCAACATCAGAAAAAATTTATATCGGAAAGCTGTTCGTTCTAACTTCTAGGCGTCAAAAAGATTTGTTGTTTTTAAATTTCAGAAAAACGATTACCTTTGAAAATTTATCACCAACGGAGTTAGTCATTGCTGAGATGTTAGTTCGTAATGAAACATACAAAGCAATCGCCCAGAAACTAGGTAATCAACCTGCAACAGTAAGAAATCAGGCTCATAGCATTTACTCGAAATTCGGGATTTCAGGTAAAGCTGAACTGGCTAAAATAATTAATCAAATCAGGTGATTTATTTAAAGGGGAAATTAACCAGAATCTCCTAAGTTACGATTCAGAACAATCGCTATAGAACATGTGTTCTATATCTAGTTTAACTATCTCCAAATAGTATTTTGACTTAATTGTAAGCAAATTAATTTAAATTATTGTATGGGGATAACATGAAGGCAAAAATCGTAGTTGCGACACTAATTGCACTTACTCTTGCAGCCTGTGGTGGTGGCGGGAATGGGAGCAATACGGCAAGCACAAATTCTGGAAGTGGCTCAGGAAGTGGCAGCACTGGTGGCACGATAACTAACTGTGCGATTGCCAATACTCATCCATTGATAGCTATCGCCCTAACTGGTGGAGCCGGTACAGCACTATTTTCCAGTGGTGGCACGACACTAACGTATTCGGGTAATTTATCTGGCACATTGAATCTGGTTCAGGATGCGAATGCTCCAGCACCATTGAATAAAGCTTGTATGGATAGCATAGGGAATTCCAGCACTGGCATGCGCACAGTCATGCAAAGCAATGGGGCGTTAGGTGTATCTCATACGGTGGTCAATGGTGCTGATCAGCCTGTGTTCCTGATGGATAGTACAGCATTAGCTTCCAATACCAATCTTGGGGCATTGCAAGGGACTTATACTGTGCTTCGCTATCAGCATGACACTGGAAGCACTCCTGCTCAGACCCGCATGTCCTATGCCACCATCACGATTGATAGCCTTGGCAATTGGAGTATGTGCAAAAACACTTCAACCTGTTCCACTGCGACAGCGACTGGCACTTTCGCAACACATTCTGGTAGTAGTTATGCCTTTGATCTTTCATCTGGTGGGCTAGTACGGGCGACTGCATTTATGGTTAGTGCTGGTGCGAATAGCACACTAGTGGTGACAGAAAATGATACAGGTGGCGGCGGGATTGTGACTGGTATGTGGTTAGGCGTGCCGCAAACAACGTGGAACCCTGTAGCTGGAAGTTACGTCCTAAACACTACCGATGGTATTCAAAATCCATTAACAGCATCCTTACAAAACCTTATTGTAAAAAGCCAAAATGTCGCATTGACAGCCAATACTCCGATCAATGGTATTGCTACTGCTACGGTGTCAGACGGTACGATCAACTACCTCATTTCTTCTCCAGCAGGTCTGTTAGTGACTGGCAATAATACTGGCAACAACTTTGCCAATGGTCCCGCATATTTCTCGTTCGGTGTCATGCCTTAATTTTAGTCAGTCTTACCGATAGTCCCGCATGGATTCATCAAATCTGTGCGGCTATCAATAATGAAAGGGGAAAACCATGCGTGAAGTAACAGGTGTTTTAAGCATGCTGGGTAGTGGCTCAGCAAGTGTCAATCAAATCGGCAAATCGTTTACACACTACGACACTATAGAAATAGGTGATCAGATTTTGCAAAAACTGAGAACCGCACGAAGTCTGAACGATTTCATTGAGCGGGGTCTTGGTCGTGAAGTTACTTTGTATTTGATTGGTAATCGGATTATTGGCGTCAAGCTACCCGATAGTAAATTGTATTACTGGAGACGAAGCAAAACTGTCGTATTCATTTGCGTATTGTTGACACCTTTATGGGGAATAGGACTGATTTACGCACTTCTGCTCAGAGATGATTTACGCCATATCTTAAGTGCCCAGCCGAAACTGGCAACTATGGGTGGTATTCCATTGAAGAGCTGATCAGCACAAAACGTAAGCATTTTCAACCGGCACGCTCAGGTTCTCCTACGCTCTTTAGCAGAGAATTATATTGATCGGGGTCTGAAGCAAACATTTTATCCAGAACGTAGTTTGCAATTTTGGGGATTTCTGGAATTTCAATTGGCCTCATGCTCCGATCAAAAACAGCTTCAAGGTGAGAAAGTTCATTATCTAAGCGATTGATTAAAGCCGTCGCGGTATCATCATCACCGAAAAATCTCCTTAACCGATCTGAGCTAACATTACTATTATCATGATAGGGATATTTGTAGAACAGGAATGCTTCAAGAAATTTTCTGAGATTATTCCCGAATGAAAAAAATGGTTCGTGATTCACGATTGCCATTTCAGGATTTCTGCATTTATAAATCTGATGAAACAAATAATTGAATTCAGTGATGTAATCCTTGAGATAGCTAGGCATCAAATTAATACTACTAGCAGAACCATTACGTTCAATTATGAAGTGTTGGGCACCACCATGCTTATCTTTTGGCATGGATAAATTTTTTAAATATTTTAAAAAATCTAAATTGTGGGTGGATATGAATAATTGACGATAACTATAATGGTTTACTCCACCAACTTTCTTCGGTTTTGCGATGAAGCTTTCAATCAAACTGAACATGAAAAATATGTGATTAGTGTCCAAGCTGGAAATTGGATCATCAATGTAAATGATTAGATCCTTATCCTTACTTTCTGGTTCTTCCAGCTTTGCGATGAAATAGCAAAATGCGATTAAACTGCATTCACCTTCACTCAAATTAAATGCAGGATTTTTACCACGCATAATTTGAAATTTTACGGAAGTCATTCCTGGAATATCTTCAGCAACAAGTTCAAGTCCATCGTGTCCAAAAAAATGTTTAAGAAGATTATTTACTCGTGTAGCACCCTTCTTTTCATCCCTTTGTTTACCACGTAAAACAGTAACTTCTTTTTCCAGATCAGAAATTTCCTTCTCTGCTGTAGTGAAAGTATTTGCGGCTGTTGAAGATTCGGTTTTCAAACCATCAATTCTAATTTTTTCAGATGCATAATCAATGCTGGCGAGAAAAGTAGAAACATCAGCCAATCTCAAATTATCTTTGGCAGAAGCCTTATCTTTATCGTAAGCGCCTCGCCAGCACCGTCATTGACTTTTTCTGCTTAACGCGAAGTCTGATTCAGTCTGCTTTTTACACCAAACGATCAACGACATTCCACGGCAACAAATCAGCAACCTTATTGA
>JBMPOY010000019.1:0-58512 GCA_049340365.1 Undibacterium sp. Ji67W | reverse complement strand
GATCTGAACAATCTTGTTCCCCAAGCCATTGAGCAGCGCATACAACAGCACTACGTGAAATGCTAATACCAGCCCCATGCCAAGGAACTTCTTACCCGGCTCTTGCTGGCGATCTGAAAAATCCATTAAAACTCCTCCCGAACCACAAGTTCTACTTCTACTATTTGACCCAAGTCAAAACGTCTCAAACAAAAAAATAATTATAAGTGTTACGAACCACTATCCGGCGCATTAATTCGACAGTCGCACGTAAAACCATTTATAAATCTACTGGCAGAGGAAAGACCAAAATATATTTGTAATTTTTAGTGAAAACGACTCATACAATTTTGCAAACCACTTATCTTCCCAAGCTCGATTCACACGTATCGAATTAAAATCTGATAACAAAAACTCTATTTTTGATTTTATTTTCTTGTTTTTGCTGTTTCAATATGACAAACCAGTCTCGAGTCTCATTAACCACAGCTTGTACCGAAACAAGTCATATAAGGCTTGCGACACTCAAATGCAGCCCGTATCAAGTTACAAATATCTCACATTAAAAAATGAAACATCTGTAACTTTTGGTAAAAAACCTATATTTCTAGAAAATATTTTGAAAATTTTTATGTCAGAATTTTCCAAAGGCGCATAAAACCATTTCTTGACACCGACTGTCAATACTAACAAAGCAGATTTTCACTGAAATACAACAAGGGGCATTTTGCCAAAAAAAAGAAACAAAAGGAAATGCATATTTTTGTGCTCTGCAACATATTCAAATGACTCAGGGAGCTTACTTTTGAGGATTTCTTCGATAAATTTGCTTGTTGGGTGCATGCGGCAAATAAAATTTCCTTTTTCATGCTATGAAGTCGAAAAACTCAAAAAAATTGCGCATCTCCGAAAATAATTTTTAATGCATAACAGCATAAAAATATTGAAAGCAAACGATTGCGATATTATTTTTAACGAAAATTCACGAAAAAAACCTTTTAAAAGAGGAAATTAAATTGATAAAAAAAATTGCTTTAAGTATCCGAACCACCGAAACATAGGCTAATGTTACGGCGCCATGAAATGGGACCCTCCCCCTACAGGCAATCAACAAACCTTTACAGACCGCTAACAAAAACAGCGTTCGATGAATCTTCAGTTCGTTACTAAAAACATTACAAGTGGGAGATAAAGTAGTATGAAATGTAAGTTCACATCAAAAAAGTGTAACCAAAGACATCTCGCGGACGTGTTCAACAAAGTCACCAGTAGTTTGTCTGGCTTATTTTTGATGATGAGTTTTTCGCTCATTTCGCTAGTTATATCCCAACAAACGCTCGCTCAAACGACTACCGCCAAATTCAACGGTGCCACGACATTGGAATTTGCTGATCCGGAAAAAGTATTGCGCACCATTTTTCCAGTCGCTGAAACTGGTTTTGATCCGGCCGGCTCACGTGATTTGTATTCGCATGCCATTGTCGAAGTGGTTTTCGAACGTCTTTATGGATACGACTACCTGGCCAGTCCGGCAAAAATTATCCCGCAGGCAGCTGATGGGTTACCAGAAATCTCCGCCGACGGAAAAACTTACACAATTAAGTTAAAAAAAGGCATTTACTTCACACAAGATGAGGCTTTCAAGGGGAAAAAGCGTGAACTGACGATGCACGATTACGTTTATTCAATTAAACGCTTAATGGATCCACGCATTGCGTCGAGTCATAGCTGGTTATTTGAAGGCAAGATCGTCGGCCTGGATGATTTGGTGGCTAAGGCCAAAAAGAGCGGAAAATTTGATTACGACACCAAAATTGCAGGTATCGATATCCCCGACAAATACACTCTACGCCTGCATCTGACGCGCCCGGACTTTAATCTCCCCATGATTTTGGCTTATGTAGCGACCTCTGCTGTTGCGCGAGAAGTAGTAGAGCAGTATCAAGATTTACAAGGTTTGGTCATGGCCAATCCAGTTGGTACCGGCCCCTACAAACTCACTGAATGGGTACGTGGCTCAAAAATGGTTTTGGATGCAAAACCAGATTACCGGCCTGTTTATTGGAACTTCCAGGGCAGCAGCAGTCTTGAAGATCAAAAAATAAGTGCTGCAATGAAAGGGAAACGGATTCCACAAATCGGACGCATTGTTGTTACCGATATTTTGGAAGACCAGTCACGCTTGCTTGCCTTTCAAAAAGATGAAGTCGATTTATTTCAGTTGTATGGTGGCTTAGCACCACAAGTTTTGCGCGATGGTAAATTGAAACCGGAATTCGTACAAAAAGGCATACAGATGTCACGCATCGTTGATCCTGAGCTAACCGTCTATTACTGGAATATGAGAGACCCAGTATTCGGTGGTTTGTCCAAGGAAAAAATTGCTTTACGCCGTGCCATCGCAATGGCGCACAATGTTGATGATGAGATTCGGATTGTGGATAATGGTCAAGCTGTCGCTTTAGAATTTCCCATTCCGCCGGGTGTCGTGGGTCACGATCCTGATTATAAAAGCAGTATTCAATATGACCCCGTTGCTGCCAATGCGCTATTAGATAAGTTCGGTTATAAAAAAGGCGCAGATGGCTACCGCAATCTGCCCAATGGCAAACCGTTTCAAATCAATTACACATCACAAACTGAATCGCGTGGGCATTTGCAAGCCGAAGTCTGGAAGAAAACCTATGATAGTGTTGGCATCCGCATGAATGTGGATTTCCGGCCATTTGCAGAGATTTTAAAAGCGGAAAAAGACTGTCATCTGACGCAACGTATTTCCCCATGGATTGCGGATTATCCAGATGGCGATAATTTCATGCAATTATTTTACGGCGCCAACATTCATCTCAATAATGCAGGTTGCGTGGCAATTCCGGAATACGACAAACTGTACGAAGAATCACAAAAACTTCCGGCCGGTCCTGAACGAGATTTGCTGTATCACAAAATGACACGCATCCTGGAAGTCTACACAGCGCAACGCATAGGTTATGCACGTTATCGCAATATGCTGTCGCAAGCGCGGGTTATCGGTTACAAAAAGCATCCTGTGATGTTGACCGAGTGGATGTATATCGATATCGACAAAAGCAAATAACAAAACAACCAAGTAAATACGTAACCAATTCTCGTGAATAGTCTATTCGTGAATAATCAAGAAACATCAATAAAGAATTTCTCATGATCGCCTACATACTCCGCCGCTTATGGCAAATGGCACCGACGATGCTCGGTGTTATTTTGCTGGTCTTTTTCTTGTTTAACTGGGTAGGTGGCGACCCTGCCTATATCCTCGCCGGCAAAATGTCGAATCCGGCACAAATCGCTAACATCCGCACCCAGCTTGGTATCGACGAGCCCTACTATGTGCAGTTATGGATCTTCATCAAACAAATTGCCACCTTTAATTTCGGCAATAGCTGGAGCACGGGAGAACCGGTGTCATCCATCATTCTGACACGCTTAGGTCCGTCACTGACGATACTCGTTCCATTAACCATCTTAGAAACGTTGATAGCGATTGCACTGGCTTTGGCCGTTGCGTTTCGTCGCGGATCTTTTACTGATCGTGCTGTGATGGTGATCTGCACCACCGCAATGTCTATCAGTATTCTGGTCTACATTATTGTTGGTCAGTATTTTTTTGCATATCAATTCAATTTATTCCCAGTACAAGGCTGGGGCACTAACTTTGCCGAAAACTTATTCAAGTATTCAGCGTTACCGATTTTGATTAGCCTGGCAGTCAGCGTTGCGCCAAGTCTGCGCTTGTTCCGCACTTTTGTGCTGGATGAAGTGAATCAGGATTATGTCCGCACTGCCCGTGCCAAAGGCGTTTCTGAACATCGTATCAAATGGGTACACGTGTTACGCAATGCAGCGATTCCTATCATCACCTACGTTATGTCCAATTTGCCAGCTTTGTTGATTGGTGCGTTTTTGATAGAGCGTTTTTTCTCGATTCCAGGCATTGGTCGTGAAGTAATTCTGGCCGTTGAGCGTAGTGACTTTCCGGTGATTAAAGCAATTACCGTGTACGTTGCTGCGGCCACGATGTTTTTTAATTTGCTCACAGATCTGCTGTATCAGGCGGTTGATCCACGCGTTCAATTGAAATAAGGAATGAACATGCATCAAACGCTCTCACAGACAGCTTCTGGCACACACATGGACGATCCAACACAAACTTCTCCTGGCCTATGGGCATTGGCATGGCGTCGATTACGCGCCGATAAAGTAGCGATGATTGCGCTGACGATTGTGATTGCATTTTTACTGACAATCGCGCTCTCCACCACCGGTTTGATTGCAGCCGATTGGGAAAAGGAAACTGGCGTCTCCTATGCGGCTCCAAGCTTTACCACCAACGCTGAAAGCACAGACAACACACAACATAGCTCGCAAACTGGTAAACACGCCACATCGCAAGCGGAGGTTGCCGATAACCCGCTTGATCCTTTACGCGAAGTTATCAAGAGTCTGCGCCAGCAAGAGAATGGCACCAAAGCGGTCGTTGTCAAAGATTACGGCATTCAAGATCCAATCGGAGCAGAAATGTCTGAAATCCACACTGCTTTAGCCAAATCTGGCAAAGCGAAAATGGCGACACGTGCAGCCACCCTGCCCTTCGGTGCCGACAAATGGGGGCATGACATCATCAAAAAAACCATCAAGGGTGCAGAGACGTCAATCCTCGTCGGCATTATCGCCGCCTTTCTGGCGACACTACTGGGTACTCTATTTGGCGCTGTGGCTGGCTATTTTGGCGGAAAAATCGACGATCTATTTAACTGGTTTTACAGCATTTTCACATCCATTCCTTACCTGCTGTTGATCTTATCAGTGGCAGCGGTACTACAACAAAAAGGGCTCTCAACGATTATTTTGATTCTGGCTTTTACTGGCTGGACCGGCCCTTTCCGATTAATGCGTGCCGAATACATGAAGCATAAAGCACGTGAATATGTATGGGCTGCTGATGCCATCGGTGCCTCACATTGGCGCAAGATGTTTATCCATATTTTCCCGAATGTCAGTCATGTGGCTTTGGTGCAAGTATCTATTCTGGTGGTCGGCTTTATCAAATCCGAAGTCATTCTTAGCTTTTTGGGTTTTGGCGTACCAGTCGGCACGGTTTCGTGGGGCAGTATGCTTAATGAAGCGCAGAATGAACTGATCCTTGGTAAATGGTGGCAATTAGTCGCAGCAACGGCGGCAATGGCAGTGTTGGTCACCGCCTTTTCCTTATTCACCGACGCCTTGCGCGATGCGCTTGACCCTAAGCTGAAATAAGAACCGATATGAATACCCAATCTCAAACAGCAGCCTTGCTCAAAGTTGATCATTTACGCGTCTCTTTTCGCGTCAATAAAAAAGAAAGTATAGAAACTGTGAAAGGAATTTCTTTTGAAATTCCCTACAACGCCACCGTTGCCCTGGTAGGCGAATCTGGCAGCGGCAAATCTGTCAGCTCGCTCGCAGTCATGGGGCTCTTGCCGGCAGATACATCCAGTATTTCTGGCGATAGCAAAATTACTTTTGAAGGTAAGAGTTTGCTGGAACTGAACATCAGCCAGCGCCGCCAGTTATGCGGCAAAGATATCTCGATGATTTTTCAGGAGCCAATGACCTCGCTCAATCCAGTTTTTACGGTCGGGTTTCAGATCGCTGAAGTACTACGCTTACATATGGGCATGGATGCGAAACAAGCGCGCGCGCGGGCAATAGAATTGCTTGAAGAAGTTGGCATTCCTGATCCAAAAAACAAAATCGATGCGTATCCTAGCCAGATGTCAGGCGGCCAGCAGCAACGCGTCATGATAGCGATGGCAATTGCGTGTGAACCCAAGTTATTGATTGCCGACGAACCGACGACGGCACTGGACGTCACGATACAAAAACAGATTATCGATTTAATCAACGCTTTGCGTATCAAACGCAATATGTCGGTGCTGTTTATCACGCACGATCTGGCACTGGTTGGTGAAATTGCCAGCCATGTCATTGTCATGCGCCATGGTGAAATCCGTGAAGCGGGTTCGGTTGAGCAAATCTTTGAGCGTCCGCAGGATACTTATACGCAGGCGCTCTTGCATTGTCGTCCTTCACTCGATAGTCGCCCCTGGCGTCTGCCCGTTATTGCGGACTTCATGAATAATCAAGGCACCCTACCAGAGCAAAAAGAACGTCAGCGCGGCTTACATGGTGATGAAGAGGTTGTGCTGGAAGTTAACAACCTCGGTAAAAGTTTTTATACACGCGAAGGCCTATTCGGGAAAAAAGAATTTAAAGCTGTCGACGATGTCTCTTTCAAACTCGCCCGCGGAAAAACGCTAGGCGTAGTGGGCGAATCCGGTTCGGGCAAGACCACTGTCGGCCTCTGCTTATTACGTCTGCATCAGGCGACCAGCGGGAAAGCGATTTTTGATGGTAAGGACATTTTATCGATGTCGAATAAAGAATTTTTGCAGTACAAACGCAGAATTCAAATCATCTTTCAAAACCCTTATGCCTCATTGAATCCGCGCTTTACCATCGGTCAGATTCTGATGGAGCCCATGCATATCCACCGCATAGGTCACAATGAAAGTGAACGCGCTGGCATGGCGAAACAATTACTCGACAAGGTTGGATTACCTGCCGCCGCGTTTCATCGTTATCCCCATGAATTCTCAGGAGGCCAGCGCCAGCGTATTGCGATTGCGCGCTGTTTGACCATGAAGCCCGAAGTGTTAGTGTGCGATGAATCGGTATCGGCACTCGACGTATCCGTACAAGCGCAAGTTTTAAATCTGCTGCAAGATCTGCAAGAAGAATTTGGTTTGTCGTATATTTTTATTTCACATGATCTGGCAGTGGTCAAATACATCGCTGATCAGGTGATGGTCATGAACAAAGGCAAAGTGGTTGAACTAGCCAACGCCGATGATTTATACCATCACCCGCAACGGGCTTATACCAAGACTTTGTTAGGTGCTATCCCGCGTGGTTTGCAGCATGCTTAAATTAGAGACAGCTTTTCATTAAAAATGAGTAAAGGGTTTCATCGAAAGAGAAATATAGTACTATAAAGTTAATATAATTTTTTACACATGGCAACGTGATCAAAGCACAATCAGGGTGTAATAAAAGAAAACGGAGCGAGACTTGGATGCCATAAAAAATTTGTTCAAGGAATTGATGCCAGCAGTCGATTTCTGCTCTATGCGCATCGTTGATGAACGCAGTGAAGAATTGAACGTCCGACAAAATGTCTTGCAGCCACTCAACAGCATGCGCAGTCATGGTGCGATGTTCAGTGTGATTCATCAGGGTGGTTATGGCTATGCGGCGACCAGCGATTTGTCACGCAGCGGCGTAAAACATGCAATACAACATGCACACAACTGGGCAACGATCAGTGCGGGCAAGTCAGTCACTGACTTTAGTGCGATTCCACAATCGGCTGTGCAAGGCCTACATCGTGGTCCCAGCGCGCCAAGCTGGAACCGAAAAGAAATCATCGCGCTATTGATGCAAGAATCGCAGGCGTGTCAGATTGATCCCCGTATCGTTGACTGGAGCGCCTCCATATCACGCATCAGTTCGGATCATTGGTTTATCAGTAGCATTGGTGCCGATATCCATCAGCGTTTTGACTATCTGATTCCGAATCTGAGCGTCACCGCCAATCAGGGCTCAGAAACCCAGACCCGCACTTTGGGTGGTCAATATAATGGTTTCTGCCATCAGGGTGGCATGGAAGTATTGCAACACGCTGGCTTTTACGGTTCCGGCCAACGCATTGCACAACAAGCCATTGATCTGCTAAGCGCCCAAAACTGCCCTTCCGGACGCATGGATTTGTTACTGATGCCAGAACAAATGATGTTGCAAATCCATGAGTCGATTGGCCACCCTCTGGAGCTTGATCGCATCCTGGGCGACGAGCGTAATTTCGCTGGCACCAGTTTTGTGACGCCCGATATGTTCGGGCATTTTCAATACGGATCGGCATTACTGAACGTCACACATGATCCACAAAGAGCTGAAGAATTTGCCAGCTATCGTTGGGATGACGACGGCACACCAGCTGAAAAAACCTGGCTGATCCGCGATGGCATTTTGCAGCGGCCTCTCGGTAGCGCCCTTTCACAGGCGCGTTCAGGCATGCCTGGGCTTGCCAATTCACGTGCATGCGACTGGAACAGACCGCCGATCGATCGTATGGCAAATTTAAATATAGAACCCGGTAGCAGCAGTTTAAAAGACATGATTGCGTCCGTTGAAAATGGCGTACTGATGAATACCAATGTGTCATGGTCTATTGATGACTCACGCAATAAATTTCAATTTGGTTGCGAATACGGTCAACTCATTCAGGATGGCGAACTCAAAGGTCTGGTCAAAAACCCCAATTACCGCGGTATTTCAGAAAGCTTCTGGCGTTCTTTAAAAATGGTCGGCGATGCTTCCACCTATGCCGTCATGGGCACGCCGTTCTGCGGCAAAGGTGAGCCATCACAAGTGATCCGCGTTGGTCATGCGTCACCGGCATGTTTATTCGATCAGGTCGAAGTTTTTGGAGGGGAAGCCTGATGCAAGCCTATTTTCAGCAATTGACACACGCTCTACAGCAGCAGATCACGAGTTCTGAACGTTTTACTTGCTGGCTGTCAGCAGAAGAAACAGATTTTGTCCGTTTTAATCGTAGCGCCATACGTCAGCCTGGTCACGTAGTGCAAATCGTTTTACGTTTACAACTACTCCAAGGCCAGACGCATGTCAGCAGCAGCCTGAATCTCTCAGGTGAGATGGAACAAGATAGCGCCAGCGTGAGTGACACGTTAAACATGTTACGCGAACAAATCGGCGATCTGCCTGCAGACCCCCATTTGTTGATTGCATCTGACATTAACAATAGCAGCCATATTCAGTCGTCGTCATTACCGGACGCTGAGCACATGGTGGCTGATATTCTGGAGGTCTCAGCTGGCCTTGATATGGTTGGGATCTTGACGACCGGCACGCAATACCGCGGCTTTGCTAATTCCTACGGCCAACATAATTGGTTTGAAAGCAGAAACGTCAATTTTGACTGGAGCCTGTTTCACGCGGGCGACAAGGCTGTCAAATCTAACTATGCAGGTTTTAGTTGGGACAAGAACCAATTTCAGCAAAAATTTGAAGAAGCAAAGCAGAAATTGGCCTTACTGGAGTTACCAGCCATCAGTATTCCACCAGGTAGCTACCGCGCTTATCTGACCCCGACGGCACTCAATGAATTATTGATGATGCTGAACTGGGACGGCTTATCAGAAAAATCTTTGCGTACCCACCAAAGCTGCCTGCGCCGCTTACAAGCGGGTGAAGTCAGACTGCATCCAGATGTGTACCTCAGCGAAGATAGCCTGGCGGGACTAGAACCCGTGTTTCAGGCACAAGGGTTTATTAAACCGGACCAAATTAAGCTGATCGACGCGGGTAAATTGGTCGGTAGCATGATTTCGCCGCGCAGCGCAAAAGAATATGGCGCTCAAAGTAATGGCGCAGATGAGTCTGAGTCAGCCAAGTCTTTGCGCATGCAGGCTGGTGATTTAGCCATGAAAAATGTATTAAAGCAACTTGGCACTGGTATTTACATCAGCAATCTCTGGTATCTGAATTTTTCTGATCGCGCCAATTGTCGGATTACCGGAATGACCCGCTTTGCCAGCTTCTGGGTAGAGAATGGCGAGATCAAGGCGCCGCTGAATGTGATGCGTTTTGATGAATCCCTATTCCGCATGTTAGGCGATGATCTGCTCGCATTGACGCAAGAAACCGAAACGATCATGGATGATCGCTCATATGGCGAACGACATACTGGTGGCGCAATTTTACCGGGAGCCCTGCTTAAGGCGATGCGCTTTGTTCTATAGCGAATAATCGGACAGTCGTACGTTTTTTTGCTTTGCGAGAAACTGGTCATTGAGCACAAAAAAGCTGATCGATCAGAAAGCATGAAATTGGTCCACCAAGCTTATTAAATAGAAACTCTTTGTTTCAAAGTCATAAACTTAATATTTGCCCGATTTGCGCTTAACAACTACAATTCCGACCTATTGTCGTGAAACGGCTTGTCCGGACGCAACAAATACTCGATGTAATGGCGCATAAATTGATGCACCAATGCACGTAATGCAGCAAAATCGGGCAAAGCAGCATAAATATTTGTCGAGTATTCTGAGAATAAAAGAAATAAGGCTTCGCTGGCAAATTATCGCTAGTAAAAAGAATCCTGAAAAATTAGTTAGGTCTTACGCAAAACTGCCGTGCTTGCATGTTGGAGTCAGTATGCGCGAGACCTATGAGTAACGCTTGGATTTCGCAGCTATCGTCTTAAAAAGATGGGTAGGTAAAAACTAAGCAAAAACCACAGCGTAGGATTGGCGCAGGTTTTCAAGGCAATGTGCCCTGTAAGCCTCACCAGTATTACGATAAATACCTGGAGTTAACATGGCATTTCTGCAAGGCAAAAAAATTCTGATCACTGGTTTGCTGTCCAACCGCTCTATCGCTTACGGCATTGCGCAAGCGTGCAGACGCGAAGGCGCTGAACTCGCATTCACTTATGTTGGTGAACGCTTCAAAGACCGAATCACCGATTTCGCTGCAGAATTTGACAGCAAACTGGTTTTCGACTGCGACGTCGCCAGCGATGAACAAATCGAAGCCGTATTCAAAGACCTCGGTCAACACTGGGATCAACTCGATGGCTTGGTGCATGCAATCGGTTTTGCACCACGCGAAGCCATTGCTGGTGAGTTCCTGGACGGCTTCTCTCGTGAAGCATTCCGTATCGCTCACGACATCTCGGCTTACAGCTTCCCAGCAATGGCGAAAGCAGCATTGCCATTGTTGCGTGAAGATTCCGCTTTGCTGACCTTGTCTTATTTGGGTGCGATCCGCGCTATCCCGCATTACAACACCATGGGTCTGGCGAAAGCATCGCTGGAAGCATCGGTACGTTACCTGGCAGAAAACCTCGGCAAAAAAGGCATTCGCGTCAACGGCATCTCTGCTGGCCCGATCAAGACCCTGGCTGCCAGCGGCATTAAAGATTTCGGTAAATTATTGGGTTTCGTGGCAGAACATGCACCACTGCGCCGTAACGTAACAATTGAAGATGTCGGCAATACTGCAGCTTTCTTGTTGTCTAATCTGGCTAACGGTATCACTGGCGAAATCACTTATGTTGATGGCGGCTTCTCCCACGTGATGGGCTTGAATGCGGAATCGTACAGCCAATAATTTCTGGCTTAAGATTTCAAAGTAAAAAAGCTGCGAGTGATCGCAGCTTTTTTTATATCCAGCTCCAGGTTATATCAACGTCTCAGGAAAAAATCATAGGGCTAAACGCCTTCGCTGCAATCGCAATCGTATCTCCAACACGCAAGTTCTCGACTTCATCCTGCGCAGCGATAATTTCCACAATATCCTGCCCGACTAACAGAGATAAAATAAACACCACGTCTTCTTTGCGTATCGCCAACACCTGCGCTTGCAGTTGCAATTGACCTTGTAATTGCTGCTGCAAAAATACGACGGATGGCGAGCCGGAACGAACCACTGCGCCCGCTTCAATCACAAACACCTGCTGTGATAATTTAAACACCTCAGCAATATCGTGACTGACCATGATCGTGGTCAGCCCAAACTCACGGTGCAAGGCAAGCAACTCATCCTGCAACTGCACGCGCAAGCTCACATCTAAAGCAGACAAAGGCTCGTCGAGTAAGAGCAATGGTGATTTACCATCAGTCGCACCGCTCAACACTCTTGCCAATGCACGCGCCAGCGCTACACGCTGCTTTTGTCCACCAGACAAATTTGCCGGCAAGCGATCTTGAAGCGCAGACAAGCCACTCAATTCTAATAACCGAGCCAAGCGATGTGTCTGTGACTTAGTCAGCGCATACGCAACATTCTCAGCAACAGTCAGATTCGGGAATAAAGCATAGTCTTGAAACACCAACCCCAGCAAACGCTGTTGTGGCGGCAATGCTATCCGCTTTTTGCGATCAAACCAGACCTCACCAGCGACTTCGATAACGCCGCTATCAGGATGCGCGAGGCCAGCCAACATGCGCAACAGCGTGGTTTTACCCGCGCCTGAAGGGCCAAACAAAGTGACGAATGCATTGCGCTCGATATGCATCTGCACATTTAATTGCAAGCCACCTGTAGCACTAGCGAGATGTTTGCGACATTCAATTCTGATCATAGGCGCACCGCCCCTGCCCGCAATAGGTGAGCATGGCGCCGATTAATCAAATACACGATTAACAGCACGCTAAAACTGAGCACAAACAAAACGGCCGCATACAAATGTGCCGCCGGATAATTGAGGCTTTCAACTTCGTCATAGATCGCAATCGACGCCACTTTGCTGACGCCAGGAATATTCCCACCTATCATCAATACCACGCCAAATTCACCTATCGTATGGGCAAAGCTTAAAACAACGCCAGTCAGGATTGCTGGTTTAATATTTGGCAGTAAAATATGCCACAAGCTATACCAGTCAGACTTGCCAAGAGTACGTGATGCCTCGAGCAAATTTGGCGGTAAGTTTTGCAAACCTGCCTGAATAGGATGCACCATAAACGGCAAGCTAAAAATCATCGAACCAATAACCAGGCCTGCAAAACTAAACACCAGTTTAATATGCAGATAGTGCTCCAACCAATGACCAAACGCTTGCTGCGGGCTGAACGCTAGCAACAAATAAAATCCCAATACAGAAGGAGGCAACACCAAAGGCATACTGACCAAGGTTTCCAGTACAGGTTTAAAACGACTCTGTGTATACGCAATTTTGTAAGCAAGCGGGATGCCGCAAAGAATCAGCAAACAAGTCGTCCAACTCGCTAATTTAAATGTCAGCCACAGTGGTTGCCAATCAAGATCGATCATGATGAAATTTCCGTATCAGATAGAGCCTGTATCGTCATTTCGTTCGATTTCACTAACGCTTCAACTGTATCGCCGTTCGCCAAATTTAAATGCGTCGCAGAACGTGTAGTAATGACGGAACTGATGGCAACATCCTTGAGACCTTGAACGGCAATGACGACGCGCGTCAAAATCTGGCCTTTTTCTATCGCCAGAATCACGCCCGGTATACGATTACGCAAACTAATCTGGCCTTGCAAATTTTTTGCCAATGCGACTTCCGTTTCTTTAAACAAGACCTTGACTGGCAGAGCCGGACGCCATGTTGCGAGCTGATCTGGATGTCCCAGCAAAGTTGCTGACAAGCGCAAACCACCTTCTACGCACACATCCACCAGCGCCACACTGCCATGTGCTTCGACGCCAGCGATCAGACCCGTCAATTGATTCATGGCAGCAAATAACCGTAACGTTCAAAAATCGCGCGCGCTTTGGCGGAATACAAGAAATCGTAAAACTGCTGTGCTGTTTTAGCGTGATGCTCTTTACCATAATTCAAGACAACCGCACCTTGCGCAATCGGCTGGTAAGTAGTCTTTGGTACATCAATCCATTTACCCTGCCCCTGCATTTCAGGAGAAAGTACGACCGATTTTGCAGTAAAGCCTGCCTCTACCACGCCAGAATGAATATATTGATTGGTTTGGGCAATACTTTCACCAAACACCAGCTTAGGCTGCAAGCTCTGATCCAACTTCAGTGCTGACAAGACTTTCATGGTTTCGCGGCCATATGGTGCCGCGTTAGGATTGGCCACTGCGATATGTGCAACCTGATTGCTGGCCAACACCGTTTGCCACTGAGCCAGATCGATAGTTTTTGTTGTCCACAATACCAGCGCACCGTAGGCATAGACTTTTGGTGCAGCAGTGGCGAATCCATCTTTGTATAATTTTTCAGGAAACTCCATGTCCGCAGATAAAAACACATCAAATGGTGCACCATTGCTGATTTGAGCAACGAATTTACCGGATGAATTAAATGTACCCACCAGATCATTCCCTGTTTCTTGCTTAAACGCCGTTTTTAAATCTTCAAACGCATATTGCACATTGGCTGCCACAGCAACGGAGATAGTTTCTGCATAACCCACACCAGAGAGTGCGGACAAAGACACAAACAATGAACCGACGATCAGATTTTTGAATCTCAAATTTGCCTCCATAGATTACACTGTCGGGCGACAGCAAAAAACACATGTAGTTTATCGGTATTTGATATGTCAGGCATCGTATCAGGCTCATTTGTTTTACTCAACGAAACTATGAAACCACCAAAGCACCCATTACTTCGCCCATTTGGTCAGAAAATTCATCAACGATTAAAGAAAGCCGTCATTGCCTTATCGGCAGGGATGCTCACCGCCTTCATTTCACCTTCCTCTGCAGCGAGCCCCGGCTGCGCTGGCGCGTGGCCAGAATGGGAGCAATTCAAACGTACTTTTATCACTGCCGATGGTCGTGTAGTAGATCATAGCGGAAGCATCAAACCCACGGTGTCTGAAGGCCAAGCTTACGCGATGTTTTTTGCCCTTGCGGCTAACGATAAGGCTAGCTTCCAATCACTCCTGACATGGACCGAAAATAATCTTGCCAGTGGCGACCTGAGCGCACATTTACCAGCGTGGCAATGGGGACAAAGGCCTGACAATACCTGGGGTGTGGTCGACAATAACTCGGCATCTGACGCTGATTTGTGGATCGCCTATGCGCTCGGCATTGCGGGTGAAGTCTGGAAAGATAAGCGGTATTCTGCCCTCTCAACACTGCTTGCGCAGCGGATACTTAGTGAAGAAACCGCAGAACTGCCACAACTTGGGCTGACACTATTACCAGCACCTAAGGGGTTTGTCTTAGCGAATAATCAGTGGAAGCTCAATCCCAGCTATACCCCACTTCAATTACTGCGTTGGTTTGAGCACAGCAACAAAGATCCGCGTTGGAAAAAATTAATTTCCTCCTCGCTCAACATTATTCTGGGTGCTTCGCCCAAGGGATATAGCGCCGACTGGATATTGTTCAATCCAGAACAAGGTTTTACGGTGGATAGTCAGGGCACAGAAAAAGGTTACGGTGGCTACAATGCGATCCGTGTTTATTTGTGGGCTGGCATGATGGCCGATAAAGATAACAATAGGTCTATTTTGCTTAAAACCCTGCAACCTATGGCGAACTTGACCGAAAGCAAAGGTTACCCGCCAGAATTTGTTGATATCCAGACTGGCGAGGTTAAAAGCGTGGGAAGTAGCGGATTTTCTGCTGCCTTACTGCCTTTTTTGCATGCCAGCAAAAATACCAAAACTTTGCAACAACAGCAATTGCGCTTGCAAGCATTACCAATCAAGCCTGATCTCTATTACGACCAGGTACTGGCCTTATTCGCCCAGGGTTGGTTAGATCAGCGTTTCCGCTTCCTGGCGAATGGCAATGCAGAACTGGGCTGGCAAGGCACCTGCAAGCCAAAAAGCTAGTGTAACCAGCATAATCAACATGTCAGGTGCAAAAACTTCTGCGATATTCTTCAAAATCATGTATCATTCAGTTTTTGCACCGCAATAAATCGCAGCAAAAGAACTGTAGCATCGCAAGCCTGTGCTCATCCGTCTGGATAGAGCATGTAAAAGCCCTCCCGCCCAGCATGTCTAGTTTCACCAAAGACATCATCCCGGCGCAAAGCTTTTGTGCCGAAATCTCATTGTCGTCCGTAGTTGGATTTTCTGTGTTCATTTCGTTTGGTTGGCGCTGCATTTTTGCGCGCGTTACGTTTGCATCGCGCTAAATTTTTACGAAAGAATTCCATGAGTTTTGAAGCACTAGGCCTCCACGTTAACCTTATCCGCGCATTGACTGACTCTGGCTATACCAAGCCAACATCAGTACAAGAACAAGCTATTCCTGCCGCGATTGAAGGTCGTGACCTGATGGTCTCCTCCCAAACTGGTTCCGGTAAAACAGCAGCATTCATGCTGCCAGCTTTGCACAAATTGATTTCCGCAGAAGTTGTCAGCTATGACAACAGCAAAACACCTAACCAGGAACGTCAATCGGCACGTTCCCGTGGTGATCGCCCACGTTTCGTTGCTGCAAAACCAAAAATGTTGGTACTGACACCGACCCGTGAACTGGCTTTGCAAGTCACAACAGCAACGGACAAATACAGCGCTTATTCCCGCCGTATCAAGGCCGTATCGATTTTGGGTGGCATGCCTTACCCAAAACAAATGCAATTATTGTCCCGTAATCCAGAAATTCTGGTCGCAACACCAGGTCGTCTGATCGACCACATGGAATCCGGCAAGATCGACTTCTCCGAACTACAAATGTTGGTTCTGGACGAAGCAGATCGCATGTTAGACATGGGTTTCATCGACGATATCGAAAAAATCGTTGCAGCGACACCTCCTACACGTCAAACCATGCTGTTCTCTGCGACATTGGATGGCGTTGTTGGTAACATGGCAAAACGTATCACGACTGAACCATTGATCGTTCAAATCGCTGGCTCTGCAAGTAAGCATGAAAACATTCAGCAAAAAGTTCACTTTGTGGATGATTTGTCGCACAAAAATCGTATGCTCGATCACCTGTTGCGTGACGTTTCTGTTGATCAGGCTGTAGTATTTACTGCCACTAAGCGTGATGCAGACACGATCGCTGATCGTCTGAACATCGCTGGTTTCGCTGCTGCTGCTTTGCATGGCGACATGCATCAAGGCGCGCGTAACCGCACATTAGACGGCTTGCGTCGTGGTCAAATCCGTGTTTTGGTTGCAACTGACGTTGCTGCCCGTGGTATCGACGTGCCGGGCATTACACACGTTTTCAACTACGATTTGCCTAAGTTCCCAGAAGATTACGTTCATCGCATTGGTCGTACTGGTCGCGCTGGCCGTAAAGGTCTGGCTGTTTCTCTGGTGAACCACGCAGAAAGCATGCACGTTAAACGTATTGAACGTTTCACAAAGCAATTGATTCCTGTCGATGTCATCGAAGGTTTTGAGCCAAAGAAAACGGCAGCACCATCACGCTCATCCACAGCGCGTAAGCCAACCGGCTGGAAACCAGGCGATAGCCGCAAAACTGGCAACAACTTTGGCGCCAACAAGCCTGCACAACGCTCTTTCAGCAAACCAGCAGGTTCCGGTAACGGCACTGGCTCAGGTCCACGCAAAGAAGGCAGCGGCGGCTACAAGGGCAATCGCTCTAACGAAAGCAGCACACGTCGTTCATTCGGCGACTATTGATACCTGATTCGGCGACTATTGATACCTGTTACGCCAGACTGATAAGGTCAATATAGCCATCATCAGATAAGACATATCATCAAAAAGCGATCACTTCGGTGGTCGCTTTTTTTATACTTAGAGAAATGATAAAAATCAGACCTAATCAGACCTAATCAGATCTAACAGGCTCAATAGCTCTTTGCCATAAGTTTTATTGTGTTACCGCTAACCAGTCAATGTCGGGCGTATAATCAGATTTTTGATGAACGCCACAATAGAAAAAGCCATGACAACGAATACCGAGCTGCCAATACGTTTAACCTCTTTTTCCCACGGTGGTGGCTGCGGCTGCAAAATTGCACCAGGCGTTTTGTCTGAAATTCTCAAAAAATCGACTGGCTTTCCCGTCCCACCTGCACTCATGGTCGGCATAGAAACATCCGATGACGCCGCCGTCTACAAACTCAATGATGAGCAGGCACTGATCGCGACCACTGATTTTTTCATGCCCATCGTCGATGATCCATTTGATTTTGGGCGTATCGCTGCGACCAACGCAATTTCTGACGTGTATGCAATGGGTGGCACACCTATCATGGCACTGGCTTTGGTTGGCATGCCCATCAATAAACTGCCGCTGGATGTGATCGGTCAAATTATTCAGGGTGGCGAATCCATCTGCGCCGAAGCAGGCATTCCTATTGCTGGTGGCCATACAATCGATGCAGTAGAACCCATTTACGGTCTGGTAGTGATGGGTTTAATTCATCCATCTAAAGTCAAACGCAATGCAGACGCCAAACCTGGCGATAAGTTAATCCTGGGCAAACCCCTAGGCGTGGGCATCCTTTCCGCCGCACTCAAAAAACAAGCACTGGACGAGGTTGGCTATGCAAGCATGATCGCCAGCACCACCAAATTAAATCGCCCCGGTCAACATCTGTCGCAACTCGCTGGCGTCAATGCCATGACGGATGTGACTGGCTTCGGACTGTTAGGCCATTTATTAGAAGTCTGTCGCGGTGCCAAAGTGCAAGCAAATCTGACGATGCGACACATCCCGCTTCTGGATAAAGTCGAACAATTAGCCACTGATGGCTTTATCACCGGCGCCTCTGCCAGAAACTGGGCGGCCTATGGTGCCGACGTGAGGTTACATGGCGATATCAGCTCCGCACAACAAGCATTACTCACCGACCCGCAAACCTCAGGTGGCTTATTGGTCTCGTGCGATGCTGGTGCTGTAGAACAAGTTTTAGCTATTTTCCGTGAGGGTGGCTTCTATGAAGCTGCCGTGATTGGTGATATCGTTACAGGATCACCTATCGTTGAAGTCAACCCCTGATGTTTTTGATATTGTCCCCACTATGAATCAATTAGAACAACTCAAGCAATACACGACTGTCGTTGCCGACACTGGCGACTTCCAGGCAATTAAGGCCTACACTCCGCGTGACGCGACCACCAATCCTTCACTGATTTTAAAAGCGGTACAAAAACCAGAATACAAGCATTTGCTGGAAAAAGCCGTTGCCGACACCAAAGGTAAATCGATCGACGAAACCATCGACCATCTGCTGATCGCTTTTGGCGTAGAAATTTTAAAAGAAATCCCAGGGCGCGTTTCTACCGAAACAGATGCACGCTTGTCTTTTGACACCGAAGCCACCGTCGCAAAAGGCCGGCACCTCATCGCCATGTACGAAGCTGCTGGCATTTCACGTGAACGGATTCTGATCAAGATCGCCTCTACTTGGGAAGGTATCCGCGCTGCAGAAGTTCTGGAAAAAGAAGGCATCCGCTGTAACATGACCTTGTTATTCAGTCTGGCACAAGCGGTTGCATGCGCAGAGGCGGGCGCGCAATTAATTTCGCCGTTCGTTGGTCGCATTTACGACTGGTATAAAGCAAAGACTGGCCAGGAAATTTTCGGTGCTGATGACCCGGGCGTGTTGTCGGTTAAACGCATTTATTCCTACTACCGCAAATTTGGTTACAAAACCGAAGTCATGGGTGCAAGCTTCCGCAATACGTCACAAATCCTTGAATTAGCGGGCTGCGACTTATTGACCATTAGTCCGGATTTATTGCAAAAATTGGCCGATTCCACCAGCACCGTGACACAAAAACTGAGTACAGAACTGGCTCAGGCTTCCGATGTCAGCAAAATCGACATGAACGAAAAAGCTTTCCGCTTCCAGCTCAATGAAGATGCGATGGCAACTGAAAAGCTGTCTGAAGGCATACGTGCATTCTGTGCTGATACTGTCAAGTTAGAGCAAATGATTGCAGCAATGCGCTAATCATTTGGTCAACCCTCTTGCTCAGGAGTTGCTACATTCGTACTGAGTTAGCGCAAGAAAAAATTTGCTAAGCATGACAAAATAGGGATAGTCTGACTATCCCTATTTTTTGGTAATGGCCATCGCATTGCCCTCAGCCGCACTGACCATCGAATATGAAAAAAATTCTCGACCTCAGCACTTGGAATCGCCGCGAACATTACCAATTTTTTGCGCAACTGGACGAGCCATTTCACGGCATCATTGCGGATGTCGATTGCAGTAAAGCGTATGCATTCTGCAAACAAGAGCAGCAATCATTTTTTTTGTATTACCTGCACAAGACTCTGATCGCCATCAATCACACCGAAGCCATGCGTTTTCGGATTGAAGATCAACAAGTGGTCGTGTATGACACTATCCACGTCAATGCCACGATTAGTCGCGCCGACCATACATTTGGTTTTTGCCCGATTGACTTCCAACCAGATTTTTCACAATTTGCGGCTGAGGCACAATTGGCAATGCAAAAAGTAAAAGACAGCAACGGACTATGTTTCAATGACGAATGCGCACGTGACGATGTGATCCATTTCTCGGCGATGCCATGGATTAAATTCACTGGCATCACCCATGCACGCCATCTCGATGGCCGTGACAGTGTGCCGAAAATTTCAGTGGGAAAATGTGAACAAAAACAGGGAAAAATGCTGATGCCAGTCGGCACATTTGCCCATCATGGCCTGGTGGATGCGTATCACGTGCATCAGTTTTTACGGCGTTTGGAAATGGAACTGCAATCATAAGCCGCTACTCAGTAAAAAAAGAATACGTAGTTTTCCTGATAGTTGTCGTGCCAAAATGTTCTAATATGACTATACAAAAACAACAACAAAGGAGATCACATGTTAATCACACAAGTTCGCCAACAATGGTCGCAATTTCGGGCCGATAGATTTATCGCACAGTCCAAACATCAATTAGTCCTGCGCGACATGCCATCTGACTTATTTTTATACTGGCAAGATGTTGCACCCTCAGAATTCCCGGGCATTCCACAGAATGCCTTTTTTTTCGCCCGGGCAAGCGAAGGCTTAATACAATTCTTTGAATGCGTTGCTTACAGCAAACACGCCTGCGCCCTTCCTTCAAAAGCGGCAGATTCCGTATGGCATGCATGGAATAAATACTCGTCGCTCTCGCTCGACAAGTTTTGCCTGAAGCACTTCGGTCGTACGATCCCACATATCGAAGACGCAGAAATGCAAAGTTCTATGGACAATGCCTTAGCGGCTTGCCTGGTCGCTGCCAGACGCCTAAGTCATATTTCAGAATTCAGCGTTGAAGTGCCGCCCTTATTCAGTCTCGATGCAAGGCTAAAAATGCCAAAAGGCTATGCGTATCAATATGCTGCGGGCAAATTAGGATTCCGTAACACCAGCTCCGCAGGTACACCTTTGGGCAACCTTCATTTTCCGGAAAGTTTCCAACCAGCCGAACTCTTAGCACTAGGTTTAATCAGTGCTGAGACCTATCACATCACGCAGCAACAAGCACTGGCTCGTGCTCGCAACCACGCGGTAGTGCAATCGAGCGATGTCGGCGCAAGCTGCGGTAGTTTTTCGGCAGATTTTGGGACTGGTAACGATTGCAGCGCAGGGAATTCGGGGGATTGCGGCGGATCAAGCGCAGGTTCAAGTTGCGGATCTAGCTGTGGTAGCAGTTGTGGAAGCAGCAGTTAGTCAGAGATTGCCAGACTCACCTCTACCATGAGCGGGAAACGGGTTCACTCAACTCATCATACAATTTTTAGCAACGAATCTTACGATCAAGTTCCTCAAGCGCAAAAATCAATAACAACGATTAATCCCGCAACAATCGCTCCACATCCCCGTTTCGCCGCCCGGCATCAATGACACGGTTGAGGTCATCCATGGGAAAATTTCCCGCTTTTTCATTGACAATCGCAATATAAGCGGGTTCAGACAGCAGAGGGTTTTCCAACACGCGCAATTGATTTGCGTCATAGCCGTTATCACTTAACTCAGCAACAACCTGCTCTGCGGTTCTGGCATGACTCGCCTGCAGCATGACATCGCAACGACCAGCGATCAGTTTCGCCAATCTTGCATTGAGGTTATCGCTATCTTCTTCAACAGTGAATAAGGTATTTTTTGCCGCTTCAAATTCGGCGCCGTAAGATACGCCGCGGAAGGTGCTGACGCGCTTCCCGGCAAGTGACGCTAGCGATGTGAATGGCATTGTCTGGGTTTTATTGACGAGCATCCACACATTCGTTTCGTAAATCGGGTGCGAGAAAACGAAACGCTGCAATCTTTCTGATGTTTGTGACAAGCCCCAAATCGGCGCAACACCTTCATTGGCTAATTTCAAAGCGCGATTCCACGGATAGGCTTGCAAATGAAAGCGTTTACCGGCTTTTGCGCTCAGATAATCGACCAGTCTTTGTATCGCCGGCTTGGTTGGTAAAGGATGGTTAAATTGATCCGTCAACTGCCAGATCAACAGCGGCACCTCTGAATCGCTTGCCGCCAGCGCGGGTGAAACAAGGGCGCTCGTCATTGCCAGTACGGTCAGGCGGCGCTGCTGATTCACCTCAGAAAAAGTTATACTCCGTTTTTTATTTATGAAGAAACTCATCAAATCTGATCCCGTTCATCATCGATATCACTGCAGAAAAACTTATTCCAACGTTTCAAATCTCGCCTGCCAATACCTTCTCAACACCACGATTCGCGAGCTGATCAGCGCGTTCGTTGCCGTGATGGCCGGTATGGCCACGCACCCAGCGCCAGTCGATTTTGTGGGTAGATTGCGCGGCGTCAAGCGCTTGCCATAGGTCGACATTTTTAACTGGCGCTTTGGAGGCGGTTTTCCAGCCCTTCGCTTTCCAGCCAGTAATCCATTCGGTAATACCCTTGAGCACATATTGGCTATCGGTATGCAAAGTGATATGGCATGGGCGCTTTAAGGCAGCCAGCGCTTGAATCACCGCCATCAATTCCATGCGATTGTTGGTGGTCTCTTTTTCACCACCACACAGTTCTTTTTCTTTGTCACCCGCTACGAGTAGCGCACCCCAACCGCCAACGCCGGGGTTACCTTTGCATGCCCCGTCTGTATAAATTTCGATTTTATCCATGGTTTATTTTTTTGCTTTGTTAACGACGGCAACCGCGTTTCCGCGTGCCATACGCTTTTGCTTCCAGGCAGGGCCAATCAGGTGCATACCGCGCACGCGCTTGACCGCTTGCACCATGTACACTGCTCCCAGATACGGCCACCATTTTTGACCAGCATTTTCCATAAAATGAAAGCGCTGCAACCAATTCTCAGAACGACATGGTGGCACATAACAACCAAACTCATGTCCGCCTACTTCCATATTTAATAATTTCAACCAGTCTTTCATGCGCGTAAAGCTGATAAATTCGCCTTGTCGCGGCAGAAAATAATTCTCATTCAAACGTCCGACAAACTGTCTTGCGCCCCACAAGCTCGCCTGATTAAAACCGCTAATAATCAGGCGGCCTTCGGGGATTAATACGCGCTCCACCTCACGCAATAGTTGATGCGGCTCTTTGGCGAATTCCAGCACGTGTGGCAAGATGATCAGGTCGATACTTTGAGAATCAAAAGGCAACTCTGAGAAGTCATGCAGCAAGACTATGGGTCGTTGTTCTGTTTCACCCTCGACAAGGTTAGGTTTCCGCATAACTGAATTCGTCAGCCAACGATTAGGCATACGACTTGCTGCTAAACCGTCAATTTGTGGCATACCAATTTGCACGGCGTTATAGCCAAAAATATCCACGGTCAATTTTGCCAGCAATGCTTGTTCCCACTCGAGCACATAGCGCCCTGCCGGTAACTGCAACCAGGCGTCGAGGTCTATAATGTCCTTTTCCAATGAATCCATGTGTCTATGAACAACTCTCTGACGATGTTGACGGTGCCTGCATTTCAGGACAATTATTTGTGGATCATACACAATGGCAAACACGCCGTTGTCGTCGATCCAGGTGACGCAACGCCCATATTACATGCACTGGCACAACATAAGCTCATATTATCGGCGATTTTACTCACTCACCACCATGCTGATCACATTGGAGGCGTTCCGGAACTGCTCGCATCAAATACCGAGCTCCCCCCTATTCCCGTCTATGGACCAGCAAATGATAACATCCCGGCAATTACACATCCCTTACACGAAGGCAATATTGTCCACCTACCAGAACCTGGTATCAATTTATCGGTCATCGAAGTGCCTGGTCATACGTTAGGACATATCGCTTATTTTGCACCAGAAGAACACTGGCTGTTTTGTGGCGACACCCTGTTCGCCGGAGGTTGCGGACGCATTTTTGAAGGCACTCCTGCACAAATGCTATCGTCTCTCGATAAATTGGTGGGTCTGCCGGATGATACGCTTGTCTTTTGCGCCCATGAATACACGATGGGGAACTTGCGTTTTGCTGAGACAGTTGAACCCGACAACCAACAACTTGCACAACGTATCGCCGTCGAGCGAGCAAAACGCGATCGGGGGCAGCCTACTGTACCGACGCAGATTGGATTAGAAAAACAGACCAATCCATTTTTGCGCATCCGGGAACCTAGCGTGATTGCTGGCCTTCTCAAGCATCAAAAAATTGATGCGTCAGCTGATGACGCGACAAATTTTTATGCCTTACGCGAATGGAAAAACAATTTCGCGTAAGCGCGATCTCGCTCTAAAATACCGACATTTTTTGGTTCAGGGTTCAAATTAACATGCTCGACGTCAGTAACAACAAAGATGCTCAAACAACGCTTGCCTTATTTTGTAAGGTGGTTGATAACTATGGTGACATCGGTATCTGCTGGCGTTTGGCAAAACAACTTGCGCACGAGCATGGTATTGCCGTGAATTTATGGGTCGATGATTTAATCAGCTTTAAGCGTATTTGCCCCGAAGTGCATACCGATCAATTAGAGCAAAGCGTCGCTGGGATCAAGGTTACGCATTGGCGTGATCAGGGTGGTATTTTTACGGTGCACGATATTGCCGATATCGTCATTGAATTTTTTGGCTGTGATATTCCGCCTGCCTATATTGCAACAATGGCGCAATGCACGCCGCGCCCGCTCTGGTTTAACCTCGAAGGTTTAAGCGCTGAAGAATGGGTAGAAGGCTGCCATCGCTTACCATCGCCGCATCCGCAGTATTCGTTGACCAAGTATTTCTTTTTCCCGGGTTTCACCGATAAAACTGGTGGTTTGATCAAAGAAGCCCAATTAAGCGAACAGCGCCAGCAATTTCAATCTGATCCCCAAGCCATCGTGCACTTTTTGTCGCAACTTGGGGTCACGGCAGCCGAACAAGAAGCAATCAAAGTCTCTTTGTTTTGCTACCCACATGCGCCAGTGAATGAATTATTTGAGGCCTGGAAAAACAGCCCGGTCGCTGTCACTTGCGTGGTTCCAGAAGGTGTCGCGAGTGATGCAATCACCCATTTCCTCGGGCAAACCGCCGTTGCTGGGTCGCATTCGACACAAGGCGCACTAACGGTACGTGTACTGCCATTTATACCGCAATCGGACTACGATCGCCTGCTATGGGCGTGTGACTTGAATTTTGTCCGTGGTGAAGACTCATTTGTGCGGGCACAATGGGCGAACAAGCCCTTTGTCTGGCATATTTATCCTCAGGATGAAAATCTGCATCACGTCAAACTAAAGGCATTTTTAAATCGCTATACAGCCAAAACCGCCGCCTTGGATCAGCTCTCCCTGACCTGGAATGCCGCAAGCGGCCTTCACGGCAACTGGGCAGATGTATGGCAAACTTTGCTCACTGAACTACCCCAAATTACACTTTTGAGCACCGAATGGGAGCAAGAAATGCTCAAAAATGGCAATTTCAGCACTAATTTACTTCAGTTTGCTACGACACTTGCTTAATTACCGGCAAAAAATGGGGTAAAATATGCGGTTAATTTTTACCGTATTTTCAAATTCAATCGGACGTGGGCTTGCAGGGCTTTTACCAGTAGGCAACAGATGATTTTTATGCAATCACCTTTTTACGTATATTTACTATGAAACCTGCAAAAGAAATTCGTGTTGGCAACATCATTATGGTCGATAGCAAGCCTATGATCGTTTTGCGCTCTGACGTTAATGGTTCAAGCCGCACGGGCTTCACCTACAAGTGGAAGATGAAAAATCTTCTGACTAACAGCCCACAAGAATCCGTTTTCCGTGGCGATGACAAGTTTGACGTTGTTGTTCTGGACAAAAAACCAGTGACCTACTCTTACTTCGCTGACCCATTGTTCGTATTCATGGACGCAGAATACAACCAGTACGAAATCGAAGAAGAAAACCTGGGTGATGCATTGCACTACCTGAAAGACGGTATGGAATGTGAAGCCGTATTCTATGACGGTAAAGCAATCTCCGTAGAATTGCCAACAACAATCGCTCGTCAAGTTGTGTACTCTGAGCCAGCAGTTAAAGGCAACACTTCCGGTAACGTATTGAAAGAAGCAAAAATCGAAAACGCAATCGAAGCACATTGCCATATCGTTCAAGTGCCACTGTTCGTGAGCCAGGACGACGTGATCGAGATCGATACACGTACTAACGAATACAAACGCGTTGTACGTAACTAAGCTATTGCATCTCGATTGAGATGCATACAAAAACGCCGCATCATTTGCGGCGTTTTTTTCGTCCGAGCATTTTGAGTCGAAATAGATATTCAATAAGGACATTACAGTTAATTTGTTAAACTTTATGCGGCACTAGTCCTGGCTTTCCATATTTTTAGTCGTCGAATACTCCAGGTAAATGGTCTAAAAATAAAATATAAATACTCTAAGCGTTCTGGTAATCGAAGCAAATCAAAATCGTTAATACTGGGATTAAACATCGCCAACAAATGCCAAATAAAAATCTTTGGCGTCGTTGCCGTGCCGATACGGTTCAACCAAACGTAAATTAATAAATGTGCTGGCGGATACTCCATCCAAAGTTCTGGTCCTGATTGAAACTCGCGTATTGAATGCCACTGCGCCCTGCTAATTTTGTGCTTAAACCCCGCGACGATTTCTGTTGTTAGCTCAACATGGCAAAAACGACTTGCCAACATTAAACCTTGTTGAACCACTAAACTAACGCCGAGTCGGTCGGCTTTTTGCCAAAGTGTATCCCACTCAATATTAAGCTTTTCAATCACATTCGGTAAGTCAAATAGCCATTTTAACCGCCCCCAACCGTGCTTACTTCCGTGGACACATAAATAAATTAACAGATCCTCATTCCCAAATCCGTACAAGCCAGTAGAAGAGTTACCGCTCGTGAGTTGAGAACTAAGGCAAGCCATTGGAAACTCATAGGGGTTATGAGTGGGCCTCCAATGCAACTCCAGTCTTGGGAAGGCTGCCTGAAATAAAGTCAAATCACAATGACTATTGCGCAAAATCTTTGAAGTAAAAAAACGTGTCACAAGGGAAACCTTGGAATGCCAACCCTGCAACACCAAATTCGAATACACAGCACTCATATGCTCAGAGGCGACGAGCAAATCAATATCGCCAACATCTCGCACCCCAATATCATGATAGGCGCGAACTGCAACATCAAGACCCTTCATTACATAAATCTGAAAATCAGCGTTTGACTTTGCAATTTGATGTAACGCCTGAAATGACTTCATCGCTTTATGTACATTTTTTTTATACAGAGCAGCGAGTTCATCAATCAGAACTTGATCGAATGTACCAACACGATGCGTCTTAAGATTGCCATATAAAAGTGATGCAACCTTGTGACGGCGTGCCAACTCAAGAACTTTATTCGTATCTAAATTTTTCTTAGCCAACTCTGCTTGCCGCTGGAAATCAACTTCCAAAGCAACAGGGCGACAACACGTTAATATCAACTCAAACTCATTACCTTGATCTGAACGCTCAAGTGGGCATTCGAATTGACGGTCATAATTTTGTAGCATAGAAAAATCTTCTTTCGTCACAACGGTAATAACTTCGCCGCATGTTGCTGCCCGATAAACCGAAAACCTAATGCAGATAAAATCGACCCAACGGCATCTTCAATATGCATTAAATCCGTGTCAATAATGAGCGATGGTTCCATTGGTACCTCGTAAAGCGAACTCACTCCAGTGAAGTTCGCAATTTCCCCTCGTCGGGCTCTCGCATACATACCTTTGGGGTCGCGCCTCTCACATACCTCTACCGAGGTCGCAACAAAAACATCAATCCAATTCTCTCGCCCGATAATGGCACATGCCATATCCCTATCCTTCTGTAACGGTGATATCGTTGCCACCAACACCGTCAATCCAGCCTCATTCATCAAAGCCGCGACCTCAGCAATACGCCGCAAATTTTCATGTCTATCCTCAGCAGAAAAACCAAGATCTTTGCACAGACCCTGCCGGACAATGTCGCCATCGAGAATGGCGCAAGTAATATCAAGCTCACTGAGTTTGCGCGCGATAGCTTTCGCCAAAGTGGACTTTCCCGAACCGGGAAGTCCTGTGAACCAGATTGTTTTTGGCGTCTGCATGAAACGATAAAAATTCTTACTACGAAAATAAATGGAATGTTTCAAGCTAGTATAACGACAGGCAAAACTAAATTTAAATCATGGATACAAACGAAACAAAAAGCACGCACTTCGCAATAATTCGTTACCAAAATATTGCAGGACACATGTCATCATAAAAACAGAATTCATAAGTCACATTTGTTCGGTGCTCACTTTGTAAATTGAAGCTAAGACAAGCCACTACCGGACATCAAAATTATTCACTTTAAAGAGTACTTTAAAAAATATCGCATGAACCTTTGGTATTTGACTTCAAATAAAAAGGCAAGTATTCATACATACGTTTCAATGTAGAAAATGATGATTGACTATATGTTTGTTTGCTAAAAATTATTTATTAGTAAAATAAATACATACATGAAAGGATTGATCTTAATTCTTCATAACACCCTAGCCAAGGCAATTTGCGATCAACAGTGATTTTATGAGTTCAACTTCACTATTTAATCGGCGAGGAAAAACATGCATCCAATCGATACAAAACCACAATCTGACAACTTAACACAAGCATCCACTGAGAAGCGTCAAGTGTACACCGCACCAATTCTAATCAGTCTTGGCGATTCAGAAACTGAAGCTAATTTTGGTGCCGGACATGACGGTTCTAGTACTGGCGTTTCACATTCTTAAGCAGTATCAGACGACAGCATAGTTAGTCATATTCCGAGACCTCAATATCGGGAATTGATGGCGCAAATCGTTAAGTTATAAGCCAAAGAATAAAATAGCGAGCATGAATTCAATCCGTTATTTTATTGTTTCAAACAAAGACCTATTGATTCAGTTTTAAATTAAAAATTAAAACTAATCATGCACAAGAGCGATGCAGAAACTGCGCATAATACGGGTAAAGGTTTTGATGGTGGAATGGATGCTTTAAGTCACTCGTAACATGGTCTAACGACGTGTTTATTTTAATGTTATTGAAACCATATTAATTCAACTTCACTATTTAATCGGCGAGGAAAAACATGCAACCAATCGATACAAAACCACAATCTGGCAACTTAACACAAACACACATTGAAATGCGTCAAGTGTACACCGCACCAATCCTAATCAGTCTTGGCGATTCAGAAACTGAACACAATACGGGGTTAGGACCTGACGGCGGCGGTTCTTTGTTTACATCGCACTCCTAAAAAACTCAAATTCATGGAAATTATATCGCGCTTACGGCGCGATTTTTATGTCTTTCAATCAATCAAACAATAATGCAAACTAAACAAGTTTTTTATATTGCTGATCTCGCCACTGAGGCAGTGGTATTTGATTTACCGGCGAGGCACTCTGACAATAATGGCCTTAGAATTGCATTTAATGGAAGCTTGAATGAGCGACAGGAGTTAGCATCCCGTCTTGGCATCAGTGGCGCGTTGCCAACAGATATCGATTTGCTAGCGCTTGCCTACCAACGTTGGGATCTGTCGATGCCAGAGCATTTACTAGGGGATTTTAGTTTTGTTATCGAGGATTGCGCGAAGCAACGTGTTTTTGGCGCACGTGATGCCTTAGGTGTATGTGGCTTATTTTATGTGCACAAAGGGACACAACTGATCGTTTCTGCAAGAGTGTCTCCTCTACTCGACCACCCCTCGGTCGGTCGGCGTTTAAATCATCGCAAATTGGCACAAAGCGCCGTAATTTTGGCTGACAGCAGTAACGAAAGTTTTTATGAAGATGTGCTGTCACTAGCTGGTGGCAGCGCTTTTTGTCTGGAAGCCAGTGGTTTTAAAACCTGGTCTTATTGGCAGCCAGATCCTGAACGTGGCCTCGATATTCCTGACCACGAAGTACCGGAAGCCTTACGTTCCTTACTGTTTGATGCTGTCGGCGCGCGCTTGCCAACCTCCTCTACGCCAGCGGCTCTCTTAAGTGGGGGATTGGATTCTTCGGCACTCGTCGCTGTCGCCGCTTCCATTCTGAAGCAACAAAATCGTCGTTTGCTCACTATTTCTGCGGTTTTACCGCCTCACTTACGTGGCAAATTAATTGATGAATCTGAATTTATCCGCGCTTTTTCACATGTCGACAATATTGATTTTCTTGATATTACAAATGAACAACGCGGCCCTTTTGATGATGTTGATCAGTCTCTACGCCAGCATTCAGTACCATTTCTAAGTTCGCGCCACTACCAATACGCTGCATTTGCTGAAGCAGCAAGCGCGCGTGGGGCGCAAACCATATTTGACGGCTGTTTTGGCGAACTGGGACCTACACATTATGGCAATGGTTTTTATGCAGAATTGTTCCGTTCTGGACAGTGGTTGCTGCTTGCAAAGGAATTACGCGCCAGAGCAAACGCGTACCATTTTCCGGTATCTAAGGTAATTAAAAGCGAATTACTCAAACCTTTGGCTCCGGCGTTTCTACTCAAACTCGCAGGGCGTGAACATCGATTTGATCTGGCACAGAGTTCAGCCAATCAACCGTTTCAACAAGCATATTTGGCTCGTCATTTAGCGCAATCAAGAGATGAGATGCTGACACGTGCAAATGCGTTGGTACAAGATCACCGCAATCCTCGCGCTGCGCATGCTCGTAGCATTGCTCACGTTCAACACTCACAACGCTCCTCTGGACGCGGAACCAATGGGACTCGGTTTATTTTTCCGTTTTTGGATAAGCGCGTCCTAGAATTTTGCTTAGCTGCACCGACGCATCTCAAGGTACGAAATGGTTATCCGCGTAGCCTCGTGCGCTTGGCGCTCGATGGCTTGCTCCCACCGAGCATACAATGGCGAACAAGCAAACAGCCGTTTGCACCGGATTTTCATTTGCGCTATAACCGACAACGTGTAATTGCCGAACAATTATTTGCCAGTATCAGCACCAGTGATCCAATACGCGAGGTGGTTGATGTAGCGCGTTTGCAGATCATGGTAAAACACGAAATGAAAACGAATCGCTGTGATACACCAGCAGATTTCATTGCGATGCACATGGTACCCAAAGGCGTTTTTCTGATTCATTTTTTACGTCAATTCAATGAATTCTCTCTCGCCTGAATTAAAAACATAAAATAGATTTGCCGAACCATAATGAAGAGAAAACCTGAATTTTTAGCCTTCGTTTGACGATAATATCGATGACGTAATCCTCGCGAAGGGAGGCAGATCGAAATCGTTTTTCTTTTTATCAAGTAATGCAAACACGGCTCTTCACTTCCACAACTGATTTAAATTGAGTTCACATGCAACATAGCTATCAGCTTTATCAATTCGGCATTTCGAGTGACTTGGTTTTACCAGAGCTGACACCAGCGCCAGAGATGCCAGGCGAAGTTCGAATTCAATATGGCGATGTACTTGGTACGATCGCGACCGATGCACGACAACTTGGCCCATTTTTATGGGCAACAGCCCAAGAATTCTGGCTTAAGGTACCAGAAGTAGCCGCCTTTCTGATCCGCAACGGCAACGAAATTATGGTGCAGCCTGAACCAGGGATTGATGAGGCCAGCGTCCGCGTATTTTTGCTAGGCTCTGCGATGGGTGTACTTATGTTTCAGCGCCAGCATCTGGTCTTGCATGGTAATGCAGTACAAGTGGGCGATGGTTGTCTGGTCTGCGTCGGACCTTCCGGGGTCGGTAAATCGACCTTGGCGGCAGCTTTGATGCAACGTGGGCATAAGCTGCTGGCCGACGACGTGGTGCCAGTCAACGCACAATGCGAAGCTTTACCAGGATTCCCCAGAATTAAATTGTGGCAGGACAGCGCAGAAAAAATGCAGATAGCAACAGATGGGCTGGCACGCATACGTCCTGATATGGAAAAATTCAATTTACCAACTTTTGGCGAAATGGCTGCTGCGCCTTTGCCAATACGTTGGATTTATATTCTTAACAATCATAACAAAGACGAGTTTGTGTTTGAAACGGTACGCGGCATGGATAGGTTTCCGGCATTACGCCATAACACTTACCGCGTACGTTTCGTTGAAGGTATGGATTTGAAGGCACAGCATTTAGCTCTGTGCGCGCAATTGTCTTCAAAAATTAAGCTCGTGCGTGTGACACGCCCTAACACACGCTTTGCACTGGATGAATTAGCTGACAGAATCCTGGCAGATGCAATGGAGCAAACATGAGCGAGGCGGCTGGAATTTATTGGCTAGCCTCCTACCCAAAATCTGGCAATACCTGGTTTCGTGCATTTATTGCGAATCTGCAACGCGGACAGAACGCAGAGGTTGATATCAATGCGCTCGACACTGGAGAAATCGCTAGTAGTCGAGGCTGGTTGGATGAACTTCTTGGGTTTGACAGTGCAGATTTGCGTGCCGCAGAAATTGAACGTTTACGTCCAGAAGTTTATCGTTGGACTGTCGCTAAAGAAGCCAAAAGCTTGGGTTACCACAAAATTCACGATGCCTATCTACGTCTCGACAATGGTGAACCGTTGGTCAGTCGTGAAGCGACGCGAGGCGCCTTATACATTTTGCGTAATCCGCTGGATGTCGCGATTTCAGCATCGCATCATTGGGGCTGTTCAATTGATGACGCAATCCATCGCATGGGAAAAAGTGATTTTGAGATCGCAAAAAATAAACGCAGCATGCACACTCAGGTTGGTCAACGCTTGCTAAGTTGGTCACAACATGTATTAAGCTGGGTCGATGCGAATGATTTACGTTGCTGCGTCGTCAGATATGAAGATATGCTGAAGGATAGTCTCGCCAGCTTTACCAGGGCCAGTGATTTTTTGGAACTGAAAGCAGAACAAGTTGCAATACAACGCGCCATTGTGCAAAGTAGTTTTGAAAAACTGGCGGCACAGGAGCAGGAAAAGGGGTTCCGTGAACGCTCAGCTAAGGCAGAACGTTTTTTCCGCTCCGGCAAGGCCGGCAGTTGGCGCGACACACTCAGCGCTGAGCAGGTGGATCAAATAGTACAGGATCATTACGTAGTCATGCACCGATTTGGCTATATAGATGACAGTGGATCGCCCTATTTCAGCTAATATTGCTGAGTTATTCGTTTATTCGTTTATTCGTTTATTTGTTTTAGATTGAGGTTTTTTATGTCAACAATTTCCCTTGATATGTCCAGTAAATTTATCCGCAATCCTGATTTAGTCGCCGTACCGATGGATGGCGACCTGGTGATGATGAGTATTAGTCAAGGCAGCTACTACGGCGTTAATCCAGTTGGGTCAGTCATCTGGGAAGCCTTACAAACACCGCAAACGCTAGAACATTTATGCCAAGTCGTGGTGAAAGAATTCGCAGTAGATGCAGACACTTGCCTTAAAGACGTACAAACGTTTGTCACACAAATGCTTAATGCAAAAGTCGTACAATTTGCATGAATGTAATGACGCGGATAAAGCAAAAACTACGTAGCTTCTTTCGTCAGCCCGTTTTTTTTCAACTGTTTTTTTTGCCAACCTGGTGCGTACTCGGACTAGCTCGCATGCTGGTACTCTGCATCCCGTTTCGACATATCGCCCCCCGCTTGGGGCATCACGCCGGCGTATATGCAGCAGTGCCTCTGATCGCTTCGGAGACGATTCCGCGAGCACGCCAGATTTCTCGTCTGGTGACGACCACGGCACGTTATTGTCCATGGAATGCAAATTGTTTTGCGCAAGCCATCACAGCACGCCTATGGCTGGGAATTTATGATATTCCTTATGCCCTATATTTTGGTTTGAAGAAAAACGAAGATCAGCAATTGTTGGCACACGCCTGGGTTTGCGCGGGGCCAGTTTGCGTGACAGGCGGGGAAAGCTTTCAAGAGTTTACGGTGGTTAGTATGTTTATCTCGAACCCAGAATTGACGGAAGAATCATGAAGCCAGCAACCATATGGCAGAGAACGCAGACTTTTTTTGCACTCATGCGCCAGGAACCTCGCCGCCCTTTGGTTGCCCTGATCTTCAGTATGACCATCGTCAGTGTTTGCGAAGGCTTTGGCGTAAGTTTATTGGCGCCGATGTTGGGTTTACTACAAAATGCCGACAGCACCAACGCACATACTTCAAACGGCACAGGATCCTATCTGACGCAAATATTTACTGCAGTCGGGATTCCGTTCAAAGGTTGGAGCATCTTGTTGGCATTTGTCGCGCTGCAAGTACTGAGAATTGTCGCCCAATTTTTTCGCGAAAACATATCCACCCAAGTCCAATGCGACTTAGTTGATCGTTTGCGCGAACGCTGTTTCATGGCGGTGCTAAAAAGTGAATGGACATGGCTATCACAAACAAATAATGCAGAATATTCCAATCTTTTACTCACCGATGTCAATCGTATTGGCTTTGGGGTGAATTTTTTTATTCAACTCACCAGCGCCGCTGCACAATTGCTGGTGTATGCGGTAGCTGCTTTATGGCTGTCGGTTCCAATGACCTTGTTGGTGTTGGCAACGTGTCTTCTGTTTTTCTTTACCGAGAGCCGTTTGCGGCGAGAAGCCTTGCAACTCGGCGCAGGGTTAGGACAGACCTCACAGCGCCTGCACAGCACGGTACAAGAGAGTCTTCAAGGAATGAAGTTAGTAAAAATCCTCGGCAATGAATCACGACATTTGCAGAAATTTCTACAATCCATGCAAGGGTATAGAGGGCAATTACTGAAATTCCAAAGCAGCTCGAGTTATTCACGTGCGCGTATGCAATTCGGGGCAACCTTGATACTGGCGGTGTTGCTATACACGGGACTGGAACTCTGGCACTTACCTATCGCGGAAATGGCGGCATTGATCTTCGTGTTTTCTCGCCTCATGCCACTGGGTTCGCAGCTTCAGCAACATTTACATCAATGGCTGCACGCACTGCCCGCATTGGAAAGCACAGAACATTTGATAGCCGAATGTCGCAAAGTAGCCGAGCCGGATTTGTATGGTGCACCTTCGACGTTTGTGCAGACATTGGAATTGCGAGATGTCAGCTTTCAATATCCCGGGCGCGAACGTCAGGCTGTACGAGACATCAATCTGACAATCCACGCAAAAACCACTACCGCTGTCATCGGCGAGTCGGGTGCAGGAAAAAGCACCTTAGCTGATGTTCTGATGGGACTATTGCGACCTGATAGAGGCGCAATGATCATTGATGGTAAAACTCTGGACGATGCCGCACGTGTGCAATGGCGGCATGCACTCGCCTACGTACCGCAAGAACCCGTCTTATTCAACGACACCATACGTAGCAATTTATTATGGGCCGTATCAGACGCCGACGATACAGTTTTGTGGCAGGCGCTGGAAAAAGCTGCTGCTGGTTTTGTGCGCGATTTACCGCTCGGACTCGACACTGTGGTCGGCGATCAGGGTTTGCGCTTGTCTGGTGGCGAGCGTCAACGAATAGCACTCGCACGCGCCCTTCTGCGTCGCCCTGCCTTGCTAATCCTCGACGAAGCGACAAGTGCGCTCGATATGGAAAATGAAGAACGCATCCGACAAGCCATCGTCAATCTACACGGCGACCTGACAGTGGTTGCCATTGGTCATCGTATGGCGACCTTAAAACATGCTGATCAGGTCATCATTATGGAAGCTGGCCGTATCTCAGACCAAGGTAGTTGGACGGACGTACAAAAAACCTGACTGAATCTAATTGAGACGAGCACTTGAATTTTGCTTAGACAATTGCGCTACGTGACGCTTGATAGATAGATTCCAGGAACAAATAACAGCAACGAAATAACAGCAACCAAATTACGGTTACCAATAAAACTATCAAGCACTCACAAAGAGCTGATAAGTCATTGCAATACCAATTGATGACCGAATAGCATTGCATCTTACATCGTCAATGTTTTTGACGCTCAATCAAACGGTAACTTTTTCCCCTCCACATGAGCAAAAAAAGCCCCTGCTCCTATTCCAGCTTGAAATATAGAGAAATCATCACCTAATACCAACGACGGTTTCATGCGCTCCCAGGAAGCACGTATTGCTGGCAAATTCAGATAATGTTGTGCCAGGTTTGATTGCTGCATCATTTCCAGCATAGTTTCTACCTCGTCGCGATGTGACAGAAACCGATATATACCGTCCGCTGGCTGCAGACCCCGAACGTAGTTCCACTGCACTTCAGGAGGCAAAATATCTTGCATTGCCTCTCGTATCAACCAGCGCCGGTGTCCATTGCGAGCAAACAGATCATCTGGTACTGACAAGCAAAATTCAATCAAATCCTGATCGGAGGTTGGATCCAGCATATCAAACCCGTACGCACTAGCAAGCAAACTATTAATACCGGTGGCGGCAATAAAAACAGGCATCAACGCAGCTCGCATATTTTGCAAATCGCTACGCTTGCGTCTCGCTGCTTGTGTCTCGAAGTTATTCTTATGTTGCGCAAGTAAATGTGGATTTGCCGGATGCGCAGACAATCCACTAAACTTCCTGGTAAGTACATCTTTTTCGGGTCTGAATGCGTACCAAGTTTGACGCGCCACACCTCTGGCAATGTTGTAGGCGGTCGTTGTCCGACCGTTGAGTAAACACCCCCAGGCGCTTTTCCATTTGCGCTGCTGCAATTGTGACCACAGTGTCAAAGGCGTTCCGTCCCAGGTCACAACCAGATTACCTAGCTGTCCAGATAACAAAGTATGCATCTGCCGCTGCTGCACCTGGGCGCTCAGAAAATGTATCCACGGCATATTCACTACCGTACTCTGCAAACGCCCGGTCATACTCAGACCGCGCTGGTAAGCCTTAAGCGGGCTAAGTGCAGCACTTTGCAAGGCAATGTGTTCTATATTCGGGTGGCACATGGCTGTCATGTGTGCGAGCGGCCACTCATCGACGATTTTGTTGTCAAGGTGCAGACTGCGGACTTGCGGAATCGGTACATGGGTGTACGCAGACAGTGGCAACCCGCGAGCGGCCATTTCCTGTGCCGCGAGCGCGCTTACCGAACCAGAATCCAGTCCAGCACTAAGCATGGTCGCAACGTTCTGATTTCCGGCAATACGCGCCGAAACAGCTTTACGATACAGATGCAAAAACTGATCAATGTATTCCTGATCTGTGAAAGTGCGTCTGGCAGGTTTCCAGTCACCCGGATGCCAATATGTTTGAATGTATGCCGTTTTAATATCAACAAACAAGCAAGATGCCGGTTTTAACTGACGAATGTCTTGGTATTCCGTTTCATCATAGTCGGCATAAGCAATCCAATGAATAAGATAACTAAGTATGCGTTTCTCATTCAGTCCACAATTAACTCCCGGTAACTGTAACAAATCGACGAGCGAAGGCGCAAATGCAATGTTTCCATTTTTATGGGTATAAAAAAGCGGAGTTGCTCCAGTAGGATCTACAGCCAAAATAAGACGACGTTGACTACCATCCCACATCGCAAACCACCAATTGCCTCGCAAATGTTTGACCATATCACTACCCCAACGCTGGTACGCGCGCAGTAGCAAATCGCCTGTCGGCCATAAAGCTGCATTACACGCAGCAATTCCCAAAGCTGCTGCCAACGCAGGGCGATTATCCAGGCGTGCTTTATAGTCGAGCAATTGCGTGTGTGCTTCTAGCTTGACGATTGCTGTTGCAAGCAACGGGCTATCAACCGCATGGAGTGTAGTTGCCACTGCCGACGGTGGGTAAACTTGCAAGACTGCATCATGCAAATTGATTGTAAGAGCCATGTTAATCCCAACGATTAGTAGATTTGATTAGTCTGCGATTTTCGAGCTTGCCAGATTTTTGGAATGCGCAGCAATTGCGTCGGCAAAGCCTGGCATATACTGCAAGCCCTCAGGCGCACGCACGAGAAAAACCGGCGTCCTGCTTGCTACGGCAGCCAAAACGGGAAATATGCATGCTGCAGACTCCGGTGCCAACAATTCTTTTTGAAAAATATTGGCAAATAGTGCGGGAAATGCCTGTCTGCCACTGATTGGGTTGATTTCTGTCGAATTCTGCCCAGGAATCCGCGTCTGCAGCAGATAGATGGCACTTAAAGGCAGAGCTTCAACACAAAATAATTCAGGGCAATGTTGCAAATCGCGATAGCATTTATTGCCCATAGTCTGTGTACGTCGAAAGACAGTAGGCAGGTCTTGCCAATGCTCCCCCAAACCAACAGCACTATCTGGCCACAGACGCAGATGAGGGTAGCCGGGTTGCAGGTGCGCCGTCTCAGCCTCGATTTTCAGTGTCGCAATATCATCACACACTAATGGAAATCCAGCCTCAACTAATGCTGCTGACGCCGTTGACTTACCACCACCAGAGTCGGTACAAAACAACACAGCGTCATGACCAATTTGTACCGCGTTACCATGCATAGCGAGCCTGCCAGTCCATTGCAATAGCCTGCCGCAAATCGCTCCCAGAATCACTCGTGGTATGTCAACTGTTGAGACGCCATCAGTCCAGCTAACCTCTACCCGTTTTTCATTCAAATCAACCTGAAAATGTAATTCTGCGCCATTGAGCGCGTCGGTGTAATGCACATGCCAGTTGCCAGTATTCTCGCGCCACTGGCATTCGTTAGGCCCCAGAATTTGTATGTCAGCTGGCATGTCCGGCATCTCGCTAACGCCAATAACATGAAAATATACATCTTCCAAAGCACCTACCGAGGCAGGAAGACACGGCAGCGCCATATCGCTGCGTATCGTCAACCCAAAACATTGATAGAGTTTAGTCTGCAATTAAGTTCTTTCTTGTGGTAAGGGCCTCGGGGGCAAGTAAATCCATCCGTTGCAGCAATTCTGGTATGTCGGCATGATGTGGATTATGTTTTTGCAAAAGTTTATGTAAACCAAATAGTGCAAAATAGTGATAGGGTTGCTCCGCCAATATTTGACGGAAATAGGTTTCTGATCCATCGGTCCCAACGCCCAATGTTTGTGCCCGCAACGCTGGCGACTGTATCTGCGATAAAAATTCCGGCATTTTCTCCGATTTAATTTTTCTCGCAATCGCATACCCCATGCTCGCATAATGATCAGCAAATAGCGTATCGTGCGGCGCGGACTCTATCAGCGCTAACATCTTCGAATATGCCTGCAACCCATTCAACTGCTGTAACAGTAACCACCGTGCCGAATGAAAGTTAATATCCATCTCCAATAGTGACTGACACAATTCGACGCAAAGCTCACGCTGTGCCAGTTTAGCAGCCTGTAAGGTTTGCGCCCAAATAGACTGTCGACGCGGATCCACCTGGATAGGGTCAGACTTGGGTAATGGAGTCTTAGTGTCCATCAAACGCCGAAATTGCCTGCGCATTTTTTCACGCACGGCCTGTGGATTGCGGTCTCGAATCACCCACTCCCACCCTGGACGTGCAATGTCATTCAACTGGTTTCTTTGCGCATACAACTGTTCCAGGTGCATCTCCAGTTCATGGTTACTGGCAAAGCATAGAGCGCGCCTGTCATGTTCTGCAAACACCTCACATCTGCTGAGCAAAGCCACACAAGCCGCTGCCGCATATTGTGCAAACTTGCCATCGCTGCGCCCGCGATTAAAACCCGATTCTTGCAAGGGAGCGATAGCAATGTGAGCTCCAGCCAAAAAAATTTGCAATTCTTCGTAGTTACCAAAGGCTCGTATTTGTAATTGTTCAGCTGGCAAATCTTGCAGCAAATCTTCCAATATTTCCAGATTACCCATCGCAACAAACCGGCTGTCAGTATGCGCTCGTAAAAATGTATTTATAGTTGGAATAATGGTTTGTAAATCTGCGATGTGACTAGATGTGCCCGCCCAGGCAATAACAAATCCGGACGGCTTTTCAGGTGCAGTATGTGGCACAGGGACATAGGGGTCAAGGACAAAAGCCTCGGGATGCAAACTCCGATACCGCTTCTTCAGTCCTTTGGAGGAAACTTGCAACGCATCGCAGGCGTGTGCAAGGTTCAAGATATGCTGGCGATTTAAAGCAGCACGTATTCCCTGATCGGCGGGCAGCCAATTTCCGGCAAAAGCGAGGTCATCATTGATTTCGTAAACTGTTGGTCGATTTAACATGCGACGTTCACGTATCACCGCTTCTAGTGGCACTGCAGCAATTTGTATAATGACGAGCAAATCAGCACCAAGCGCAAGCACTAAGGCATCTGGCTGGTGCAGGGAAACGGGTGAAACAATGAACTCTTTATCCTCTGCCCAAAGTTCACAGGGACGCAGAACACGTTGCACATGATTGCCATAGTTTTCGCCGCCATGACAATCAGTATGCAACCAGACGATGTTGTAGGGTTTGAATTCAGCTCGACTCATTTACATAAATCTTGCAAACACGAACAATGAAGTAAGCTGACATCAAAAATATAAGCTAGCCTCTGCAGAAAATGTGGATTTATGCTTACGCGCTTAGCCTATCTTCACAAAACACTGCGCCTGACTACACACCATTCAACAGATAAAACCCATCTCAGGAAAGGCAAAATTACGAATTGTAAACGCCCATATCATTAGGAGCACCAGGAACAATATGAGTCTCAGTCAATGTTATATCCACTTTTTCCATCAAAGGTTCAACGAAGGCTTTTTTTGAAGCTTGTTGAGATTCTTGCGCTTGATTTTTTTCAGATATAGTCATAATAATTTTCACCAAAAGTTACTATTGTCGGAGTGGTACGCTGCCATACCACATCAAATCCAGAAAAAATTTCCTGGAGAGTTTTCATCAGAATAAAAACAATCTGATAAATCTGATCAATCTGATAAATAGATCAAAATTCCTACTCTTTAATCACAGAGACTACATTTTCCAGTAATAAATGATTCGCAAAATTCAGAACGGTATTCTGACACACGACATCACTTACTTCAAATTCTGCGCTCACTAAAAGACACAAATCTCGAATTCGGCGTGGTGTTTCGAGCACCTGCCAAATAAATCGCGCGGTAGGATTCAGGTCGTAATAACAACCTTGTTCGACACTCATCATCATTAAATGCTCTCCCATAGGAGCGGCGACCATATCAGTTTGCCTGACAATAAGAGAATCCAGATCCAATGAAGCAGGCTGCATAATACTTTCAAAACGAGTTAAAAATGGTTGGTGTAACGAGACCTCCAGTGCGGCATTATCGGCTCCGAGAAACATCGATGTCAACAATAAAGAAAATTCATTGGGATGTGCATTTGCTAGAATCATTACTTTCACACATAGCATAAGAAAGAATTGCCATGAATCAACACAGCTGGTTGTTTTCTCCTGAAGAAATTCGCATACAGCACATAGAAGGGAAAACACTAGCGGCACGGCACGGTGAAAATGGTGCTTGGGCAATTAATATAGTAGGAAAGCGGATATTGGAGTTATTAGAACAGCCGCAGTCAATCTTCAGCATCTGTGCAAAACTCAGCGCCGAGTTCGACATTAGCCAGGATGCCTGCGAAAAAGCAGTGTCGACTTATCTACAAAATTTAATCGACAATAATTACGTAGAGGCAATTGATGATAACGATGCTGACGCAAGCATGCGCAGACGCTATCTGGATTTACTGAAACGATCTCTGGTTAATCTGCTTTACCCAGAACACGAACTCAGACTCAGCTACTTACTTAAGGGAGACTATCCTGATGATCCAGCGTTACGCGGTCGCGTTCTACGCGATATTCGCATCAACCAAGCTAAGGAATACGCCAAACTGATTCACGACAAACACTATGGTTACCCAACTATTTATGCCCATACCCTGGTCGGTTTGCGCAGATTAAACAATTTGGAATATTGCGCTCGGCGCATCTTTGCTGACAAGATACCTGGTGATTTTTTTGAGGCTGGAGTGTGTCAGGGCGGCGCAATGATTTTTCTCCGCGCATTACAAGTAGCATTTAACGAGAAGAAAAGGCTGACCTGGGGGGCGGACTCCTTCCGAGGATTGCCAGCGCCTGAAGCAACCCAAGATACCGGACTGGATTTCACCGAATCGCGCTTTCCGTGGTTGGCAATTAGCGAAGACACCGTGCGTCAGCATTTTCAGAATTATGAACTTTTGAGTGAACAGGTAAAATTCGTACCAGGCTGGTTTGAAGACAGCTTGCCAGGGCTGCAAACTGGATCAATATCTCTATTGCGACTCGATGCAGACCTTTACAAATCGACGCATGAAGTCCTGCATAACCTATATGACCGTGTTTCACCGGGAGGCTATATCGTCGTAGATGATTACGGCTCATTCGCACCTTGCCGGCAAGCGGTAGACGAATTCCGACGCGAGCGAAATATCGTCGACCAATTACGCTGGATAGATTGGACAGGAGTCTTCTGGCGCAAGTCAATCTAGTCGAATATTTTTGAGAGTAAAGCGTCAAAAAAAGAACAAAAACAAAAACTTTGCAAACTTTTTTGAGATAGCACCTTTGAGACTACCTCCCCGTCCAATGAAGCTTTAACCCTTAATTCGTAAAAAAACCTCACTTACTTTCATACAAAAATAAGTGAGGTATAAACTTGTCACCTTGAGACAATTTCTACTAAATGACATGGCAAAGCCACGCCGTTTTTGATACTGATTTAAAACGCTGGAACCACGGCGCCTTTGTATTTTTCTTCGATGAATTTCTTCACTTCTGGCGATTGCAAAGCGGCGATCAGTTTTTTGAAAGCTGGGCTATTTTTGTTATCGTCACGTGCTACCAATAAATTCGCGTAAGGTGAATTGGCATCTTCGATGAACAAAGAATCTTTGACTGGATTCAGTTTTGCTTCAATTGCGTAGTTGGTATTGATCAACGCCAGATCAACTTGATTCAACACACGCGGCAGCGTTGCGGCTTCCAGCTCCTTGAATTTCAGGTTCTTAGGATTCGCAATGATGTCTTTCTTGGTCGCCGAAATATTGGTTGGATCTTTCAGTGTCAACAAACCCTGCTTTGCCAGTAACAATAAGGCACGGCCAGAATTGGATGGATCGTTAGGGATCGCCACTGTTGCACCGTTAGGGATATCAGCGACTTTTTTATATTTTGTTGAGTAGGCAGCGAACGGCTCTACGTGTACCTTAGCAACAGGCACTTCGATGTCATTGGAATGGCTTTTCTTGAATTCATTCAAATACGGTTGATGCAAGAAGAAATTACCGTCTAAGTGTTTTTCATTCACTTGCACTGCTGGTTGAATGTAGTCAGTAAACACCTTTACTTTCAGATCCACGCCTTCTTTTGCTAATTGAGGTTTAATGAATTCCAGGATTTCTGCGTGTGGGACCGGGCTTGCAGCGATCGTCAACACATCAGCGGCATGCACCATGCCAGCAGCAAAAACGCTGGCAACAGTCAAGCTTGCGGCGACTGCAGTACGTACACTATGTTTAAATTTTTGTTGAAATGAGAGCTTCATATTACCTATCCTTATTTTTATTAAGAGTAAAAGAGTAAAAGAGTAAAAAAGAAAAACAAACTACTTACGGGTAAATCTTGCGACGAGTTTGTCGCCAGAGAACTGCAATACCTGCACTAACAAAATCAAAATCGCGACCGTCACGATCATCACGTCGGTCTGAAATCGCTGATAACCAAAACGTAAGGCCAGATCACCGAGCCCCCCGCCTCCAATCACACCAGACATTGCTGCATACGAAACCAAGGCAATCGTCGTCACCGTTGCTGCAGCAATTAAACCTGGCAAAGCTTCCGGCAAGAGTGCGTAAATGATGATCTGATGAGTCTTTGCTCCCATCGCCTGGCATGCTTCGATAATGCCGCGATCCACGTCACGCAACACGTTTTCGACTAAGCGCGCAAAAAATGGCGTGGTGCCGATCACCAAAGGTGGAATCGTTCCGGCAACGCCTAATGAGGTGCCGACCAAAAGCAACGTCAACGGGATTAAAACGATCAATAAAATAATAAATGGCACCGAACGCAATACATTCACCAACACCGATAACAAGGCATAAATGCCGCGTTGTTCCAACAACTGTTTTTTGCCGGTAACGAACAACAAGACACCCAAAGGTAAGCCCAACAACACCGTAAAAAACAGCGAACAACCCGTCATCGTCAGCGTATCCAGCGTCGCCTGAGCAATGTCTTCCCAATCAATATTTGAAAAATCCATTAGTACTTACTCCCACTCAAACCGAGCACATCAACTCGCACATCCGCCGCACGCAAAGAAGCTAATACGGCGTTGATCTCATCCGACGAGCCAATTAGCTCAACTAACAATTGTCCGTATGGCGTATTCTTGATGCGGGAAATAGTTCCCTGCAAAATAACCATTTGCACCTGCGTTTGCGCTGCAACGCGACTCAAAATCGGTTCATGGGCGGCGGCACCGACATAGGTAAGGCGTATGAGCAAACCATTCTCGCGATCACTACGGATTTGCAACACGTCAAGATCGAGTGCGAGATTTTCTGCCACCATACTCTGCGTCGTGACATGCTTTGGATGCAAAAATACATCAGCGACATCCCCTGTTTCGACGATTTCACCGGCATCAATCACCGCAACCTGATCACATATTGTTCTGATCACTTGCATCTCATGCGTAATCAAAACAATAGTCAAACCCAACTTCTGATTAATGTCTGACAGCAAACGCAAAATGGATTGCGTGGTTTCCGGATCCAGCGCCGAAGTCGCCTCATCACATAGCAGCAAAGTGGGATAATTCGCCAATGCACGTGCAATACCAACACGCTGCTTTTGACCACCCGAGAGTTGCGCCGGATATTTATCGCGTTGATCAACCAGCCCGACCAACTCCAATAATTCATCTACGCGCTGACGACGTTGTTCCTTGGTGTATGAACCTGCTAACTTGAGCGGAAAATCAATATTTTCTGCAATAGTTTTTGCACTAAGCAAATTAAAATGTTGAAACACCATGCCGATACGCTGGCGCAAGCCGTGCAATTGCTCGGCATCGAATTGCGTAATATCAGCACCATCAATCAGAATCTTGCCTGACGATGGGCGTTCCAATAAATTCAGGGTTCGCAATAAAGTGCTTTTACCTGCACCTGACCGCCCGATAATGCCAAAAACTTTTCCTTGTTCTATATCTAAATTAATGTCACGTAAGGCCTGCACTTTCGCACCAACGGCACCACGACTTGTTTGATAAAACTTCTGTACTTGCTCAATCCGTATCACTGATAACCACGCCAAAAAATCACAGAAGCCGATCTTACCTAAAGTTCCAAATGCTTTCCAATCATATAAATTCACTTGCATATATGAAATTTCATATATAAAAACAGTAAATAAAAAAACACTCAGACTTCATCCATCAGGCTTAGTCAAGAAATTCAGTTTCGCGAATTATTTGTAACTTCTAATAAAATTCGCGATCTTCGTGGAACTAATTCCTCCACTCACCGTCTGAGTCAGCAACATATCGCTTTCAATGCAAGGATGATAAGTTCAATTTTCTTTGTTATGATATGGTGCTATGCAGTAAAAAACTGAGGCACTAAATGAGTACTTGCTGAGTACTTGCTTCAAACCTGAACCTGAAAAAAAATCGATTTTAATGTTGAGCAATATACTTCCATCTGTGCAGCGCCGACAGAGACATGCCACACAAAGCCTTACCATGGCCTTGGTGCAGTCTTTCTTCGCGCGTGGCTGGAAGGCAGGCGTTGCTTTACTAACCGCCCTTAGTTTTGCTTTACTGATTTCGACGGCAGCCACGCACCATCATGCCAACTCCATTGAAGATCAGGCGTGCTCACTTTGCAGTGCGATCTCAGATAAACTTGATCACGTCACACCCGTCGGGCAAGCGCTGCATACTGTGCAATTGTTTGCATATACGCTGCAAGTCAGTAATGCGTATCTGCCAGATTTTTCTGCGCCGTCATTACTCCCTCCTAGTTGCGGTCCACCCGCCCTGGTTTAATCCAAGCTGCTTATTCACTGATTTACTTGAGGTTTTAATGGGTTGTTGCGCTTTTTGCGCTTAATACTCCACCTCGATTCGATTTCAGCTATGCATCTGCATGGACATTGCGTCGCGCTTGAGAGCCGGCAGCACTGCATTTCGCATCGCGAATAAGCATATCCACTGATACAACAAGGACAGAATTGCGCACGCCCGGACGGCGAAGCCAACTCTTCCATTGCACATACTTTTTACAAATACGTTTTAAGAAAAGGTTCACCATGACCACGCAAGCTCTTCGCGCCCCCCTACGTTTACGTCCGCTTCCTTTGTTGCTGGCTAGTTTGTTTGCCACTACTTCAATCGCTGGCATTGCAGCAGAAAATGATGAAGCGGCGACCAGTTCCTCAGCATCAGCAAGCGCAGTTGCAAGCCCTGCTACGGATCAACCCATCTCTACAGTCGAGGTCACTTCCGCACATCTAAAAAGCGCACGGATAGAACTTTCTCCCAAAGTGGGAACAACGGTCTACACCATCGATAAACATATGGTAGGCATGATGAGCCAGGGGGATTCGACACCGTTTAATGAAATCTTGTTGCGCTTGCCTGGTGTTGCACAGGATTCGAAAGCATCTGGCGGCCTGCATGTGCGCGACGATCACGCAAACGTTCAATACCGCATCAACGGTGTGCAATTACCTGAAAGCATTACTGGTTTTGGTCAATCCATCGATACTCGTCAGGTTGACTCTACCGATTTCATTACCGGCGCATTGCCAGCGCAGTTTGGTTTGCGTACGGCTGGTATTGTGGACATTCAAACCAAAGAAGGCTCAACTAAACCCGGTGGCCGTATAGGCATCCTGGTCGGAGGAAATAATTACTACAATCCTAGTGCAGAATTTTTCGGCACAGTTGGTGCTTTCAATTACTATTTATCTGGCAGTTATTTGTCGAATGAACTCGGTATAGAAAATCCGATCTCCGCAAAAAGCGCCATTCACGACAAAACCCAGCAAGCTAAATCTTTTGGCAATTTGTCGTACTTTCTGGATGACGACACCCGTCTTGGGATGATGTTCGGCACGTACAACGGCAAATTTCAGATTCCAAATAATCCATCACAAGCGCCGGCTTTCTCGTTGGTTGGCGTTAGTGACATGACTAGCGGAACTAGTTCCGTACCATCATCACAACTTGATGAAAATCAGCGCGAACTGAATCGTTATGTCGTATTGTCTTATCAAAAAAATCTAGGCCCATTGAATTTTCAATTATCCGGATTTAAACAATATTCCGAACTTCATTTCACACCAGATCGGGTCGGTGATTTGGTCTATAGCGGCGTGTCTACTGACACTTTGCGTTCAAATTCATCCGCAGGCCTTCAAGGTGATGTGAGCTACAAAATCAATCCGCAACACACGTTCAGAACTGGTTTTGCGTACACACGCCAATCAACTGAAAGCAATAATACCGTCGGTGTTTTTGCTGTGGATGCTAATGGTGTGCAGTCATCCAACACACCGCAATATATCGTCGATAATTCCGGCAAAGTTGGCCAACTTTATAGCCTGTACGCACAAGATGAATGGCATATTTCCGATCCACTGACACTGAATTATGGCGCGCGCTTTGATCGTGTGTCAGCTTTTGTGGAAGAACAACAGTGGAGCCCACGTCTGAATCTGGCCTATAAAATGAACGATGCCACCGCTTTCCATGCAGGTTACTCACGTTACTTCACACCACCACCGCAAGAATTGGCTTCGCAAGCAAGTATCAACTTATATTCAAATACAACAGCAGCACCAAAGATTCCGACATCGGACAACGTCAAGTCTGAGCGCACACATTATTTCGATGTTGGGGTCAGCCATAAAGTGAACGACAAACTCAGTCTGACTGTCGACGCCTACTATAAAAATATTAGCAATATGCTCGATGAAGGCCAGTTTGGGCAGGCATTAATTTTATCGCCGTTTAACTACGCTAAAGGCTTTGCAAAAGGCGTGGAAGTATCCGTGGTGTATAGTGAAAAGAACTGGGGAGCGTTCTTAAACACTTCTATCCAAAAAGCGCAGGGAACAAACATCGTCTCGGGCCAATCCCTATTTGCACCGGATAAGTTGGCGTATATCGCAAATAATTACGTCTATGTCGATCACGACCAGACCTACACTGTCTCTGGTGGAGCGCATTATCACTTTGGGGACTCACAAATCAGCGGCGATTTTTTATATGGTAGTGGCTTACGCAGAACGCCTGATGGTGGCGCACCGAACTCAGCGTCGCTCAATTCCTACACCACCTTTAATGCAGCGTTTGTTCATCATTGGAAAAAGACCGCGGTTGGCGATGTTGAGGGACGCCTGTCTCTGGTGAATATTTTCGACAAATCCTACTTGTTGCGCGATGGCTCTGGCATTGGCGTCGGCGCACCACAATATGGTGCACGTCGTACTTTGTATGCTGGCATTTCTACTAGCTTCTAAAAATTTAAAACGCTAACAGCTCAAGCAAAAAAAATGCGACCACCTGGTCGCATTTTTACGTCTTAACCTATCCAGAATCTGTCGAAGTACCAACAATCAAGACTTCGTCAATACCGCCTGACAGCTCGCTTTTTGCGAGTCATTTACTGGCAATTTGGCACAAATACCATCCAACTGGGCATGCACTTTCTGAAACACAGCTTGATGCTGACCATCTTTATTCCAGGTTATTAATTTTTTACCCATTCTATCCAAAGACGCCCGATTACGTTCATAAAAAGCGTTTTCTGTTTTCGACAATTCAGTAAAAATACTTGTCACTGCACGCTCAATACGTGCATCATCGCCTGGCGCCAGATCCACCAGATTACCGACGTAGTTTGCACCCCACTGCAAACGTGTTGCAGGGCCTTTTGAAGCATCGTAAGCCTGCGCATACCAACTCAACGCTGCGGCTTTATCACCGCGTTTTTTCGCGTTACCACCAAGCATAGACATAAAGTAATAAGGAGAGTGCGAACGTTGCAGCTCAGCTTTCAACAAGGCATCTGAATCATCCAACAAATCCGCATTTCCCAATGCCTGTGCTGCCGCATGCACGACTGATTGCCGCTCGTAAGCATCGGTCGTCGCCTGATCAATCGCACCAACACGTTTTTTGACATCCTTCTGTAAGGCAGCGCTAATCACTGGGCCATTCAATTTAGCGAGAGCAATTTGTGCAATGACAGCACTCAACCTATCAGCCTTGGAAATAGTAACATCGTCCGACAACCTGACCAGAGCCTGATTCCATACTGAAATTAACTTCGTACGCTGCGGTGATTTTTCAGACGTCAAATATGCTGTCAGCTCTGCCGCACCACCAGCAACCAGATCCAGATTATCCCGCGCAAGCTTAGGGTCTGCCAGAGCTTTAGAAAGCTTGCTGAGTGCCTGTCCTTTATCAATCGATATGGATGGGGCAGGCTCAGCTGTAGCGAGGGCAAATAAGCCTTTCAGATACAAGCGGGAAGCAGTACCGCCCGGCGGACAAACGTCTGCCAGATGTAAGAGCGTGGCAGGAACTTCTTTGGCTGCAACTAATTTTTGATCAGGATCATCCCAGGAATAGTCAGCCAACAAGCGCCAATCTTCGGTTTTAATATTTTTAGATCCAGCGATTGCTTGTTTATATGTTTCGTTAACCGATGTCGATGTATTTAACGCCAGCGTCAATACTTGTAAGTATCGCCCAGAATCTACCTCTCCTGGCAAGCGCGTGATTTCAGTGCCATCGGGTTTCAATAAAATCATGGTCGGATAACCACGCACTTTGAATTGCGCTGCAAATTTTTGCGCACTGGGACTATCGCCATCCAGATAAACAGGGATGAAATGGCGCGATTTCTCTATGAACTCCTGACGATTAAAAATCGTCGCCTTGACCTGATTACAAGGAGGACACCACACCGCACCCCAGTAGAGGAATAAAGGCTTATTACTAGATTTTGCCAAAGCGAAAGCAGCATCCAGATTATTATCTTTGCGCCACTCAATGCCTCCGGCCTGTGCCGCATGCGAATCAGCAGTTGCAGATTCTGCCGCAAAACTTCCTGAGGTAACCAGCATGGCAGCAACCAGACCCGCCAATAATTTAACTGAAAAAGGAGAAATCGGTTTCATAAAACTTCAGTGATCAAAGTGAAGCAAGCAGTGTAACAAAGTTATCTTCTCACATGAAAATTTTCAGTTCATACGAAATAGAATGTTTTCATCTATACATATAGCGCCATGGACTACTTTTGGCCTATCGATTTTTATGCCAAAATAATCTATACAAAGAAGAATAATGTTCTTTGCGTTACAACAGTTATTCGCGAAGATAGAGACTATTACATCAAGGATGGTCTCAAGTTATGAAAACAAACGCCAAAGTGTTATCCCTGACACCAGTCAAAACTACGCAACGCCGACTTTTCGTGAGCGCGCTTGCAGGGATAGCGATTGCTTACATCGGCATGCAAGCCAACGCACATGCTGCTGAGCCACTACTCAACGCGTCCTATGACGTCACCCGCGAATTATTCAAAGAGGTCAACCCCGCCTTTGTTGCTGACTGGAAGAAAAAAACTGGCGAGTCAATCACGATCAATCAATCCCACGGCGGCTCCAGCAAACAAGCACGTTCCGTCATTGATGGTCTGAATGCATCTGTCGTGACAATGAATCAAGCCAATGATATTGATGCCATTGCTGACAAAGGGTTAATTTCGCCAAATTGGGATAAAGCGTTTCCGAACAACGCCGCTCCTTTTTATTCGACGATGGTCTTTTTGGTCCGCAAAGACAACCCTAAGCACGTCGCCAACTGGGATGATCTGGGCAAACCAGGCATACAAGTGATCGTACCCAATCCGAAAACCTCAGGTAATGGCCGCTATACTTATCTAGCAGCGTGGGGCTCAGTCATTAAAAATGGTGGCACCGAAGCACAGGCCAGAGATTTAGTTGGGCGTTTATTCAAAAATGTACCCGTGTTGGATGCTGGCGGCCGCGGTGCTACAACCACTTTCACTCAAAGACAAATCGGTGACGTTTTAGTGACGTTCGAAAACGAAGTTCAGTTAGTCAGACAAGAATTTGGCGACAATTACGATATTGTTTATCCAAAATTCTCTATCCTCGCTGAATCACCTGTTGCTGTCGTTGATAAGGTTGTCGATAAGATAGGTACACGCAAAGTAGCAACGGCTTATTTGCAATTCTTGTATTCAGATGTTGGACAAGATATCGCCGCCAAACATTTTTTCCGTCCACGTTCTGATGCTGCGGCAAAAAAATATGCTTCGAACTTTAAATCTGTGAGTTTATTTACGATTGATGAAGTGTTTGGGGGATGGAAGCAAGCGCAGAAAAAACACTTTGATGATGGCGCGGAGTTTGACAAGATTTATCAGAGCAAAAAGTAGCTTTATCCTGATACACGAGCGCAGGCCGCTGGCTCGCTTGCAAGCTCGCCCCTTCGAATCCCCTACACGAGGAGCAAAACTTTTTGCTCCTCTCTGCTCCGGAAAAAAATAAAGCCCGCAAGAGCGGGCTTTATTTCTACTACCTGGCGTCCCCAAGGGGATTCGCCTACACGGGCGCAGGCCGCTGGCTCGCTTGCAAGCTCGCCCCTTCGAATCCCCTACACGAGGAGCAAAACTTTTTGCTCCTCTCTGCTCCGGAAAAAAATAAAGCCCGCAAAAGCGGGCTTTATTTTTACTACCTGGCGTCCCCAAGGGGATTCGAACCCCTGTACTCACCGTGAAAGGGTGATGTCCTAGGCCTCTAGACGATGGGGACATGTTCTGTCCGTTTTACTGACCTACATTCGTATAAAAAATACAAATGGTTTAAACCTGGCGTCCCCATGGGGATTCGCCTACACCAGCGCAGGCCGCTGGCTCGCTTGCAAGCTCGCCCCTTCGAATCCCCTGCACGAAGAGCAAAACTTTTTGCTCTTCTCTTGTAGAAGCTTCTCAACCTGGCGTCCCCAAGGGGATTCGAACCCCTGTACTCACCGTGAAAGGGTGATGTCCTAGGCCTCTAGACGATGGGGACATATTCTGTCCTTGTTACTGACCTGTACTACGCTTTACTTGCTGTCCACAATAAAAATTTATTGGCGTCCCCAAGGGGATTCGAACCCCTGTACTCACCGTGAAAGGGTGATGTCCTAGGCCTCTAGACGATGGGGACAGCAAGTATTTTCTGTTCTGATACAACCACACTTACGTGGTGGAGGTAAGCGGGATCGAACCGCTGACCTCTTGCATGCCATGCAAGCGCTCTCCCAGCTGAGCTATACCCCCTTGCAGAACAGAAGCGAGATTATAGGGGATGATCACTCTAATGTAAAGCCCTCCCCTACGGTAAAACAGAGCGAAATCTTAGGCAGCGATCACATTTAAGCGCTGCATCACAACTTCACGGCCAAATAGTTCAACAACAGCATCAATCGAAGGGGTTTGTAACTGGCCTGTCAACAGCAAACGCAAAGGCATAGCCAATTGTGGCATTTTCAAACCATGATCTGCTAACACTTGTTTTAATGCAGCCGACAAGGCGGTTTTATTCCACTCGACGGTTTTACATGCTTCTGCATATTGACGCAAAGCGGGCAATACGGCATCGGTCACATGTTGTTGCAACAAGGCTTGCTCGGCAGCAGGTTGACGATAGAATAGCATTGCAGCCTGACCTAATTCCACTGTCGTATTAGCGCGCTCTTTAAACAAAGCAATGACAGCAGCCAAATCTGGCGCACCAGCAAACTCAGCACCCTCTTTAAGCATTTGTGGGCGCACCAAATCTGCCAGGCGTTGATTGTCAGACGCCTTGATGTAGTGATTATTAATCCACGCCAATTTCTCAGGGTTAAATTGTGCCGGTGAACCGGATAAATGGGTCAGATCAAACCAACTGCACATTTGCTCCATGCTAAAAATCTCGTCATCACCATGACTCCAACCCAGACGCGCCAGATAATTCAACATCGCTTCAGGCAAATAACCTTTGTCGAAGTAATCCATGACACTCACCGCATCGCGGCGTTTGGATAATTTCTGACCATCGGTACCCAGAATCATAGGCACATGACCATATTGTGGCAAAGTCGCCCCCAACGCATTGAGGATATTGATTTGACGTGGCGTGTTATTAACATGATCATCACCGCGAATGACGTGGGTGATTTGCATATCCCAATCATCCACTGCAACGCAAAAATTGTACGTCGGCGTGCCGTCTGGGCGCGCGATCACCAAATCATCTAACTCACGGTTATTGATCGTGATCTGCCCTTTGACGACATCATTCCAGCTCACGTCGCCTTCTAACGGATTTTTAAAACGAATGACGGGCTGACGATCGGCCGGAATTGCTGGCAACGTCTTACCTGCCTCAGGACGCCAGGTGCCATCGTAACGAGGCTTCTCACCTGCGGCACGTTGACGCTCGCGCATTGCTTCAACTTCTTCTGGCGAAGAATAACAATGATACGCCGTGCCGTTTACCAGCATTTCTGCCAACACTGCACGATAACGCTCCATACGCTGCATCTGATAAAAAGGACCTTCATCATGCTGCAAGTCCAGCCAATTCATACCATCCAAAATCGCTTGCACCGCTTCTGGCGTCGAACGCTCCAGATCGGTATCTTCAATACGCAGCACAAAAGTGCCACCATGATGACGGGCAAACGCCCAACTAAACAAAGCGGTACGAGCACCGCCAACATGAAGATAGCCGGTAGGACTAGGAGCAAAACGGGTACGGACTGTCATGGGATGAATTGCACCGCGTGTCACTTGCCCAACCTAAGCAAACAAGCAACATCTGTATGCGGATAAAGTTAAAACCAGCATTTTACCGTTTTACAGGCCTGGATGGTATCTAAGCTTGAAGCAAAGCCAAGTTCAGCAGTACAGTAGGGCGAGTGCAACCCGCGCGAATTTCTCATCGGCGTGATTTGACGTGCTGCACCCGCACGGTCAACGCACACTAGCAACGGCCAGCTCTCAGAGCAACATAAAGAGCATGGTAAGATGCACACAAATTGAGTTAAACACCACAAAGCACATGCCAGCCCCCTCCCCCACGCTGAATCCACCATTACCGATACGCGACGGTATATCTCCGAGCTATCTTTGGCTACCAGAAGGGCAATGGCCAAATTTGCTGACATTTTTGACCAGCCATTTTTCTGATGTTGAAGAAAGCACGTGGCTAACGCGCCTTGCCAAAAATGAAGTAGTCGACATTCATGGCAATGTACTGAAAAAAAATAGTCCGGCCAAACGTGGCATGTGCATTTTTTACTATCGCGAGATTGACAACGAAACACCCATCCCGTTTGAAGCACACATCTTGCATCAGGATGAGCATTTGCTGGTCGTCGATAAACCGCATTTTTTACCAGTCATACCTGGCGGTCGTTTTTTGCAAGAAACTCTGCTAGTACGCCTCAAAAAACAGACTGGCCTGCAACACCTGAGCCCGATACACAGACTGGACCGTGAAACCGCTGGCGTAATGCTTTTTTCGCACAACCCAGAAACAAGGGGCAAGTATCAATCATTGTTTCAACAACGCACTATCAGCAAAATCTATCACGCTTTAGCGCCCGCTTTGCCAGCGGAGAAATTCCCTCTGACCCGCCGCAGCCGCATGGTCGACGGCGCCAACTTCTTTGTCATGCAAGAAACACCAGGTGAAGCGAATTCGGAGACACTCATAGAAATCGCAAAGTGCCATGGCGATTTCAATTTATACCAATTAAGCCCGGTCACGGGCAAAAAACACCAATTGCGCCTACACATGTCCAGCTTAGGCGCACCTATCGTTAACGACAGCTTTTATCCTGTAGCCTTACCATGCAAAGGGGATGATTTTTCTGCACCTTTGCAGTTATTAGCTAAATCAATTACGTTCACTGACCCGATTAGTGGCGAAAGTCGCACATTCACCAGCCAGCGCGAGCTGGATGTCAGCCAACTCAAACGCTAATTGCAGCACAGTATTCAATTAAGCGCCTGACAAATCTATTGACATCACCGCCCCTGCCAGCTATGATGTTGGTCTTCGGAGTGTGGCGCAGTCCGGTAGCGCACCTGGTTTGGGACCAGGGGGTCCAAGGTTCGAATCCTTGTACTCCGACCAGAATTAAAGTCATTGCCATTTAAAAGCGATGAATCAATGATAGATGTAAACAATACCCTTGTTAATTTTTTATAGAATTTTCAGGATATTACAAAAAAGTTTTTCGGAGTGTGGCGCAGTCCGGTAGCGCACCTGGTTTGGGACCAGGGGGTCCAAGGTTCGAATCCTTGTACTCCGACCAAAATAAAAAGGATCGTTGATTTTTCAACGGTCCTTTTTTCATTTCCAGACAAAAATATTATGCAGGCCGGAGGCAACCCGCACTGCAAGCTTCATGAAAGACACCTGCGACCTGCGAATGCCCTCACCCGCCAGCGAGTGAGCAAGGGATTCTAAAAACTTACTTCACCTATTTCTTAAACCGCGCCAACACCCGCAAATCATCGCCAACACGCGACACATCATGAAATATCAATTGCTTCGCCTGATCAACATGTGTCAATTCTTCCAGCGCAAATAGTCCTGCGCCACTGCCCAATAATTTTGGCGCAAGATAAACCAGCAATTCATCAACACAATTCGCCTCAATCAAAGCACCGTTCAATATCGCGCCAGCCTCGACGTGTACTTCGTTCAATTGTCTGCGTCCGAATTCCAACATCAGCGCATACAAATCGACGCGCCCACTACTATCAGAAATGCATAACACCTCAGCACCGCGCGCCTCAATCTGCGCTCGCTTTGAAGCATCGTCTTTCGCACAGACAATCAGCACATCGGCATCTTCAAATAATTTGGCATCTGGACTAATGCGCAAATATGTGTCGAGGACAATTTTTTTGGGCTGACGTGGCGTTTCAATGCCGCGCACATTCAACGCCGGATTATCCGCCAACACAGTACCTATGCCCGTCAAAATCGCATCGGCACGAGCGCGCCACACATGACCGTCTTGTCGTGCCGCTGAACTGGTAATCCACTGACTCTGACCATTTGGCAAAGCCGTTTTACCATCGAGGCTCGCCGCTACTTTCATCCTTACCCACGGTTTGCCAGTTTCCATGCGCTTTAAAAAGCCAAGATTCATTTCTCTGGCTTTTAGTACCACATCCGCCCAGGCAAAATCGCTGGCTGATGCCACTTCAATTCCGGCAGCACGTAAGATAGCAAAACCACGACCAGCTACTTGTGGATTCGCGTCTTGAATTGCCGCAACTACTCGGGCAATCCCCGCATCTACCAAAGCATTCGCACATGGCGGTGTGCGACCATAATGGCTGCACGGCTCCAACGTGACATACGCGGTTGCGCCACGCACATCATGCCCTTGAGCTGCCGCATCACGCAAGGCCTGCACTTCCGCATGCGCTTGCCCGACTGCCTGCGTCCAGCCGCGACCGATGACCACATCATCCATCACAATCACGCAGCCAACCTTGGGATTGGGCGAAGTCTCTATGGTTGCACACGCAGCCATCTCCATCGCCATCTCCATAAAATGGCGATCATTTGCCTTTGCTATTGCTGGCTGGATCATACTCAGGTGTTTTGGATGGTGATCGTCGGGAACTTGCTGCTCATGTCTTTGGCTTTTTCCGCGACACGTACCGCGACTTTACGAGCAATATCCTTGTAAATTTTCGCAATTGCGCCGTCAGGATCCGCAATCACTGTCGGCTTACCAGCATCCGCCTGTTCGCGAATGGCCATCGTCAACGGCAAACGGCCCAAGAAATCAATACCAAAATCCTCGCACATTTTTTCACCGCCACCTTCACCAAAGATGGCTTCAGCATGACCACAATTCGAGCAAATATGGGTACTCATATTCTCAACAATACCCAGAATAGGAATACTGACTTTCTCAAACATCTTCAAGCCTTTACGCGCATCCAGCAAAGCGATATCTTGTGGCGTCGTAACAATCACAGCACCCGTCACCGGCACCTTTTGCGATAAGGTTAATTGCACATCGCCAGTCCCTGGCGGCATGTCCACAATCAGATAATCCAGATCACGCCAATTGGTTTGCGTCAGTAACTGTTGCAGCGCCTGCGTCACAATCGGGCCGCGCCATACCATAGGCTCATCGGGATCAATCATGAAACCGATTGACGACACTTGGAGCCCGTGGTTTTCCAAAGGCTCCATGGTTTTGCCATCAGTGGTTTCCGGACGACCAGAAATGCCCATCAACATGGGCTGTGATGGACCATAAATATCTGCATCCAAAATACCGACAGCAGCACCTTCTGCCGCCAGCGCCAGCGCCAGATTGGCAGCCGTGGTGGACTTACCTACACCGCCCTTGCCTGATGCGACGGCAATAATATTTTTGACGTTAGGCATTAACTTAACGCCGCGCTGCACTTCATGCGCGACGATTTTTGAACTAACATGAACATCGATCTTTGCTATGCTAGGCAAGGTTTGCAAGGCTGCGACCACCAGCTCGCGAATCAATGCAAACTGGCTCCTGGCCGGGTAACCCAGCTCAACATCAAGACTGATATCTGCACCAGTGACTTTGATATTTTTAACGGATTTGCTCGTCACCAGATCTTTATTGGTATTCGGATCAATCACCTGCGACAAGGCTTGTTTTACGTCTTCAACGGTTAGTGTCATTTATTTCTCCATTCAATGCCCGCAAGTCTAGCGCAAAACCGCAAAACCGACGCGATAGCCCTAAACTGATGAGTGAAATTACTACATCACTTACTAAAAAATAGCACTCCAAAGCAAGTTTAAAGTTCAAAGAAAGAACCAGGTAATGCCAACAAGGAGAGCAACAACCACAAAGGCATTTGCAAATAGTTAGAATCAACACTCATCCCAAAATCATTGAAAAAGCATTCGCAGCTAGTTGTTGATATTCAATAAAATTATTTAAATTAACACTATTGCCGTACAACATCTCCCAATTAACGCCGATATGTTTCAAAACATCACGTTTTAGGATGCGAAGATACACGTACATACAACTTAGCCGCCAAAGCCCCTCTATTCCTTGAATTAAAGCGCCGATAAAGAAAGTATAAATAAGTCTAGCCCCGAGAAAGTTTGTTTGGAGCGCCCTCAACACCTCAAACTGAAAGGTAAGATCATGTCAATTTCGTCCTTAGGATCATCGACTGCGGTCAACCAAACACAATTTTCAAGCGGCACTCAACGCGTACGCCAGGATCAAGACGGCGATGGAGATGGCGGCGGCCGAGGTGGCATCAGTAAATTTGCAAGCGCATTTAGTCAGGCATTGGCATCGCTAAGCGCAAGCTCACCGACATCAGCTACATCGGCAAGCTCATCAACATCCGGCGCATCTGCTACCAACAGCACCGACAGCAGCAATAGCACCAACAGCGCCAGTAGCACGGAAACACCACAGCAAGCTTTATCGTAAGCGCCTCGCCAGCACCGTCATTGACTTTTTCTGCTTAACGCGAAGTCTGATTCAGTCTGCTTTTTACACCAAACGATCAACGACATTCCACGGCAACAAATCAGCAACCTTATTGATTGGAT
>JBMPOY010000018.1:0-67383 GCA_049340365.1 Undibacterium sp. Ji67W | reverse complement strand
TATGCCTGATGACCATAGCGAGTTGGTACCACCCCTTCCCATCCCGAACAGGACCGTGAAACGACTCTGCGCCAATGATAGTGCTGCAACCAGTGTGAAAGTAGGTTATCGTCAGGCTCCCCAATGCGACCCCTCTCTGTGAAAACAGCGAGGGGTTTTGCTTTTAAGTGAGAATACTAGATTTTTGTAAGTAGTATCCAGGAAATAAGCGAAATTACTTACAAAAGTACTAGACAAAAAGCAGTAAGCGTACTATAATATTGCTTCTGTTGATGTTGGTGACACAGCATCGAAGTATTTGTCTGACTAAGCAAGAATATGGGTGCTTAGCTCAGTTGGTAGAGCGGCGCCCTTACAAGGCGTAGGTCGGGAGTTCGAGCCTCTCAGCACCCACCACAGATAAATACGCAATGCAGAGCCAGGTTTTAAGGTTTAGGAGTGGTAGTTCAGTTGGTTAGAATACCGGCCTGTCACGCCGGGGGTCGCGGGTTCGAGCCCCGTCCGCTCCGCCAATATAAAAAAGGTCTTATAAATCAATGATTTATAAGACCTTTTCCATTTGGACTGGTAGCAAATTTGGTAGCAATCATGCTCAATTTGCCAGTTTATCTTCGTAATTCTTCCTACTATTTCCATACCCGTATTCACGGAAAACAAATTAAAAGGTCATTGCACACAGCAGATCGTCAAATTGCTATCATACGAGCCTGCAAACTGCTTGAAAGCATTCAGATGAGTATTGACCTTAATAATATAAAAAAATACGAACTGGACCTATCTAGGGGTATTGCTAAGGCTGATAGCCCAGAAGATCATCAACGATTATTAGAAACCTTGGCTCTAATGCAAGAAAACCAAAGTCAAAAGCAACAACCTATATTAAAAGAAAGCTCCCTGGACAGGGCCACTTCTACGAAGTCATTAACTCTGTTGGAATTGTTAGACAAGTATTTTTTATTGAAAAAAGTGAAACCTGCAACAGTATTAGCTCATAAAAATACTGTTAAGGAATTTGAAACATTTTTTAAATTAAAATGTTTTATTTCAGATATTCAGGTTGGAGATATAACCCGATTTCAAGAATTTTTAGCAGGTAAGGGTAATGTTCCTAGAACCATTGATGGAAAAATTGGATACATTAAAGCTTTATTAAATTTTGCGATTAAACAGGGGTATCTCTTGAATCAGAAAAATCCTGCTGAAAATATGTCATTACTGACCAAACGTCAAAAATTATCTGATGGGTATTTGATTTTTGAACCTGAAGAAATTAAACAAATTTTTTCAAGTGAATATTACAGAGAACAAAAAAAATCTGACCCAGATTATTACTATGTTTTGTTATTGGGTTTAATTACTGGTTGCAGAATTTCGGAAATAACTTCACTGACTAAATCACAATTTCAAATTTCAGAACAAAATAATCATATGATTATTATTCGTGATTCAAAAACTTCCGCAGGAAAAAGAGAAGTGCCATTGCCTAAAGAATTGTTTGATGATGATTTTAAAAATTTCATTGATACCAAAGAAAATTTTATTTTCAGGTATGTTGATCGGAAAGGAAAAGGATCGGGTAATGCAGTTGGTAAAAAATTTGCAAGGCATTTATCTGAATTAAAAATTAATCGTGGCAAGTTAGTTTTTCATTCCTTGAGAAAATTTTTGAATGATTATTTTATGAAAAATGAGGTTCCTTATGAACCACGTTGCCAATTTTTTGGACATGAAATTGAATCAGTTAATGTAGCAACCTACTCAAATAAATTCAGTGTGGATCGGTTAGCTGAGATTGTAAATCAACAGCAACTGAAATTATTATGGATAATAAAACCATTCCTGAAAGTGAAAAATTGAGAAAATTTTCACCAACCGATTAAAAAATTATCCAGCATTTATGCTGGATTTTTTTATTCGGAACAGGATTTTTAAGGATGTAATCCTTAAAGGTTTTGTTGTTGCTTTTGACGTGGTTTTAGCTCCACAGGACCGACACTTATGGAAATGAAACGAAGTGGAATTGTAATAAGTATAGTCGGTCACTATACAAGGAAAATTAAAAGCCAATTCGTTGACAAGGAGGTAAAAAAAGATATATTAAATAATAACAAAAATATAATAATATGTCCTATCAATTTATCCATTTTGATGCTTATGCTCGTGAAGGTTCAAAACAAACTAAAACAGTTACCAAAAAGAACGGTGATAAAATAACCACAACAAAACAAGTTAAAAGTCTTCGTCAAATTCTGGAGGAGCAAGCTCGTATTGAAGATGCTTGTCCCCATATCCAGGAACCACGAAAACCAGGAATACTTTATGGTGTTCCACCTATGGAAGTTTTGCCTATGGCAGAAGAGTGGGCAGAAAGTGCCACTGATTCTATTGGTAGAAAATTAAGAAAAGACGGAATGGTCGCTCTGGTTGGTGTGGCAAGTCTTCCTCGTGAAATGGAAGATAATTTCCCAGAATTTGCAGAAGATACTTTGCAATGGTTAAAAAATAAATATGGTGACAGATTAAAAAGTGTTGTTGTCCATAATGACGAATCACACCCACATTTACATTTCACAGTAGTGCCAAGAATTGGCGAACGATTTGACGATATACACGAAGGTATTAAAGCCAAAAATGTAGCTAAAAAAGAAGGTAAAAATACTGGTGCTCAAAATCTTGCTTATATTGAATCAATGCGACATATTCAAGACGATTATTCTAATCAGGTAGCATTGAAACACGGGTTAACTAGATTAGGTCCAGGTCGCAGAAGGTTAACTCGTGGTGAGTGGCAAGCAGAAAAAGCACAAGCAAGATTTTTTGCGGATGCCAAGGCAGTAGCAAAACAATATATGAAAAAGGGTTATAAAGCAGGAATTGCCAAAGCAGAAAATAAAGCAAATGAAATAATAGAATTAGCTGAAAGAAATGCTCAAAGTCTGGGCTCAAAAATTGGCAGTGTAATGACGGGTGTTTTATCTGCTTGGCATAAGCCAAGTATTGAAGTGACTGAAGAATTGGAGCAGATAAAAAAATCTGCTGAAAAAGAAAAAAAGAAAGCTGAAGAGTATAAAAAACAAGCGAAGGAATGGGCTGATAAACGAGTTGCGAATGTGAGTAACCAGATTACAGAACAAAAGGCTAAAGCTGAGGAATTGAATAAAGAATTAGATAAGGAAAGGGAAAAAGTTCAGGACCTTGCTGATACCTTGAAATGGTATGAAAAAAAGTTCGGTAAAACTCCCGATAATTTGCAAAAACACAAAAAATAGGGGGATTTTTCACCATTTCCTTCTTCATTTACTATGGCAAATATCTAAAGAGTTCTCTGTTGCTGAAATACTATTTATATAAAAATTGAAATTAAATTGATTGCGGTAAGTTCCCTAAAATTAATTTGTTAAGCAAAAGTTAAAAAATGAAATTTTCATATGTTATATATAAATTAACTTTTCCTAACGGGAAAATTTATATAGGCAAAGATATTGGTTCAACTGGACATTCTTTGCGATATTTTGGAAGTTGGAATACTGAAATAGTAGAAAATGATTTTACAAAAGAGGAGCTGAGTGATTTTATATTGCGAAAAGAAATTATTTTTGAGTCAAATGATAAGAAAGAAGTTTCTAAAATGGAAGGAGAGTTTATTCGCTCATTGAGGTCAAATGATCCAATGATTGGATACAACAGATCGCATATGTTGAAAAAGTGATTTTTTCGGCGTGCCATTTTTAATTGCTAATGCAATCTAACAGCCACTACGTGATTATATTGCTTGATGTAAACACTTCGTGATTATCTTTTGCTTGTGTACTATTAATTATTATTGTTTTTTAATTAAATAACCATAAAAGATGTGTATACAAAACCTATCGGTTTTGTTTGTGTCTTTGCTTTTACCGTGCTATCACACGGTGCCAGCAAAGACTAACCCTAAAAACAAATTTTTTAAATTTGAATTTTAGGTCCTTTACTGGGTGGCTACTACATAGCACCAGACTGAAATTTATTAAGCTTTCCAGTTTCGAGAATTCACAGTCTTAATACTGCTCAAGCGGGGTTTCTCTGATTGACTTCCCTGTGGCTTTGCTTGATTACCGTTCTAACCACTTCACTATAATAAATAATGTCGCTTATTGTGGAGGTTCGCCATTTGCAGTTATCAGTAATCACTGAATATTTTTGACCTGGGCTATCTATTGTCCACCATCTACATTGGCAATATTCCGAACCGAGAAACTTAATTGACGAATAGAAAAATTGCCTTACCAATCAGCAAGACAATCATATTATTTAAAATTATTATATTGACAATTTCAGATAATCAATTATGATTATTTCGTTAGTTGGTGGTGTACTTATATGAGATTTTTTTAAATTGTCAATAGGTCATTGGTTATATTCGGGTGGTGCTGATGTAACAAAAAAACCAGTCTTTATTTGACTGGTTTTTTATTTACTTACCTATTTCTTTTTAATTAAGTTTAATGGTCGTTATCCTCATCTTTTGGAGCGAAAGTAATTGTGAAGGGACCACCAACCAGAACATTATTTCCTATGTCATTTAGAACCGTAGGCGCATCACCAGCATCCAATCTGTTAAATTGATAATTTTTATTACCTAAATAAACAAGTCTAAATACAAGGTTAAATTCTACCCCTCCATCTCCCCATCCATGCATGCGAATAGAATACTCATCCGATAACTTGTCGTAACTACCTGTTCCAGGGATAGATCCGTGCCCACCCTGTACCAAACTGATTAAATTATAACCAATGTGCATAACTTGCCTCCGAAAATCGAGAATTGTAACGAATACAAACAAGTGTCCATTCAAATCAACATCAATATTTTATTTTTAACCAACTGAAATGTGATCTTACTTCATTTTTAGATCAAAGATAATTGTTTTATTTACTCCAAACAGAAACAACCCCTTTTGTTGGATTGTGCCACCGTGGGAATTGTTAGTTCCGCCTAGGCAACTTTTACTTTAATCTTAAAAAAACTGGTAAAATCCCAAGTAGTTTTGCAGTGGTAGCAGAATTGGTAGCAATTTTTTTTCTTCCCTTTGTTAATTATGTTACTAAGTCCTTGATTTTATTGGCATTTTTTGTGATGGTTGATGGATTTTTGACTGCCCCGTCCGCTCCGCCAGTAAAAGAAAAAACGAGTTGCCTAGGCAGCTCGTTTTTTTTTGCATTTTTCAAAGTGATATTCAATTGAATTTAATTCTAAGCAACTGATTTTCAGGCGAAAAAAAGACGAGTCGGACTCGTCTTTTAAATTGAAATTAAGAAAGTTTACGCCGCCTTTGCCGGTTCCAGTTCTCCATCCAAGGCGAACACGATGTCATCCATCATCTTTGCTAATTCAGCGGTCATCAACATGAAGTCTGCATCAAAGCGTTCTTCTTCGTTGGTACCTTTATCTTTATCTTCATCCAGAATGTCTAAAGGTTTAATGCGCTTAATTGTCAAGGTATCGGTCAGAACAAAGCTAATGCGGTCGTCCCAGGTTAACGCCAGTTTTGTGCATTGTTTGCCCGCTGCGATGTGCTTTTGAATATCGTCTGGTTCCAGGGTATAGCGAACATAACGCACAGTTGCTTTGTCTTCTGTGGACGATTTCAGTTCTGTATCCTGATCGATCGTAAAGCCCTTAGGCGCTTCGTTACCAGCTAACCATGATGTCATCGCTGCTTGTGGTGAAGATTTAACGCGTAAGCCCTCCAATGGCAGCTTATCGCAGCACTTGAGCAAAAGTTTAACTACTTCGTCGGCACGGGAGGGGCTGGACGCATCAATCACCAACCAGCGATTCACCGGATCAATCCAGACCGAGGTATTACGTTTAACGCCAAATGCACGTGGCAAAAGTTCATCGGTAACTCTTTCCTTCAAGTCTTTCATGGCTTTACGGCCAGGTGCAAAACCTTGCTGCTCTTCTAACTCTAAAGCCCGGGCTTTAGTGACCTGATTGATCACACTCGATGGTAATAACTTTTTTTCAGTCGCCAACGAAATTAAGAACTGCTTATTGACGCTATGCACCAACATCTCATTATTGCGTGGCGGCGCCCAACCCTGACTTTGCATTTCATTGGAAGCGCATTGCGAGAATGCAATACGGGACAGTTGTGCATGTAACTCCTCAGCAGTGATTTGCCATGGAGAGGTAAGACGGAATATCTGTAAATTCTTGAACCACATAGCGTTTCCAAACGAAGAAAACCTGACATTCTACACGCGTCGCCAGTGCAACTCACGCCGCTGACACATCATTTGACGACTTTAATTTACGGCTCATCGCAAACTCCACGACGTGCTAAAAATGACTTGCCATACTAGCCTCACTTTCTGATTCAACCACACAAGGAGATCAACATGCTGCAAGAAATTCTGACACACACACCGTTATGGGTCTGGTTTATTCTCTTGTTTTTAGTTTCACGCGGCATGAAGGCGAGTCAGGATCGCGTGATGAGTTTTAAATCGATGGTGATATTGCCAATCTTTATGTTGCTGTGGTCCTTGCAAGGGATCTACCAACATTTTGGCTTGCAAATGGCAGTGATTGTTTGCTGGAGCGCTGGATGCCTGCTTGGATTGGGTTTGGTGTCAGCTTTTGGAAATAAGCAAGCGATGAGCTTGCTACCAGACAGCAAAATACACCTGCGTGGTAGCTGGAAACCGATGATATTGTTACTGACCATGTTTTCAATCAAATATGTAGAAAACGTCATAGTGGCAATGAACCCTGCACTAAAAACAGAAATCGGCTTTGTGAGTACTACCTGTCTGATTTATGGATTGATGAATGGTTTATTTTTAGCTAATTTACTGCGCGTGATTTATCTCACCAGTATCAAGAACGCTCCAACGCCACCACAAACTGTGTGATCACAAGCATATGCAGACGGACATGGCGCGGGGGAGACAGTATAATGACCGCTGTCCTTATTAAGATTTGTTGCGCGAAACGCAATGAACACGATGCGCTATGTTAGCTGAACAAAAACAAGAAATCCTGAATCTCCTCAAAAACGCGATTGCGCCGATATTGGAAGGCAGTGACTTAACACCTTCCATCTTGTTGGAGCGCCCCCGCGATCCAGCCCACGGTGACATTGCTTGCAATATTGCAATGCAAATCGCAAAGCCCTTGCGCAAAAATCCACGCGAAATTGCGAACGCCATCGTGACCAATCTCCAGGCACTCAACAACCCGCTAATCGCAACCGTTGAAATTGCCGGACCTGGTTTTATAAATATTCGCGTCGCTACTGCCGCTAAGCAGGCAGTGGTAAAAACGGTATTGCAGCAAGCTGCAAATTACGGCAAAAGCCAGCGTGGCGTCGGTCAAAAAGTGGTGGTGGAATTTGTTTCCGCCAATCCTACCGGCCCTCTGCACGTAGGTCATGGTCGCCAAGGTGCGTTAGGCGACGCCTTAGCTGCACTGTTAGACGTACAAGGCTACGATGTCACTCGTGAATTCTATTACAACGATGCTGGCGTACAGATTGGTAATCTGGCTTTGTCGGTGCAGGCACGTGCCAAAGGCCATGCGCCAGGCGATGCAGCCTGGCCTGAGTCCGCATATAACGGTGACTACATTGCAGAAATTGCGCGCGATTTCTTAGATAAAAAGACGGTCTCCGCCAGCAATGGTTCCCCTGTTACCGCCAGCGGTGATGTAGAAGATATTAATTCCATTCGTGAATTCAGCGTGACTTATTTACGCCGTGAGCAAGATAGCGATCTGCAGGCATTTGGTGTTAAATTTGATCATTATTACCTCGAATCTTCTTTGTACACCGATGGTAAAGTGGAATCCACCGTCAAAGCCCTGACCGCCGCCGGTAAAACCTATGAACAAGATGGCGCACTGTGGCTGCGCACAACCGAGTATGGCGACGACAAAGATCGCGTCATGAAAAAGTCGGATGGAACGTATACCTATTTTGTTCCCGACGTTGCTTACCACGTGACCAAATGGGAACGTGGTTATCGTCAGGCGATCAATATTCAGGGTAGTGATCACCACGGCACCATCGCGCGTGTTCGCGCCGGTTTGCAAGCCTTGAATGTTGGTATCCCACAAGGTTATCCAGATTATGTGTTGCATAAAATGGTCACCGTCATGAAAGACGGCGAAGAAGTAAAAATTTCTAAACGCGCTGGTTCTTACGTCACAGTCCGTGATCTGATCGACTGGTCAGGCAATGGCGATGTGGTGAAAGGCCGTGACGCTGTACGCTTCTTCCTGATTTCACGTAAAGCAGATACAGAATTTGTATTTGACGTTGACGTGGCCTTGGCACAATCCGATGAAAATCCGGTCTACTACGTGCAATACGCTCATGCGCGTATTTGTTCAGTCTTAGCCCAATATTCGACTGACGAGGCTGGTTTTGCTGGTCTGGCAGACGTTGATTTGTCACCGCTTGTTGCCCCACGCGAAGCAAGTCTGTTGGCAAAGCTGGCTGAATATCCAGAAGCATTGGAGCGTGCGCTGGATGAATTAGGTCCGCACCAGGTTGCTTTCTATTTGCGTGATCTGGCTGGCGAATTGCATAGCTATTACAATGCTGAACGTGTATTGGTCGACGATGAAGCGACTAAGATGGCACGGTTGGCATTGATGTTGGCAACGCGTCAGGTCATTCGCAATGGTTTGGCGTTGATTGGTGTCTCAGCGCCAAATAAAATGTAATTTTTTGATATTCTTGTGTGCTTGCATCTCCATCACAGATGCAAGCGTGCGGGTATTGAATTTGAACATTTTTATTCTGGTAACGGCAATAGCGTAAACATTCATTCTTTGGAGACGCATGAAATCTCATCATTCAAGGCTGCAAGGCCAACGAGGCAATACTTTAACGGGGCTGATCATAGGTTTGGTCATTGGTCTTGGTATCGCAGTAGCGGTAGCACTGTTGATTACCAAATCGTCGACGCCGTTTACCAATAAAGGAATGAAATCGGATAAGCCGGATCAGCCAGTCACTCAGTTACAGGATCCGAATAAACCCTTGTACGGAAATAAAGAGACAACCAAAGAGGCGGCCAAAGAATTTGCAAAAGATCCGACTGCCCCCGTTAAACCAGCTGAAACGGTTGCAGTACCAGCACCTGCACCAGCGACCGTAACTCCGCCGCAAACGGTTGCCGTTGCGCCTAAAGCTTCCGAAATAAAAGCAGATAGTAAAACCGCCTTAGAAAAAAATGACAAAGCAGTCGAAGCTACTAAGAGCGACGCGACCGACGATAAATACATTTACTTTTTGCAAGCGGGTGCATTTAAAGATCAAGCTGATGCTGAGGGCGCACGTGCCAAACTCGCTTTAATTGGCTTTGAAGCAAAGGTCAGCGAAAAAAATTCTGATACAGGAACGATGTACCGTGTACGCGTCGGACCATTTAATAATGCAGAGAGTATGAACCGAACAAGAGCTAAGTTGTCTGATAACGGTGTCGATGTTGCCGTTGTACGAACTGTTAAGTAATTTTGTAAAGGAAGAAGAATGCGTTTATTTGCTAATGTAGTACGTAGTGTCCTGTTGTTGGGATTAGGTTTGCTTGCAACTAGTGCTGGAGCATCTCCTGCCGCGCCCCAAAATGGCACAGAATATCGTGTTTTATCCAGTCCGCAACCAACCGATACGGGCAAAAAAATCGAAGTCGTTGAGTTTTTTGGTTACTTCTGTCCTCATTGCAATGCCTTAGAACCACAAATCGAAGCTTGGGTTAAGAAGCAAGGCGACAATATTATATTCAAACGTATTCATGTTAACTTCCATGAGTTGGTCGCTCAGCAAAAACTCTTCTTTACTTTAGAAGCAATGGGAAAAATTGATGAATACCAGCCTAAAGTATTTGCAGCCTATCACGTTGATCACAATAGCTTGCGAACCGATGAAGATGTGATGCGTTTTGTTTCAAAATCTGGTCTTGATAAACAAAAATTTTCAGAAATTTATAATTCTGTATTTTTTACTCAAAACAAGCTGACTCGTGCTAAACAATTGATGGGGGCTTATCAAATTGACGCCGTTCCATCGATTGCCGTTGATGGACGTTTTGTCACTTCTCCTGCTCAAGCCGTCAGCGCGGTTGGACGTGCGTCAGAAGATTCACAAAATGCGGCAGTTTTGCAGGTGTTGGATTTCTTAGTTGCCAAGGCAAAAAAAGAAAAAGGCGTGACTACAACCGAGGCAGCGAAAAAGAAATAAGCCTTAGTTACCATTGCGATTACGATCGCTGTTACGATATCCAGTCCGCCGCATACTTTCTATCCGGCGGACTTTTTTATTGGATCATATGAAAACTGTCTTCATCACTGGTGCGTCATCAGGCATAGGTGCGGCGCTTGCTAAGGCTTATGCGCAGCAAGGTGCAACATTGGGACTGCTGGCCAGACGCAAAGAAAACCTTGAACAGCTACGCGCAAGCTTACCTAATCCCGAGCGCCATCACATCTATGCCGTGGACGTGACTAACCATGCCGCGGTGGCAACAGCTGCAGAGGATTTTTTGCAGCAATGCGGACAAGTTCATATCGTGATTGCCAATGCTGGTATATCGGTCGGTACCTTGACCGAACATCAAGGTGACTTGCTGGTGTTTGACCGTGTATTTCAAACCAATGTCACTGCGACCGTCGCGACTTTCGCACCGTTTATTGCCGCCATGAAGACCTATTCAAATCAAGAGGATTGTCGATTGGTTGGGATAGGTAGCGTGGCTGGCATACGTGGCTTACCAGGAGCGGAGGCCTATAGCGCTTCCAAGGCTGCCGTAATTAGTTACTGCGAATCTTTGAGAGTGGAGTTGAAAAAAGATCGAATACGCGTAGTAACCATCGCCCCAGGCTATATTGATACGCCGATGACTCAGGTGAATAGCTATCCTATGCCATTTCTGATGCCTGTAGAAAAATTCGCGAGCCAAGCGATTCAGACCATTGCCGCTGGAAGTTCCTATCGTGTTATACCTTGGCAAATGGGCATAGTGGCAAAATTACTGCGGCTATTACCTAATTTCGTCTATGATTTTTTGTTTTCACGCGCACCGCATAAGGCACGTGCTGCAGAAGCAGGAAAATAAATATGGTGGCGACTTTTGATTTAGTCGATGCGATCGGCCAACGACACCCTGTGGTGAATCAGGGTGACACACGCATCGTCAGTCTGGTGCCGTCTATCACTGAATTACTGTGTAATCTTGGCCTGGCTCGCCTTGTCGTTGGTCGAACAGGGTTTTGTATTCATCCTGGACCGATTGTGCAATCGATACCAAAAATCGGTGGGACCAAAGATGTGAATATCGAAAAAATCCGCAAGATGGCACCAACACATCTGATCGTGAATATCGATGAAAATGAAAAACCAACGGTAGATGCCTTAGCAGAATTTATCCCTCATGTGATTGTGACTCATCCGGTCAGCCCCTCCGATAATTTGCATCTGTATTATTTATTGGGTCATATTTTTCAGGTAGAAGAAGCGGCGTCAAAACTGATTCTTGAATTTCAGGAAGCAAGTGCCGCTTTATCGCGCGTGGCAGTGACCAAGTCAGAAACCGTACTGTATTGCATCTGGCAAGACCCATGGATGACGGTGTCTCAAGATACTTATATTTCAACAATGTTAGGTATGATTGCCTGGCAAACCTGGGCACCAGCAAAGACTACAAGCAGATATCCTGTGTTTCACTGGAATGCGCAGATGGTGCAAGAAATTGATCGCATTTTATTGTCCACCGAGCCCTATCGATTTAATGAATCCCATGTGGATACGCTGGAGCGACAAACCGGAAAACCAGTACAACTGGTGGATGGTGAAATGCTGTCCTGGTACGGCAGCCGTGCCATCGCTGGTTTGCGATATCTGGCGACACTCGTGAATACCTGAGATCCATGATTGAAAAAAATCCCCGGCATCTGTTGAAGTTGCGGGGGATTTTTTTATTAACAACTCGTAACCAAACCTTAAACTATCGTCTTAAACCTTCGCTGATAGTTTTTCTATTGCAGCCAACAGAGCACCTTTTTGCAAAGGCTTTTCTATCGTACCTAAAAAATTCTGACGTGCTAACTGCGCAACCAGCGAGGCGGAGTACAAGACTTTTGCGCCTTGACCTGACATCAGTATCACACCGCCAGTGTAATTGCGTTCTCCCAGTTTTTGCATAAATTCAAAGCCATCAATATCTGGCATTTGTATATCACAAAGTAGTAAATCCGGTTTGGGATTGGTATGATCAAAAATGGTGAGTCCACTTTTTCCACCCAGGGCAGTAATAATGTTTTTAATACCGCATTCAGCGAGCAAATCGGAAACAAAGTCTATTTGAAAATCGTCATCATCAACGATCATCACACGCAGATCTACGTTGTCGGGGAAGGGAAGAGAATCGTCCATAATTTCACCTATCTATAAGCCAATTGAATTAATTTGTTTGTTGCGAATTTTGCTTAAGTTTCAGATCCCATTCTATTTTCCAATCGATAAATTCTTTGGCTGCCATAGGGCGAGCGATAAAATATCCTTGTACCTCATCACAACCTGAGCCTGCGATTAAATCCCAATCTTGCTGCTTCTCTACACCTTCAGCGACTAAATTGAGCCGGAATATTTTTCCTAATTGAATACTGGATCCCAGAATAGCTCTTGCGGCCTCATCTTTGGTCGCGCCGTTGACGAATGCACGATCGACTTTGAGTTCCGTTACAGGCAATTGCTTGAGATTTTCCATTGTTGAAAAACCTGTACCAAAGTCGTCGATTGACAGACCAAACCCTTTCAGTCGCAAGCGGGTTAAAATTTCGAGACTAACGGTGAGGTTTTCCATCAAACGACTTTCTGTTAATTCCAGCGTGATTTGACTCGGTTGCACACCTGCATTGCAGACGATGCGTTCAAACTCTTCAGGCAAATCGAGTTGATCCAGATCGTCCATGGAAACGTTAACGGATAGTTTAAAGTCGTGCCCTTCTTTGAGCCATTTTCCGAGCTGTAACGAACCTTTCTTGAGCACCTCATGGGTCAGGACATCAATCATTCCGTGTGCTTCCATGACCGGCACAAATGAAGCCGGGCCTATGATGCCGCGCTCAGGATGACGCCAACGTGCGAGGCATTCGGCACCGACCACTTGTTTGTTAAAGACGGAAACTTTAGGTTGATAGAAAATTTCAACACAATCGTCAGCGATGCCTTGTTGCAGTTCCGCTAGCGTCAACACTGCTTCTTTTTTGTATTGAACACGTTCCGGCCGTGAATGTTTTTGATGTGCCAGAGCGAGTTCCAGAGAATCCTGCGACAATGGCTTTTTCAGCGCGGCCAGTAAGTTCAAGCCATAGGCTTTGACGAGACTTTCTGCTGCTTTTAACAGGTTATGGTCAACACCGCTAAGCAAGATCACCGATCCAGAATAACCATGCTCCGCAACTAAGCGCAAAAATGTGATCCCATCCATGCCGTGTAAATGCAGATCGCAGAGCAATAGATCTGGATTGTAAGTGCGTATCATGGTGAGCGCCTGATGTCCGTCCATGCAGGACATGATTCGCGTAACACCGAGTTTGCGTAAAGTGGTGCTGGCAATCTCAATGTGGTTCGCATCATCTTCCAACACTAAAACATGTAGATCAGCATGGGACGCAGCGCTGGCCGAGTCAACTTTAGACATAATCAAATCCATGTTACCTTTCGATTTCAGGTAAAGGCTGACAAAGGACTCAATCTTTTCAAACCATTCATGCATTTCTCTCACAATTTCCAGAGAACGACGCAAGTTGGATTCATTTTTTAATTCTTCCAATTCATGGCAGAGATCCGCGAATTGATGTGCGCCGACCGTGCGTGCACTGGATTTTAAACGGTGTCCTAAGGCTGAGAGCGTGATCTGATCTTTCGCATAGCAAGCTTCGTCGAGTTCCTGTAAACCTTTACGTGCTGAGTCGACAAATTTAGAAGCGAATTTTCCAATTTTTTCAGGCACTGCACCTAATTGCTTTTCTAAAACGCGCAAATCGATGCATAAATTTTTATCGAAGACGACTTGTTGCGGAGGTTCATACAATTCGGTAGTTTGATGCACTTCATTGCTATTCGAAAGCCAGCGTGTAAGAGTGCTGTACAAAACTTCCGGTACAAATGGTTTCGCGATAAAGTCATTCATGCCAACACCCAGGCATTGCAAACGGTCTTCGTTCATGGCGTTGGCAGTCATCGCAATCACTGGCAAGCGCGCGAATTTTTCTATACTACGCAATTTGCGTGTCGCTTCGAGACCATCCATGACAGGCATCTGGATATCCATCAAAACACAATCGACCGGCCTTTTTCGCAAAATGTCGATTGCTTGCTTGCCGTTACCAGCCAATAAAACGGTGAGTCCTGCCGCTTCCAACAATTCAGTAGCAATTTGTTGGTTGAATTGATTGTCGTCGACCACTAATACAGTCAGTCCACCACGCTCTTTGGATAACAATTGCAGACGCGTATTGTTGAGTGCCTCAATCTTCATTTCTGGTATGGCCGCATCTTCTTTTGCGGCAGACAGATGTACCGTAAACCAGAAAGTACTGCCTTTACCCAATTCGCTGCTGACACCTACATCACCGCCCATTAATTTTGCGAGTTGTTTGCTGATGGCCAGGCCTAAGCCGGTTCCTCCATATTTACGGGTCGTCGAATTATCTGCTTGTTGAAATGAACGAAACAACTTGCTTTGTTGCGCCGACGTCATACCTATGCCAGAGTCCTGCACTTCAAATCGAACCAGCCAGCCATCTGCCGCATCTTGCACTTTTCGGACACGAACGATAATTTCACCTTGCTCGGTGAATTTGATGGCATTGTTTGTGTAGTTTATTAAAATCTGGCTCAGACGATGTGGATCACCATGCATATGATTTGCTAATTCTGTATCGACATCAAAATTCAATGCAATGTTACGGCCGACGAGTTTATTACTCATCATGCTCGACAGGTTATTGAGAATTTCTTCCAGCCAGAAATCTACCGCTTCCAGCGTCATCTTGCCTGCTTCAATTTTTGAGAAATCCAGAATGTCGTTCACGATGTGCAGTAAATGTTGACCGGATAACTGGATTTTTTTCAAATAGTCGCGTTGTTTTGGATCGCTGGTTGCTGCCATCGCCAAATAGGTCATGCCCAGAACACCATTCATCGGTGTGCGTATCTCATGACTCATATTTGCAATGAAACTACTTTTTGCTTCATTGGCCGCCTCGGCCTGACGTCTGGCTTCCGCTAATTCGGTGGTGCGACTTACTACTAATTCTTCGAGGTGGTGACGATGCTTGTCCAATTCTTCGCCGAGGCGTTTTTTATCCGTAATATCTTCTTGCACTGACACATAGTGACTGATCGTGCCATCCGGTTGGCGTAGCGGAGTGATGATCGCGTACTGAATAATCAGGCAGCCATTTTTTCGTTTGTTATGGAATTCGCCTTTCCAGATATTACCTTGCGAAATTGTCGGAACAAGAGAAGCCAGATGCTCGCTTTCAAATTTTTCACCACGAATAATTTTGGGATCTTTTCCGATAATTTCATCGCGTGTATATCCAAAGGTTTTTAAGAAAGATTCATTGACGTATTCGATGTGACGATTGACGTCAGTAATAATAATTGTCTCCGGACTTTGCTCAACTGCCAGCGATAATTTGTGCAATTGCATTTCAGCGATTTTGCGCTCAGTAATATCCTGAATCTGAAAAACAAAATGGAGCGCTTTTCCGGCTTTGTCGCGAACGACGCTGACATTGAGCTGCGTCCAGACATCTTGCTGACGGCGATGCAGGTAGCGTTTTTCTAGTTGGTAACTCTTACGTGAGCCATTGACGATTTCCGAAATTAATTTTTGGTCTGATGCGAGATCCTCGATCGGTGTGAACAGGTCAAATCCCTGATTGAGAATATCGTTTTCTGACCACCCCAGCATGTCACAAAATGCGTGATTAACTTTCAGAAAACGCAGGTTGAGGCCGACCAAAGCCATACCTATTGGTGAGGCGACAAAGGTTTGTTCCAGACGCTCCTCACTAACGTGTCGCACAGCATCGGCGAGTTTGCGTTCAGTAATGTCCTGTACGATTCCTGTGAGCCGCACGACCCTGCCACTGGCGTTCACAATACGGTTTCCAGGCATCGCCCATATATGGCGTATGCTTAAATCCGGCAAAATAATGCGATACTCAAACGCGGATGCCAGACTATGCTGCTTAAAGGTATCTTTTTGACGACTAATAATATGCTGCTGATCGTCAGGATGGACGGTATCAAAGATCATCTGCGCAATATTGCCCCGGTATTGAGTCAGATCGCGTTGCCAGATGCGCTGCATTTCATCCGACCAGGTCACTTTGTTGATGTCGGGTTCCCAGACCCAATGTCCGACCTGTGCAATGTGTTCAGCTTCACGTAAATCCAACTCGCTTTGTCGCAATGCCTCTTCGGCGCGTCTGCGTTCAGAGATATCGCGAGTGACGCCTAGCATCATGGCCATTGATTTGACGTTATCACGTATAGGCACAGCGTGGATTTCCAACCACCTGCGAGTGCCTCTCAGACCGGTTATTTCAAATTCCAGAGTGCCGCTGTTTCCAGTTAACACAGCTTCAAATAAAGTTTGGAACGCTTCCCTATATTTAGGATGAACAAAGGAAATTAAACGCCGTTGCCTGACTTCATCGATGTCCCTCACTTCTAGCATGGCGAGACCGGCGGCATTCATTTCGATGACGTTGCCCTCACGATCGATGACTTTCACGCATTCTGGTTCTGCTTCAAAAATCGCACGTAATCGTTGCTCGCTGAGACGCAGTTTTTCTTCGGCACTATGTTTGTAGAGTGCCAGTTCCAGACCTGCTCGCAGTTCACGATCAGTAAACGGTTTAATAATATAACCAAAAGCATCGGACTCTTTGACACGATCCAGTGTGTCGTCTTCTGTTTGAGAAGTTAAAAAAACGACGGGAAGTCCTGATTCAGCGTGTATCGTATTTGCTGCGGTAATGCCATCCATTTTTCCAGCGAGCATGATGTCCATCAGGATAATGTCTGGACGTAGTTCGCGTGTGAGTTCGATCGCCTCCTCACCAAAGGCGGTGGACGCGATGGCTTGATAGCCGAGTATTTCGAGCTTGATCTGGATTTGCAAAGAGACTAATTCATCATCTTCGACGACCAGTACCTTAGACTTTTGTTGAGGTGAAAGCATTTCCTACTCCACGGCACAAATAGCACAGGATAGAACACCAAATTAATCCTGTTACTAAGGACGGATGCAATAAGTAATTGCAAGAACACTCCGTTATCGTTTTTTAAAACTGACGCATAGCCACATAGGTTGTACGATGGCGACCGATTTATAGGGATAAATTCCAGCCTTGTGTACGTTCTGTGTTGCCAGTTCTGATTGAATCTATATTGCGTAAAGCGTAATTTGATTCTTGAAAAAGATATATGTAATAAACGCCAGAATGCGGTTATTGTTGAAAATCAGAAAAAAGTAATTTCAGATTCCTCAGGAGCACGGGCTTCATTATCTTGTTGATGATTTCTATATTCATCGTTCATGGTGTAAGTCTTTTGCAATTCCTCCAACCATTCACTGGTGGTTGGTAATTCACCATGTGCAGCAAAGGAAACGTTTTCCTGCATTTTGTTGATATCGGTACGCACTACATCCAGCATTTGCGCGATGCGGTCTTGAAATTGTAAGCTGACTAATAACTGTTCAATATTGGTGCGGATAATATTCCCATGTTCGCGCATTTGCTGGGCAGAATCACCCATGATTTCAACGTGGGACAAGACGTCACGCACTACCGCCCCAGAAACTTCCAGTACTTTGCTATCTTGCACGGACGCACGATCCGCCGTCGCGAGCGCTGTTTTCATCACACTAGAGACATTTCTGACACGTTCGCCCATGCGTTTGCCGGTTTCTGCAGACATATGCGAAAGCTTACGTACTTCTCCAGCGACGACGGCAAAGCCACGCCCATGCTCGCCGACCCGTGCAGCTTCAATTGCTGCGTTGATGGCAAGAAGATTGGTTTGTGCAGCAATTTGCCCCACTTCTTGCGCCATGGTGTTGAGTTCATTGGTCGATGCTGCCAAATCACGTATGCAGTGGAGTAGCTCATCTTTGCTTGCAATCATTTTGCCCAGTGAGTCGATGACCGGCGTAAGTTCTTTCTTGCATAACTGCAATAAAGTAATCGTTGCATCTGCTTCTTTCGATTTACCCAGATCCCCGACACCGCCAAAACCCGCTGCGTCAAACTCGTTGACCATCGATGAGAAGCTTTGGATTAATTCTCCAACGGCGTTTTCTGTTTGTTCTTTGACTGAAGTGACATGCGCACTCCAGAGTGGTAATACATGATGTAATAAATTCGGTAATTCTGATGCAGGGTCGGTGCTGTAGAACGACTCGGGCCGATCAATTTCTTCAGATAGTTTTTGGCGGCAGCGGATCAAAGACCAGCCCAAATAACCAGTGGCAACCCAGATGAAGACGGCGGCAAACAAATTGCCTACGCTCATTTGATTCCATAGCAAAATAATGACGCCGATGAAGATCAATAGAAATGAAATCAGCAAATCGCTGTGTGTACGAAGAGAAAAATTCTGCATGTTACATATCCCAGATGAAATACGACATGGACTTCTAAACTTGAAAAAATAACAGCTTTGTAATTTTAGGTTAATACACAACTCTATTGTGGACGGAATCGGACGAAATGCAATCAATTTGTTAATAAAATGTGGATTTTTTTGTAATGAGTTACTTATATTATATTAATTTTTTAATATTTTGTTACATCCATTTCTTAAAGTGAAATAAAGTTGGTATAGACCAATATGTACTTGCTTATAAGATAATTTGCTGTTGGCGTAAGAGGTCCATAGACTAATGTGATCGCCTGATTTTGTACCGCGTGAAAAGTATTAACGATTGGTCAGAGAGACACCGGTAATGACCAGGATGCCCCCAACGACCATAGACAACAAAATCGGCTCATTGAGCAACAAAGCACCCAAACTTATGCCAAATAAAGGAACCAGATTATTGAATACGGCGGTTCTGGCGGGCCCGATTGCCTTAACGCCTTCGTAATACCAGACAAAACCAATGACGGTGCCGAAAGCGCCTAGATACGCCAAAGCCGCTAAGACTTGCCAGGTCAGATGGCTGGCATCAAACTGTGCCAATTCCGTCGTTGCACCGCAGACCAGCAATAACAATCCCCACAAAGATGCATAGGTCGTCGCGGCAATCGGTGATAAACCTTTCAAGGCGTGTTTGCCGATAATCGTGTAGCCAGCCCATGCGCAGACTGCACACAGCATAAATAATTCGCCTTTGCCGATCGATTGCGACAAATCATGTAATGCACCGCTCACATCCCCGCGAGTGATGACAATGCTGGCGCCAATAAATGCGATCACGATCCCTATCCAACGCCGCATTCCCAAACGCTCACCAAACAGCGCCGCCAGGATTAAAGCAGTGACGATAGGATTGAGTGCCACGAACAAAGCAGTGCGTCCGGCAGGCATGCGTTCTAATGCCGAAAAGAAACAAACGTTGTACAGAAAGATGCCTGTTGCGCCGAGTGCAAAAGTCGCGTGGAGTTGTTGCCGGTTCAGCCTCGGTAAGCCACCTTCGAGTTTCCATGCCAGCGGCAAGAGCAAAGCGCATGCGACCGTAAAACGCATTGCTGCCGCCATCATATGAGGAATTTGCGACGCAACCAGGCGTCCAGCGATAAATGTGCCACCCCAAAACAGAGCGACGGCGACAAGTTTCAAATAGGTGGTAAAGGGAATTTTTTGCACGATGATAATAAATAATTGAAAATGAGGAAGCCTGCGCCAAGAAACGGCATCATATAATTAAATGACAATAATGAATGATGATAAACGAGAAATGCGATATTCATCGGTAGAAAAATATTCGGTGCAACAATGAAAATCATAGTGACCAAACGTGCAGTCGGCGCTAAATCCGATCAATTGCAGTTAATCAGAGACGATGGCAGCGTCAGCGAAATCGACATGCCGCGCCAGGGAATTTTGCCGCATGATTTATTGCATTTTGTGGTCGAGAGCGGATTTGCCCTGCCTGGCGGGTTTTTAAGTATCGTGGCGAATGGCATTGAGCCAGGTTTTGCCATGGTTCAGAGCCATGCACCTTCAATGACGCATAAACGGCAAGCTGGGATCGCAGAAGCGATGGTGGAAGCAATGCAAACGCAATTATGGAGTGGTCAGTTCGATCACGCTGCGTTTGAATACGCATTGCAGATGGCGACAGAAGCGCGCAGTATCGCGGTGCCAGAATGTCCTGCTGAAATGCAATGTCGGGGCGTGTTTCAGCAAGCACTCGAACTTACTCAAGCTTGGCTAAATCTCAGTGAAGCACAGTATTTGGAGTTTGATTTTCATCTTCACGGAACCACTGCTGAATCTGAGCAATAACCCATACACCATCGTCAAATGGCAGATCATGTCCGGCGCTTGGATGAATAATCAAAGGACAATGCCACAGATTAGCCAGCGTTGTTGAACACTGAGGGTTGACCAGTTGGTCACCATTCCCTACCAGCAATAACATTGCTGAGTGGGGCGTTTGCTGAGGTGCGTGGTAGCGCAGTGCAGCCAGCAATTGACGAACGATATTGCCGCGAGTAATCGGGTATTGCCGTGAATAGCGAACCCAGTTTTGTACCGCCGTATTCGCAATGGCAGCTGTTTTTTGGCTGCTAGTCAGCGTGTACACCAGTTGCTCCCGTTGTTGAACGTTTCCGAACAACATCGTGACAAGCAAACGTAGATAGTTACGTGGCCGTAAGCGGTGATAGAAAGGATTGTGCGGGGCAAGGCTGGTATTGATCAGCACCATTTTTCCGATTTCTTGCGGATAGGCGCGTGCCCAGGCAACTGCTACCATGGCACCCAGCGAAATAGCTAATAAGTTAATCGGTGTATTGTTCTTTGCACCAAGAACTTGAGTACGCGCAACTTCCACCATGGTTTCAATTTTATTGGCGCTGGTTTGCTGGTGCAGTTCGCCGTTACCGGGAAAATCAATGGTAATAACTTGCTCGTTTGGAAAGGCGACTTTAAACGCCGCTAAAAAGTCTCCCCAATGCCTTTTTTCACGCATCAGGCCGCGCAACAAGACCCAGGTCATGGGCGATACCAGCGTGCGACTGCACGCTCTTGCAAACGTAACCGGGTAGGACCATGTGCCATCCAGTCCTGATGACCGCAGGCAGCGCGCATCAGGAAATCCAACCACGAAGTATGGCGGCGCAACACCCTGTGGAGACGATGTTCTGCAACCGGATTGAACATGCCATGACGCGAGAATAATTGGCGTGGATTTTTTTTCACCCAGATCCAAGAGCCCATTTCCAGTGTTAAAGGCAGAAAAGTTTTTTCAGGAATCTCTAAAGCCTGCAGGTAAAGATAATCCCAGACGTCACCATGGGTCTGGTATTGCAAGCTTTGTGGTTCAAACAGGTAGTGGTGATTCGGATGCGTTTGCTGGAACAATTCTTCCAGTGCCAGAATATCTGCCAGATGCGGAATAGGATGAATACTATGCGCATGCGGAAACCAGACCCGGTCGCGCAAACCAAAACCGGAATGGCAGTCTATTGCCAGGCTAAATTGGCGGGATAATAACTCCTCTTTGACCGTCCGGCACAAGGCGATGTTTTCCGCTTCCATTTCAACCCCTTCGGGGCCGCGATACCATGGCAAATGCGGGCTGAGTCTATGCCCACCCAACAGAAACGGAACTTTATCTTCCGCTTGCACAGGGGCATTACGCATTAAATCAACACCGTTCGGATTGCTGCGAGTAGCACGCCACATGCCGCCCGGATTGATCAGCGGCATAAAGACCAGCCTGACCTCCTGCAGCATATGCTGCAAACCCTTGTCCCATGACAGACGCGTAATGAGCCCGCGTAAAAATGACAGCAGTACTTGCGTACCGATACGTTCGAGTCCGTGAATGCCGCCAAAAAAACCGATTGCGGGTAAACGAGGATCGGGATTGCCCATAGCCAGTTTGTACACGGGGAAGCGTTTATGCTGGACGTCTATTTCACACAAGACATCAACATCAAGATACGGCTTTCCAAGCTTAATGATGCGTTCTAACTCTCGTAATTCAGGCAATGCTGGCATGGGAAGCTACGCAAGAAATTTAACTCGCTCATGCTATTGGAGGCTGACTAAGAAAGCAAGAAGATAGAAATGGAATTTGTACGAAGCGAATTTACGACAGATTGTGCTTGAATACCAATGACATGCTCTGCCATTTATAAATTTATATGCTTTAATGCACAAATGCATCTACTGATTTTTGCCGATGAATTCAGTTTTACGTTGTGGTACGCATGACGACAAAACAAAGGTGAACGATGAATAATTTGAAAATTGATGAAGCGATGGCGTACGTTCGTAAGATTGCGGCAAAGAATAATGGTGACGTGCCAGAATGGAATAAGTATCAGGAATTATTAAAAGAACACCTGAAAGATCCGTTTAATCTCAAATTTAAAATGCCGCAAGAATATTATTATGCCTATTTGCGTTGCAAAAATATGAGTCATGAAGAAGCATTAGAACGCATGGGGATTTCTACAAAAACTACAACCACGCAGGAGAAGAAGAAAAGTTTTTGGAAATTCTGGTAGCCAGACGTTTCTTGCCCGAGACCACTGCCCATGTTCTCAGGGCAGCGGCATCGAAGACAAGTCCGGGGGAGATGCTTAACTTTCGCAACAAATCTGGCTGGAAGTGCGCGAACGATAGTCGGTTATAAATTCCTCAAACGTGCCTGACTGAGATGCTTCCATTGCTTCTTGTTCGGCAATAGAAGCCTTGGCCAGTTCTTCAAAATACGCGATTTCTTCTGCACCCGGTGGGCGGGCGCGGAACTGTTCCGCCAGCATGGTGCTCTGTTTGAGCGCGAATTGCGTAAAAGAGCCATTCTCAGCGTGTATTGCCCGTAACACTTGCGCAGATGGTGTTAAATCGCTGTTCAATAATTTCTCTTTTTGTACCTGCATAGACTGTGCATGTATTGTGTTGCCGTGTTGCTTATCGAGCAAAGCCGCAACCGGGGTAATTTTTTCCAGCAATTCCAAACCCCAGGCTTGCAAGGAAATTTCCTTACCGCCACGCTTGAGCATTACACCAGGACGACGTCCTTCTTTGACGGTGAGTGCAAAATTATCTGAATTTTCCTGACCTTCAGTCACATTGGTTAATGGACTTTCATTCAAAGCACAGAAGAGTAAGAACGCATCCAAAAAGCGCGAGGTTTCCAGATTGATGCCAAGCGGATCAAAGGGATTCACATCCATGCAGCGCACTTCAACGTATTGCACGCCGCGCGCACACAAGGCTTCGATAGGGCGTTCACCAGTGCGTATCACGCGCTTAGGGCGTATCGTGGCGTAAAATTCATTTTCGATTTGCAATATATTGGTGTTGATTTGCACCCATTCGCCATTGATTTTGGTACCTATTTTTTCATACGCCGGATAGGGCTTACGCACAGCAATGGACAAGCTGCGCATGTACTCCATCAGATTGTTGTAAGGTGGTACCAGTCCATCCTGGGCATTATTTTGATAGCCGAGATCACTCATGCGCAAACTGGTGGCGTAGGGCAAATACAAGGTATCCGCGGATAAGGTTTCCAATTGATGCGGACGATCACGCAAAAACGACCTCGTCAAAGCAGGTGATGCACCAAACAAGTACATCAGTAACCAGCTATAACGTTTAAAGTTGCGGATCATCGCAATGTAGTTTTCGGATTGCACATACATCGCGTCGCCCGGTGTATTTTCGGCTTGCTGTAAGACTTTCCAAAGATTTTCAGAGAGCGAGTAATTGTAATGAACGCCAGCAATACATTGCATGCTCTTGCCGTAACGCAATGCCAGGCCACGGCGATAAACATGTTTAATCATGCCTATATGTGAATCACCATACCAAGCAATCGCAATCTTATCTTCTTCGGGAAGAGGACAAGGCATGGATTGACTCCACAGCATTTCATCGCCCAGTTTGGTGTACGCAAAACGGTGAACTTTGTCTAATTTGTCGAGCGCATCGGCAATATCATTTTCGGCCGGGGTAATGAATTCCAACAGGGCTTCTGCGTAGTCGGTGGTAATTTGCGGGTGCGTCAACGTCGATCCCAGCGCTTTTGGGTGTCCATGCTGCGACAAATGACCTTGCGCATCCACGCGCAAAGTTTCACGCTCTATGCCTCGTAAGCCTTGTCCAAGCAAGGGACGATATGCATCGCTATCGAGTAGCGCCAGACGTTGGTTTAACAAATTACTCACAAAATTTCCTTCAGGATATGATGTCATCACATTAATGCAAGATGCAATTTTTTGAGCAAGCATAGCCGAAATTTGAGTTTGACATCGGATGGCATGTCAAATCATAGTCATGTTTAATAAGTTGATTAAAAATAATGCTCAATTAATGCATTTTTTGCACTTAAACGACATCTTGAGAAACGTTTATTCTCCATCAGGTATAGAAAGGCGTTGTTTTAGTGTCACCGCATTTCGCTTTGCCTGAGTTCGATTGCAAGCGACTGTATGTTGGCAGTACAGAAATTAAATTGTAGGGATGATTTATTTCAGGCATATTGTTGAAGCTGAAAGGCGTGGTAAAAAAGTTGTTCTCATCGAAGTCAACCAGGAACCGACGCAATGAAATTTGGATACACTATTTTATATGTGCCAGATGTAGTGGCATCGCTTAGCTTTTTTGAGCAAGCATTTGGGCTTCAACGCCGGTTTTTGGATGATTCCGGTATGTATGGCGAGCTCGAAACCGGGGCGACCACGCTCGCGTTCGCTGCCCACGAGATGGGGGAATTTAATTACCCGACAGGCCATGTTGCGGCACACACTTCGATTAAACCTTTAGGCTTTGAAATTGCGCTTGTCACTGAGAATGTCCCACACGCCCATGCGCAAGCCTTGGCCAGTGGTGCAAAGGAATTGGCAGCACCATCGCAAAAACCCTGGGGGCAAATTGTGTCGTATGTTCGTTGCCCGGACGGCGTGATGGTTGAACTTTGCACACCAGTGATTCCCTGAGCATTACTTTAAATAAAAATAGTTGAAAGAAATTGCATGTCTGACGCTGCTTTAGAGTTGCAGGATTTAACCAAAGTCTTTGGTCGTCCGGCCGTTGATCACTTGAACTTGTCTGTGAAAAAAGGCGAGTTATACGCTTTATTGGGCCCCAATGGTGCCGGAAAGACGACCACTTTGCGTATGGTCGCCGGCTTGCTATTGCCGGATAGTGGTGTGATCCGGATTTTGGGACAGAACCTCTTAGTTGATCCCTCAGCCGCCAAGCAAAAGCTGGCGTATTTACCAGATGACCCGATGTTGTATAACAAACTCAAGCCGTTTGAGTATCTGGAGTTTGTTGCCGGTTTATGGGGGATAAAACCCGATTTTGCTCAAACCAAGGCGGCCGAATTGCTTGAATGGCTGGATTTAAGTAAACATGCTGATGAATTAACCGAAGGCTTTTCGCGCGGCATGAAACAAAAGCTGGCGCTGGCCGGTGCCCTGATCCATCAACCTGAATTAATCATTCTCGATGAGCCACTGACCGGTTTAGACGCCGCAGCTGCACGTCAGGTGAAAGATTTGCTGCTTGCTCATGTTGAGCAAGGTGGCACGGTCATTCTTACCACCCATATTCTTGAAGTCGCGGAGCGCATGGCACAACGCATAGGAATTATTCAGCATGGAAAACTGATCGCTGAAGGTAGCTTAGATGAGCTACGCAATCTGACACCCTTCAATGATCAGGGATCAGAGCCAGGTACGCATGTCGCGACGTTGGAGCAGGTATTTTTGCAATTGACGGAGCCTGCCTGATATGCGCGTTTTGAGATTGATGCCGGGTAGTTTTTTGTGGTTATTGGCGCACGAATGGAGGCTGTTTTTTTATGAAATGGGTGATGCCAGTAAAATCAACGCTAACTCAAAAAAGACGGCACGCGGCATGCCATTTAAAGGCAAGTTGTTATTGGCGGCGGTCTGGATAGGTATGCATTTTCTGGCTTGGGAATTAATGTCTGACCTCCCTGCGCTAACGCATCCACCATCTTATTTGGTTTTGGTAGCCTGTAGTTTTCTCTTGTTGCTGTTGACGACATTTATGTTGTCCTCTGCACTCAATCGCAGCATTAAAGCCTTGTTCGAGCGAGGTGATCTCGATTTGTTATTGTCATCACCAGTGTCTGCGAAATCGATTTTTAATGTCAGGCTGACGGGGATTGTTTTAGGTGTGTTGGCAATATTCGTTTTCTTCCTTTCACCAGTCATTAATGTTGGATTATTCTTGGGGCAGATTTATTGGCTAGGTGCCTACCCTGTATTAGCTGGTATGGCGATGTTGGTATCAGCAGCAGCGATGTCGTTGACATTAAGTCTGGTGAAGCTCATTGGAGTCAAGCGCACACATACGGCTGCTTATTTGTTGAGTGCGTTGAGTGGTGCTGCGATCTTTTTGGTCAGTCAGATTTTTTCGCATTTGCAAGAAAGCACCCGTCGAAACGTCATTGGCGGTGCGTTGTCCTATCTGAATCAACAGCATTTCTTGACCGAATCAAGCCTGCTGTGGTTGCCCGCCCGCGCCGTGTTTGGCGACTGGGTTAGTGCCCTGATGATTTTCGCAAGTGGTTTTTTCGTTTGTTGGTTGACGACCCGGTATACCCATCATTTTTTTGTGCGGGGTGTGCAACAAGCGGGTAGTGTCAGTCCAAAAGTACTCAGTCAAGCACGACCACGTAAAACGCAACGTTTTTATAGCGGTGTCTGGATGATGATATTTGTTAAAGAATGGCGTTTGCTATTTCGTGACATCGAATTATTGGCACAAATCGGCTTGCAACTTTTGTATATGCTCCCGCTGTTTTTTGTCGTTTTCAAAAATGGCGCCATGTTGCCTGGTGTCGTCGCGGGTCTGACATATCTCGGAATATCGTTGGCCGGATCGTTGATTTGGGTGATTCTTTCCGCTGAGGATGCTCCTGATTTATTGCAATGTTCGCCACTGCGAATGAAGCAAATCAACGATGCAAAACTGGCGGCCGCGGTGTTGCCAGTCTGTTTTCTTTTATCTCCTGCAATACTGTACTTATGTTGGCGCGACGTATGGTTGGGACTGTGCTTAGGGGTAACAAGCATGGGTGGTATCTGCTGTGCATCGTTGATACATCTATGGTTGAGTAAGCCGACAAGCCGCAGTCGGTTTAAACACCGTGGACAAGGAAATGTGGTTCCGGTTCTGCTGGAAACCTTGAATACCATGTCCTGGGCAGGAATGGCCCTAGGTCTGCTCACCGTCGGCAAATGGGGTTGGTTAGGTGTTGTGGGTGTTGCCCTTGTCGTGATTGTTGCGTGGCTTATGCGGGTAAAGCAAAAATGAGTTGTCGCTTAATTTGTTGCGCCAAGACAAATTTTCACTGCTTCTCAATAAAAATAATGTTATAATTTTTACCACTTTTGTTTATATTCATCAAACGACTTGATTTTTCTGTACCGTCGCAAGGCAAGATCGTAGAAACAGCTCTTTGTGTCGTCGCCGGAAAATTTTTCAGTTCAGAAGTACTTTCAGGGGTATTCATTGTGAGTGAATCAGTTCAACAAATGATTTATTGTCGTGCTTGTGGGCAGCAAATGCATGTCAGTGCAGCTGCATGTCCGGGTTGTGGCGCGGTTCAGACGCCGGTAAACGCTTCTGATAAGCGCATATTACCAGCGATGTTATTGTGTTTCTTTTTCGGCTTTCTCGGTGTGCACCGCTTTTATGTAGGCAAAATTGGCACGGGCATACTGCAAATTTTAACTCTGGGTGGTTTTGGCTTATGGGCTCTGATTGATTTTATTTTGATTGTCGTCGGCGCCTTCACGGATTCTGACGGTCATAAAATTACCGAGTGGACCTGAAGCAATTTTTAAATAGTACTGTTTGATAAGTCAGTTTTTTGTTTCTGTTCAATTGGGAAAAAGTGATGAACTTTCAAGATTCAATCAAAACCTGTTTCAATAAATATGCGACTTTTGAAGGGCGAGCATCACGCTCAGAGTATTGGTGGTTCGCGCTGTTTACATTTTTAGTTGCGTATATCGGAATGTCGCTAAGTTATACCTTGTATGTATTGATTGCTCTGGCACTCATCGTGCCTTCTACTGCTGCTGCTACCCGTCGTTTGCATGACACAAATCGTAGTGGTTGGTGGCAATTGATTGCCCTCCTTCCTATCGTGGGCATTATTGTTCTGATCGTGTTTCTGGCGCAGGAAAGTAAACCTGAAAGCCCTGAGGCAATCAGCGCTTGATATGTATGGGTGTAATGGGAACTGATTCGTCAATTCAGACATTTCAGTTCTCATTCTCAAGTTCTCCAAAGAAAAGCAGGTTCTTTCCACAACGACGCATCTCATTCATTCTGAAAGTGAATGCCCTCTATCTGTGTCAATAAACGACATTCCTGAATCTTCTTTAGGACGTTCTATCGTTCTCCGGCTATGCTTTGATTGATGTATAAGTACAACGTCAATTCATTGCTTGTCAAATTAGACATGTGTAAGATATGCCCTGACCTGCTCATGAAATCATCAAATTGAAGTGATTTCTGACCTTAAGTAAATGTCTCCCAGCTATGTGATGGCACTTAAACCCTGCTCATGACTATTTCATCATGCTCTGCTGGAACGCTGTTGTGTCAGTCCCCTGATTGAAATTAAGTGTGAAGAGGAAAATGTATGGCGTCTCCACCACCACTCGCAACCGAAAAAATTCCCGCAGACGAGGCCAAATACATTCGTGAATTGCGTAAGCGTTTGCAAGCGAAAATTACCCAGGAATATCCCAAAGGCATCATGCGCCGCGATGCGCATCCAAAAATGCATGGATTGGTACGGGCTTATTTTATCGTTGAGCCCGATTTACCTCCTGAATTACGCGTGGGTGTTTTCAAAGAAAATCGGCGCTACAAAGCATGGATACGTTTTTCAAACCAAAACGGCACAATACAGCCAGATATCAAAAACGATATCCGTGGTATGGCAATCAAACTCATGGGCGTGCCAGGTAAAAAATTACTTGAGTCTGAACAAGACGAGCAGACCCACGATTTTATTTTGATCAGCACGGATGTGTTTGTGACTGCCGATGTGAAAGAATTTGCCGGACTGATTAAGGCTTTTACCTCTGGCGCACTATCGATCATGTGGTTTTTTATGACGCATTGGCGGGCGGCGTACAACTTATGGCATTCAATGCTGAAATTTGCCAATCCGTTGCATATCAGCTATTTCAGTACGACGCCGTATTTGTTTGGCGATAAAGCTGTGAAGTATGCGGTGGTTCCAACGACGCAAGTAATTGACACTTTTCCGGCACAGCCAAAGGTCAATTTTTTGCGCGATGCGATGGTGACGCAACTATCGCAAGAAGATGCCGTATTTGATTTCTGTATTCAGATACAAACGGATGCGGTACAAATGCCAATAGAAGATCCGGGAAAGCTGTGGCCAGAAGCCTTATCGCCTTTTCGTAAAGTGGCGACGATACGCATACCAAGGCAAAATTTTAATAGCGAAATACAGCGTGAATTTGGCGAAAATATGTCGTTTTCGCCATGGCATGCTTTGCCTGAACACCGGCCGCTTGGCGGCATCAATCGCGCACGAAAAATTGTCTATGATGCGATTTCTAAGTTTCGCCACGAGCATAATCATGTCGAGCGAAAAGAGCCGACGTCATGGGAAATTCCTGGCATGGATCTGAATGAACAACAAAATCAAAATAGTCGTTTTCAGTGGGGAAATACCACGACATTCCAGGTCGACGAATAATGTGACATTGTAGACATATCGCTGTTTTTGCGAAGATCTAAGATCATAAAAAAAAGCGGTCTTGCATCGTTTGTAAGATGCAAGACCGCTTTCAATTCACTTCATTTATTTTTTTGAAGACTTTTTATTCTTATCAGCCTTTTCGCTTTTTTCCGCTTTCACAGATTTTGCCGCACTCCCACCATCTTCACCGTTTTCTTTCAGGAAAATTTCGTAATACTCGGTCGCCATTTTGCGGATCGCCTTACCGATGTTGGCGTAGTCGTATTCGTTCAGATTGGCGAGCGATACACGACCCGATGGATGGGTCGTACCGAATCCTTTACCTGGCAATAAAATGACCCCGGTCTCTTCTGCCAGACGGAACAATGCTTCATTTGGTTTCATTTTCTTCAGTAACCATTTAGCAAATGGTTTGCCATGCATTTGTTCTGCTAATGATTCCATATCCAGCAAATGGTAATAGCGCACAGAATTTGGATCATGCGGCATAGGCAGACCAAGTTCGCGGTAAAGCGCTTGTTTGCGGCGCAAAACGATGCTCTTCATCTCCGCTTTATAATGACCCGCTTCGTCCATCAGCGAAAACAATGAGAACAAGGCCATTTGTGCCTGCACTGGGGTAGAAAGGCCTGCTGTGTGATTTAAAGCTACAGTGCGGCTATCAGCGACCAGTCTGTCGATGAATTTTAGCTTACGTGGTTCAGTGGTGATGGAGTGATAGCGTGTGTCCAGTTCTTTACGTAATGGTTCTGGCAAATTCGCAATTTTTTCATCCAGAACGTTGTTTTCATGCGTCGCAACAACACCCATACGCCAGCCAGTGGCACCGAAGTATTTCGAGAACGAATAGACCAGAATCGTGTTGTAAGGGCACAGTGCAAACAGCGATACGAAATTATCTGCAAAGGTCGCATAAACGTCATCCGTCAGAATGATCAGATCTGGACGTTTCTTGACGATCTCAACAATGTAAGCCAGCGTTTCATCATCAATTTTTACTGAAGGAGGATTGCTTGGATTGACCAGGAAAAACGCCTTGACCTTAGGATCGAGCAATTTATCTAATTCTTTTTTAGTAAATTGCCAGTTGTTTTCTTGCGGTGCATCGATCATCAATTCGACGAGATTGTAGTCATTGAGTAATGGGATTTCGATGTACGGCGTGAAGATAGGCATGCCGAGTGCAATCGTGTCACCTTCGTTGATCAGATGATTGGCCTTGAGGCTGGCAAACAGGTAGGTCATCGCCGCCGTACCGCCTTCAACAGCATACATATCAAAATGACCGATGAATGGATGCTCGCCGACCATTTCGCGATGAATATACTGTGCAACCACTTTCTCACTCAAACGCAGCATACGATCTGGCACAGGATAATTACACGCTAATATCGCTTCGCACATTTCGTAAATAAAATCACCAGCGGATAAACCAAGCTGATCGCGTACATACGATACAGCCGCTTCGATAAAACGTACGCCAGGAACGCCAGCATTGTTTTTGGCAAAAATCTCAAAACGGGCTTCAATGCCTTCGCGTTGTGGAAAACCGCCAACATCTTTCATGTAAATATAAGAACGCTCCGCTTCCGTCATGGCGAACAGACCGAACTGAAAGAAGCCGTGGCGTGGCGTTGTCGCCAGAAAATTCGGGTTACCACGTCCCGCATTGAGCATCATGCGGTTGCTTTGCTTTGCGGTCTGAATTAATGCGTCCTTGAGTTCAAAAGGGCTCAATAAAGCGAGTTTGTCGGGATTGCTAAAGTCCATGTTTGTTACTCCTTAATGGTAGTGAATCTATTGAATTGATTGAATTTCTTTGATCAATGAATGAATAGATGTTGAACATAACTTCGTCACCCGGTTACTGACCAGGTGACGACTGGAAACAAATTAAACCAGGGCGACGACTAGCGGCCCAAGCAAGGTTAAAAACACATTCGCGAGTGCATAGGTGATCGCAAATGGTACCGTCGGAATTGCATTTTCGGCTTTATCTAAGACTTCACCGAAAGCCGGATTGGCACTGCGTGAGCCGCTCAAAGCACCAGCAAAAATCGCCGTATTGTCATAGCGCAGCACATAACGGCCGATCAACATGGTCAGGATCAATGGCAAGATGGTTACAACGACCCCGATCAGAAACAGCGAGATACCATGCTCTTTAACGGTTTGTACCGCTTGTAAGCCGGATGAAAGACCGACCACGGTAACAAAGCCTGCCAGACCCAGATCTTTGAGAATTTGAACAGCCCCTGCAGGCATTGCGCCGAGTGGCTGATGTTTGGAACGGTACCAGCCAAACAACAGACCCGACAATAAAGCGCCACCGCCACTACCCAGAGTAAGCGGTATTGAGCCTATTTTTGCAGTCAGTAAGCCTACTGCCAGACCAACGACGAGACCTGCACCCATATAAACAAAGTCTGTTTTTTCGCTGGGAACAATCGCGTATCCGGCGATTCCAGCAACTCGTTTAACGTCTTGTTCGGAGCCATAAATGGTGATTACGTCACCTGACTGAACGATGGTTTCCGCCAGCATCGGCAAGATTTTTCCCATGCGACTGATTTGTACAACGTAGATGCCGTGGCTGACATCGCCTGCAGTCTGTGCACGAATTTCTCCGACGGATTTGTTATGGAATGCTTTGTTGGTCAACGCGATATCCTTGCGTTGCATGGTCAGTTCCATCCCTTCCACTGCATATAGTTCTTTACCCAGTTCGGCAGCAATGCCAACCATCGCTTCACGGCGTCCGACGACCAGAACAATGTCATTATTTTCCAAAACCAATTCGGGGGTAACTTCGATGAATTGCTTGTTGCGTTGGACTCTCTCAATGGTAATCGTGACGTTTGGATTTGCTTGTTCCAGCGTTAATACCGTTTTGTTGTTTGCCTTAGTGATTTGGTAGATACGACCCGTCAGATCAGGTGCTGCCAGTTGTTGGCCTGGTGCCAAAACTTGCACACCTTGTTGCATCGCTGATTCTGCTTTGACTGCATCTTCTTTGATACTGCGTCCCATCAGTCTAGGCAATATATTGACGCAAACGATGATGGCACCGAAAGAGCCAAATACATACGTCACCGCATAACCAACGGCAACATTGCCTTGCAAGCGTGTAACTTCATCAGCAGCCAATCCTAATTTGGCGATAGCATCGCTGGCGGTACCAATGATAGCTGATTGCGTCAGGCCACCTGCTGCCACACCAGCGGCGAGGCCTTTATCCAATCCGAAAATTTTAGCCATGATCACGACAGTTGCCAATGCGGTTACTGCCAGTACCACTGCAAGAATAATTTCGCGTATGGATTGTTTGCCGAGAGAATTAAAAAACTGTGGTCCACTTTCATAACCAACTGCATAAATGAACAGCGCAAACAATACAGCCTTCACGCCAGGATCAACATGAACGCCGACCTGACTGACGAGCACCGCAACCAGCAATGAGCCAGCGACACCGCCGAGTTGAAATTTTCCGAACTTAATTTTCCCTACGTAATAGCCTACCGCAAGAGATAAGAACAAAGCGATCTCGGGTGATTTGGCAAATAAGGCATGTAGACTTTCCATATTCAGCACCTTTCATTAAAAATTATTCGCAGTACATCAGGCGAGTTTAGTTCGTCTGATGCCCTGTTACGCTGCATGTTGCAGCATTCCTGCTAAAGCTACGATGAGTGGCCCCAGCAATGGCAAGACGATATTTGAAACTGCATAAGTGATCGTATAGCCCAGCAAGGGGGTAGAATTTCCTGCGACTGTCTGTATAGCGCTGATCGCTGGTGTGCTGCACTGTTGACCAGCAATTGCACCTAATAAAATAGGCGCTTTTAAATTCAACAAAAAGTGTCCCACGAACAAAGACACACACGCAGGCAACAAAGCGACCACGACACCGATGAGTGGCAACGACACACCGTATTGTTTTATCAGTGTGATTGCCTGCGGACCGGATGACAAACCAACGCAAGCAATAAACCCAGCCAGGCCCAGGTCTTTTAATAAAGCCAAAGCGGAATCTGGAATACCCGCGACTTCCATGTGCTTGTCCTGATACCAGCCAAACAGCAAGCCGCTTAACAGAGCGCCGCCACCAGTGCCGAGTGACAATGGGATAGCGCCTACTTTGATACTCAGCATACCTATCGCAATGCCACTGACGATGCCTAGAGCTGCGAAGCTGATATTGCTTTTATCAGTCTTACGAATTCGCTGACCCAACCGTGTAATCGCTACAGCCGAGTCTACGCTGCTGAGTGCATTGCTGATACAGATTTGCAGTACATCACGCAATTGCAAATGCAGATCCGGCAACGGAGGCAAGCGGTGTTCACCGCGTTGCACGCCGATAATTTGCATACCTGTTGGCAGTTGCAGCCTGGCAAGCGTGGTGTTATCAAGATCCGGATTTTTTAATATGACCTCAGTGTGTTGTAAGATCAGATTAAAGTTATCCGGATCAGCAAATTCTTCGCCTAACAGCGGGGCTTTGTGAGCCAATACCTGCCGCAGACCAAGAACTAAAATTTCATCGTCACGTAATAGTGTCAGTTCAGGAGCGATTTCCTGATAGACGCCATGTCTGCGTACTTTGACTATCGTTGTTTGTGTGCCCAATTGTTGTTGAAGCACACTCAGACGTTGACCATCTACTTGAATCTTGTAGCTGCGTCCTACCACGTCAGGAACTGCAGATTCAGCTTCTGCGCTGACATCTTTCCCACCCATTTCCTGCCATAGCTTTTCTGCTTCCTGGCGCAAGTTAATGCGTAATAACAAAGGAAAAATTTGACTGGTCACGATCACGATGGTGACTAATCCGAAAATATACGTTATCGAATAGGCAGTCACTACATTCGCTTGCAGCTGGTGGATTTGCGCTAAGGGTAAGTCCAGTTTGGAGATGGCATCCGTCGCTGTTCCGACCACTGCAGATTCTGTGGCAGCGCCTGCCAACATGCCAGCGGCTGTTCCTTGATCAAACTTGAACCAATAGGTCGCGAGTAACACCAGCGACACGACTACCATCACTTCGATGAGGCATAACAGTGCCAAGCGTAGCCCCTTGGCGTTGAGATTGGCAAAGAATTGTGGACCGCCCGCATAACCGAGGGCAAAAATAAATAAAACGAAGAAGACATTTTTGATGCCAGGATCAATCGCAACCTGTGCCTGACCCAAGAGCAGAGCTACAATCAGCGTACCGCACACGCCACCTAACTGGATAGAGCCAAACTTAATTTGTCCCAGTGCATAGCCAATTGTCAGCGCCAAAAAAAGCGTAATCTCTGGTACCAGCTGTAACACGTGCACAAACGAAATTGGCATGCCTCATTTTTCCTGACTAAGTAAGATGCTGAGGCGCTGTCAAAACCCCTTTCATCTACAACTCACAAACTGCAATTTTCGGAAGGCTAAAAGCTGAAACGAAAAACTTTTATGATTGGTGTCGAAAAATAAGATCAAAAGATAACATACCAGTTCATGAATACAAAAGCATTTTAAAGGTAGAACATTGTCAAAATATTGATTAGCATCAACTATTTTCTCTGTGGGAATACTTAATCTTGATCAAAACTTTCAATAGAGGGACAGATCCTCTTTGTGCTTATTTAAATCAGGTCGGATCAATCACACCGCGCGCAATCATACGTAATGCGGTCAGGCTAGGGATGAAAAAATATTCACCGCCACGTGTTTCTACAAACCGCGGAATTTTCGCCAAAATGAACGGCACCTCTTCACTTGCGGGGTCTACTTGCAACACGGCTTTACTCGAAAAATGCGGATCATGACTGTGGTTGCCGAGGATGATTTCTTTATCGTTACCAGCCTTAAAATCATTGCCATAATTGACCCACTGTTGCTGCACAAATTCAAATTGGCGATTGATGTCGGCGTTGAGCATCATGATGATAATCCCGTGATTGCCATCGTCTCTGCTACGGTCTTTGACTTCACCGTAAGGTAAACCACGGCGTAAAATGCGGCGTCGGTTACTTAAGGCGCCAGGCGTATCAAAGGCACCGGTAATTGTTTTGTAGGAACCTGGTATGTCGCCGGGATCTCGTCCCATTTCTAAAGAAGCACGCGGATTGATACGGCGCAAATGTGCGCTGAAGGGACATTTGGCGCCACTCATATCATCGTCATACGTAAAGTCGCTTAACATGCGATCTTGTTCTGCGGGGCTGGCTTGCGCAAATTTTTCATCAAACTTTTTCTTGCTCACTGCGTCTGGTGCACTGACCAGCGGTGCGCCATTGTCACGCCAGCGGCCGACAAATTTCGCTGCCAATAATTCTTCACCGCCCGGATATTTTTGTCCTTCTTGCTTCAGATATTTGTCAAAACTGGCGACGTTTTCATGTAGCTTTCTATAGACCATATAGGTGCCGTTGCGCGCCAATAAAATGGGACGCGGTGCTGGTGGATATTCTTGCGCTTCATCGATATGACCTAATAAAAATTCGCCGGTCGCTAACGGCGCCCAACTACCATCTGCCATTTGTTTGCCACGGCCACGCACGCGTGCTTCGTCATACGGTACACCCTCAAACACGGGGTCACCGATGCCGTCGGTATAGCCGAAATGTTCCTTAGCGGTAGGCATGCCATTTTCCATGACGACTTTCACTTCTTGATAGTCAAATAGCGCACCATCGTCACCGCGATTGCCACCGAGAATGACTACGCCAGCTTCCGTCTTCTTCACTTCCTCAAGCAACCATGCATATGCCTGTTCCAGAAACACATCGCATTGCGCCATAGCTTGCTGTATTCCGGCTAATCCAGTTTCTGACGAGGGTGGTGCCAACGCGTTGAGGGCAATAAAAATATGCACATCTTTGTCACGGGTTTCGCGATTGTCGCGCCAGATTGGATCCCAGTGTTCCGGAGCGCTCGGACCATCGTCACCGAGTATATCTTTGCGGTGCTTCATCCCTTCGACAAACTCAGGTGAAAAACCGATTAGTGATGCGCGTGGCAATTCCAACTCTTTCAAACCCTGATACGTGAAGGCGATATTCACCGTCCAGTCAGGCGGCGGTAAATCATCTGGGCCTTTGCCCCAACAAACCGCCGTTGTAACACGTTGTGTGATTGCATCAACAAAGCGACGTGCCCGACTACTATTGCGAATATTCAAAAATACATAGCGTGCTTTGGGGTAACCGAAACGACCATAAGCACGTAACACATGGCCTTGAATATCTAATAGATCGAGTTGTTTGCTCATGACAGACTTTCTGAATGTAGACGTTGCTTGATCGATGATTCAAAGCCGGTATTGCCCTGGCTGCCAACTTGGCGTTTGCAAATCATTGAGTTGGGTTCGCAACATAAAAGCACGGTAATTTGCGCGAATTGCGGTAGCACTTAAACCTTGATTTTCAATCGCGAATTTGGTGAACTCCTGCTTCATGTACAACGCCTTTAATTGTTCCTCTAAAGGCTGATCAGTAGAACCATTAAAAAACAAAGATGTCGTCACCTGACACTTCTTCATGTAGGCAATAAAATCGCTGGCATGATGGATGTTTTCAAAGCCATAGCAGTTATCCCAGATGTCATGAATACGGCCATTAATTGCTTCCCACATACCACGCAAATAGGCGTCAGGTGTACCTGCTGGACCTGCGTAAAAATTGCAGCAAAACACCAGATAACGCGATTGCAAACGATCTTGCTTTGGCATGACATCGCGGCGCAAGCTATCCGGCACGACCGGCAGAACATCCGACCAGGTATCGGGAGAACTCCCACCGGGTAGTGACTCTGTCACCACATCATCAAGCACATAAAAGCGGCACAGATAGGTTTGTGGCACCAGTGCCATGGGGCTGTTAAATTCTCTATTCCAGGCTTGCAATTTATCGCGCACCAAATCGGCATACGCAATTTCTTTACCCGGTACACGACCGTTTTTAATCGGTGAAAGTATCGATAAACCGTAGGCATTTCCGGCAATATTAGACATGACCTTGCTCCTGATCAAGCTGACCCGCGTGCCAGCGTTCACGTTTTTCTACCTGATAGGCAGACATACTGATAATCGGTGTTGGATGCATCGCCCCTAAATCGTGTTGTAAGCCACGTAGTACGCTGTGGTAACGTTTTAAGAACTCTTCGTCGCTTCCCACTTCGACAGTCTTATTAAAGTCACTCAATGTGTCTTTAACTGTCTTCGCTGATTTCACATCATTTGAGGTCGCTAGCGGATAAGCGTTGTAGTAATGGATGGTTTCCAGCTGGTTATACTGGATATAGTTGTGAAAGGGTGTCAGCGCAACTGATTTGGAATAACGCACATTCCATTTCCAGAATAAATCCAATCCCCCCGGAATCGCAAAGGTAAACGAATCAACATACTGATCCCAACTGCCATTGAAGTTACTAAAGAACAGCATGTAGGAATAGTTGAGATTTTCTTTTGGCTGATCCGGTGACAGATGCGGAAACTGTTTGCGACCAATAATGACCCAGCGCGCATAGTGAATCAACGATAGGGTTTGTAAGCCGCTGAGGGTGCTCGGACGCTTTAAGGCAACCCAAAAGAATAATTTATTGAGCCACGCGGTGTACCAGCGAACTGGCGTGATGACATTCATGGCATAAGCTTTGCCAGCAATATTAGACATGCACAGCCTCCCAAAAAGAATACGACGGAGATTCGACAGGTGTTCTTGTTATGACAGCGAGATGTTAATTTAGAATAACATAATGATAATTTCTGCGCAGCTATTTTTTATGGCATGTGATTTATTTGCAAAAATTGGATGAGTAAATCGTACTGTCCAAGTTGCCATGCCAGCACGGAAATTTTTGCACCAACATCATCTGTAACCGGTATGACTTTTAAATAAAATCAATAGTCCCGCGCAAGCCGCGATCGTCAGAAAAAACGGAGGCAGATTTGAAAACTATAGGCTTAATCGGCGGCATGAGTTGGGAATCAACGATTCCTTACTATCGCAAAATAAATGAAGTTGTTAAACAAGAATTGGGTGGCTTACATTCTGAAAAAATTGTATTGCTGAGTGTCGATTTTCATGAAATTGAACGCTTGCAACATCAAGGCGATTGGCATGCTGCTGGCGCATTGTTGGCAAAGGCCGCATCGACCCTGGAAAAAGCCGGTGTTGATTTTCTGGTACTTTGTACTAATACCATGCATAGAGTGGCTCATGAGATTGAAGCGGCGGTGAGCATTCCTTTACTGCATATTGCTGATCCGACGGCGCATGCCATCAAACAGGCTGGTTACAAAACTGTGGGCTTGTTAGGGACGCGCTTTACGATGGAACAAGCGTTTTATCGTTCTCGTTTAATTGAACAGCATTGCTTACAGGTCATCGTGCCTGAACCTCTTGAAATCGATTTGGTTCATAGGGTGATTTATGAAGAGCTATGTCTGGGTATTGTTTCTTCGGAGTCGCGTAGCGCCTACCTTAACATCATCGATCATCTTGCCATACGCGGCGCAGAAGCGGTGATACTAGGTTGTACAGAAATATCAATGCTCATCAGTCAGGAGGATTCCACATTGACGTTATTTGATACCACAGCTGTTCATGCCGTCTCGGCAGCCAGACGGGCACTTTCGTGATCAGGCCTTCAACTAATTGCCGACCCGCTTGATCATTTAACGCAGTTCTTCAGAGAGACCTTATACTGAGAAATAACTTATTGCTACGTAAAGGGAAGTTCATGTCTGCATGCTGGAAAACACTGATGATGTTGAACGCAGTGATAGCCTGTTCAAACTCATGGTCAGCAGATAGTATTCGCCTGCAGCGTGATGATGACAAGAGCTTATCAGCGCAAGTATATGTGCCCACCAAAGAGTGTAAAGGTATCGCGATCATTTCGCATGGTGCTGGTGGCTCTGAGAACGGCTATGGATATCTGGCTCACTTTATGGCGTCGCAGGATTATCTGACTGTCGTTCCCACGCATCAGGAAAGCAGTATGAAAGTTTTGCTGAAATACATGCATGGAAAAGATCTCGCCTATGGCCTCTCACAACTGGTGACCGACAAGTCTGCTTATGCGGGACGGCTCATGGATATCAACGCAGTACGCCAGTGGGCCGCACCACGTTGTAGTGGAAAATTAAGCGTCTTACTTGGTCACTCTATGGGGGCAGCAACGACCATGATCGTGGCTGGTGCAGAAAACAGAATGGACATCGACGTTAAAGCGCGTCAACGTCTGCTAAAGAATGCAGGCTTTGATCGCTATATAGCGCTTTCTCCTCAAGGTGTTGGTGCAATTTTTCCTGAAAATGCGTGGGTAAATATACAGCAGCCAGTGTTGCTCATGACTGGTACCAAGGATGAAGCTTTGGGTGGCGGTTCCTGGAAAAAAAGAACTGAAGCATTCACCGACATGCCCGCTGGTTGTAAATGGTCAGGTGTGATAGATGGCGCTACGCATATGAATTTTGCTGGTCGTGATTTAACACCACACATGACCATTTTGATCACGAAAACGATAGGCGATTTTCTGCAAGCCTCACCGGATAAAGGATGCGCTGCTGCATCCGTAGAGGCTGGACTCACGCTGAGCACAAAGTAGAGAGCCGTTGTTACCAATGCGTATAACTCGAGCCTGTTATCGTCATGTCTTACAGATTCAGAAGTCAGATAATCCAGATGAGCTTCTGTTGCAGACTTACGAAAGCTTTTAGGTGAGCACCATCAGGATGCGCTACTTGCAATTTGGAGCGAGTGCTTCATACCTTACTGCGCGACTACAAAGCGCATCACACCATCGTCGCCGAATTGACGGGTGAGTACGCCATCGAACCAGAGTTTGTGCAAATGCGCGAGCGCTTCACCGATCGCGAACGTCAGTTGATGCGAATCGAGCGGACGACGGAACATGATAGGCACGATGTCGCATGCGGATTGCGGCGTGGCGCAGGCGACGCGCACCTCTTCCAGTCGTTCAACGTGATGCTGTTGCAGTTGCGTGATGCGCGTGTGCATGCCTTTAAACGGTTTGCCATGGGACGGCAAAATTAGTGTGCCGGCAGGTAATGGTAGATATTTTTGCAATGAATCAAGGTATTGCTGCACCGGATTCGCTTCAGGCTCAATGGCAAATACCGAGACATTGGTAGAAATACGTGGCAGCAACATGTCGCCAGAAATCATCAAATTTAACTCTGCGCAAAACAGCGACGCATGCTCAGGAGAATGCCCAAAGCCAGTGATGATGTCCCAGCGTCGTCCCAAGATGGTCAATGGCGTACCTTCTTGCAAGCGACGATAAGCCGCCGGTACGGTTGGGACTAAACGGGTGTAATGGGTTTTACGTTCCTGAATTTGCTCCAGCATTGCCGGGTCCGTCAGGCCATGCTTGCGGAAGTGTGGGAACATCGCTGTTCCGTCCGCGCCTGGCAAACTGGCGGACATCATGCGTGCGAACGCATATTCACCCGCGGTCATCCACAAAGAGACTTTCCAGCGGCTGCATAAAAAGTCAGCCAGCCCCACATGATCCGGATGGCAATGGGTCACAATCACGCGCACGATGGGTAATCTACGTAAGTGATTGTTCACATCGCCCAATAACACTTCCCATGTATCCCGCGTGGTATCGCTGGAAATCCCGCAATCCACCACGGTCCAGCCATGCACCCGCCCGGTGTCGGTCTCGATCTCGTCTTCCAATAGCCATAAATTGATATGATTTAAGGCAAATGGCAATCCCATGCGTACCCACAGCACGCCAGGGGCGATTTCCATGGTTTTGCCTGCTTCTGGCAAGGTGTCGCCGAAAGGATAGTCGAGTTGCTGTTCAAGCTGATTCATGTTTGTCTCTTGGTGTGTTGCTGGTTTTGCTTATTTGGGACTGCTGCCAACTGGTTAAGTTGCTTTTCTATAGGTAGAAATTATTTTTTTCAGTCCGATGTGCCTTGATAGGACGCTACGGCAGGAATAGCCTACAATGCATTTTTAATTTAATTGACGTTAACGTCAATTCGAGATTGTAATCAGAAAACTGATTTTTGTATCTAAAACTATGGCCACCTACACCATTACCGAATTAGCACGCGAATTCGATATCACCCCACGAGCGATCCGTTTTTATGAAGATCAGGGGCTTTTAAGCCCGACCCGCGAAGGTCCCAGCGGTCGTAACCGCGTCTATACTGCGCGTGAACGTACCCACTTAAAATTGACCTTACGGGGCAAACGTCTGGGTTTGAGTCTGTCGGATATCAAAAGCCTGGTCGATATGTATCGCTCCCCCAAGGATACAGAGACACAGTTGCAAAGTTTTTTGGTCGTTTTGGCAAGACACCGTGCAGCGTTGGAACAACAGCGCGAAGATATTGAAGTCATGTTGGCAGAAATCAGTGCCCATGAAGAAGAAAGCCGTCAATTGTTGGCACAAGGGTCCAAAGCGAGTCTGACCGGGTAAAAATACGGTCTAGCGCAAAAGCTGTGTAATTGACGTTTACGTTAACGTCAATTCGAAGTATCATTTTTGTTTCGAAGAATTCGGTTTGCAAGCTGGCTTTTATTGTAATAATTATCATTAACCAGAGAAGCCAGACGTTTAGTTTGAATAATTATGTTAATCGCACAATAGTTAATTAATTCATATTCATCGCAAAAGACTCAATTCCATCATTCCAATATTCAGTGAGGACGACATGCTCCATCTCCCAGGTTTAACTTTTGATCACGGCGAAGACATCGCCGCATTGCGTGAAGCAATTCAACAATTTGCTGCCGCAGAAATCGCACCTCGTGCCGCTGAAATCGACCGTAACGACCAATTTCCTATGGATTTATGGCGCAAAATGGGCGATCTGGGCATTCTTGGTATCACGGTCGGTGAAGAGTACGGTGGCGCAGGTATGGGTTACCTGGCGCATATCATTGCGATGGAAGAAATTTCCCGCGCTTCCGCCTCTGTGGGTTTGTCGTATGGCGCACACTCCAATCTGTGCGTTAACCAGATCAAACGTAACGGTACTCAAGAACAAAAGCAAAAATACTTGCCAAAATTGATCTCCGGCGAACACATCGGTGCATTAGCCATGTCTGAACCAAATGCTGGTTCCGATGTTGTTAGCATGAAACTGCGCGCTGATTTCAAAGGTGATCGCTGGGTATTGAACGGCACCAAAATGTGGATCACCAATGGTCCTGACGCAGATACTTTGGTTGTCTACGCCAAAAATGATCTTGAAGCAGGCCCACGTGGCATGACCGCTTTCCTGATTGAAAAAGGTTTTAAAGGTTTCAGCATTGCGCAAAAGCTGGACAAGCTCGGCATGCGCGGCTCCCACACTGGCGAACTGGTGTTTGAAGATTGCGAAGTACCCGCAGAAAATGTGCTTGGTGGTTTAGGCAAAGGCGTCAATGTTTTGATGTCCGGCCTCGATTTCGAGCGTACTGTTTTGTCTGGTGGCCCGTTGGGCATTATGCAAGCGTGTATGGATTCGGTTGTGCCTTATGTGCATGACCGCAAACAATTTGGCCAGCCAATTGGTGAATTCCAATTGATGCAAGGCAAATTAGCGGATATGTATTCCACAATGATGGCATGTAAAGCCTATGTCTATGCAGTCGGTCAGGCTTGCGATCGTGCAACGACACCGGAAGCTGTCCGCGCGCTGCGTAAAGATGCAGCTGGGGCGATTCTGTACTCTGCAGAAAAAGCGACCTGGATGGCAGGTGAAGCGATCCAGACCCTCGGCGGCAACGGTTATATCAATGAATATCCAGTTGGCCGTTTGTGGCGTGATGCGAAACTGTATGAAATCGGTGCCGGTACCAGCGAAATCCGTCGTATGTTGATCGGTCGCGAACTGTTTGCCGAAACGCGCTAGGGTCTGGGCAATTGCGCAGTTTTGATGGTCACGCCGATGAAACTGCTCCCAATAGCTCGCTTCAGCTTCGCGGTGCATTTATCCGAAAAAACGGCTTGCACATTTCTTGACATCAGCATTCGAAAAAATCAGGTATGACACCATTACATCTGAATACGCCATTGTTAGCTCATCGGGCTCTGTCTTCTGCGCTGGATAAACAAGTCTGGCTGAAGATGGACAATCTCCAGCCTTCCGGTTCGTTTAAATTGCGTGGTATAGGGCTGATGTGCCAGCGTGCTGCGGCCAACGGCGCACGGCATTTTGTCTGTCCGTCCGGCGGTAACGCGGGTTTTGCCGCGGCAGTTGCGGGTGTTGCTTTGGGCTTGCAGACCACGATCGTCGTTCCAGAAACCACCTCAGAAACAGTACGCAATGCCATTCGCGCGATCGGCGTGAATCTCATCGTAGAAGGCAAACTCTGGGATGAAGCTAATCAGGTCGCACTCGCTTTATGTGAACAAGCGGGTACGGTGTACATTCCTCCGTTTGATCATGCCGATATTTGGGATGGCCATGCCAGTCTGATCGATGAAGTTGTAGGCCAACTTGATTTTGACGTCGTGGTTTGCTCAGTTGGTGGCGGTGGCTTGATGAGTGGCGTTGTGCAAGGCTTGCAACGCAATGGCTTGAAGCATGTTCCGGTTATCGCTGTGGAAACTGAAGGTGCAGCTTCTTTACGTGCGGCAATACAAGCAGGTGAACTCGTCACTATACCCGCCATTAGCACTATTGCGAATTCGCTCGGGGCAAGGCGCGTCGCCCAAAAGGCCTTTGATCTGACGCGTGAACATGATATCCGCAGTGTGCTTGTCAGCGATGCGCAGGCGGTTGACGCTTGCCTGAAATTTGCAGATGACTTGCGCACTCTGGTTGAACCAGCTTGTGGTGCGACGCTGGCAGTTGCTTATCAGAACTTATCTGTCTTACATGCGTTCAAAAAACCACTATTTGTTGTTTGTGGTGGTATTGGCGTAGATTTGGATAAACTACAAGCTTGGAAAAACCAATTTCAGCTTGTCTGAGTAAAAACATGCCAAATACCCATTTCCCCAAACTGTTGTCCTCCCAAATTGCCTTCGACATCGCAAAGATGATCCTCGATGGCTTTGATAAACATTACCGCCTGTTTAGCGCGAGTAGTCAGGGAGCCAAACGACATTTTGAGACGGGTGATTGGAAAGCTGCCCAAATCGCAGCACGTGAACGTATCCAGTTTTACGATACACGCGTGCGTGAATGCGTGCAGGCACTTGAAGATGAATATGACGAAGACGACCTGACCGACGATGTCTGGCGCGAAGTCAAACTGCACTACATGGGTTTGCTGACCGATCATTTGCGGCCAGAGCTGGCAGAAACGTTTTTTAATACCGTATGCACGAAGATGCTGCATAGAAATTATTTCCATAATGATTTCATCTTCGTACGTCCCGCGACCTCGACAGAATATATCGAACGTGAAGACACACCACCGACGTACCGCGTGTATTACCCGGCGACCGATGGTCTGAACTTTACGATCAAACGCATCGTTACTAATTTTCAGTTAAAAACCGAGTTTGAAGATCTCGATCGCGACGTGGCTTTGGTTGAAGCGCGCTTACGAGAAAATTTCGGTAGCGAGAAACTAGAGCCAAATCATCAGATCCAGGTGCTGGCCAGTTTGTTTTACCGAAATAAATCCGCTTACATCATCGGCAAAGGCATCAATGGCAATCGCGAATACCCTTTCGTGATACCAATCATGCACAAGCATAAAGGTTCGCTGGTGCTCGATACCGTGCTGTTTGATACCATGCAAATCACGGTCTTGTTTTCCTTCACACGTGCTTATTTCATGGTCGACATGGAAGTGCCATCAGCGTATGTTCAATTTATACGCAGCATTTTGCCAAAAAAACCGCGCAGTGAAATCTACACCATGATAGGCCTGCAAAAACACGGTAAAAATTTGTTTTACCGCGATTTTTTGCACCACCTTAAATATTCTTCAGACCAGATTGCTGCCGCGCCAGGTATTCGTGGCTTAGTAATGTTGGTATTTGCTTTGCCCTCGTTTCCCTATGTCTTCAAATTAATTAAAGACAGCTTCCCCCCACCGAAAGAAACCACCAAAGCGCTGATCAAAGAGAAGTATTTGCTGGTCAAAAATCATGACCGCGTTGGTCGTATGGCCGATACGCTGGAATACTCAGACGTAGCATTTCCGCGTTCACGTTTTTCAGAAGATTTGCTCAACGAAATTAAGCAATACGCACCGTCTTTGTTAGAAGTGAATGATGATGAAGTCGTCATCAAACATTTGTACATAGAACGCCGCATGACGCCGCTCAATATCTACCTGACTGAAGCGGAACAGCGTGGTGATATGGAAGCAATGGAACACGGTGTGCGCGAATATGGCAATGCAATTAAAGATCTGGTCGCCGCGAATATTTTCCCCGGGGACATGCTGTACAAAAATTTTGGTGTTACCAGACATGGTCGCGTTGTCTTTTATGACTACGACGAAATCGAATACATCACCGATTGCAAGTTCCGCAATATTCCGGCACCGCGCAATGAAGAAGATGAAATGTCTGCTGAGCCGTGGTATCCGATTGCCAAGAACGACGTGTTCCCGGAACAGTTTGGTACCTTCTTGCTAGGTAATCAAAAAGTAAAACAATTTTTTCTGAAACATCACGCGGATTTGCTGACAGCCGACTATTGGGACGGGCGCAAACAACGCATTGTTGCAGGGAAAATTGATGACGTGTTTCCGTATCCGCAAGAGATCCGATTCTGTCATCAAACATAATTAAACGTAACAATTTTTTCGGCCATTTTTATTTTGGAGAATGTAATGAACGACCCTATCGTTATCGTTGGCGCAGCACGTACCCCTATGGGTGCTTTTCAAAGTGATTTCTCTTCTTTGACAGCGAGTCAGCTCGGCGCCGTTGCGATTAAAGCAGCGGTAGAACGTGCCGGCGTCAAACCAGAATTGGTTGAAGAAGTTTTATTTGGTAACTGTTTAATGGCAGGCCAAGGTCAGGCACCCGCGCGTCAGGCTTTGCTGGCGGCTGGTTTGCCGATGTCCACGGGCGCGGTGACACTGTCTAAAATGTGCGGTTCAGCGATGAAAGCCACCATGATGGCATTTGACGCTATCACAGCAGGCAGCAATGAAGTACTGGTCACTGGCGGTATGGAATCCATGACCAACGCACCATACCTGATTCCGAAAGCACGCGGTGGCTATCGTATTGGTCACGGTCAGATTTTTGATCACATGATGCTCGACGGTCTGGAAGATGCGTACGACAAAGGTCGTTCCATGGGTACCTTTGCTGAAGACTGCTCTGCCAAATATCAATTCAGCCGTGAAGATCAGGATGCATTTGCGATTGCTTCCGTTAAGCGTGCGCAAGCTGCAACCGCGGATGGCTCATTTGCGTGGGAAATCGCACCAGTGACAGTTTCTGGCCGTGGTGGCGATGTAGTGATCGATAAAGACGAAGGCCCATTGAAAGCCAAGCTCGACAAAATTCCTGCTTTAAAACCAGCGTTCAAAAAAGATGGCACGATTACTGCCGCATCTTCATCGTCCATCAACGACGGCGCCGCCGCGCTGGTATTGATGCGCGAATCCAAGGCCAAAGAATTAGGTTTAACACCCATCGCAAAAATTCTGGCACACACAACCCATGCGCAAGAACCAGGCTGGTTCACGACCGCACCCATTGGCGCGATTGAAAAACTATACAAAAAAACGGGCTGGACGACCGACACCGTTGACCTGTTCGAAATCAACGAAGCCTTTGCCGCAGTGCCTATGGCCGCCATGAAAGACCTCGGTATTTCTCATGACAAGATCAACGTCCACGGTGGTGCATGTGCTTTGGGTCACCCTATCGGTGCATCCGGTGCACGTATCATCATCACACTGATTGGTGCCTTGAAAAAACAAGGTAAAAAACGTGGTGTGGCTTCTTTATGTATTGGTGGTGGAGAAGGTACCGCCATGGCCATCGAATTGTTTTAATTGATGCTGTGCGCTGCACTCATTGAAGCTCCGGGCGCAGAGCGGCGTTGCCAATGCGCGCAATACCGACCTTTTGCGTTGCTTTGTAACTTGCTTTGCATCCCGGACATTGAATGAGCTTGCGCACGATCTAAAAGCGACACTGCAAGAAGTACCAAAAGCATAAAAACGAAGATGCACAGTGTAGACAGTGTGCACCGTGTGCACAGATATGAGTTAAAGGAAGCAACATGCCGACAGCATTAATCATTGGGGCTTCGCGTGGGATTGGACACGAGTTGGCTTTGCAATACAAAGCGGCCGGATGGCGCGTGATTGCGACAGCCAGAAGCGCAGATCATATTGCAGCTCTGCAGGCAGATGGTTGTGAAGCATTGCCCTTGGATGTCAATAACCTCAATGATTGTGCTGGTCTGGGGTGGCGTCTGGATGATGAAAAAATTGATGTTGCGATTTTAAATGCCGGTGTTTATGGGCCGCATACCACTGGATTGACATCGCCACAGCAAGAACAGTTTGATGACGTGATGCACACGAATGTTTTAGCTGCGATGCGCATTTTGCCTATGGTTTTACCATTAGTGGAAAATGCGCACGGCAAACTCGCCGTCATTTCTTCGCATATGGGTTCGATTGCGAGTCGTTCTGCTTCACAAGGTTGGTTATATCGTGCAAGTAAAGCCGCCTTGAACTCAGTATTGAAAGACGTATCGCTCAATACCAACAAAGCGATTTGCGTCGCCTTGCATCCAGGTTGGGTGAAAACCGATATGGGTGGCGCTGGCGCTGATTTAGAAATTAGCGATAGCGCTCAACGCATACGTAAGCTGCTTGATGGTTTAAAAGCAGAAAACAATGGCAGATTTTTTAATGCAGAAGATGGCGCCAGTCTGAGCTGGTAAGACCTGAAATAAAAACGAGAAATTGAAAAGAGACTCACATGTTACTGACACCAGAACACGAAATGATACGCGATGCCATTCGCAGCTTTGCCCAGGAACGTTTAGTGCCCAATGCAGCACGTTGGGATAAAGAACACCATTTCCCTGCTGAAGAATTAAAAGAATTGGCGCAGATGGGGGCGTATGGTGTGGCGGTGCCAGAAGAGTTCGGTGGTGCAGGCATGGATTATTTGTCGCTGGCGCTGGTGTTGGAGGAAATCGCCGCGGGTGATGGCGGCACCTCCACTGTGGTGTCAGTGAACAATTGCCCGGTGTGCAGTATCGCGATGATGTACGCCAACGATGCCCAGAAAAAGCAATGGTTGACGCCCTTGGCGCGTGGTGAAATGTTAGGCGCATTTTGCCTGACTGAACCGCATGCCGGCAGTGATGCCTCTGATCTAAAAACCACTGCACGCCGTGAAGGCAATGAATACGTCTTGAACGGCGTTAAACAATTCATTACCAGCGGCAAACACGCAGATGTAGCAATTGTGATGGCAGTGACGGATAAAGCAGCAGGCAAAAAAGGCATCAGCGCTTTCTGGGTGTCCACCCAAACGCCGGGTTACATCGTCGCAGGTTTAGAACATAAAATGGGGCAACACTCGTCTGACACGGCACAGATCTTATTTGAAAACTGCCGCATCCCTGCTGAGAATCTGATTGGTGAAGAAGGCATGGGTTACAAGATTGCCTTGTCTGGTTTGGAAGGTGGCCGTATTGGTATTGCCTCGCAATCGGTCGGCATGGCACGCGCTGCATTTGAAGCGGCGCTGGCCTATGCCAAAGACCGTAGCAGTTTTGGTAAATCGATTTACGAACATCAGGCAGTGCAATTCAAGCTGGCTGATATGGCGACCCAGATTGAAGCAGCGCGTCAGCTGATCTGGCATGCAGCCAGTATGAAAGATGCCGGAAAGCCTTGTTTAAAAGAAGCGGCGATGGCGAAATTATTTGCTTCAGAAATGGCAGAAAAAGTGTGCTCGGATGCAATTCAGATTCATGGTGGGTACGGTTACGTCAGCGACTTTCCGGTTGAACGTATTTATCGTGATGTGCGTGTTTGCCAGATTTACGAAGGCACTTCTGAAATACAAAAAATTCTGATCGGTCGCGCATTAGCAGCGGGATAAATTCCGTTGAAAATCGTTCATTTGATGGTGTAACAAGCGGCGAAAGCAAATTAATAAAAGTGAGGAGACAGCAATGAGCAAGACAATTGAATTCTGGTTTGATTTTGTTTCACCTTATGCATATATCGCAAGTCAATCGATTGAGGCTTTAGCCGCTAAATATGGTCGTACTGTGGAATGGAAACCAATCTTACTTGGGCATGTATTTAAATCGACGGGTTCAGGTCCGTTGACGATGCGTCCGCCGGTCATGACCAACTACTACAAAAACGACTTTGAACGCTCTGCGCGTTATGCAGGTGTGCCTTTTGTTTTGCCGGAAGTATTCCCGATTGGTACACATAATACGGCGCGAGTTTGTTTGTGGCTCAAAGACTCGGCACCAGAACGTGTGGGTGATTTTGTCCGTGGTGTAACCCTGGCGTATTTCTCTGGCCCAGCAGCGATTAATGATCTTGCATGGTTGTCGAACTTTGTCGCCAGTTTGGGATTAGATGGCTCGCAAGTGGCCGAGGCTTGTAGTGATGCTGACCGCAAAGAACGCTTGAAACAGGATTGTGATACCGCTGTCGCTAAGGGAATATTTGGTGCGCCTTGGATCGTTGTCGATGGTGAATCCTTCTGGGGTAACGACCGCTTGCCGCAAGTAGAAAAGTGGTTAGCGACTGGCGGATTTTGATCAAGCGAACGTTCATATACTGGAGCTAAAAAATGAAAAAAGGCTACAAGCAATTAGTCGACGAAGCAAATGCACAGATCAAAACATATAGCGTTGCCGAAGCACAGGCAAAGTTAGGTGACCCAGGGGTGCAATTTGTCGACGTTCGCGATATTCGTGAATTGGAGCGCGAAGGTATTGTCCCCGGTGCGTTTCATGCACCACGCGGCATGATAGAGTTTTGGGTTGATCCGGATTCACCGTATTTCAAACCTGTTTTTGGTGAAGCCAAAGAATTTATTTTATTTTGCGCAGCAGGTTGGCGCAGCGCGCTGACCACCAAAACCGTGCAAGACATGGGCCTGGAAAACGTGGCGCACATAGACGGTGGTTTCGGTGCCTGGAAGGCAGCCGGAGCACCAGTAGCAGTGAAAGAAAGTAAAAAGTAAGTATGAGTCGTAAAGACAGTAAAAACATGGTTGATAAAGCACACAGCGATGCCTGTCCATGTGGTTCAGAGAAGCAGTTTGCAGATTGCTGCGGACTATATTTGAGTGGCAGTGCCGTGGCACCAACCGCGGAAGCATTGATGCGGTCTCGTTATACCGCATACACCTTGAATGATGAAACGTATTTGCGTGCCACCTGGGATGAAAGAACTTGTCCTCAGGAGTGCATCACACACGATGATCCGACTAAATGGCTGGGTCTGGAAGTGAAGCAGCACACGCAAGATGGCGATGCGGCAACAGTAGAGTTTGTCGCAAGATACAAGATCAGCGGCAGAGCTCATAAGTTACATGAAGTCAGTCGTTTTGTCAGGTATGACGGCAAATGGTTTTACGTTAATGGGATCATTCATTAGACGGGCATAGTCAGACTGCTTTTTTGCTAGCTACACGAATAACAGATTTTTGGATAAATATACGATGACAACTTTAGATTCCAAATTGAATTCTCGCTCTGAAGAATTCAAAGCCAATGCAGCTGCGATGCAAGTCGTGGTCGATGACCTCAAGTCCAAAATAGAAAAAATCGCTTTGGGTGGTGGTGACGATGCACGTAAAAAACATCTGGCGCGTGGGAAATTATTGCCACGTGATCGGGTACAAATGTTATTGGATGCGGGTACGCCGTTTATGGAATTTTCGCAGCTCGCCGCCTACGATATGTACGACAACGCGGCACCATCTGCCGGCGTGATTACCGGCATTGGTCGGGTGGCGGGGCAGGAGTGCGTGATCGTGTGTAACGATGCGACGGTCAAGGGCGGTACTTACTATCCAATGACGGTCAAAAAGCATTTGCGCGCGCAAGAAATTGCAGAGCAAAATAATTTGCCATGTATTTATCTGGTAGATAGTGGTGGTGCTAATTTACCGAATCAGGATGACGTATTTCCGGATCGTGATCACTTTGGCCGTATTTTCTACAATCAGGCGAACATGTCCGCCAAAGGCATCCCACAAATCGCCGTGGTCATGGGCTCTTGTACAGCTGGTGGTGCGTATGTGCCAGCGATGAGCGATGAATCGATTATCGTTAAAAATCAGGGCACGATTTTTCTCGGTGGTCCACCATTGGTGAAAGCCGCGACTGGTGAGGTAGTCACTGCCGAAGACCTGGGTGGTGGCGATGTGCATACGCGCCTATCTGGCGTGGTTGATCATCTGGCACAAAACGATACGCATGCACTGTCGTTAGCGCGCACTATCGTATCGAATCTGAACCGTCAAAAACCACAAACTGTGGTCATGAAAGAGGTTGAAGAACCAAAATTCCCTGCCAGCGAATTGTATGGCGTGATTCCGGTGGATACGCGTAAACCTTTCGATGTGCGCGAAGTGATTGCGCGAGTTGTGGATGGCAGTCATTTTGATGAATTCAAAGCACGTTACGGTACGACGTTAGTGTGTGGCTTTGCCCATATTTATGGCATGCCAGTCGGCATCATTGCCAATAACGGCATTCTGTTTTCAGAATCCGCATTAAAAGGCGCGCACTTTATTGAGCTGTGCTGCCAACGCAAAATCCCGCTGGTCTTTTTGCAAAACATCACTGGCTTTATGGTGGGACGTAAATACGAAAACGAAGGCATCGCCCGCAATGGCGCTAAGATGGTGACCGCTGTTGCCACCGCGAACGTACCGAAATTTACGGTGATCATCGGCGGTAGTTTTGGTGCTGGTAACTACGGCATGTGCGGTCGCGCTTATTCTCCGCGTTTTATGTGGATGTGGCCAAATGCGCGTATCTCCGTGATGGGCGGCGAGCAAGCTGCGAGTGTTTTGGCGACAGTTAAACGTGATGGTATTGAAGGCAAAGGCGGCACCTGGAGTGCTGAAGAAGAGGCTGCATTCAAACAACCGATCAAAGACCAATACGAACATCAAGGCCATCCATACTACGCTTCCGCCCGCTTGTGGGATGACGGCGTAATTGATCCGGCGGATACGCGTATGGTTCTTGGGCTTGGTTTATCGGCGGCATTGAATGCGCCGATTCCCGATGTAAAGTTTGGTGTGTTCCGGATGTAAAAATGACGATGCGGCTCTCAATCAGATACGTATTTCTTACCGCTATTGGTGCGGCGCTGGCAATCTCTTCTTTCGCCATGGCACAAGAGTCGAATACCAACGTGACGGCACCAACAGCGATGGCGACTGACTTATTTGAATCTGTTGTGGATATTGATGTGTCAGTGAAAGACCTATTGGGACGTCAAGTGACAGGGAAGGTCGTCATTACGCAGTTTAAACCGAATGGTGATGGACCTTTTCCAATCATGATTTTAAATCATGGGCGTAGTGGAACTAATCGTGATCAGCCAGCGCGATTTCGCTATACCGCGCAAGCAAGATATTTCGTCAAGCGTGGTTTTGCTGTATTTGTGCCCACGCGCATTGGTTATGGTGAGTTGGGTACAACGCCTGATCCGGAAGATAGTGGTTCTTGCCGGAATAAAAATTATGCCCCGTCAGCAGAGGCTGCATCAACTGAAGTTATTGCTGTACTCGATTATGCAAAGCAACTGCCCTATGTCGATCCTAAAAAAGTGTTGATTGCAGGGCAGTCGGTCGGCGGCTATACGACGGTTGCAACTGCCGCTAAGAATCCGTCTGGTGTACTTGCGGCTATTAATTTTGCTGGTGGCGCAGGCGGAGATCCTGACACACATCCGGGTGAGCCTTGCGAGGCTTATAAGTTAGAACAAATGTATGCAAAATTTGGCACTACCAGCAAAGTGCCTATGCTTTGGGTGTACACCGAGAACGATTTGTATTTTGCGCCCAAATATAGTCAGGCTTGGTTTAATGCTTATACCAAAGCGGGTGGCGTTGCAGAATTTCGATTGATGCCGTCATTTTCCAAAAATGGACATAGCTTATTTGCGAATGGCATCAAACTGTGGGCACCTGTAGTGGGTGGATTCCTGGATGCACATGGCTTTGCTGCGAACAATGAAAACAAGTAATGAGGATGACATGTTTGAAACTCTGAATTTCCAGATTGAATCACAACTTGCCACGGTGACGTTGAATCGGCCTGACGTACGCAATGCGTTCAATGAAACCACGATCGCCGAAATGACGCAGGTGTTTCAAAAACTCGATACAGACACATCGGTGCGCGCCGTTGTCCTGGCAGCTAATGGCCCGGCATTTTGCGCCGGTGCAGATTTGAATTGGATGAAAAAGATGGCTGACTATACGCATGCCGAAAATCTGGCGGATGCAGGTCAGTTAGCAGCGATGCTGGCAGCGATTTATCACTGCAGTAAGCCAGTCGTCGCCAAAGTACAAGGCGATTGCTATGCCGGTGGTATGGGCTTGGTGGCTGCTTGTGATATCGCGGTTAGTGTTGATACCGCAAATTATTGTCTGAGTGAAGTCAAACTAGGTTTAATTCCGGCGACCATTTCACCGTATGTGATTAAAGCCATGGGTGAAAGTGCGGCGCGTCGTTATTTCATTACCGCAGAACGTTTTGCGGCCAACGAAGCGCATCGGATTGGTTTTGTCCACGAGGTCGTTGCTGCTGACGCGCTGGATAGTAAAGTGGCAGAGATCGTCAAAGCGTTGGTGTCAAATAGCCCGAATGCCGTAAAGCAAGCCAAAAAATTGGTGCAAAATGTCGCCAGCCGCGAAATCACGCCGGAGCTGGTCGCTGCGACAGTGGAGGGGATTGCCCAGATTCGCGCATCGGAAGAAGGACGAGAAGGCGTGCGCTCGTTTTTAGAGAAGCGCAAACCGTCGTGGTTGCTTTAAAGTAAAGATAAGTAAAGATAAATAAAGATCGCTGGAAATAAGAGAAAACCCTTATTTAACCAAGCAATTAGCCATCAAAACGGATGCTGCCGGAAAAGTCGCATAAAATACGCGTCTTCTTTAACCAGACCTGCGGTACTCAATGTGGTTGATTTGTTGTTGATTTGTTATCGATTGGTTATCAATTTATACATTGAACGGGTCTGTCTTGTAGTCTGGAGTCATTTTGGAAACACAAAATAACTGGGTCACACGTAGCTTGCAGCATGTTTGGCATCCGTGTACCCAGATGCAGCATCATGAAACCGTGCCGTTGATTCCGGTCAGCCATGGACGCGGAATCTGGCTGTACGACATGGATGGCAAACGCTACCTCGATGCGATCAGCTCGTGGTGGGTGAATCTGTTTGGTCACGCTAATCCGCGGATTAATGCGGCGCTCAAAGATCAGCTGGATAAGTTGGAACATGCGATGCTGGCAGGGTTCACCCATGCACCAGTGATTGAATTGTCGGAAAAATTATCGGATCTGACGGGACATGCCTTAGGGCATAGCTTTTATGCCTCTGATGGTGCCTCAGCAGTCGAAATTGCATTAAAGATGAGTTTTCATGCATGGCGCAATGGTGGTCAGACTGAGAAGCAGGAATTTATCTGCATCCAAGGTAGCTATCATGGTGAAACCGTTGGTGCTTTGGCGGTCACCGATGTGAGCCTGTTCCGCGAAGCCTATGGTCCGATGTTGCAGCGTGCGCACGTGGTGGCGTCGCCCGATGCACGCTTAGCGCAAGACGGCGAAACCGCGGCAGATGTTGCATTGCGCGCCGCTGCGGATTTGGAGCGCGTCTTACAGCAACGTCAGGGCAAAGTGGCGGCAGTGATTATTGAACCACTGGTGCAATGTGCAACGGGCATGGCGATGCATGATCCCATTTATTTGCGGCGCTTGCGTGAATTGTGCGATCGGTATCAGGTGCATTTGATCGCTGACGAAATTGCCGTGGGCTGTGGTCGTACCGGTACTTTTTTTGCATGTGAATCAGCGCAAATATGGCCAGACTTTTTGTGTCTGTCGAAAGGGATCAGCGGTGGTTATTTGCCGTTGAGTTTAGTGATGACGACAGACGCGGTATATCAGGCTTTTTATGATGCTGATGTGCGCCGGGGCTTTTTGCATTCACATTCGTACACGGGCAATCCTTTGGCTTGCCGCGCAGCACTCGCAACATTGGCGATTTTTGAAGATGAGAATGTGATCGCGGCGAATCGTCAGAAATCACACATGATTGCCTCCGCATTTGCTAGCCTGAAAGACGATGCACGCGTCAAGCATGTGCGTCAGCAAGGCATGATCTTCGCGTTCGATGCGGTGGTCGATGACGCGGAGCGTGCAAGTACTTTTTCGCGGCGTTTTTTCAGCGCCGCTTTGCAGCAAGAATTATTGATGCGTCCGATAGGTCGCAGTGTTTATCTGATGCCGCCGTATATCCTGAGTGAAGAAGAAATCACTTTGCTGGCACAGAAAACCATGAACGTATTTGAAGAGGTAATGGCATGAGTGGCAACCGTAGTAACCTGCATGTAGCAGCGGCCAGAATGCCTTTGTTGCAGTCTTTGCAGGACGAATTAGCAGAATTAGGGCAGCAACATCTGATCCGCCGTCGTCGTACTGTGGATAGTGCGCAGGGCGCGACCTTGCAGGCAGAAGGCAAAGAAGTATTGGCGTTTTGTAGTAATGATTATCTGGGTCTGGCGACGCACCCGCTGGTGGTACAAGCTTTGCAAAAAGGCGCGAGTTTGTACGGCGCAGGCAGCGGTGCTTCACATTTAATCAGCGGTCATAGCCGCGCGCATATGGCATTGGAAGAACGCCTGGCCGAGTTTATGTCACCCAATGTCGAACAAGCGCGTGCCTTGTATTTCTGCACTGGTTATATGGCAAACCAAGCCATCATTACTGCTCTCGCTGGAAAAGATGCGGCAGTTTTTTCAGAAGAATTAAATCATGCGTCGCTGATTGATGGCGTACGTTTATCACGTGCAGCGACCAACGTTTTTCCGCATAAAGATTATGCGGCGCTGGAGCAAATGCTCAAAGCATGTACCGCCAAAAAGCGCGTTGTCGTTACCGACAGCGTATTTAGCATGGATGGCAATATTGCTGACTTGCCGCCTTTGCTGGCGCTGTGTGAGCAATATGATGCGTGGCTGATCGTGGATGATGCACATGGCTTTGGCGTATTAGGTGAAAATGGTCGTGGTGTTTTAGAACATTTCAATCTGAAGTCACCCAATCTGGTCTACATGGGCACGCTCGGCAAAGCCGCAGGTGTTGGTGGTGCCTTCGTCGCAGCGCATGAAACAGTGATTGAATGGCTGATTCAAAAAGCCCGTGCTTATATCTATACGACGGCGGCAGCACCAGCATTGGCACATGCGTTGTTGACGAGTGTTGACATTATTTCTGGCGCTGAAGGTAATGAACGTCGTGCGCATCTGAATAAACTGATTGCCATGTTTAGCCATGGTCTGAACCTGCAACTCTGGCAATTAATGCCTTCCATCACCGCGGTACAGCCGGTTGTCATTGGTGATAACGTGGCGATGTTAAATATTGCCGGTAACTTGATGGATCACGGCTATTGGGTCGGTGCAATCCGCCCACCTACCGTACCAGTCGGCACCGCACGTTTGCGCGTGACCTTGTCCGCCGCGCACACAGAATTGCAAGTGCACCAATTGGCGCAAGCGATCAATCGTCTTGATCAAATGAGCTATGTCGCACAATGTTTTGCTGAGGTTGCCTGATGATTAATAAGCGTCCTTACGATTTTTTTGTGACAGGCACTGATACCGAGATCGGTAAAACGTTCAGCAGCAGTGCCTTGTTGCAGGCGCTCGCACTCGGCGGTACAAGCAGTGTCGGTATGAAACCTATCGCGTCGGGCGCAGAATTGCGCGACGGTGTCTGGCATAACGAGGATGTGGATAGCCTGATTGCGGCTTCCAGCGTAAAGGCCGATACCGCGTTGGTGTGCCCGTACCTGATGCAGACCCCGGCCGCACCGCATATCGTGGCAAAACAAGAAAATGTCGATATCTCTTTGCCGCGCATACTGGCGAGTTATCAACAACTGACACACGCCGCAGAGGCAGTAATCGTCGAAGGCGTGGGCGGATTTTGCGTGCCACTGAACGACACCGTCGATACCGCAGATCTGGCGCAGCAATTAGATTTACCCGTAATTTTGGTGGTTGGTCTGCGCCTCGGTTGTATCAACCATGCGCTGCTGACAGCACAAGCGATCCGTGCACGTGGCTTACGTCTGGCCGCATGGATTGCGAATACCGTTGATCAAGATATGTTGTATCTGGCGGATAACATCGCGGCGATACAGCAGCGAATAGGTGCTCCTTTGTTAGGCCATATTCCACGACTGTCAGGTAATGCGACAGACAATATGAAAAGCGCAGCGACATATCTTAATCTGGATATCCTGAAATAATTGAGTAGTAAACTTTGAAGTGAAGGAAGACAAATGCAAGCGAATGACATCCCGCAACAAGCCGTACAGTTTCAGGCACCAGTAAAAAAGATAGAAGCAGAAACCTGGCCGGTTGACGATGTGCTGGCACTGTTCGATCTGCCATTTAACGATCTGATGTTCAAGGCACAAAGCGCCCATCGCGCTAACTTTCCTGATGGTGATGTGGAATTGGCGACTTTGTTGTCGATCAAAACTGGCGGCTGCGAAGAAGACTGCGGCTACTGCCCACAAGCGGCACGCTATGACACCGGTGTCGAAGCCAAAAAAATGCTGGATGTGCGTGAAGTCTTAGACGCCGCCAAAGCTGCCCGTGAAAACGGTGCCACCCGTTTCTGCATGGGGGCAGCTTGGCGCTCACCAAAAGACCGCGATATGGAAAAAGTCGAAACCATGGTGCGCGAGGTCAAAGCCATGGGCTTAGAAACGTGCGCCACTTTAGGCATGCTCAAAGAAGAACAAGCACAACGCTTGGCAGACGCGGGTCTCGATTATTACAACCACAATCTCGATACAGCGCCTGAGTTTTACAGCAACGTAATTTCTACCCGTGATTATCAGGATCGTCTCGATACCTTGGGTCACGTGCGTAATGCTGGCCTCAAAGTATGCTGTGGCGGTATCGTCGGTATGGGTGAATCCCGTCGTCAACGTGCAGGCTTAATCGCGCAATTGGCAAACTTAAATCCTTACCCAGAATCAGTGCCCGTCAATCATCTGGTACAAGTTGAAGGCACGCCTTTGCACGGTCTGGACCCGCTTGATCCACTCGAATTTGTACGCACCATTGCGGTCGCTCGCATCACCATGCCAAAAGCTCGGGTGCGTTTATCCGCAGGCCGTCGTCAAATGGGCGAAGCAGTACAAGCGATGTGTTTCCTGGCTGGCGCGAATTCGATTTTCTACGGCGACAAACTGCTGACGACGCAAAATCCAGAAGCCCAAGATGATCGCGTTTTGTTAGAAAAACTCGGTTTGAAGACTCGCGGCAAAGTAGAAGCCAAAGCGGGTAGCTGCAGCTAACGATTAAGCAAAAAATTCATTTATTTAAAAAATTAACCAAGAGCGAAGAGACATGTTCACCAAAATCCTGATCGCCAATCGTGGCGAAATCGCATGCCGCGTTGCCGCTACTGCACGTCGCATGGGTATCAAAACTGTCGCAGTGTATTCGGAAGCGGATGCCAATGCGAAACATGTGGCGGTCTGTGATGAGGCTGTGTTGATTGGACCAGCGGCAGCGAAAGAAAGTTATCTGCGTGCAGATAAGATTATTGAAGTGGCGTTGGCGACAGGCGCACAGGCGATTCATCCTGGTTATGGTTTTTTATCTGAGAATAGCGAATTTGCTGAAGCGTGCGCCAAGAACGGCATCGCCTTTATCGGCCCACCAGCATCCGCCATCGAAGCGATGGGTAGCAAATCCGCCGCGAAGTCTTTAATGGAAAAAGCCAATGTGCCATTGGTTCCTGGCTATCACGGCGACAATCAGGATGCTGATTTTTTACACGGTGAGGCTGATCGTATCGGTTATCCGGTGCTGTTGAAAGCGAGTGCTGGTGGTGGTGGCAAAGGCATGCGCGTGATTGAAAAATCCGCTGACTTTAAAGATGCGCTGGCATCCTGCAAGCGCGAGGCGATTAATTCGTTTGGCGACGACAAAGTGCTGGCAGAAAAATATCTGCAGCGCCCTCGTCACATCGAAATTCAGGTGTTTGCCGATACACACGGCAATTGTGTTTATTTGTTTGAACGTGATTGCTCCGTGCAACGTCGTCATCAAAAAGTATTAGAAGAAGCCCCTGCTCCGGGGATGACTACTGAGCGCCGCGCAGCGATGGGTGAAGCGGCAGTCGCTGCGGCAAAAGCAGTCGGCTATGTAGGTGCTGGGACGGTTGAGTTTATCGTCAACCAAGATGGTTCGTTCTATTTCATGGAAATGAACACCCGTTTGCAAGTAGAGCATCCGGTGACAGAAATGATCACCGGTACCGATCTGGTTGAATGGCAATTGCGCGTTGCTGCGGGCGAAAAGCTGCCATTGCAACAATCTGAATTGCGTATTCATGGCCATGCCATTGAAGCGCGTGTATATGCCGAAAATCCAGAAAAAGGATTCTTGCCTTCAATTGGTACTTTGCGCCACGCACGTACACCTGCTGCTGTGAATTTTGAGCTCGGTGGCAACGGCGATCCGGCAGCTTTCCGCATTGATAGTGGCGTTCGTGAGGGAGATACAATTTCGCCATTCTACGATCCTATGATTGCGAAAATGATTGTCTGGGGTAAAGATCGTCAGGAAGCTTTAGCCCGCATGGCGCAGGCTTTATCGCAATATCAAATCGTCGGTTTGAATTCAAACATCGCGTTTTTGTCCCGTTTGATCAAGAGTACGGCATTTTCTACCGCTGATTTGGATACGGGTCTGATTGAACGTCATCAGGATGAATTATTCCCTGCAGTGAAACCAGCCAGCATGCATCGACTGGCATTAGCAGTTGCCGCTTTGTTGACGTCTGAAAAAACGATCGGCAGCGATCCGTGGCAAAGCAGCCACGGCTGGCGCATGAATAGCCATATGCAGCGCGGTTTGCAATTTATTGAAGAGTCGATGACACATGATGTGACGGTCACTTATCTTGCTGATGGCTGGAAGATCAGCAGCACCGATGTTGTCGCTCAGGTTAAACTGGTTTCAACATCTGGACATGATTTTGTGTTGGCAATCGATGATCAAACCGTTACTGGAACAGTGGTTCGTGATGGCGAACATTTCCATGTTTTCAATCAAGATGTGCATACCGATTTGCATTACCTCGATGCGCTCGCACACGCTGGCGAAAGCGAAGCAGAAGGTGGCCGTTTGACCGCACCCATGCCCGGTAAAATCGTTGCCGTGTTGGTGAGCAAATCGCAAGAAGTCAAAAAAGGCGATGCCTTATTGATTATGGAAGCGATGAAAATGGAACACACAATTTCTGCACCACATGATGGTGTGATTGATGACGTGTTGTATGCGGTCGGTGATCAGGTGACAGAAGGTGCGCAGTTATTAGCATTTGCGCAGTAAGTTGTCGTATTTCTCGCCCGCTACCGTTTGCCGTAGCGGGGAGTAGTTTGCTGAAATTGCAAATCTGATTTGTGAGCGCAACAGAGAACGGTTTTGCGCTTTTGGAACAATCAAATGCACAGTGAGAGAGCAGCAGTCTCAGAAGCGAGTTATCACGCATTGCAAACCAAAAGCATACAATAAGGCTATAAATAAGGCTATTGCCTACTTGCCACAATGCGCCGTACACATGGTGCTATAAGGAATCGACATGACCTTACTCTCTATTAATATCAACAAAATCGCTTTGCTGCGTAATTCGCGCGGCCGCAATTATCCGGATGTCGACGCGTTTGCGGCACGTTTCCTGGATCTTGGTGCTGCGGGGATTACGTTGCACCCACGTCAGGATCAACGTCATGCACGTTATTCGGATGTTGAAAGTCTGGGTGCTTTATGCAAACAACGCGGTGCAGAGTTGAATGTAGAAGGTTTTCCAGCACGCGAGTTTATCGAAGTGGTAAAGCGTCACCGTCCTGCACAATGTACTTTAGTGCCAGATGCGCCAGATCAGCTGACTTCAGATCATGGTTGGGATTTTAAAAAAGATGGCGAGATGCTACGCAGCGTCATTGCTGAGCTGAAAGCCTTAAACATACGCACCAGCTTATTTGTTGATTTTGATAATCCTGATATTCCAATCGCTCAAGAACTCGGTGCTGATCGTGTTGAACTCTACACGGAACCGTATGCGGAATTTGTAGGAACAACATTAGGCGAAGAGATTTTTAAAGGCTTCGCAGCGGCTGCGAAACTCGCGCAGCAATCCGGATTGGGTGTTAATGCAGGACATGATTTGAATTTGAATAACCTCGGTAAATTTTTGCAGATACCGGGTATTTTAGAAGTATCGATTGGTCACGCCGTGATTGTTGAAAGTCTGGAAATGGGTATGGACAGTGTCGTCAAACAATACATGGACATTATTCGTCAAACCCAGTCGGTGAATCAATAATTTAATTTATGGCCAGTATCCTTTTTTATACTAATAGCCAGCACGAAGAGGAATGGCTGCGCACGTTACATAGTGTCTTACCTCAGCATGCCATCCGAACCTGGACGCCGGGTGATCATGCCCCAGCTGATTATGCGATTGTATGGAAACCACCCGCAGAGATGCTGGTGGGGCGCACCAGTTTAAAGGCGATCTTCATTCTTGGCGCTGGCGCTGATGCTATTTTGCAATTGGGATCTGCGTTGCCAGTGGGCGTGCCTATCGTGCGCCTCGATGACGCCGGTATGGGTGTACAAATGGCGGAATATGTTTGCCACGCTGTGTTGCGCTATTTCCGTCGCTTTGACCAATATGAGGTGCAGCGCGAGCAGCAGCAATGGGATTTCTTAATGCCGTTTGAGAAAAGCGATTTCAGTGTGGGTGTTCTCGGTCTTGGCGTGTTGGGACAGCGTATTGTCGATGCCGTGAAGCAGTTTGAGTTTCCCGTGCTTGGCTGGAGTCGCAACCCCAAACACATCGACGGTGTCACTTGCTACGCAGGTGCGGATGGTCTGGACGCCTTCTTACGCGCCAGTCGGGTAGTTGTGTGTATTTTGCCGCTGACCAATGAAACGAACGGCTTATTGAACCGGGCTAACCTGCAAAAACTCCCACAGGGCGCTTACCTGGTCAACGTCGCCCGTGGCGCCCATGTGAACGAAGATGATTTGCTCGCTTTGGTGCAAAGTGGGCATATCGCTGGTGCAACACTGGATGTGTTTCAGCAAGAGCCTTTGCCAGTTGAACACCCATTCTGGCGTGAGCCACGGATACAGATCACGCCGCATATGGCAGCAATGAGTCTATTTAAAGAAAGTATTGCGCAAATTGCAGAAAAAATTCAGGCGCTTGAACACGGCTTGGCAATTCGCGGAATCGTCGATCCATCTAGAGGATATTAATGATGTCGCTACCACAACAAGTCAAAATCGTCGAAGTCGGGCCACGTGATGGTTTGCAAAACGAAAAAGAAAGTATTCCTGCGGATGTCAAAATCGCGCTGGTAGATCAATTAACCGCGGCAGGTTTTCAAAATATCGAAGCGGCTTCTTTTGTGTCACCGAAGTGGGTGCCGCAAATGGCAACGTCAGCCGAAGTGATGGCGGGCATCCATCGTAAAGCGGGCGTGATTTATTCTGTATTGACGCCGAATATGAAAGGCTTTGAAGCGGCGTTGGCGGCGGGTGCGGATGAAGTGGTGATTTTTAGCTCGGCATCTGAAGCGTTCGCGCAAAAGAATATCAATTGCTCGATAGAAGAATCGATAGAACGCTTCCGTGACGTTGCGACAGCAGCCAAACAAAACAAGATACGCTTGCGCGGCAGCATCAGTTGCGCCTTTGGTTGCCCGTATCAAGGCGATGTGCCCGTCAGCAGCGTGAACGATGTGGTGCGTCGTATGCGCGATCTGGGTTGCGATGAGATTGATATTGCCGACACGATCGGCGTAGGAACCGCGCGTCAGGTTCAAAACGTGATGCAACATGCAGCCAAAGAATTTGCCATCACAGGATTATCCGGTCACTTTCATGATACGTATGGTCAGGCATTGGCAAATATTTACGCCAGTCTGGAAGTTGGGATTTCGATTTTTCATTCCAGCGTCGCAGGTCTGGGTGGCTGTCCGTATGCTAAAGGCGCGACGGGCAATGTCGCTACCGAAGACGTGTTATTCCTGATGCAAGGTCTTGGCATCCATACCGGTATCGATCTGAATGCGGTCGTTGATGCGGGGCAGTTTATTTCTCAGCACCTCGGTCGCAAAGCCGTGAGTCGCGCTGGTAATGCATTGGCTGCAAAGCGTGCGGGTTAAGATTCGATAAAGATTACATGGAAAACATGGTGGTTGTGCTGTCGCCGCCATGTTTTCTATTTTCAGGTACGAACCTACGCGACGATTTGTACGCCACGCCAGAAAGCGATATAGCCAGCAATTTTTTTTGCGGCATCTTTGGGTTCTGGATATGTCCAGCCCGCATTGGCATTTGTTTGCTCATCTACTACGATATCAAAATAATTCGCTGTACCCTTCCAGTGACATACCGTCTGTTTGTCACTGTGCTTCAAATATTGCCGATCGACGTTTTGTGGAGGGAAGTACACATTTCCTTCCAATACGATAACTTCATTCTCAGAGGCTTCGGCTATGATTTTGTTGTTCCAGATCGCGGTCGGCATGGCTTACTCCTTTCTTTGTCAGTGGGTGGTTAATCGTCGGTATCGGATATTGAGCGTGCTAAGCGTATGCCGGTTTTTTGCCAGCGCGCATGGCTGGGGAAGAAATTTCTGTAAGTGAGTCTGCTATGGTGCGGCGGCGTGAAGCTCGATGAACCACGCAACACATACTGATTCACCATGAATTTACCGTTATATTCACCTATTGCTCCGGACGGAATTTCAAAGCCCGGATAGGGCGCGTAACTGCTGCTGGTCCATTGCCAGCAACTATCAAATAACTGATGCAGATTGTCGTCTTTTTGTGCGGCACATTCCCATTCCGCTTCCGTGGGCAGGCGCGCACCGGCCCAACTCGCATAGGCAGCCGCTTCAAAATAAGAGAGATGACTGACGCTTTCATGCATATCCAGGGGCCGTAATCCGTTCAAGCTGAATTCCTGCCAATGCGCGCCGGAGTGCCAATAAAGCGGATGACGGATTTGATGCTGACGTAACCAATCCCAGCCCTCGGCCAACCACCAAATTGGATTTTGGTAACCGCCATCCTGAATAAAGAGCAGGTATTCGCCATTGTTGATGAGGCGTGATGTCAGGGAAAAAGGTTCTACAAATTGTCGGTGCCGTGGCTTTTCATTATCAAAGCAAAAACCGGATCCTTCATGGCCAATTTCCAGTAAATGCGCATCAAAACGATGCCACTCAAGGGGCGTATTGCTGATGCAATGATCGCTGACATCTCCTTGTTCACCGTGAGGATGTTCACTTAGCAGTGCAGGATGCAAGGGATTGCATGACAGCAGGTGCTTGATATCTGTCAGCATCAATTCCTGATGCTGTTGTTCATGCTGTATTCCTAGTTCTATGCGCTCTGCGAGTTTTTCTGATTTGAGCGTGGTAAGCAAATGTTGCACGCGCAGATCAGTAGCGTGGCGGTATTCTAAAATCTCGTCCAGCGCTGGTCTGGTCAGCAAACCACGTTGTGCGCGTGGATGCTTTTCACCCACGCCGTTGTAATACGAGTTAAAAAGCACCTTGAACTGTGGATGGAATGGGATGAAGTCTGTATCGAATGCTTCCAGCACAAAGGTTTCAAAAAACCAGGTTGTGTGTGCCAAATGCCATTTCAATGGACTGGCGTCTGGCATCGATTGTACGCAGGCATCTTCAGCACTGACCAGCGCAGCGATGTTCAGTGTGCGCTGTCTGGTTTGCTTCCAACGCTCTGCTAAGGTAGATGTCCGCATAATCTGTTCCTCACTTTACAAGGCTTTGGCGTAAACCACTGCAAACCAGTTGTTGCTATCCGTCCAGCATTGCGCATGTCCAAAACCCGCGGAATCAAGCAAGGCTAAAAATTTATCCAGGTTGTATTTGTAGCTATTTTCAGTATGAATTTTTTCGCCTGGCAAGAAATGTCGGTGCATATTCTTCCACGTGACTGTTTGTGCAGTCCGCGCTTCTAAATGCATTTCGATGCGCGAATGATTTGTATTAAATAGAGCATGGTGACGCCATTGCTGTACGTCAAAGTTGGTGCCGAGTATTTGGTTGATGTGCCGTAATACATTCAGATTGAAGGCAGCGGTAACGCCCAATGCATCGTCATAGGCCTGATGCAAGGTATCGTGATCCTTAATCAGATCGATACCGATCAACAGTCCACCGTCAGCATCGCATTCAGAACGTAAGTGCCGCAAAAAAGCATGTGCCTGACTCGGTTCAAAATTACCTATCGATGAGCCGGGATAGAAAAATAGCCGTTTGTCGCTGCGGATTTCATCCGGCAGGGTCCATGGCTTTGAGAAATCAAGTCCAAGGGCTGTCATCTCTATATAAGGAAAGCGCTGTTGTAATCGCTGGACCGCATCTTCCAGATACTTAATAGAGATATCGATAGGCACGTATTGATTCGGATGCAATAGCGGAAATAGTCGTGCCGCTTTGCGGCAATTTCCCGCACCGAGATCAATCAGCGTGCTGTGTGGCCCTATTGCATGGGCTATGTCGCTCATATGCTGGGTAAAGATGCCGGCTTCAGTACGAGTTGGATAATATTCAGGTAGCTCGCAGATAGCATCGAATAGCACCGAGCCCACCGCATCATATAAGTACTTGGGCGACGTATGTGCTGCATCTGCCAGCAGGCCAATTTCTAGTTCGTGTTGAGAGGGATGCGGCAAAGCGATGACTTCGGCTTCGGTGTTGCCAGGAAATGCAAGAGACATATACCACCCTTTTTGAGAGGAAACATCAACAGCAATGGGGACAAGCAGAGTAACAAATCGGCAAATATCTAAAGCAAAATTGATAATTTGTTTATGCGCTAATGGTATATCGATTTAATGACCAGCGTTTGACTTCCTCTTTAACAAAGGCAGACGTATTGCAACGAATGGATATTTGTCTTCACAAACACTTCATCAATAATCTAAATTATTTTCAATTTTCCTTGCACCAGACCAGTTAACTTTGCTATAGTTCGCCTCCCGCTAAAACGGGAAGCAAGAAGAAAGCAGCGGCCAGCAACCCCGGCGGTTTGATTTGATGGAATTGACGCGAAAGCGACAACATCTGCATAAGATGCATCGAAACGAACAGCAAAAGCAATCAGGGAGTTGACAGGGTAAATA
>JBMPOY010000017.1:0-68788 GCA_049340365.1 Undibacterium sp. Ji67W | reverse complement strand
GATCTGAACAATCTTGTTCCCCAAGCCATTGAGCAGCGCATACAACAGCACTACGTGAAATGCTAATACCAGCCCCATGCCAAGGAACTTCTTACCCGGCTCTTGCTGGCGATCTGAAAAATCCATTCCGACTGTCTCCTCAATCTAAGAATACGAAGGCGCTAATAATAACCGCTGTTGAACGAAAATTTTCGCCTTATGGCTGAAAAGTTTTCATATTTTTTGTAGCAAATACAGGTATTTTTCGAATAAGCGGTTTTTTATCCGATCAAATAAATGTTGATTTGATATTTTTTTATGTAAGGTGGCTTATAGGTTTGATGCCTTTTCTTATTTCCTTCCTTCAGGTGATGAACAACTTGTATCAAAGTGGTATTTATTTACTTCACTATGCCACCCTAAACTCCAACTAAAACGCCATTTTGTGCATTTTTTGTGGCACTACCTTGCATATAAAGAACAAACTGTAGTCGCGGGCATGTTTTTCGGGCATCACAATAAACTGATATTGCTTATCCTAATCTTCGGCGACAAATACCACTGCACTTCTGGCTGGAATTATGAAGCCGCCTTGCGCGGAAAATTTGGCTTCGTTGTAAATGCGTTGATCTGCGGCATCCGGACTGAGATGCACAGGATGCAATTGAAACCGGTGGTGTTGCAGTTCGTGTATTTGGACTTGTTGTTCGGTCTGACTGACATTAATCAGGTAGGCCACGGATTTCCAATTGGCATCGGCCAAGTGATCTCCGTCCAGAAAACCCACAATAACTTTAGGATTTTGAGTGGAGCCGGTGTTATAAAAATGTAATCGTTGTTTTATTTCTGAACTTCGAGTCAGATGAAATAAGCTTGAACTGCTGCGTATTTTCAACAGATCTCGGAAAGAGTCTCTGGTAAAAGCAATATCTTGTGGCCTTGGCTTGATGTTGGCATTCAGTAGCAAAGGATGCATCAAGGGGTAAAGTGCCTGATTATCTTGCTTAGGCGGTAAGCCCGTCCCAAAGTAATTATCCTGGTAGGTCCAATCCAGACGGTTGAACCAGTCTCCGGAGTTGTAACTATTTCCATCCAGTGATTTTGAGCGCAGGATGTCTGAGCCAGCATGAAAGTACGCGATTCCCTGACTAAACGCCGTGAAGGCCAAGCCAAGAACTTGCACGCGCGCCCGGTCCTCGTGGCTGGTCGTCACAGGCAAACGGAAGGCATTAATATCAAATAAGGTCTGGTTATCGTGGTTTTCTACGTAATTAACCACTTCATCAGGCTCACTGGCATAACCCGCAGGTTGTCCGTTATAGTTGATGTCTTTGAGCTTCTGGTGCTGACCTTGCGCAGTTTCCATTTCAAAGTCACTGAGGGTGCCAGCAAGCCCGACTCTGATCATGTCTGCCGCACGCAAGGTTTGCTCGACTTGCTGCGGTGTCGTCCCGTCCGCCAGGCCATTGATGTAGCCTTTATTGTTGACGATGCTGTTGATATCATCATCCCGGCTCGCGCCGCGTATGGCATCACGGGCGCGGTCGCTAAATGTACCTATGCCACTTCCATTGAGCGATAGCTGGGTTGCCTGTACAAAGCGCGTATTGTTAGCGACCTCGCCGAAATTCCAGCCTTCGCCGATCAAAAAAATCGGGCGTCCATTGTCGCTGGCTAAACTGGCTTTCAATTTTTCCATGACATGGCGAGGTTGATGCCCCATCAAGTCAAAGCGAAACGAATCAATTTTATATTCGCGTGCCCATAAGCGTACGGAGTCGCTCATTAATTTTGCCATCATATTGTTTTCAGTAGCCGTATTGCCGCAGGTCTGGCACGTCGATTCTTCGACTTTTCCATTGGCGCTCAATCGCTGATAGTAGCCTGGTACGATGCGGTCCAAAACGGATTTTTCATGCTGTCCGGCATACGCGGTGTGGTTGTAGACGACATCCATGCCGACGCGCAGGTTGGCCTGATGTAAGGCCATGATCATTTTTCTGAATTCCAGGATACGCGTTGCCCCATCGGCGGCATTGGTGGCGTAGCTGCCTTCCGGTGCATTGTAATGAAGTGGATCGTAACCCCAATTGAAGCAATCCGTCGCAGCGTTCTTCGTAACGATGGCTTGTTGTTGCTCGCTATCCGGCTCACCGCTGACTTCAGGTGTGCTGCAATTCACTTCAGGAATGGTGGCGAAATCAAATACTGGCAAGAGATGAATATCGGTAATGCCTGCTTTGCTGAGCGCGGCTAAGTGCTTCATGCCATTGGACTGCCGCTCTGTGAACGCTAAATATTTACCGCGATAATCGGATCTGACAGTCGGATCATTCGCCGAGAAATCACGCACATGTAATTCATAGACCGACATGTCGGTCGCATGCTGTACTCGCTTGGTGATCTCATGTTGATCCCAGCCCGCAGGTTTGAGCGCTGCCCTTTCAAGATTGGCAATATAACTACGCTTCGAGTCTGTGGTCAGGCTGATCGAATAGGGGTCGGTCACTGCATTGCGAACCCATCCAGTGCCAGGAACGAATACATCCAATAGATATTTGTAGTAACGACCAGATAAATCCTGATCGGTGCGTGCTTCCCAGATGCCTGTGACCGAATCAAACTTCATCGTCTTGATGGTGTAGGCTTTACTCTCACCGCTGTTATAGATGCAAACGGAAAGCCTGCGCGCCGTCGGAGCCCAAAGTTTGAACTCACTATACGCAGCTAATTTTGTCTTGTATGCCGTGTTTTCAGAGCTGCTCTGATTTACCTTGACACCCAAATCATTGACAGTAATTGCTGCCAAATACAGATCATCCAATACGCCAGGAGTTTGAATATAGGTAAAGTCGATGACCTCACTCTGGTCATTTTCCTGCACGAGTACGAGTTGTTGTTTCAGTAGCTGATGCAGTGTGACTGTCGGAAGCGTGTATCGAAATTCCGCGCCCTTCCCGATAAATGCAAAGCGAGTCTGGATATCGGCTTGACTGGCTCTGATTCCTGTACCAACTTGGAGCAGGATATGCTGTGATGCGCCTGTTACCTTGGCACCGTTACGTATGTTGAGCGTTCCCGAATCGGAAGCGTACAAGTAAAAATGCCCTGATGTTTCTTTACCTGGCCAGCGTATTGTGTCGCTACTTAACCAGTAAGCGCGAGCATCGTTAGCATTTAATATCTCTTTACTTATAACGGTTTGATATTGCGCTTGATTGCAACCTGCAAGGCTTGCTTTTGAAAGATCATTAGCGCCAGCGCTTTGTATCGCCAACAGGAGATTCACCACTACAAACAGCATTCCTTTCAGCGAGTGCTTGCTGGTCAGCGTGGCGTTTGGCTCGCCGAAACGAAGAGCACGTGCAACAAGGTCGGCCGAATTGCTAAAAGTCACTACCACCCCCCGAATTAAGTAGTTCAACTACATTAATTAATTGCACAACTTATAATTAAACCACATTATTTTCATTATTATTTTTGTTTGTTTTGCGAATTCTAACTTATAAATCTACAAAATGTTAGACTTTGGGTTTATTCTATGTAGTAATATTACATAAAAAATATAGCAACACAATGATCGTACTCCGATCTTACCTTGCTATAACCGTAGACATAACAGAGACATCACATCGATGGTGAATATCCAGTGTACGATCTAACAACACATCATTCCTTTGCACCACGCTTGCTCGCAGATATAGGCGGCACCAATGCGCGCTTTGCGTTAGAGTTTGAGCCACATCGGTTTGTCGCGGTGTCGGTCCTGGCCTGTGCCGCCTATGTCAATCCGCAGTTGGCGATTGACGACTATTTATCGAGTGCCGAAGTAAAAAGCGTTTGGTCTGGCCGCATTGAACATGCCGCGATTGCGATTGCCAATCCTGTGGATGGCGATGTGGTCAGCATGACCAATAACCATTGGACGTTTTCTATCAGCGCTTTAAAACAATCTTTGCAACTACAAACGCTGGTCGTAGTGAACGACTTTACGGCATTGGCAATGGCGCTGCCGCATTTGGAACCTGATGAACGAGTGCAAGTAGGCAGCGGTATCGAACAAAAAGAAAGAGTCATCGGGCTGATCGGCCCGGGAACCGGCTTAGGTGTATCCGGCATTATCCCCAATGGAAATCAATGGATACCGTTAAGTAGTGAAGGCGGGCACGTTAGTTTTTCCCCCGCGAATAAAATGGAAGCTGAACTTCTTGAAGTGATTTGGCAAGAGTTTCCCCATGTGTCCGCAGAACGTTTGATCTCTGGTATGGGATTGGAATTGTTGTATCGCAGTTTGCAGACAGTGCAAGGAATAGCGTCAGTTAGTAGCTTGTCTGCGGCAGAAATCAGTCGTCAGGCGATTGATGGAAGCTGTACTTTATGCGTGCAAGCGGTAGAACATTTTTGCGCTATGCTGGGAACCGTTGCTGGTAATCTGGCATTGACTCTGGGTGCTACGGGCGGCGTTTATATTGGCGGTGGTATTGTGCCTAAACTCGGTTCGCTGTTCTTTGAGTCGGCATTCCGTCAGCGCTTTGAAGCAAAAGGACGTTTTTCAGATTATCTGGCGCAGATTCCTACGTATTTGATTACTGCGGAGTATCCTGCTTTCCTTGGTGTATCAGCGATGCTCACAGAAACCTTATCAGCGATTGATGATCAAGCCACTCATTGAAATTTTAATTTTCCTCACAGGCAATGATGTCGACTATTTTAAATATCCCAGCAACGTTAATATCCGCGTCACAATGGTGGCGTGAGGCAGTAATTTATCAGGTTTATCCACGTAGTTTTTCCGATAGTAACGGCGATGGTATTGGCGACTTACCAGGCATTACCGCTAAGCTTGATTACATTGCTTCTCTGGGTGTGGACATCGTCTGGATCTCACCGTTTTTCAAATCGCCAATGAAAGATTTTGGCTACGACGTGTCCGATTACTGCGATGTTGACCCACTGTTTGGCACACTGGCAGACTTCGATCAGTTACTCGCTCGCGCACATGCGCTTGGCTTAAAAATCATGATAGATCAAGTGTTGTCACATTGTTCCGAGCAACATCCATGGTTTGTAGAAAGTCGTCAAAGTCGCGATAACCCTAAAGCCGATTGGTATGTCTGGGCTGATCCACAAGCTGACGGCACGCCGCCAAACAATTGGTTGTCAGTGTTCGGTGGTTCGGCCTGGCAATGGGATGCGCGTCGACGTCAGTACTATATGCATAATTTTTTAGTCAGTCAGCCCGATTTAAACTTCCATCATCCGGACGTTCAGCAAGCGCATCTGGATAGTATGCGTTTCTGGTTAGAACGCGGTGTGGATGGCTTCCGTTTGGATGCGTGCAATTTCCATTTCCATGACAGGCAGTTGCGTAATAATCCAGCGGCAACCAATCGTGATACCAAGACAGTACAAGATACCAATCCCTACGGCATGCAAGCACACGTGTACGATAAAACGCAGCCGGAAAATGTACAGTTCTTAGAAAAAATTCGCGCATTGTTGAATGAATATGGTGCCATCGCTATCGGTGAAGTCGGGGCAGATGATTCTCTGGGTGTCATGGCCGAATATACGGCAGATGATAACAAGTTACACATGGCGTATAGTTTTAACTTGCTGGTAGCAGACATTTCTGCACATTACATCCGCGCGCAAGTGGAAGACTTTGAAGCCCGTGTTAAAGGTGGTTGGGTATCGTGGTCAGTTGGTAATCATGATGTGGTACGCGTGATGTCGCGCTGGGGCGGAAAAAATCCTACGCCAGCATTTGCCAAGATGATCTTAGCTCTGCAATTAGCGCTAAAAGGCACGCCATGCTTGTATCAGGGCGATGAACTAGCGTTGACAGAAGCGGACATCGCTTACGAAGACATTCAAGATCCTTATGGCATCACGTTCTGGCCAGAATTCAAAGGCCGTGATGGCTGTCGTACGCCGATGCCATGGAGTGCTTCTGAGCCATATGCCGGATTTAGTAGCGCCAAACCATGGTTACCAGTGCCAACAGAACATGCCGTGAATGCGGTCTCTGCGCAGGATCAACAAGCCGACTCTGCATTGAATTACGCACGTCACATCCTGCATTGGCGCAAGCAGTATCCTCAATTGAGCATCGGTGACATTTTCTTTTATGATGCACCGGAGCCTGTCCTTGCTGTCCGACGTGATCTGGATGGGCATAAGAGCGTCGTCGCTGCATTCAATCTGAGTGATCAGACTATTGCGTTCGATTGGCCTCAAGTGCAAGGCGCAACTCATTTGGAGGCAGTTGGTTTGCCCGGAAGTTTACACGGTACCCAATTGAACTTACCGCCGTTTGGTGCGTGGTTCGCTGAACTTGGCTAAAAAAGTGTTTGCATGATGTGAATTTATAAAAACGCGCCGTCTTTACAGCGCGTTTTTTATTTTCCACGCAAATAAATCTGGTCGTCAAAGGTGAATACCCATGCCGGTTTATACACCACAAAAATAGTAATCAGAAAACCAACCAGAAATGCCTCACCCCATGCCAATAGCAGCATATAAGCAAAGGCATCGCTTGAAACGGGGTTGGCTGGCAATAAAAGACAATGCGTAGTAATCGCAAACAATCCTGTCGCCGCGTTGACAAAAAATGCACCAAAGAAGCCGTTTCCAAATAAATAGACAAACATGTGTTGCGGTAAATATTGTTGAGTTTTTCCGAGTATCAAATCGCTGAGAAAGCACGGGAAAATTCCCAACAGCATAATGTTGGTGCCGAGATTAAGCCATAACCCGCCGTATTCGCCGGTATAAGCGATCACCGCTAAAGCAGCACCGAAAGAAGCTAATGTGCGACCAAACATCAATGCCAACATAGCGACACCAAGTAAATGCAAATGCATGTCTGCCTGCACATGAACACGCATACGCCACACCAAGGTCAGCACAATCAGACTAGCGCACCACGCCGAAAAAACGCCGGGCTCTTGCCAAAGCTTCCAGGGGATATGTTTAATTTCACGGAATAGCACAACAACGACCAACAAAATCATCAGTAGATTAAAGGCAATATCAATGTGTGTATAAAAAATGCCCATAATTTGTTGGTCAATACGACTTTTTGGTGTTTGAACAATGATATACGTGATTTGATTGTAGACTTCTGCATCACATCAGCAAAATGCGTCGCGCAGCATTTCAAAAACCTGGCAAGATCTGCTGCTATGATAATAACGCAAAAATTTTTGTGAACCGTATCAGTTTTTTAATCTATGGAGTCAGTATATGTCTTATGTTACTGAAGTCGCAGCAGCCGATAGTGTGACCGCGCTGGCACATTTTTCTGCATTACTCGAATTCGAAACCGATTGCTGGGATGTGCATGACGCGCTGAGCAGTGGCAAACTCGATTTCGTATTATTGGATGTACGTAGCCCCAGTTTGTACGCCAAAGGACACATTCCAGGCGCCATTAATCTGCCGCACGGCAAGATTGTTACAGCGAAACTCGCTGAATATCCTGAAGACACACTATTCGTCACGTATTGCGCTGGTCCACATTGCAATGGCGCCATCCGTGGTGCGATCCGATTAGCAAAGCTTGGGAGGCCAGTAAAAACCATGCCCGGCGGAATGACAGGCTGGCTGGATGAGGGCTTTGCATTAAAAAGTCTGGAATAAATCGAAGAAGTAGAATAAATGACTCAAGGTGGATATGACAAAATAAAATTTGCATTTGCTTAGGATACTTTGCAAGGCGCGAGAAGTATCATTTGTCATTAATGATAGCAACCCGGATTTGCAAAGAAAGCACCAATTGAATGAAGCCAAATTACCAAGCTATATTGCAAACCATTTTTGCAGAAGTGCAGCCGCTCCTGTCTCAAGGCCGCGTTGCATCGTATATTCCGCAATTAGCGACCATTGATCAACAGCAGTTCGGCATGGCGATTTATTGCCTTGACGGCGGCACTTACGCCATTGGCGATGCCGAAAAGAAGTTTTCATTGCAAAGTATTACCAAGCTGTTTGCACTGGCGCTGGCGTTTTCACGCGAAGGCGATAGCATCTGGGCGAGGGTCGGGCGTGAACCATCTGGTAATCCGTTTAATTCTCTGGTGCAAATTGAGTATGAAAAAGGGAAACCCAGAAATCCTTTTATCAATGCTGGAGCCTTGGTGATCAGTGATATTTTGTCCTCCCGCTTTGTGCAATCGGATATCGCTGTGTTGCAATTTGCCCGGATGATCTCAGGGCAGGCAAACGTTGATTTTGACCCAGCTGTCGCAGAGTCAGAACGCGCAACAGCGCACCGCAACTATGCGATTGCGCATCTGATGAAGGATTTTGGAAACTTACACAATCCGGTTGATCTGGTTATCGATAGCTATTGCCGCCAATGTTCAATCACAATGACATGTGCAGAACTGGCTCAAGCAGGCAGTTTTCTGGCGCAGCACGGTACTATCCCATGGAACGATACTGCCATCCTTGATCCAAGTTCAGCTAAACGTCTGAATGCGTTAATGCTGACTTGCGGCACCTATGATGCGGCGGGAGATTTCGCCTACCGTGTTGGCTTGCCTGCCAAAAGTGGCGTGGGTGGCGGAATACTTGCCTTGGTACCCGGAGAATTGGCGGTGGCCGTGTGGTCACCGGGATTGGATACGACCGGCAATTCTTTAGCTGGGACTTATGCCTTAGAACGTTTTACGACCTTAACAGCGCGCTCGATTTTTTGACTTTCTACACAGGTTGGTTGTCGTAACGACCTAGCTGGCATGTGGAAATTGTAGGACATGTGCAGCCCACTCTGTCATTTCACCTTAACAGATGTGGAGGGTTGCACCCGCCCTACAAGTTGATCTTCGTTTAAGAAGTTAAATAAAGAAATTGAGATCAACTGTCTAAATGCGAAATCAGTAAATGACTAAAACGCGACAACTCTTTTTGCAGGCTGTCTTCGTCATGTGCTGCATCCACCGAAAGGCCAACAGTTAAAATATCGATCAGCAATAATTGCAATATGCGTGAAATCATCGATAAGAAAGTCGCATTGTCTTCGGTATGATTCACCGCCAGACAGACAGTCGCCTTTTTTGCCAGCGGCGACTGATGTGGTGCGATTGCAATCACATCGGCACCGGCATGCAAAGCAGAATCCACGGCTTTTAAAAGTTCTGGTAACTTGCCAGAATTACTGACGACAATCACCACATCACCAGGGTTAAGCAATTCTGCTGCCATCGAAAACAAATGTGCATCACCATAAATGGCGGTCGGAATGCGGAAACGGAAAAATTTATGTTGACCATCCAAAGCCACGGCACGTGAATTTCCCATCGCGTAAAACTCGACCTTATTTGCTTTACGCAGCAAGGCAATCGCCTGATCGATCGCATGTACTTCAAGCTGATCACGGAAACTCAAAATCGCCGACACGGTATTATCGATGACCTTGGCACTTAAGTCATGAGTGCTATCGCTTCTTCTTACCTGACTATGACGAACCGGAATAGTACCGGTCAGGCTACTGGCGAATTTAAGTTTAAAATCAGCCAGACCTGTAAAACCCATAGAGCGGCAAAAGCGGATCACCGTTGGCTGACTGACATCAGCAAGGCGGGCAATTTCCACGATTGCCTCATTGAGGACGGTGCGAGGATTTTCCAGAACCAAAGTGGCGACGCGGCGTTCTGCGGGTGTCAGCTCAGCCTGGATGGCCTGTATCCTGTCCATCAATGAGCTATCGCCACTGCGCCCGCGTAAGTGCTCCGAAAGGATCGCAGAAACACCGTAAAACGCCGGATTAGGCGTCGTGATCACATAAGTGGGGATCTGTGCGAGATAACTACTAAAACGCCCCTTGGCCTCAAAACGGCTACGGAAAGCGGATTGATGAAAACGCTCGCCCATCAGCGGCACAATGCCGCCACCGATGTAAATGCCACCAAAAGCCCCCAGAGTCACAGCAAGGTTGGCGCTGAAGCTCCCCAGCATACCGCAAAAGCAATCAATGCTTTCCAGACACAAAGGATTGGCTTCTTGCAAAGCACCATGCATAATTTCTTGTGCGGCGAGCGGTTTGACGGTTTGCTGATTTCTATCGGCTAACGCGCGGTAAATCAATTCCAGCCCGGGTCCGGAAATGAGGCGTTCGGTTGAAACGTGTGGCCATTCTTTCCATGCGAATTGCAAAATCGCATATTCGCGTTCGTCACAAGGTGCAAAATTGACGTGGCCGCCCTCAGAACCAAGGGTCACAAAACCATCTGAAGTCGGAATCAGACCAGAAACACCCAGTCCGGTGCCAGGACCCAACACACCAATGACAGACTTAGCAACAGGCTTACCACCACCTACCTGCATTAAATCATCTGGCTGTAGTCCCGGTAAAGACATCGCCAGAGCAGTAAAGTCGTTGACGATCAGCAGCGTATATAAGCCAAATTCACGGCGCACGTCTTCGATAGAAAACTCCCATGCACGATTCGTCATACGGACATAATCGCCATCAATAGGATTGGCAAGCGCAAACGCAGCATGATGGACACGCTTTGCCTGATGTTGATCCAGATAGGCCTTCAACAAATCAATAATGCCGGCATACTCGTCACACTTAAATATTTTGACTGCTTCAAAAACACCTGGTGACGTTTCCAGAGTAAAGCGCGCATGGGTAGCGCCGATATCGGCCAGCAATCGTGGCCCGCCAGAGAATCCGGCGCCATTATTTTGCTGAGGGTATGCCTGCTCAGTGTAAGCGTGCTTTTTCAATCCGTTTTCAGTCATGGCTCTCAATTTCAATGTAATACGCGTCCCGCGAAATTTTCGCCAATAGTGAATTCTTCAATTTGACGAACACGTCAGCAAACAACGTCAGCGTCAGTTTCCTGTATCAGCACTATTTACGACTCAATTTCTAACTCAATTTTTTCGCGTTATAAATAACATCAACAATTTACCACAGCCAAATTGATTGAGCTCATTTCAGGAACTATGACATTATTATTTTCACAATTTTTTGCAACTCAGATCTTTTGTTCCATGGCAATGCCAGTACCAGGCTTTGGTTTTGTTGATCCCATTTAAAGTCAACCTGCTTGCCACCAAGCAAAACCTGCTGAGGACTTGAAGCGATATTGTGAATCACTAAGTCAAGCGATCGATCTCTCTGTTTATAATGAGCGCCTGCTTCGGCACGCAATTTCAGAGTCAATATTTTGCCTTGAAAGGTGCTATTAAAATGCAATAACGCAAATGCTGCTTTTTCAAATGCCTGCGTAGTTAGGCCATCGTCGTCATACAAGTAGCCATGAGCCTGAGATACACTTTGATCATGATAATAATGCAGTTCCAGCTCAGTTGCCGCATATTGCGAAGTATTCTGGATTTCCTGTTTCGCAGGCACCAATGGAATAAACGCGCCCGCTCTGACAAACAGAGGAATATGATCTGCGCTGACATTCACGGCTTGCGTACTGCCTGCAGGATATTCTTGGTTGGTATAAAAATCGAACCATTTGCTCTGCGCTGGGAAATAAACGATGGCTTGCTTTTGTCCAGCCTGCAAAATAGGATGTACCAGCAAATCATTACCCCACAAGTAACTATCAGCATTTGCATATAAACGTGGATTGTCAGGTTCAGCATAAAACAGTGGGCGCATCAAAGGTAGCCCACGCTGGCTATTTTCAAATGCTAATGTGTAGTTATACGGTAGCATGCGATAACGCAATTGGATTGCCGACTTCGCCAGGGTCTTTGCTTCAGGCGAGCGTAAAACTGGTTCGGAAGCGACTTCTTCTTGTGCGTGCGGACGGAAGACAGGCTGAAAAACGCCATATTGCAACCAGCGTGTGTACAGCTCATCATCCAGATTTGCACCAGCAAAACCGCCAAGGTCAGAATGCATATAGGCCATCCCTTGCATTCCCATTTGTAAGGCGATCTCGGGTTGTGAACGCAACCCACCCCATGTTCGATTGACATCGCCTGACCACGGAATCATACCGAATCGTTGCGATCCGGAATATCCGGCACGCATCAAAATAAATGGCCGCTCATCTGGAAAGTCTTTTTGGTAACCGTCTGCAATCAGTTTAGCCCATTCATGACCGTAGATATTGTGAACTTCATCCGCAGCGCCGGTTTTATGCAACAGGCCAGAAGGATGGACTTCAGGCTCTCCAAGATCGCCCCACCATCCAGCGACACCAGACGCCTTTAAGTTTTTGTAGATATTCCAGAACCAGCTTTGCGCGTGGGGATCAAAAATATCAATCAGACCAGTATTCCCAAAGTAAAAATCATATTTGTACGGCAAACCGTTTTTATCCGTCGCCAATACGTGCTCATCTACCGCTTCCTGCCACTTATTGGAAGTCGTCAACACAAAAGGTTCCGTAATCAAAATCGTCTTGACACCTTGTGCTGAAAAATCAGCAATCATCTTCTGCGGTTGAGGAAAACTCTCGGCATCAAAGGCAAGGTTACCCATGGTTCCTTTGATGTCTTTTCCGAACCAGTACAAATCAAAGATAATCGCGTCGACCGGAATCTGATCGACTTTGTACTTTTCTAAAATCTGACGTGCTTCGGCTTCAGTATGATAACCAAAACGGCTGGCAAAATTACCGAACGCCCAACGTGGCGGCAGGGGTTGCCTGCCGGTCAGGCTGGTGTAGTTCGCAATCACGTCTGCCCACGTATCACCGGCAATAACCTGATACGTTTTTCTGCCGCTGATGGTCTCGTAAGCCAGTGTATGATTTTTCTTGCTGTCCAGATCTAAAGTACCAATTGCTGCGTTGTCAAAATGAATACCGTAGCGTTTCGATGAAAAGAACAAAGGCATGGAAAAATTCATTTGCTCGGAATGATCTTCATAGCCGTAATGCGCCTTGTTATATAAAGGCAAGCGATAGCCACGTCGATTCATTCCCAGCGCACGCGCTCCTGCACCATATAAGGCTTCATTGTCATCGAGATTAAAGTCAAGTGACTCATTGCCATCGTTTTTCTGATAACCATTTTTCTCAGAAATCAATGGTTTATTTTTATACGAATAACTAATCTGAAACGGCGATTTTTGTATATGTACTCGTAAGTCTGCAGCGACATAATCAATCGCCGTTGCCGAATTTATCAAATGCGTTTGAAGATGTTCGGGTACTAAGACGACTGCATGCGAAGCTAAGGTTCGCACTTCTCCTGCAGGAATAAAAGTCGTCTCTAAAATAGCAGAGGTGTAGGGCTTAAAAATATAGGTTCCGTCATTCGTTCTAACTTCGAGCGCATCGGATTTTTTTTCCACATGCGTAATCACACGTTGCACATTTTGTGCAGTAACAGGCATACTCATTAACAACCCGGATAAACCAAGCACATGAATGAGGCTGACGTTCAATGTATAGTTCTTCATTTTTGTTGTTCCAGGGCGATTAATGCCATCGCGAATTTGCTGTGAAAATTAACTTTTCCATTAACAACGGTGGCGACATGACCAGAATAATAGTCACGCAATTGCTGACCATCTTCAAAGACACCTTGTACCGAAATAGTATTAAACTGTGAGGTAGGTAAATCCATCGCCACCAAGACTTGATCGGTCAACCCGTACCTATGAAAAGTGCGTTTAAAAATATAAGGATAGTCGCTTAATTTCTGATGCACACCGGCACCAACGGCCACGTGATCATGACGGAACATCCCCAATTTGCGCCAGTGGGCGAGTACCTCAGTGATGGCTACACCACCGCGATATGTATGGTTTTGCAGTTCATCCCAATTCATCATCGAGCGCAACTTAGCATCGCCTTCTGCAACACGAACATTGATATCTCTGGCAGTCTCGTCACCATAATAAATTTGTGCTGCGCCAGGGCTTAGTAAAAGCTTAGTGCCGGCCTCCAATACTTTTTGGCGATCCAGGTCAAACGGCTGTAAATCGTCATGCGAACTCACATAATTAAGTGTCGAATAGTTGCGTAAAACACCGTTGAGCTGATTCGAGTAATGACTGAATAAGCCCTCAGGATCTCTTTTCGCATCGCTTTTAAAACCAAAGTTAATCAGACTATTGAAACCATGATCGTAAAAATTGATTTTGCTACCGCCATCCATGACAAAATCCAAGCCTTGATCTAAGGTATAACCGTACACTTCAGCGGTCATGTAAAACGGCTCGTCACCAAGCTTCTGCGCTTTATGTTCGCGCTTCCAATCTTCAAATGCGTCGCTTGCTACTTGTTTAAGTTCTTTCCATACTTCTGGTTCAACATGTTTGACCGTGTCGGCACGAAACCCATCAAAGCCATATTTCGTGACCCAATCAGCATGCCATTTCATCAGGTAATAACGCGGTGCGCGGGGATAACCAGTGCGTTTAAAAAATGCATCCAACTCCTGCATTTCTTTTTCATAGCGCCCTTCTGCTTTCCATTTATTGACTAACGATGGCGGTAGATCAACGTCTTCATTGCTCTCAGTACGGATATCCGGCAAGCCTTTGACCAGAGCGCAACTCACAGTTGATGGAATATCTTTGTAAGTACATACCGGTTCAGTACGAACCCAATTGGTGGGCCATGATGCATCAATGTTCGTTGCGGGGCCGACGTGATTCATCACGACATCGAGCAACACCCGGAGGCCGTGCGCATGTGCGGTGTCGACCAACTCATGCAAATCGGCAGCACTGCCAAGGTTCGCATCCACCTGCGTAAAATCAGCCGCCCAGTAACCATGGAAGCCATAGGATTTACCGCTTCCTTCGTTGGTGCTACCGTGAATTTGCTCAACTGGCGGCGTGATCCAGAGCGCGTTGACGCCAAGCTTATCGAAATAACCTTGTTTAATCTTTGCAGTAATACCCGCCAGATTGCCGCCCAAATAGCCGCGCAGTGGTGCAGCATCCCGCTGTCTGCCATAGGCCAGATGCGGTGTCGAATCTGCGTTATAAAAGCGATCCGTCAGTAGAAAATAAACGGTGGCGTTTTCCCATAAAAACGGTGCTCTTGCCGCAATTTTTTGGGTTGTTTGTGTAACTTCAGCATTGACAGCAATCGGTGACATCACCGTGGTCAACAGAAACGCAAGCGCAAGTGGAAACCTGATCAACCTCATGTGGTATGTCCAATCAAATACAAACTTTCAAAGTTTAAAGACCAAAACACCGCGCCGGCATTTTGATCTTCAAGGAGTGATAATGCGGGATAAGTTAGTTTTTCACTACGGTGTCGTCTTTGACTAGCAACGTAAATAACCCACCAACGACCATACACACACCACCTAACATCAATACTTTGACGGATTGATTATCGAAAAAATGCTTCAACATCGCGCCCAGCACAATACCAGCGATGATCTGCGGAATCACGACAAAGAAGTTGAACAAACCCATGTAATAACCCATACGATTTGCTGGCAATGCACCAGCCAGAATTGCATACGGCATTGTCAATACACTCGCCCAGGCAATACCAACGCCGACCATAGGCAACAACAACATTTCTTTACTGCTGATCACAAAAATACTGATCAAGCTTATTCCTCCAATGACCAGGCACAACATATGCACAAATTTACGGCTGGTCATTTTTGCGAGGATAGGCAGGACAAACGCAGCAAGAGCCGAAACACCGCCGTACACGCCAAACATGATACCTACCCAGTTGCCCCCTTCCTGATAGGCAGCAGACTGCGCATCTGTGCTATGGAATACCGTTTCAGCAATGGATGGTGTGGTATAAACCCACATCGCAAATAACGCTACCCAGGAAAAAAACTGAACAACGGCAAGTTGCACCATGGTCTTAGGCATTTTCGCAAAGCCACCAAAAATTTCTTTTATCGCCTTGATCAAACCAAGGTTATGTTTCTTTTCTTGATGGAATTGCTGTAAATCTTCTGGTGGAATTTCTTTGGTTGTAAATACAGTCCACAGTACTGATAAGGCGAAAACGGAGCCGCCAACATAAAATGAATAGCGTACGGTGTCAGGAATGGCGCCATTCACCGGCACATTGCTGACGCCCAGGTAGTTGGTAAATAAGCTTGGTAACAAAGAGGCAATCACGCCGCCACAGCCAATCAGGAATGTCTGCATTGCAAACCCCGCGGTTTGCTGCGAACGATTGAGTTTATCGCCGACAAAAGCACGGAACGGCTCCATAGAAATATTGATCGCGCTATCCATCATCCATAATACTAAGATGGCCATCCAGATCAACGTAGAATTTGGCATCAGGAACATCGCCACCGAGGCCAGCATCGCACCAATAAAGAAAAATGGCCGACGACGTCCCCACACTGGATGCCAGGTATTATCACTGAGGTAGCCGATAACTGGTTGTACCAGCATGCCGGTAATCGGTGCGGCCAGCCAGAATAAAGCGAAGTCGTCAGGATTCGCACCAAGCGTGGCAAAAATGCGGCTGGTATTGGTATTTTGCAAGGCAAAACCAAATTGAATACCAAAAAAGCCGAAGCTCATATTCCACAACTGCCAAAATGAAAGTTGTGGTTTGTTGGTTGAAGTCTGCATCCTGATACGTCCCCAATTTTTAAATTTTATTTTTTGTTGCTTTATGTACGCCGGAACCAAGCTGTATCGCCTGAGCCTAAAATAAAAACAGGTCTCATGCAAGAGACCTGTGAACATACAGCAGAAATTCCCGATAAGCAAAAGCCTTCGGGAATTTTTTCATAGATCAGCTTAGAACTTATAGTTCACACCGGCCAATACAGTACGACCATATTTTGCGTACTCTAAAGGCTGATTTGGTGTGCCTTGATATGTTTTGTAAGCTGCATCTGTCAAATTACCTACTTGGAAGAACAAACCAAGGTCTTTATAAGGACCAGACTGGAAAGTGTATTCCAACTGCGCGTCAACGATCGTTTCAGGAGCAATGAAGCGCAAGTTACGATTGCCGGCAAAGTTTTCGATATCGCCAACAAACTCAGAACGATAGCGAGCACCAATACGTGCAGAGAAACCGCCCATTTCATAGTAAGCCGTCAAGCTGGCTACTGTCTTAGACATACCTGGCAATGGAATTGCTGCACCCACGTCAAAAGAGTTCGACTTCACAACGATCGCGCTGTCATTGAAGCTGGCACTGGCCTGAACACCAAAGCCTTTTAAAGCTGGAACCAACATATCCAATGGCAACGATCCTGCAAGTTCCAGACCTTTGATCGTGCCACCCTGACCGTTATATTGCGAAGAGTACAAACCGCTCGTTGTAATCGCCGTTGTACCAGGTGTCCATTGCGAGAAATCATAGACATTGCTCTGGTCGTAGATGTAGCTAGTCAGCTTTTTGTAATACAGCGCTGCTGAAACATAAGCTTTTTTCGCAAAATACTTTTCATACGACAAATCAATTGCGTTGGCACGCCATGGATCAAGTTTTGGATTACCACCACTACCGCTTGGCAAACCAGTTGCCGTACTGACGTTAAAGTTGAAACCGGCATTCAGATCTTCAAGACGAGGACGTGCAACTTGTTTAGCAGCGGCAAAACGTACAACCTGATCGTTTGGCAATTCAAATACCAGATTCAACTGTGGCAGCACGTCAGTATAGGTCTTGCCAATAGTGATTGGTGTCACTGCACCATTGAATCCAACAACACCAGTCGATGACTGATCTGTATTTTGCACTTGAACACCAAAATTACCACGCAATGTGACTGATGGCGATAATTGGTGATCCAGGTTCGCTTTGATAAAAGTTGTTGTTACTTTTTCAGTGACGCCCCATTGTGCAGCAACGTTAGAAGGATCTGCAGGGTTAGGTGCAAATGGTTTAAAGTACTTCGCCATGATGCCAGGTACATTAAAAGATGGAATCATCCCGGTACCAGAGAAACCCAGATCAACTGGTGAGTACAACAGGTCAGGTGAAATTACCGTGCCATTCGCAGCGATCAGAGTCTGAGGGCCCTGCAGGTTACTATGATTCTTACTATGGTCTGAATAGTCTACGCCCACATTGAAATCTGACACCCAATCGCTGATAGACTTCGGTGCATCAACTGTCGCAACCAATTTACCACCCTTGAGCGTGTCATCAGTATGCGGTGCATGACCCCAGCCCTGGCCATAGATCGTGTTATTGAGCAATAAGGTATTTGGATTGCTGTAATTTTGCGATCCTGTCATGGTTGGGAAACTACCGGTGGCCCAATTCAACTGCGTCGTATCAAACACCGCGCCACCCGTACCGGAAACCAGCTGAGTATTCATTTCGTGATAATTTTCATCACGCACTGCTTTGGAATAATTCACGTCCGCCAGCAATTTCCAACCATCGAATTTGAACGAGTTACCCCAGCCCAAAGATTTAATTGAGTCTGTACGGTCGTTATATTGACCACGAACCAAAGGATAGGCGCCAGTCAATGTACCGCCGTTCAATACACCACCAGACACATTTGCCGAACTAAATACAGGTGATGGATTACCGGGTCCACCCCAGCTCAGGTTTTCTTCCCATTGATTATTGGTTGTCTCTTCATGGAATTTTGAATAGAACAAATCAATTTTGCTGGTGAAATCCTTATTAGGTTTCCATTCCAAAGTACTGACCAAACCATCGCGTTTTGTGGTGCCACTGACGGCCAACGATTTGATACCATTCATTTCCGAAACACCTGCTGGAGTGCCTGGTAACTGACTCACACTCCACGGCTCGTACAAACCTGTTTCATGGTCATTTCGTGGGGATTGCAGATGCGCAATCCCGAATTGAAAACCAATCGTACGATTGGCGAATTGGTCTATGTAGTTAAAACTAAAACGGTTACCCTTGTCAGAAGCATTCGCAATCGAACCAAGGGAATTTTTCTCACCACGCACGTTCATGGAAATCGTACGGCCAGGGAAAGCCAGCGGGTCGAAGGTTTGCATATCGATCGTACCGGACAAACCTTGATCGATTAAACCTGCATCAGGTGTCTTGTAGACGACAACAGCACCAAACAATTCTGCTGGATATTGGTCAAATTCTGCCGCACGATTATCACCCGTACTTGCTTGCGAACGACCATTTAAAGTCGTCGTTGCAAAGTCTGGAGACAAACCACGAATACTAATTGCCTGAGCGCGACCAGCAACGCGTTGAGCGGCCAGACCAGGCAAACGGGCGATCGATTCAGCGATACTTTGATCAGGCAGTTGACCAATGTCCTCAGCAGAAATAGCTTCTACTAATGAAGTCGAATCACGTTTCAGAGAAATCGCATTCTCGATACCACTACGAATACCAGTTACTACGACCGTGTTTGCCTGCGTTTCTTCCGCTTGGGCAAAATCAGCCAGTCCAAAAACTAACACCGCACAACCAGCCGCAACTGGACTCAATTTAAAACTACGACGTTTTTGAGTCTGACTCTGAACGCCCTTCTGAATTGTTTGTTTCATTAATGTCCCCTCACCCGTTTTATTTAAGCTTCACCCTTGGAGCGATACCACTTCTTTTTAAATCTTTTCTTTAAATTTTAAGGCCCCGATAAATATTTTGTACTAAAACTAGATTCCATGTCAAACGAAGACTACGTGACACTACATAAATAAATGCACTGCATAGGGGAAGAATTAAGGTTTTTGCACTTTTACGTTGCGTTTCGCCCACAAATGGACAAAGAATTAATGTAGTTCAACTACTTTTTGTAGCTTAACTACTTTTATTTGAAAAATTTTTTAGGTCAAATTAGCCCTGCCCTTGGTTCATGCAGCAGCTCTGTCAAAATCTCAGTAAGTATAGAAAATGCGTCTTACCGCAACTTCAAAAGGCAAAATGAATGCAAGTGGGCAGGGCTATGATATATTCAGGGCAAAAATAGGTTCAGAAACTCGCCCTTCAATCAAGGTCGACGCAATCAGCCTCGCAGGCACGATCAGCAGCGATGAATTAGACATAAAAATATGTGGGACACCTGTTTTTGGGTCTGCGACTCATCTATCTGCAAACGCTGATGTTTTTTCCTATATTTAAGTCAACATCAGATAAAACGGCAAGTCAGCCGTTCAGGTACAGAATTTTATCAAGACGCGAAATACTCAAATTCGCACATCCTCAATGAAAGTAACAATGAACCATAAATTAAGTATCGACGAATATGACGCACTTGAGCAGATTAGCAAGCTGCCCAAAAACGTCAAACCAAACGCCTGCATTGGTCGCAATACCAAGCGCTTGTCCGGGATCAAATTAGTGACCTTCCGCAAAGACGGCAGTCTGGAATTAACCGAAATGGGACGCCAGGTGCTGTTTATCAAACAATGTATCGATGGCTTGCGTGCGATCTCCAGGGATTCTGATGCGCCATTATCCGGACCAGTTGCGACGTTTCTAGGTAAAAAAGGTCATATCGAAGTCAACCCGGAAACGGGAAAAACCGAAATCAGCGCTCGCGGGCGGGAGTGCTTGGCTGATATTGATGCGAATGCCAAGAGTAACTAAGCACTTTAGCAATATTAGAAGGTAGTTAAATGGGCCGGTTGCTGAGTTGGGCAGGTTTTACCAGCCCTACGCTACCGGCTCAGAGCGGGTGCAATCAGCCGCACACTCGGGCGCTGCCAGATTACCCCACGATCCTGATTAGTGATGCGATTTGCGGGCTGCACGCTGCGAAAACCAGCAGGTGATCAGCAATATAAAAAAGACTAACCCCAGAATGCCACGGTTTCCCCAGAAAATATAAGGGGTGGTGCCGCTATATCCCTGCACACTAGATTCCAGTGTCGCCTTCTTTAAATACGGTAATTGCGCGTTCATACTAGCATCCGCATTGATGACAACGGTTGAACCTGTATTAGTAACACCCAACCAAGGTCGGCCAGTTTCCAACACGCGCATTTGGGCAAATTGCAGATGTTGCGGCATTGCGAACGAATCCCCGTACCAGGCCAGATTCGATGCATTCAACAGTATCGTCGCGACTGGCTGTTGAGTGGCGATCTGATGTGATAGCTGTCCCGCAATCTCTTCACCAAATAAACTTTCATAGCAAATGTCAGGCATAACGAACTGGTCACGCACTGCCATAGGTGCCTGCATATGATCGGGCGTGGATAATTCGCTTAAAGGGATGTTCATCATATGGACAAACCAGCGAAAACCAAATGGAACAAATTCACCAAACGGCACAAGATGATGTTTATCGTAGCGATAAGCACGCTCAGCATGCAAGGGCGAGAAACCCAACAGACTATTGGTATATCGTGCGTCACCGTCATGCACAACCACTCCAAGCATTAATGCGCTGCCAGTTTGTTGAGCGTATGCATTTAATCGCGGCAAAAAGTCTTGCGGCAACATTGAGGTCAGCAAAGGGAAAGCCGTTTCCGGAGTGACGATCAGATCCGCCGGTGCCGCCGTTAACATAGTCCGGTATAACTCTAACGAAGCATTCAGATATTCTGGATCAAACTTCATATCCTGCTCGACGTTACCTTGCAAGAGTCGAACGCTGATTGGTTTTCCGTAAGCTTGCGTCCATTGTATTTTTTGCAGCGTTGCGCCAGCACCGAAAATAAGAAAAACACCAATAGTTGCGAATGCCAGCCGCGACGTATTGAAACCAGAGAGCAACGACCATGCAACAATACCCGACAACAGTGCAGCTAAAAAACTAAGTCCGTAGACGCCAACAAGTGGAGCAAATCCCGCAAGTAAGGTATGAGTTAGCGCGTAACCGGAGATTGACCATGGAAAACCTGTCATCATCCAGCCACGCACCCATTCATTCACCATCCACAACGATGGAAAAACAATCAGCACCAGTTGACTATCAGATAAGCGCCAACGACGCTGCATCCATAGTCCGCACCATACTGATAGCGCAGCATAAATCGCCAACCCAGCACTCAACAACGCCAATGCTGCGACCGCAAGTGGAATCGGCAAATCACCATAACGCACCATGGCAATCAACAACCAGCTGGTACAGGAAAAAATCCAGGAGAAACTATACGCCCATGCCAACCAGGCTGCCCGGCGCGGCACAGACTTTACTTGAGGTTGAGATAAAAGCACAAACAATAAGGCCATACCTGCAATCTGCAACGGCCAGAATCCTGCTGGTGCAAATGAAAATATATTCAGTGCACCGACGCACAGCACCAAGCATAGTGCTTGCCGGAATGATAAACGCGACCACCAGCCGCCAAGAAAGCGACTAAGTTTGCTCATCCACAATTGCCCGCGGACGTTGCTCTACTTGCAAGATCTGCACCTCGCGCGCGTCAGCGCGCAAGACTTCAAAATGCAAAGTACCAATTTGAAACTCATCACCTTTATGTGGGACGTTTCCTAAATGCCGTGACACGAAATCACCAATGGATTCAATATCACTGCCGGGTAAATTAACCCCCAAAACCTCATTAAATTGTTCCAGATCGGTCAGACCTTTGACACGCCAGCGTTTGCCGTTTCCTTTGTTTTCAAGAGCAAAAATATTGTCTTCTTCTTCGTCAAAATCATATTCGTCGTCGATATCACCAACGATTTGCTCAAGGACATCTTCTATCGTAATCAAGCCTGCAATGCCACCATATTCATCCACGACCATGGCAATATGATTGCGGTTGGCTCTAAAATCGCGCAGCAGCACGTTCAGACGTTTGGATTCTGGAATATATACGACGGGGCGTAACATATCCCTGACATCAAAAGCCTCTTCTGCGTAATAACGCAACAAATCTTTGGCCAACAAAATGCCAACTACTCTGTCCTGATCACCATCAATAGCCGGAAAACGTGAGTGTGCCGTCGACAATACCTGCGGCATCCATTCTTCTATCGGAGTAGAAATATCTACAACGTCCATTTGTGAACGTGGAATCATGATGTCACGTGCAGACAGGTCAGATACCTGGAACACCCCTTCGATCATTGCCAGTGCATCAGCATCAATCAGGTTGCGCTCTTGAGCATCCGTCAGGACTTCTAAGAGTTCTGCACGATTTTCGGGTTCGGGAGAGATGAAGGCGGTCAGTCGTTCAAATAAAGACCTGTGGGGTTTAAGGTCAGTCGGTCTGACCTTACTAGAGTGCTCTTGCATAGGAGGCATGACGCCGTTGTTTCAATCCTACAGAATACAACAAATCAGCCACTTTCCCAAATTTTAGAGAATTCATGCTGTTGCAATCGCATCAACAGCACGGAATTCGTCACATTGCCGTCATATTTCGGGCTTAGGTGTCCTTGATGATTTCTGCGGGAATTTCTTCTGAATCATGAAATTTTGTGTAATGCAAATGCGGAACGGAGCCCTGCTGATTTAACATATCCACGTAACGGTGATTCCAGCGTATCAGGTCTGAAGGATAATGTTTTATTCCACGTTGATTCTGGTTGGTCGTGTCATCCACGCCTTCAATAGTTACGATCAAGGTCGTATTGCCAGACATTTGCTCAGGCGTCAGTCCAAATAAAGGACTCGATTCATCAATCACATGAATCAAGGTCCAACCCAATACAAACAAGGGATGATGCTCGCGCTCTAACTTGAGATCATAAATTTTTCGGAACTGTCCCATGGTAGAGGTCTGTTCTTGCCGCATCACATGCATTTTGGCAGATGCTTCGCTAATCAAATTCAAGCGTGCATTCGCCATTCTGACCATCAGGAGTCGCTTACCATCCGCCACGTGACTAACCGGATGTTCGGCAAAAATGATGCTGGAGCGTGGTCGGGAAAAACGCGCAAAAATCATCCCCGTTGTTACAGCAACACTCGCCATACCAACGAAAATTTCTATACTTGCAATCGTATGCCCATAGACGGTCATCGGATGCATATCCCCGTAACCGACGGTCGCCAGCGTTTCGACACTAAAGAAATACGCACCCAAAAAATTATTGGGCTGCATATTCGCAATCGAATTTGGAAACAGCATGAACAAGCTGGCAAATCCAAGATTGAATAGCACAAAAATAACAGCAATAGAACCAAAAAATCCAGGCCAGCTACACGACATTGCGTAGTAATAAATATCCTGCCAGATATGGCTATCTAATCCGTAGGTCACTACTTCACGGCCGGCCATATTAATGCGGCGGGCATGATGATGGTGCTTAGAGAAAAATTTCATTGGTAAATAGAAATCAGCAAAATTTATTGATAAGGATTATTTAAACCTAAACCTGCAAGAATTTCAATTTCCAGGCCTTCCATTTCGTCGGCCTCTTCATCGGTTTCATGGTCATAGCCTTGTGCGTGCAAAACCCCGTGGACGATCAAATGTTGTGCATGTTCGAGTACCGATTTCTTTTGCTCGTCTGCCTCTCTCTGGAGTACATCTGTACACAAAATAATATCCGCTTGTGTCACTTCAGCATCTTCATTCTCGGTGTAGGCAAACGTCAATACATTGGTCGCATAATCTTTGCCACGATAATCGCGATTTAATTCCTGTCCTTCTGCGGCATCGACAAAACGCAGTGTTAATTCTGCAGGAAAATACAAAGCCGCCTGGATCGTCTTGCGGATTAAAGGTCGCGGCAGAATCTCTTGCAGACGTGCATCCGCATATTGGACAGACAATGTCAATTTAGGTTTAGGATTACTTTTTGCGGCCATGATGAGCTGAACTTAATGGGGTGGCGTTTTTTAACATACCAATTGCGGCACTGTGTGCATGCGCGCTGGCGCTGGCGGATTCATAAGCATCGACAATACGGCCAACCAAAGGATGTCGCACCACATCGACACTGGTGAACTGAGAAAAAGCGATTCCGCGTACGCCACTTAATACCTGGCACGCATCAATCAAACCGCTTTTTTGCCCACGCTGCAAGTCAACTTGCGTGGCGTCACCTGTGATCACCGCTTTACTACCAAAACCGATACGAGTCAGGAACATTTTCATTTGCTCCGGCGTGGTATTTTGTGCTTCATCAAGAATCACAAAAGCATGGTTCAAAGTACGCCCGCGCATGTACGCCAACGGTGCAATTTCGATGACCTGTTTTTCAAACATTTTTTGGGTGCGATCAAATCCAAGCAAATCATACAAAGCGTCGTACAAAGGGCGCAAATACGGATCCACTTTTTGCGCCAGATCACCAGGTAAAAAACCAAGTCGTTCACCAGCCTCGACCGCAGGTCGGGTAAGAATAATGCGTTTAACCGCATCGCGTTCCAACGCATCCACAGCGCAAGCAACGGCGAGGTAAGTTTTACCCGTACCAGCAGGACCAATACCAAACGTAATGTCGTGTTCAACGATAGAGTTCAAATAGTGATTCTGATGCGGCGTGCGACCACGTAAATCGCTGCGGCGTGTTTTAAGAACCGGACTATCAATAGATGAAACCGTGATATCTTCAGCCTCAACAGCTTCTTCACTAACAACGGTCTCTGCGCTATGAGCAATTTCCAGCGTAGGATTTTTTAAACTATGTTTTGCCTTTTGTTCGACCAAAGCTAACTGCACTTCGTCAATTGAAATTGCTTTTTTGGCGAGCGGATAAAAATGCTCTAACAGTTCCAGAGCCTGTTCAGCATTGTGACCACTGACAATAAATTTTTCACCACGCCGAAAAATCGTCACATCCAATGCCGCCGACATCTGACGTAAATTTTCATCCAATGGGCCGCATAAATTCGCCAGACGCGTGTTATCCAGTGGTTGCGGAATAAAGTAAGAAACTGGCACCGGAGTTTTAGCCATCATGCAATCACAGTTTCTTCGACTAATTCGCCGCGCAAGGAATAATTATAGGATTCAGTAATCACCGTATTCACCAATGTGCCGATTAATTCTTTTCCGCCCGGGAAGTTCACAACGCGATTATTCTCGGTGCGGCCCTGTAATTCATTGGGGTCTTTCACTGAAGGGCCATCCACCAGTATGCGTTGAACCGTGCCTATCATAGCGTTACTATATTTTTTGGTATTGGCATCAATCACTGCCTGCAAAGTTTGCAAGCGACGTAATTTCAATTCTTGTGGCGTATCATCTTCCAGATTCGCCGCTGGTGTTCCAGGGCGCGGACTGAAAATAAAGCTGAAGCTATTATCAAAACCAACATCGTCGATTAACTTCATCAACGCGTCGAAATCTTCATCGGTTTCACCAGGAAATCCGACGATAAAATCAGAAGAAACTGCCATATCAGGGCGTACTTTTTTGAGGCGACGTATCACCGATTTATATTCGATCGCCGTGTAACCACGCTTCATCGCAGACAAAATACGGTCTGAGCCATGTTGCGCTGGCAAATACAAATGGTTGACCAGCTTCGGCACTTTGGCGTAGCAGTCAATCAAGCGCTGAGTAAATTCTTTCGGGTGGCTGGTCACGAAACGGATGCGCTCGATTTCCGGAAACTCAGCAACATATTCAATCAACAAAGCAAAGTCGGCAATCTCGCCATCTTCCATCACACCACGATAGGCGTTCACGTTTTGACCAAGCAGGCTAATTTCTTTAACACCTTGCGCCGCTAAACCTGCCACTTCAGCCAACACATCTTCAAATGGACGCGAGACTTCTTCGCCGCGGGTGTATGGCACCACGCAGTAACTGCAATACTTGCTGCAACCTTCCATGATAGACACGTAGGCAGTCGCACCATCTACTTTAGCCGGTGGCATGTGGTCGAATTTTTCAATTTCAGGAAAACTGATATCGACTTGCGAACGGCCGGACGAACGGCGCGCATCAATCAATTGCGGCAAACGATGCAAAGTTTGCGGGCCAAACACCACGTCAACATACGGCGCGCGTTTGATGATGGCTTCACCTTCTTGCGAAGCGACACAACCACCAACGCCAATTAACATGTCAGGACGCTTACGCTTTAATTCACGCAGACGACCGAGATCTGAAAACACTTTTTCAGACGCTTTTTCGCGGACGCTGCAGGTATTGAGCAGAACGATGTCGGCGTCTTCTGGCGTATCGGTTTTAATCAGACCTTCGGAGACATTGAGTACATCGGCCATTTTATCTGAGTCATACTCATTCATCTGGCAGCCAAAGGTTTTAATAAAGACTTTTTTTTGCATCATTTTTTCTAAAGTAACAGCTGTTACAGCTTCTATACAGCTTCTAATAACTACGTTTTTTTAAGCAATTCGTATCAATTCGCTATGGGCATGGTTGCCTGTGTATTGGCGGCAGGTAATCCTTTGGCAATTTCTGATTGCGTCAGTATCCATACCTTATCAATATCTTTGAAACCATTTTCGGTGTAATGAACCACAATGTTGTTGCCCGATAAAGTGCTTGGCATCACAATCAAATTAGTCACCGAAAAAATACGTGACGACGGCGCTAAGCGTCTCGAATACCCATCCAACGTAACATTTGGATAATTGGACATATCCAGAATGCCACGCTTAGCATTCGGAGGAAATTGCCGATCAGCTGCCACCTGCGCAAAAACCGACGCTGTCAGTCCAGCCAACACCAGCAATATACTCAGTCCACGAAAAATTCTCGCTATAGACATCACTCACCCCACCATTTCGAATATCAAAAAAATTCAAAGAAATCAATTACTTAATGTCGACAAACAGAACCCGCGAAGGGCATAAGTTTAACACAGACGGCTACGCGCTTCAGGATTCTCCTCACAAGCTCAACGAAAATCAGGAAATCTGGGATAATGGCGAAAAAAATTGATGGAACCCCGATGCACACTCGTTCTCCACGCGCAGAAAAGCGCGATTTTGACAGCCGTTACTTCCGGAATGCCCTGTCCCAATTCGCGACGGGAGTCACCGTCATCACAACGCGTCTGGCCGACGGACAATTTCTTGGTTTAACAGCAAGTTCGTTTAACTCCGTTTCTCTGGAACCACCTTTGGTGCTCTGGAGTCTCGGCAATGCTGCTAACAGCATGCCTGTATTCACTGGCAATTCACATTATGTTGTCAATGTTTTATCCGCTGAGCAAGCCTGGCTGGCGAAACAGTTCGCAAGTCGCAAAACAGATCGTTTTGAAGGTGTTGAATACGCCTTATCCCGCACCGGACATCCTATATTGAAAGGAGCATCGGCCTGGTTTGAATGTCACAATCGCAGCCGCTACCCTGAGGGTGATCATGTGATTTTCGTCGGTGAAGTTGAACATTGTGAATTTACAGCGCAGGCACCTCTGGTCTATCATGGCGGCCAATTCATTGAAACCTCGCCAAAATAATTTTCATGCTCACTTCTGATTTGGTCGGCTATTGCGCCGCCAGCCTGACCACCGCCGCATTTATTCCTCAAGCCTGGATGACCTGGCGCTGTAAGCGCGCTGAGGGCGTCTCGCTGAGTATGTACGTGATCTTTATTGCTGGCATCCTGATGTGGATGACTTATGGCATCTTGTTACAGGCGTGGCCAGTCATCATTGCCAATATTGTGACCCTGGTGCTGGCGTCTTTCATTTTGGCGATGAAGTTGATTTACAAGTAAATTGATGGGATTCGATTGTAGGACGAGTGCAGCCCGCCCTACTTTTAACTCAATTCCGCAACATTTTTTGCAGCACGTCCCTCGAATCAAATGCGGCTCGGCGCAGGCGGTCGTTGACGCCTTGCCAGATTTTTTCTTGCGGCAAGGCTTCGACCAGAATTACATCGGCATGCGCATGATCGAGTTCGCGCAAGCCAGCGTACAAATCGTGGGCATAACCAACCGGATCATTTGGCAAATGACGCCAGGCATTGGCGTGAATAGCCGGATGCGCGAGGTAGCTCATTAAGGCCAATGTCTTACCTTTGGCTTGTAATTGTTGAACCACGTCATCCAGTTCTTCAACGGCTACCTGCACCACTGGCGTGTGCGGGGCGTAATGAGCATCCAACGTGCCTGATGCACGCGGTGCGGCAGCGTCAGGGCTGGCGGGTATGACGCCCAGTACTGCAGCCAATTGTTCTGCACTGATATGCCCTGGCCTGAGCAAGACTGGGCCATGCGTGGCTAAACGACTTAAATCCACAATCGTTGATTCGATGCCAACCTCACTCTGACCGCCGTCCAGCACCTGCGCAATCAAACCGCCTGGCAGTACTTCTTGCTCAAACTCTTCGATCACATGAGATGCCATGGTTGGGCTGACATGACCAAATTTATTGGCTGAGGGCGCAGCAACGCCACCTTTACCACCTTTAAACGCACTCAATAGCGCAATCGCCACTGGATGCGACGGGCAGCGTATGCCAACCGTATCCTGACCACCGGACACCGCAGCCGGAATATGGTCGGCCCGCTTTAAAATAAAAGTCAGCGGACCGGGCCAAAATGCTGCGATGAGTTTTTCTGCTTCGGCCGGAATCTCTTTCGCCCAGTAACTGATGTCGGCGCCTGGTGCAATGTGTACTATCACAGGATGATTGGAAGGACGTCCTTTGGCGGCATAGATATTGGCAACCGCCTGCGGGTTTTCTGCATCCGCACCAAGACCATAGACCGTTTCTGTCGGAAAAGCGACCAGTTTGCCAGCTTCTAAGGCTTGTGCCGCCACGATAATTTCAAGCGGTACATTTGTCTTGCTTGCCACTGACATCATGCTTGCTCCGGCGCGGCAATCCCGAGAATGACGCAGGCTCTGGCTAATGCTGCCTGCGCTTCTGGCATGCTGGTGGCGACAAAAGTGATATGTCCCATTTTACGTGCGCGACGTGCTTCGGCTTTACCGTATAAGTGGACATGCGCACCTGGAATCGCCATGACCTGATCCCAGGCTGGTTCGTGTTGGGTATCTGTGCTGGCATTCTCATACCAGACGTCGCCCAAAATATTCAACATGGCGGCAGCTGAATGTTGACGCACATCGCCCAGCGGCAATTGCGCCAAAGCGCGCACTTGTTGCTCAAATTGGCTCGTGATGCAAGCATCAATCGTGTAGTGGCCACTGTTATGTGGGCGCGGCGCCATCTCATTGACGGCCATCGTTCCATCTTTCAGCACAAAAAATTCTATGCACAATACGCCGACATAACCGAGTTCTGCGATGATGTCCAAAGCGGCAGCTTGCGCCTTTTTGGCGATGTCTGGTGACACATTCGGGCTCGGTGCTAGCGTCGTAAATAAGATGCCGTCACGATGGACATTTTCAGCGATCGGATAGACCACGGCTTCGCCGTCAACACCGCGAGCAACGAGGACGGATATTTCGTAAGCCAGCGGCAGCATTTTTTCTAAAATGCAGTGTTGGCCATTCATGCCAGCAAACGCCGCTTCCAATTCTGCGCGGGTGCGGACTCTGACCTGACCTTTGCCGTCATAACCCATGCGTACGGTTTTCAAAATACCAGGCAACAAATCATCCGGTGCGCTCAGCACATCTGCGTGCGTTGCGATGCCCCAATGCGGCGCAGGGTAAACGCCATTATTCAATGCGCAGCGGGTAAAGAAATGTTTTTCGGCGAGTCTGTCCTGCGCAATAGAAACACAAGCACCAGCCGGTGCTACAAAGCCACCACGAGCAAAATAATCGAGGCTATCAGCAGGAACGTTTTCAAATTCAGTCGTGACGCTGGTAGCGAGCTTGAGCAATTCGCTCAAACCTGTTGCATCATCATAATTGGCCTGTACATGGTGTTCTGCCACCTGCGCGGCAGGACAGCCTGCTTCCGGCTCCAGCACGGCAACTTTGTAGCCGAGTGCCTGAGCTGCGTGCGCAAACATGCGACCTAACTGACCACCACCTAAAATGCCAAGGCAGCTTTTGTCGGTATTCGGCAATAATGGTCGTCGTGGATGTACTTGCTTGTCGATAGTCATGATGTCAAATTCTATGTGAGGCGTTCAAAAACAGCCTGCGATTCAGTGAGGGAATAAAGATACTCCCCCCTTTATTTAGAAAAACACGTCATTTGTCATTGAGACAGAATAGACGTTTTAAAATACTCACTCGGAGTATGCAAACTCTTTCAAATTCATACTGCTGACACACACGCAAAAAGGTGTCTGTCTTTCGTCGTTTTTACGATTCAAAACAGGCAACGGCGCTGCTAAGGGTTGAATTCAACATCACCGCTGCACATTGTTAAGCAATCAAACTGGCAGCACCATATCGCGTGCAACTTGTGTTTGCTTTTCTCTGAACGTCAGCAATTGCGCAGCCAAGGCATCATCCGTGGTTGCCAGCATCGCGATCGCCGCGAGCGCAGCATTGGCGGCACCGGCTTCACCAATCGCAAACGTCGCCACGGGTATCCCTTTTGGCATTTGCACGATAGACAGCAAAGAATCTTCACCGCGCAAATATTTAGAGGGCACTGGCACACCAAACACCGGAACAATCGTTTTAGCGGCGATCATGCCTGGCAGATGCGCAGCGCCACCAGCACCAGCGATAATCGCGCGGATGCCGCGTTCACGGGCGGTTTCTGCAAACGTAAACATTTCATCCGGCATGCGGTGGGCAGAGACGACCTTGGCTTCAAAACCGATGCCGAACTCTTTTAATATCGCAACCGCATGCTGCATCACGTCCCAATCAGATGATGAGCCCATAACGACACCAACGACAATTTTTTGCTCTTGGCTCATGATTATGCCTTCAGTTTTTCACCAGTCAGACGCTCCAGCGCTTCCTGATATTTAGCAGAGGTTTTTTGAATCACGTCTTCTGGCAATGTCGGGGCAGGTGCTGTTTTGTTCCAGCTGGTAATGGTTTCCAGATAGTCACGCACAAATTGCTTATCGAACGATGGAGGAGAAATACCAGTTGCATAGGAGTCCGCAGGCCAGAAACGAGAAGAATCGGCCGTCAACACTTCGTCCATCAAATGCAGAACACCATTGTCATCGAGACCGAATTCAAACTTGGTATCGGCGATGATGATGCCGCGTGTGGCTGCGTATTCTGACGCTTCGGTGTAAAGCTGAATACTGATATCACGCATCTTGGCAGCGAGTTCTGCGCCGATACGTTGCTCCATGTCGGCAAAGCTGATGTTCTCGTCGTGCTCACCCATTTCGGCTTTTGCTGCTGGTGTGAAAATAGGTTCAGCCAACTTTGCCGCTTGTGGCAAACCGGCAGGCAAAGTAATGCCACAAATAGCGCCAGTCGCTTGATAATCTTTCCAGCCAGAGCCGATGATATAGCCACGAACGACCGCTTCTACCATGATAGGTTTGAGGCGTTTAGCAACCACTGCACGACCACGCACTTGCTCCACTTCATCTGCGGCAACAACGCTCTCAGGAGCAATACCAGTCAGGTGATTTGGCACAATGTGACCCAGTTTTTCGAACCAGAAATTGGCCATTTGATTCAGCACGCGGCCTTTTTCCGGGATAGGCTCGGACATGATGACATCGAACGCGGATAAGCGATCGCTGGTCACGATGAGCAATTTATCGTCGCCAACAGCGTAGTTATCGCGTACTTTGCCACGGCCTAACAAAGGCAAAGAGTGAAGTGTGGAGCTAATTTGGGTAGTCATGATTTTTCAATACTCTAAAATACTGCACATTAATACTGCAAATTTGATGCTGTAAAAATGCTCAGGGCGCATTTTCTGCGCCCTGAGCTTACACATAACTTAGTTGACGATTTGCGACAACGCGCCTTTTTTGTACTGCTCGGCGACTTTTTCCAGCGACATTGGTTTGATCTTCGCTGCCTGACCTTCGCAACCGAACGACAGATAACGTGCCTTGCAGACCAGTTTCGCTGCTTCACGCGCTGGCTTTAAGTAATCACGTGGATCAAATTTACCTGGATTTTCAAACATGTAACGACGGATCGCACCAGTCATTGCCAGACGGATATCAGTGTCGATGTTGATTTTACGTACACCATTTTGGATACCAATCACGATTTCTTCGACTGGTACGCCGTAGGTTTCTTTCATGTCGCCACCGAATTGACGAATTTCTTCGAGCAATTCTTGCGGCACGGAAGAAGAACCGTGCATCACCAAGTGAGTATTTGGAATGCGAGCATGGATTTCTTTGATACGGTCAATTGCCAGAATATCGCCGGTAGGCTTGCGAGAGAACTTGTAAGCGCCGTGAGAAGTGCCGATCGCAATCGCCAGTGCGTCACATTGAGTTTGTTTAACGAAGTCAGCAGCTTGCTGCACGTCGGTCAACAACTGTTCACGCGTCATTTTACCGTCAGCACCGTGACCGTCTTCTTTGTCGCCCATCATGGTTTCCAAAGAACCGAGCACGCCGAGTTCTGCTTCGACAGTCACGCCAATGGAGTGCGAGAATTTCACGACTTCACGTGAGACTTCAACGTTGTATTCGTAGCTGGCAACGCTCTTGCCATCTTCCATCAAAGAACCGTCCATCATCACCGAAGTAAAACCGGATTTAATCGCTGCCATACAAACCGCAGGCGATTGGCCGTGATCCTGATGCATCACCACAGGAATATGTGGGTAAGCTTCAACGGCGGCTTCGATCAGATGACGCAAGAATGCTTCACCAGCATACTTACGGGCACCAGCCGACGCTTGCATAATCACAGGCGCGCCAACTTCATTGGCAGCTTCCATGATGGCAGTGACTTGTTCCAGATTATTGACATTAAACGCTGGCAAACCATAGCCATTTTCAGCAGCATGGTCCAGCAATTGACGCATCGATACGAGAGGCATATTAAACTCCAGAAGTACTATTAAAAATCTTTACTTTCCAAACTGACGCGGCGCCAGAAAATGCGGCATCAGTTCAACAAATTTCTTCTATCAGGCTAATCAGTCTGATTAAGACTGAAACTCACCAACTTTGACGATCTTCAGCGCATTCGTACCACCGACTTGCCCCATAGGTTCACCCCAGGTCACAACGATCATATCGCCTTTGCTGACCGCGCCGTTTTCAAGCAATACAGTTTCAGCTGATCTTAAAATCGCATCACGATCCGGTGAAGACGGCAGTGTGAACGTACGCACGTTGCGATAGAGCGCGGCTTTGCGTTGTGTAGCAATACTCGGCGTCAACGCAAACAAAGGCACATCGATACTATGACGGCTCATCCACAATGCAGTTGAACCAGATTCAGTCAATGCGACAATCGCTTTGACACCCAAATGGTGCGCTGTAAATAATGCACCGTAGGCAATTGACTGATCAATACGGGTAAAAGCCAGATTCAGGAAATCCGCATCGAGCTTATATTCCTGGAATTTTTCTGCTTCCAGGCAAATCGCCGACATCGCTTCTACCGTCTCAATCGGATACTTGCCCGAGGCTGTTTCGGCAGACGCCATTACCGCATCAGTACCATCCAACACCGCATTGGCGACGTCGGATACTTCAGCACGGGTCGGCACTGCGTTGACGATCATCGACTCCATCATTTGCGTTGCGGTAATTGCCAATTTATTCGACGCGCGTGCCATTTTAATCATGCGCTTTTGCAATGCAGGAACTGCGGCATTGCCCACTTCGACGGCCAGATCACCACGCGCGACCATAATGCCATCGGATGCATCCAGAATTTCTTGCAAGACCGGGATCGCTTCAGCGCGCTCGATCTTGGCAATCATCATTGGCTTGTGGTTGTAAGGCTCACCAGCAATATTGGCCAATTGACGCGCCATTTCCATGTCAGTCGCATTTTTCGGGAATGAGACCGCAACATAATCTGCCTGGAATGACATCGCTGTTTTGATGTCTTCCATATCTTTTGCCGTCAAAGCAGGTGCAGTCAAACCACCACCTTGACGATTAATACCTTTATTGTTCGACAGCTCACCACCGATTTTAACGACCGTATGGATTTCATTACCGATAATGCGTTCAACGATCAATACGATCAAACCATCATTGAGCAATAAAACGTCGCCCACTTTGACATCACGTGGCAAGGCTTTGTAATCGAGACCAACACGTTCCTGGTTACCCATTGTGCAATCCGCGTCGAGAATAAACTTATCGCCATTCTCAATTTGGATGCGGGTATTTTCAAACTTGCCGATACGGATTTTTGGACCTTGCAAATCCGCCATAATTGCCACTTCGCGTCCGCATGCTGTTGCCGCCTGACGTACCATGGAGGCGCGATCGATATGGTCTTGCGCCTTGCCATGAGAAAAGTTCAGACGCACCACATTGACACCCGCATTGATCATCCGTTTGAGTGTTTCCACGTCATTGGAAGCGGGGCCTATGGTGGCAACAATCTTAGTAGCACGTAACATCTGGTCTCCTGAATTATTATTAATGGTTTGAGGCGGTGATGAACTAATTTCTTTGAACTAATTTCTTCGAATTTAACTTATTTACTGTGCCGCGCGTTGCAATAAAATTTCGACAGCTGGCAAAGTTTTCCCTTCCAGAAATTCCAGGAAAGCGCCACCGCCAGTCGAGATATAACCAACGCGATCCGCGATTTGGTACTTAGCAATCGCGGCCAACGTATCGCCACCACCCGCAATCGAGAAGCCAGCAGAATCAGCAATCGCCTGCGCCAACACTTTAGTACCATTGCCAAACTGATCAAACTCAAATACGCCAACGGGGCCGTTCCAGACGATCGTGCCAGCAGTTTTGATTTGCTCTGCCAATAAAGCAGAAGTGACTGGGCCGATATCGAGAATCATATCGTCATCGGCAACATCCGCCACGGCTTTAACCGTTGCTACAGCGGTTGGTGAAAATTCTTTCGCGCATACCACATCAGTAGGAATAGGTACGGATGCGCCACGTTTTGCCATCATATCGATGATCGCTTTTGCTTCATCCACCAGATCCGCTTCTGCCAGTGATTTACCGATTTTTAAGCCAGAAGCCAGCATGAACGTATTCGCAATACCACCGCCGACGATCAGGTTGTCGACTTTATCTGCCAACGATTTCAGGATAGTCAGTTTGCTCGACACTTTAGAGCCGGCAACAATCGCTACCAGCGGGCGGGCGGGCTGACCGAGCGCTTTGCCCAAGGCATCCAGCTCAGCGGATAACAAAGGACCGGCGCAAACAACGGGCGCGAACTTAGCGATACCGTGGGTAGTCGCTTCAGCACGATGCGCTGTACCAAATGCGTCGTTCACATACACGTCGCACAGGGCAGCCATTTTTTGTGCGAGAGCATCTTCATTCTTTTTCTCGCCTTTATTCACGCGGCAGTTTTCCAACAATACCACTTGACCAGCAGCGACTTCAACACCATCAACCCAGTTCTGTTTCAAACTGACCGGCACGCCAAGTAACTCGGATAAACGCACAGCAACCGGCGCCAGACTATCTTCGGCTTTGAACTCACCTTCCGTCGGACGGCCCAGATGCGACGTCACCATCACTGCGGCCCCCGCCTTCAACGCTTGCTGAATCGCCGGAACTGATGCACGAATACGCGTATCTTCAGTGATATTGCCTTGGTCGTCCTGAGGAACATTGAGATCGGCACGAATGAAAACACGTTTGCCTTGAAGCTGGTTACCTGCGATCAGGTCGCTGAGTCGATTAAATTTCATCGCGATGTAGAATGAGAATTGGCTAAGTTGAAGGAAAAAGCAATTTGACTCCGAATCAAGTGAGCATTAATTCCTTAGCAATTTCATTATAAACAACATTGCCAGGCAAGATTCAAAAGTAAGACAAATGCGCTAAAACCGCTATTTTACCAAAGCCCCCAGCCCGCGCCACAGAGTTTTGCATCTGATTTTGCCTACAGCTAGCCCAAATTGCCTGCATACCAGTGCAAAAGTGCTAATGTATTAATATTTCTTAGTTTCGATATGACGAGCTCAACCCGCGCTGAAGCTTCGGCGAATGAGAATGAAGAGTTGAATATGGCGTGTTTGCAACTGCCCCAGGTCTTTATTTAATTTCCGTCAAAAAACAATGCGCAAACCCGTGAACACCAACATGCCGAAAATGATTGTATGCAACATATTTTTACGCACTTGAAAAAACACCGTCGCTGCCATACCGGCCATCAACTTAGGATTATGCCAACTAAAATCCCATTCACTGCCGCCATGCGGATTAAGCAAAAAATCAGGCACAATAATTGCCGCCAACGCGCAGGCAGGTGCATAGCGCAGGGCTTCCTGGACGCGTTGCGGCAAATTAATGCGGTTTCCAGCCAACCAAAAGCCACTACGAGCAATAAAAGTTGCCAACCATAAAGAAAAAATAACGATCCAGATCTCAAGATCACTCATGCTTGCTCACTCCCATCCGGTATTTTTTTACTCTTGAGCATGTGCTCTTCCAACAACATCGCGGTTGCCATACCCAATATCACTGCAAGTAAGAGACCGAGTTTATAAGGAAAATGAAAGCACAACAGCGCCACAACGCCAGCGACGACCACTCCGGCCAAAGCCGCACGGTTGATAATCAAAGGCAGCATCACGCACAAAATCGCCAGTGTGCCAGCAACACCGAGCCCCCAACTGGCGGGAACCTGACTTCCTAACAAAATACCAATGACAGAGCCGATTTGCCACGCAGCCCAATTCGGAAAGATAAGACCCTTCAAAAACGCCAACTTGCCTTTCATGTCCTTCAAGTCAGGAAAGCGTTGAATAAATAAGCCCACCGCCACATCGCCAGTCAAAAATCCCAACCAGGCACGGCTACGCCACGGCAAATGCGAGAAATGCGGCGCTAATATCGCTGAAAAGATAACAAATCGCAGATTGACCGCCAGCGCCGTCGCGAAGATCACCCACACTGGCGCATGGGCACCGATCAGCGGCAAAGACGCCAATTGTGCGGACCCACCAAAAACAATAAAGGTCATCCCAAACGCTTGCGGCAGACTCAAGCCCGCTTTGATCATGGCTATGCCAACCACCAATCCCCAGGCACCGATACCAAACCAGGTGGGCGCCCCCAGACGCAGCGCCTCTTTGGTGGCAGCTTGATCAGATTCAAAAGACATGGCAACTTTTCTCAACAAATAGCCGTGCATTTTAGCCTTGATCAGAAAAGCGCGCCAATCAGCGATACAATCAGCGATACAATCAGCGATAGTTAACGACAGCAAGTAGCTGGAATCCGTTAAAATCACCGCTTGAATTTGAGAACCGATGCAAATAGCAGCTCATGGTATGCCCAAGCCGCAAAATGCTTCGCATGCCAAGCTATTTTTGTATCCAATATTGCACCTAATTAGCAAACATTTTTACCGGAGTCTTTATGTCCACGAATACAAGCGCCACAACAGCTAGCAATGTCGTTGAACTGCAAGCAAAAGATTTGCCTGCACATTGCCCAAATCCAGCAATGCCATTGTGGTCGTCGCATCCACGCGTTTTTCTTGATTTGTCCCATGGTGGCTCGGCGACTTGCTCTTACTGTGGTACGCAATACAAACTGGCTCCAGGTACCGTGATCAAAGGCCACTAAGATTTTCCATCGCTGCGCATCGCACTCGCGGTCAAAGCACCAGCAAAAATCAGGTAAGCTCATCATGCCCGCAAAAAAGCAATTTAATGGCAGTGCCGACGAAGTCGAAGCTGCATTCTATGATGCCATCAGTCGTGCTGACCTCGATGCGTTCATGGATTTGTGGGCAGATGACGAAGAAATTGTCTGCATTCATCCCGGCTCTAGCCGTCAAGTAGGTCATGCTGCCATCCGGGCGTCGTGGGAAGCAATCTTTGAACGGGGCAATGTCCACATTCAGGCAACGCAATTACACGCGACGCACAATCTGTTGACCGCCGTGCATAGCGTCATCGAGCAAATTCACCGTCCGAATGAAACCTTGCCGGATGTCCATATTCTGGCGACCAACGTTTATCTGAAAACACCGCAAGGATGGCGTATTGCTATGCATCACGCCTCGGTCGCAGCAGGCAAAGCCCCCTTGGATTTATTCAAGGCCAGTGTTTTACATTAAGGTAATTAGTTTAAAACGACAATGAGGCGTGCATTTACAACCAGAATGGCGCACAGTACGACTCACCCGTAACATGCAACCCGTTTCACCCACTAAGATGCAAGAATGAAATATCAGTCTCCCCGCTGGCTCCCCGGTGGTCATTTGCAAACCATCTACCCTGCTTTATGGATACCTCGCCCCGAAGTCAGCTTCCGGCGCGAACGTTGGGTGACGCCTGACGAAGATTTTATCGATATCGATTTTGTGGATGGAAAACCTGGCCAGCCTATGGTTGTGCTATTTCATGGATTAGAAGGTTCCAGCGACAGCCACTATGCACGGGCTTTGATGGCAGCAATCCAGGCGAGAGGATGGTCGGGTGCGATTCCACATTTTCGTGGTTGCTCGGGTGAATTGAATCAGGCACCGCGCTTTTATCATTCCGGCGATGCACAGGAAATTGACTGGATATTGCGTCGCATTCAATCTCAACATCAAACACAACACGGCGATGCTGATTTGTTTGCCGCCGGTGTTTCGCTTGGTGGCAACGCCTTGCTGCGCTGGCTGGGAGAATCGCAACATCAGGCTGAATTTGTCAAAGCCGCTTGCGCGATCTCGGCACCACTCGATCTGGCACAAGGCGGCGCGTCGTTGTCGAGCGGCTTCAACATGCTCTACACCCGCATGTTTCTCAAGACCTTAAAGCCTAAGTGCCTGCAAAAGCTCAATCAATTTCCCGGACTCTTCGACAGAAATCGTTTACTAGAGGCCAAAAATCTCTATGAATTCGATAATGTCGTGACGGCACCTTTGCACGGTTATCTGGATACTGACGATTATTGGAACCGCGCCAGCGCACGCCACGTACTGCCCGACATCACGCTACCGACTTTGGTCTTGAACGCGCAGAATGATCCATTTTTGCCCGGTCAATATTTACCGCAAAAAGCCGCACCCTCGGTAACTCTCGACTATCCTAAACATGGGGGGCATGTTGGCTTTGCCGCCGGCAACGTACCCGGTAGCCTGCATTGGTTACCAGAAAAGATTCTGCACTTTTTTGACAAGGCAAGCTAATGGACGAAATCGTCAAAGCCGCCATTGCAAAATGGCCCAATGTACCGCATTGCTACGGCTGGTTAGCCCTGGATGCGCGCGGCCAATGGCGCATGCGCGATGAGCGCTGCCAGACCCTAAAACTCCCCGGCGACATTATCCGTCATCCCGCATTAATCGACTTCATCAATCGCAATTATCAATGCGACGATCAAGGGTGCTGGTATTTTCAAAATGGTCCACAGCGCGTGTATGTTGAATTGGAGGCGACGCCGTTTATTGTGCGCACTTCAAACGAAGGTTTTTATCTGCAGAACGGCAAAAAGCTGACTGCTATCGATGAGGCTTTTATCGATGATGAAGGCAGAATATTTTTCCAATCAAAACATCTTCTTGCAATGCTGGATGACCGCGATCTCAGCGAATGTTTATCGATGATTCAGCATAACCAATCCGAGGTCAATGAAGAATCGCTCATGGCATGGATCAATGAGGAGGAGACGCTCGGTACTTTCGAATTGTTTGAAGCAAAACTAAATGTAAGAGTGCGCTTAACAAAAAAAAGCTTAGGCAGCGCAATGGACGCAGCGGGATACGTGGCTTCGCCCAAATTACTCTCACTTAAATCAAATTAATTCTTTCAGCGATTTTCTGAAAGATGCGACTATTCCTTATCTATTCCTCAACTATTCCATATCAATTGAAAAAATCCTTAAAATTGACGTGCTGGAATGCGCTATACAATCCATAAAAAAGTGCGGGGTACGATGCGGTAAATAAATCGAAAAATTAGACATTACCCCCATTCCCTGTCAGAATAATTGAAATTCAAAGAGATGGTAAAAATGGCATAAAATCCTGCCAGGACGATGCAATTGTCTCAGAGTGAAGAACTGACCAAGTAAATTTTCCGTGACATAAATTCTGAAGCCAAGACCAAAAGAGACGTTTAGCAGATGGTCACATAAAACAGAACAGTAAAACAAAAATCTAACGCATAAAAGCTCACCAACTGTTATCAATTTCACAGCCACCCCGGAAGATCTAGTTCAGAGTTGACTTTTCTTTGCACCTGAAGAAATCTGTATCTAATCACGCCAGATTTCAGTTTTTTCAAACCTTTAGCCAGTCCGCAACATCAACTAGAATGTTGAGATCAACATTCACTATAATTCTACAAATGGACAAAAAAAACATCAAAATTGATCTGGTTGGCGATGTCTTGACCGGCCCATTTTCTAAGCTTGCTTCTAAGCTTCCGGAATTTTCGGTGGATATGACACATCACGACATCGACCAACACTTTCAAGTTTTGATGTCAGACGCAAAGTCAGCCGTTCTCATATGTCATGCGCGTGCCGATTTTTTTTACTGCGGCTCATCAAACACAGAGGCCGAAGAACGCGCCTTCGCTTACTGCCATGCAGTAAAATCGTTTTCTGAACGCAATAAGGTTTGCGTTATATTAAATACCATATCGCCGTCATTTGGCCGAATTGTCGGCATGGCACATATCGATCACCTTCGTTCGGTTGCGATGATCAATGAAGCGATATTCCAATGTGCGAAAGAGAATGCGTTAGTGGCCGTGGCAGATATTGCGTCAGTAGTTTCCAGAGTTGGATACGATCGTTCGATTAATATCCAAAACGCCATGGTCATGCGTATGCCATACACGGGGCACGTTATTCCATCCATTGTCGACGAATATGCCCGCATATTGCGCGAGCGCTTCCTCCCCAGAAAGAAGGCGCTCATATTAGACGCAGACAATACGCTATGGGGCGGAATCGTGGGAGAGGATGGTATTGAAGGCATCACTATCGATACTCAATTCCCCGGCGTTGTTTATCGTACTTTCCAGAACCAATTACTAGAGCTAAGGGCAAGCGGAGTCTTATTGACCTTGGTAAGCAAAAACAACGAGCAAGACGTTCGTGAGGCATTTGAAAAAATCGACATGCCACTAAAATGGGAACATTTTGCAGCTATCAGAGTTAATTGGCTGCCCAAGAGCGAAAACATTGTATCGATTGCCAACGAATTAAATATCGGTGTCGATTCCTTCGTATTTATCGACGACAATTTATTTGAACTAAACGAGGTCGGTCACGCATTGCCCGCAGTTGACCGTCACCAGTTCGATGGAGGCAAACCGGCTGAAGCATTGTCCCTTCTCAACAAAATCAAAGATCTCAGCGCTTGGTCCATTACTGAAGAAGACGCAAACAAGGCCACGCAGTATGTGGAAGAAGCACAACGCAAATCCCTGCTTCAGGCCAGCGTAAGCCTAGATGACTATCTACAGTCGCTCGGTATAAAGATGGAGGTTGGCATAAATCGGACTACGCAAATTAAGCGCATTTCCCAGCTCACCAACAAGACCAACCAATTCAACCTAACCACTCGCCGATACAGCGAAGCGGACATCATAGCAATGATGGAAAAACACAAAATCTACGACTTTCGCATTATCGATCGCTATGGTGATATGGGTTTGATCGGGTTGATTATTGTTGTTGATGGTGAAATTGACACATTTTTGATGAGTTGCCGCGCGTTAGGCCGTCAAGTTGAGGTCGCGATGTTAAAGTATGTTTGTGGGATGTATTCAGAGACACCTCTCCGCGCAAGCTATATGCCAACGCAGAAGAACGCAATGGTGAGTCATTTTTTTGAGAGTAACGGATTCGAAGTCGTCAGTTCCGATACATCAATAAAGCGATATCGGTGTGCAAAAGGCCCCCAAACCAATTTTTCGATAGAAATAATGAAGGTTGAACAATGAAAGAGATCTCTCAAATCCTGATCGAAGCGTTCAGGCTCGCCACTGCCGATCTGGGCATTTCTGCCTTGTCTAACGTGACAGATGACACGAATATATTTGAATTACTGGACTCATTGGCCGTTGTCAACATATTGCTGGAGACCGAAATGATGTTGGAGCAAGAAACCGGAAATTACGTGACATTGGCCAACGAGACCTTGTTCGATGCAGAAAAGTCACCGTTGCGGAAATGGTCATCCTGGGTTGAGTATGTGGGAGCACTCCATGGAAAATGAAGCGGCACGCGCTCAATTGCAGTTTCACAAGGCGGCTATCACTGGCATCGTTACAACAGTCGGTGGACAATGCATCAACTTTGCGGAAGAAGGCGAAAAATACGGCCTTGATGAAAACGAAATCTCCCGATTGCAACGTGCAATAGGTTTAGATCGGCGTCAAGTAGTCGCAGGATCAGAGACAACCGTTGACTTGTGTGAGGCATCTGCAAAACGTCTGTTGGCTGGCTTAGGTGTTGACCCTCACTCGGTATCCGCGCTGATCATGGTCACGCAATCGCCTGACTATGCGGCCCCCTCATCAGCAACGACATTACAAAATCGGCTCGGTCTCCCGATCACCTCAATGGCATTCGATATGCGCCTTGGCTGTAGCGGATTTATCTATGGTCTTTCGGTCGCTTTTAGTCTTGTGGAAGCCGGGCTTGAGAAAGTGCTGCTATGCGTAGGTGACGTTTCGAGCCGTTTTGTAGACACGAATGATCACTCCATCGCGCCTATCATGGGTGATGCCGGTGCCGCCATTCTTATCGAACGACGCGAAAGTAAAAGTTTTTTTCAACTCTACTCCGACGGTTCAGGTGACCGTGCATTGATGATTCCAAACAGCGGTTTGCGACATCTGCCACAAGACGATGGTAAGCCCGCTTTTATGACGATGGATGGTGCGGCAGTATTCAATTTTACATTGCAACGTGTACCAGGCATGGTTGACGATATATTGAAATATGCTGGTGTGAGCAGCGACGATGTCGACTATTTCGTCCTGCACCAACCCAACAAGTACATTCTTAAAAATATCCAGAAACGACTGAAAATTTCAGAAGAAAAATTACCGATGTCGACACAATCAATGTACGGCAATCAAAACTCTGCATCGATTCCTGGAACTATTTCCGGATTTTTGGCTTCTGAATATCAAGACAAAAAAATGACTTCCCTGTTCGCTGGCTTTGGCATTGGATTGAGCTGGGGAGCCTGCGTACTGGAAACGAATAAAATTTTTGCCCCATCTCCTTTTTATTACTCAGGTAAACAATAATGAATCGTATCGTCTTTTTAAAACGAGTGGCGGAAACTCTCGATTACGAAGGAACCTTAGAAAAAGGTCAGCCAATGGAAAGCATAGACGGCTGGGATTCGCTGGGCATTCTTTCGATGATCGAGTTATTTTCTGATCTGGGTGCCGATGTCGACATTGATGCGTTTTCAAAGTTGAAAACAGTAGACGACTTGATAGCCTTAGCTGGAAAATTGGTCGATGATGAATAATGATTCACAAAAGCCACACGCGTTGGTCGTTGGCGCATCGAGTGGAATCGGCTATGCGATGGCGCAGCGGCTTTCAGAGACACATCGCGTAACGGCTCTGGCCAGAAGGACGGACCGTCTTGCTTCCTTAGTTGAAATGGGCGTATCAGCGGTCTATTGCGATGTCGCCGATCTCGATAGTATTGCCGCCATCGTCGAACAATCGGTGGCCACCAACGGTAAAGTTTCGGCACTGATTTATTGCGCGGGCCTGCAAATGATACGGCCGATGCGAACAGTAAAAGTAACGGATATCAGGCAGGTAATCGACGTAAATTTGTCCGCTGCGCTGGTATTTGGTCAATTGATGGCAAGCCAAAGGATATCCGAAGCGCAAGCGGTTTATTGTGCTGTCTCTTCAATTTCTGCACAACGTCCTGAGCCGGCGATTATTCCCTATGCTGTTGCCAAAGCAGGCATTGAGGCAATGATCAAAGGCCTTGCACGCGAACTTGCACCGCGCCGCGCAATCGGGGTCGCACCAGGCTGGCTCGACACTGAAATGACCCAATCCTTCAAGCAGATTTATAATGATGCCTTTAAAGAACAGCTCATGAAAAAATCCCCAACAGGCATTGCAACCGTTGACGCTGTCGCCGACCTGATTGAGTTTTTGATTTCTCCAAAGGCTGCTTTTATCACCGGACAAATTATAACAATCGACGGAGGAGCATCCTTGTGATGAAGGTCAATCATGTTGGCTATGTGGTCAAGGATATAGAACGATACGCAGCAACCATGCCGGGTCTTACACTTAAAAAAGAACTTGAAGACCCCTTGCAACACGCACGTTTAGCTCTTTATTCGGTAGGCGATGGTGCCTTTATTGAATTAATACAACCGCATGGTCCTGAAGCCTTTACATGGGGGCATCTGACCCGCTCGGGTGAAGGCATGCACCATGTATGTTATGAGGGATTAAATGAAAGCGACGTTGCAAGTCTGATGCTACAGCATCGAATGTTAAAAGTGCGCGGCCCGATTTATGCCCCCCTATTCGATCGCCAGGTGATCTTTGGCATCACGCGTAATCATGCTATCGTGGAATTTTTGCTATGAAAAAAATTGTCCTGATCGGTGGTGGTGGCTTTGCTAAGGAAGTACTTGAAATTGCCGAGCTCTGTGGGCATCAAGTAGTGGGGTATGTCGCCCCTGCACCAGCTGTCGTCGCCCTTCCATATTGGGGTACACAAGAATTTTTGCTTGCGACACGTGAAAATTTTGACGCTGTCTGCATTGCTTTCGGTGCCGTGAATCGTGAATCCGCTACCAAACGCGCTGAAGTCGTTGCATGGCTCATCGAAAATCAACTTCCATCGATTTCTCTGGTATCGCCTAAAGCAATCGTATCCAAAGGCGTCAACATTGCTGATGGTACGATAATCGCGCATGGTGCTGTGTTAAGTGTTGATTGTTCAGTAGACTCGTTTTGCGTTATCAACACAAACGCCATTATTGGGCATGATACAAAAATCGGCAAAAACGTTACGATAGCACCTGGTGCTTTTGTGGCGGGTAACGCGCACATTCATGAAAACAGCCTGTTAGGGCCTGGTACGATCATCCTCGAATCCCGCGAAGTCGGCGCGAATGTGGTCGTGGGCATGGGCGGCACCGTAGCACGTGATGTGCCAGATGGTGCTACCGTCATGCCTGTTCTTTCGCGCGTATTAAAGAGCTGAAAATTGACCAACGCTTCAGGATAGTTCGGGATTTTTAGCCGTGACGTATTACTGGCTTTGATTGCCTGCGCGTCGTATTGTCGATCATTTCATCATGCCGCATCGGCTATGTGCCGGACGATAGCCTCTACGGTCTCCATCTCCAGATCCGGATAAATTGGTAGGCACAAAATTTGTTTTGACGCATTATCAGCGATTGGTAAATGATGTTTATCCGATGATGTCAGACCGCGATACATAGAGAATTCAGATATCAAGGGATAAAAATAACGTCGGGCAAAAATGTTATGGGTTTTTAACATTTCATACAAGCCATCCCGGCCTAACGGATATTCGGAGCTGACAAGAATAGGAAAATAAGAAAAGTTCGTATCATAAGCCGTCGCATCCAATAAACATCGGATTCCCTTGATGCCAACGAGCATTTTACGATACGCGTGATCGATCGCTTTTCGTTTTTCGATAAAGCCGTCAATGTGCTTGAGCTGCAACAAACCAAGTGCAGCATTGATTTCGCTCATCTTGCCATTGATTCCGGAAGCAACGACGGTTGTTTCATTCACAAAACCAAAATTTTTCAGGTTATCTATGTGCTTTTTAGTTTTCGCATCCGGGCAAACAATCGCGCCACCTTCAAAGGTATTAAATACCTTGGTCGCATGAAAACTTAACACCGATAAATCACCATAATTCAAAATACTGCCATGCTGATTTTTAACACCAAAAGCATGAGCAGCATCATAGATCACCTTGAGATTATAGTTATCTGCGATGCGTTGAATTGCATCGACTGCACACGGCGTACCATAACAATGGACAGGCATGATTGCGGTCGTCTTTGGCGTAATCGCTGCCTCAATCCTGGGAGGATCAATATTGAGGGTATCGACCTCAATATCAACAAAAACCGGTGCGATACCATTCCATAACAGTGAATGCGCCGTTGCAACAAACGAATACGGCGTCGTGATAACCTCCCCTTCAATGCGCAATGCTTTTAGCGCAGTCACTAAAGCAATGGTCGCATTCGCGAACAAGCAAATATGCTTCACCCCAAGGTATTCACATAAGGCCTGCTCCAATTCCTGATGAAAAGGACCACAATTGGTCAGAACTCGCGTGTCCCAAATTTTTTGCAAATATGGCATTAACTCTTCCAGTGGGGGAAGAGCCGGACGAGTCACATAAACTGGTGGTGTTATTTTTTGAGTCATAAAGTCTCGTCGGCGTCGTATAAGCGAATCTTGTCGTCATCTACTTCGAAAGCAACTGGTGGTAAATCTGCACACCAGCGCTCGAACATATAGTGAATTGCACGTTCAATCGACCGAGAAACCAATCCTGGTTTAGAAAAATTCGACTCAGAAAAATTCTTTCTCAACGATGCTCTGATCGAAGATAATTCATCAATATGTTCTGAGAAATAAATTGCTTTTTGGACGAAATCATCCGTATCGATTGCGGCAAATTGTTTATCCAAGCCTACCTGCGATAAATTCGCAATGCCCTGTCTGCCAGCAGGTGTTTCACCGACTAAGGTTAGCGTCGGAACACCCATCCACAACGCATTGTTCGTAGTTGTTCCTCCAGTATAGGGAAAGGTATCAAGGCAAATATCGACTTGATGATGTAATGAGAGATATGTATGAATAGTAGACCGTGGAAAGAATGTTAATCTGTCAGACGTAATGCCTTCTTCATTCAACCATGCTTGCAACGTGCCAATTCCACTTTCGGCACGCATTGCAGCCATAACCAACTTAGCGTTAGGTAACGCTCTAAGAACCTTTCCCCAAAGTGCAATCACACCACGATTAAGTTTGTCTGGACGATTAAAGCTAGCGAAGGTCAGATAACCATTTGTTTTCGCTGGTAACTCATTAACAGGAGGAGCCTTATCGCTTGCTTTAAAAGTAGTCGCACATGGAAGACGTACTATTTTTTCTGTGAACTGCTTGTCCATTTCCCCATACGGAAGGAAATTCTGATCACCGAGGAAATAGTCCATAGCATCTAATCCCGAAGTTCCCGGGTATCCTATCCAGCTAATTTGAATCGGCGCTGGACGCATGGCAAATGCAGACAATCGATGATGTGCAGTGTGTCCCGATAAATCAATCAGAACGTCGATTTGATCTTTTCTAATCTTTTCAACGAGTTGTTCATTGCTTAATGGAAGAACACTGAACCACTCTCTAAAGTACCCCTTTAACCTGACTGTGACATCATCTTGTACGTTATTATTGTCATAGGCATATAGATGTATATTTGCCTTTCTTGCCAAATACAAGAAAACAGGTTCAACGAATGACACCACAGCGTGATCCCTCAAATCTGCAGAAACAAAACCAACCCGCAAAATTCTGTTAGTAGATTTACTGTTTTCCAGTGGTCTTATCAAACCTTGAACTGGCTTTTCATAAATTTCTGAAAAACGCCGATGCTTCTCAAATAGCTCCTCTTTACCAATGCAAGGATCATGGCATAGCGCGAACAAGTAATTAGTATAAGCAATGTCCGTCTCAGGGTTCAGTTCAAATGCCTTGTAATAACTTTGAATTGCCTCTTCAATCCGACTGAAAATGACTAAGCATTGCGCAAGATTGTTATGGGCAACTGCAAGCCCTGGCTCAAGTTTAATTGCTTTTTCGAAAAATGAAATTGCCAGTTCAAGCTTACTCGACTGTTGGTATGCGAGTCCCAGATTGGAGTGAATGCCAGGAGACTCAGGCACCATTTTAAGTGCTTCGTTAAAATATCGAATCGCATTATCGGTGTCATTACTATCTAAATACGCATTTCCGAGACTGTTTAATATATGTGGAATATCCTTAGTAATTTTTAATGCTCGTTGAAAACAAGTAATCGCAATTTCATATTCCTTGAAGTCGTACGATCGCAAACCCAATTGGTAATAAAAATTAGCATCTTCAGTCAAGCATCGAGCCGCAACACGACATCGATTTATCGCATTAGCCAAGTCTCCCTTAGCTGAATACGCATTAATCACCGGCAAATGCGTCTGGATGGAGTCAGGATATTGCTTTTCTAACTTAAGCAAAATCTCAATACCTTGATCATACTTTTTATCAAAAATTAAGGCATTGCTCAAATGCAGACTGGCCTCCGCATACCCAGGTCGTCGTTTCAGTGCCTCGTTAAATTGCACTGCCGCATCACTAAATTTGCCCAGACTGAGCAATGCCAATCCATAGGATACATACGCATCAACAAATTCTGGCCGCCATTTAATTGCATCGATATAAAAAGGAATAGACTCAGTTGCTCTTTCAGACTTGAAATATGCATTCCCAATATTAAAAGACGCAGATGCGTATTCGGGATTGAATTTGAGTGCGGTTTGATAAGCGGCAATTGCTTTGTCAAATTCCTTCAATTTCAGATAAGCATTACCCAAATTTAAATGTGCTCTTGGTAGTTCCGGTTGTTCTTCGATCGCATTCTGATATAAACGTATCGCGAGTTCCAGATCTCCACTATCTTCTGCCTGGTTACCTTGCGTGATCAGATCCGGCTGGGAATGAACGACTTCGACAGGCGTGGTTGCTGTGTCATTATTTTTTTTAAAAAACGCAAATTTATCGAAAAGACCCATGTTTACTCAAGCAAATTATCAGACGTTAAAAAATGAACTTTGAATTAAAAATTCCGCATCAGCCAACCCGTCAATTCATCCACATAGTCTTTGTCAAAACCAGCTTCGATCAATCGCCACTTAAAAACATTGCCGATCTGCGCTTTTTTATACACATTCAAAGATTGCGCGGCTCTGAATTGATAGACCTTTTGTTGAATCTTTGAGAGTAGAATTTTTTGCTTTTTTTCTACAAACTTAGTTGTCTTGTCTTTTTTATCGATAACTACACGCTCTAAATAAAATTCAGCCAATTCAAGACCAAACTTTTTGCACTCCCGTGCATCAAACCAAGCGAAAATCATTCAAGTATCCCAAATATGTTTATAAAACTTTCTCAATAGCAGCACTTTAATACAAATGTACGACTATTTACGTTTCTTTTCTTCTGCTAACTCTTGTTTATGGTTCTCTTTCCAATCGCGCTCATTCGCGTCGATCACGGATAACTCATAAAAACCGGCATCTTTTTCTAATCGTGCCAGGTCTAATTGCTGCAAGGCGGCTATCCAACTGTTCTGAATCGCGAAAGCCTCTGCTAGCGCGATATGCTGTAGAGCTTGCTTACCTTGTGCTGCATAGACTTTAGCCAATAAATTTTGCAATTTTGCGTCTTGCCTATACAAGATGATTTGATCACGCAAAAATATACCAGCCGTTTCTTCTTTTTTGGCATTTAACAATGCCTCAACGTATTGGTAGACCAAGCCACGAGATAAAGGCAAGCGCTGTATGGCATCTTTTGCCTCGGTACTCGCGAGGTCAAATTGCTTACTTCCCAAGAGAATATCAATACTCAGACTATCAAATACGCTGCTGAGGTCAAGAAGGTATTTTTGCCTGGCAGAACGTGCAGTCTGCTCTCTCGCCTGATCGAGCAATTTCCGTGCCTTGGTAAAATCTCTCTGCTTACATGCAACATAAGCCAATCCGTATTTGGCAGCGATCTGATCTTCTTCTTTTTCCGACTTTAACTGAATCTCAAATATCTGTTTTGCATCTATTAATCCCTGGACTGTAGGGTCCTGCAACACACGAATACGTGACTTCATCAGATAAAATTCTAACCCGTCCGCTTTTTGCTTATAGCGCAGCCCTTGCGCACGCGCCTGAATATCAGCAATACGTTCGCTAGTCAGTGGGTGGCTGCGCAAAAACTCAGGCGCGTTATCAGTGTAGTTGCGCGTCGACGCTTGTAAGCGTCCAAAAAACGTCACCATGCCAGTCGGATCAAAACCACCGTCTTGTAAAATCTGAAAACCTATCCGATCCGCCTCACGTTCTGCGTCGCGACTAAAATTAAGTTGTTTTTGAATCGCCAGTCCTTGCCCGCCAGACGCGACAGCGATCGCGGCATCGGGACTCGAGCGAGCAGCTAACACAGCTAAAGCCAGTGCAACTAAAGGAATATAAGAATCATATTTTTGACTGGTGAGCGCGCGGGCGATATGTCGCTGTGCGACATGACCTATTTCATGACCGATAACAGATGCTAATTCCGACTCGGTTTGGGCGGTCAGAATTAACGCAGTATGCAGACCAATAAAGCCACCGGGAAAAGCAAACGCATTGAGCACCGGGTCTCTTACTGCAAAAAATTCAAAGTTATAAGCAGCTTCCCCCCTGGCATCAGGATGTGCATCTAACAACTGGTTTCCAAGACGATTCAGATATTCTGAAACGGGTCCATCGTCAATATAATCTGGATCACGACGTACCAGATTCATGATTTGTTCGCCAAGCTTACGTTCAGCCAATGGCGATAAATCTTCACGTGAAGTATCTCCTAAGGTTGGGAGGTTTTGCGTCGGCGAAGTAGTTTGGGCATAGTTAGTTGACGCGCACAAACTGGTCGCGAGAACAGCAGCCCCTATCAACAGTCTGAAATGAGATCCGTTTGACCGCAGTAAGGAGATATTTTTTCTTTTCACGGTGCTATGATGTTCCCTGACGGCATTCGTTCCGAAATTCTTCAACTTTCCTCCTGATTTTACGTCCATGACTACACATTTCCAGCAAACCGATCTGACCCATTTTGACAGTGATGGTCAGGCACATATGGTTGATGTCGCCGAAAAACAAGACAGCCATCGCGTTGCCATTGCTTGCGGCAATATCCGCATGAAGCCAGAAACCTTAGAAATCATCACCCAAGGCACGGCAAAAAAAGGCGATGTGTTAGGTGTTGCCCGGATTGCCGCAATCATGGCTGCAAAACGTACCAGCGATCTGATTCCGCTCTGCCACCCGCTGGCGATCACACGCGTTCATGTCAATTTTAGCATCAGTTCTGAAACCAACTCCATACAATGCCAGGCACAAGTCGAAACCATAGGCAAAACTGGGGTAGAGATGGAAGCGCTCACCGCCGTCCAGGTTGGTTTACTGACTATCTATGACATGTGCAAAGCGGTTGACCGTGGCATGGTGATGAGCGATATACGGGTATTGGAAAAACATGGCGGCAAATCAGGGGACTGGGTTAGCCTGATTGATTAAACAAAAATAATCAGGCTAAACCACTTTCATATAGAAATTGCCACGACCTCAGTTTCAAGGCGCGTCGCGTCGAGGAATGTGAGCAACCACTGCCTGATAGCGTGGGTCTATCGCACCTTTGGCTTTCCAGTAATCAAAATATTCCGGATAATCATATGGGTGCAGACGCTGCAGCGTTTGCATCATCGTTGCTGCCTTTTGCGGTTCGCCGTTGAGTACGTAAATCTCAGCGAGTTTATTGAGGATGTGGACAAAGCCAAAACGCAGCGTCCATTTTTCGACGTAAGCAATATCGTGTGCAGACATGCCTTCGTAAGGCTGTATTTGCATCAATCTGAAGTAATCAAAAAATTCAGGATAAAAAGTGTATGCAGGCTTAACTAGTGCTTTTTGTCCTTCTTCAGTAATCTCTTTTTGATAGCGCAGCACATTAAATCCAGCCACAACGCGCTGATAATCCCAAGTCATCAAATTCATCACAAATACGGATCCCAACACGACAGGAACAACCAAACGTGGCGCAACGACGGTCACCACTGCTGGCCAGCGCTGTTGATGCAGGATACCCATCAACATTGCAACGGGTAACAAAATATAGGCGTACCAGAGTGGAAACTCAACCATGCTATGCACCATGGCTGCGATCAAGCACAGGGCAGCAAATCGGGTAGTTAAACTCTGCTTGTGCCTGAAACACGTTTGCCAAAACCACCATACAAAACCGAGGCTTAAACAAATAGTAATAGGCCAGCCAATTTCAGCGGCCAGATTGAGAACGATATTGTGTGCGTGTTCGGCATAAGTCGATGAAGAAAAATCAGCAGCGATCTTGACTTGCTCCGAACCAAACCCAAACCATCCTACTCCCAGCCAGGGATGATTTGCCGCCATATGCCAGGCTTGCTTCCACAAAACCGAGCGTTCTGAGCGTCCGCCAATATGTTCCGCCAAAGAACCACCTGTTTGCCCGAATAGTCCGACGACGTACGGTAATAAAAAGACCATAGCAAAATATAAAGCCGGGACCAATAGCAAAAATGGTCGTGGAATATTTTGCTCATCCGCAGAGCGACGCCACAAAAATACCGAAAACGCTGGCACGATAATCCAACCTATCCTGGATTGCGTCAATACGATCCCCATTAACAATAGTACTGTTGCAATAATGCTCGCAACACGTTCAAGTAATTTCTGTTGATGTAGAAAGTAAGTTGCAGCAAGGGCAAATGACAAAATCAGAGCGAGTTGATTTGGTTGAGCAATGTTGGCGTAGGGTCGTCCTATGCTGTCACCATGAGCCATGTATATGACATAGGGACTGACATTGAAGTCTAGTACCTGGAAGAATTGTGCAAGAACTGAAACAACACCGGCGATAAAAAAAACAGAAGCCATCGTCAATGTAAATTGATCACGCTGTTGATCATTCTCAGTAAAACTAGCCCCAAGAACCATAGCCAAAGCAGCTAAAGCGATATAGATGCAAGGAAATAGTAAGTCAAAAAAATCTTGATGTGGAATCAGCACGGTTTGTAAAACTATCCACGCGACCATACCAAGCGGCACCAGGGACAAGGATACGAAACGCCATTCCTTTTTCAGGCCAAGAAAGAATGCGAGTAGTAATACACCCAGGATAGGCAATGCATCATTGTAGTAAGACCTGAATGGATGCACATGAAAAGGCAATAAATATGCGACAAGCAAAAGCAGCGCAAACACATATGTCACATATGACGTTGATCTGTTCGACAAATTAAATCCTATTAAAAAGCAGGGGGCTGCGATGATATAAGCAATCATCAGCCAATATTCCGGGAAACCGATTTGCATCAATTTTTCAAAAGGCTCCCAGAATACCAGATAGATTCAGTTTATTGAGTGCTGTCGACAGACAGGTACGAGACAGGCTGTGCTGTTTTCGCATCCAACAGGATGGTCCAGACTGCAAATTTAGAGATCAACGGAAGATAACGAAGTTCGTCCATCTTCTTGCCTGATTTGGCTAAGACTTGGTCAAGCGCGTTTTTTTGTTCAGGATGTTTTTTCAGCAAAGTTGTCAACGGCTTGCTATCGGACAAAATTCGGGACACCGATTTCTCATAAGGTTGCCAGAAAGTAGGCCGCATGCTCTTATCACTGCCTGCCATTGCATGGGCAATCGCGTCAAAGCGCTCATCTTCACTCGCCACCTCGCGGGTGCCCACGAATGTTGGACCAGTCAGCGACAGTGTTTTGAATTCGTCAGGAGCTTTGGATAACTCATCGTCTTCGATCTCAATGGCTGATACGACGCGGAATAGCTTTCCTTCAAAAGCAATAACCACCGGGCGCGCCAAATACACGGTATGGACACCATAGCAGAGGCCAGAAAGCTGAAGAACCGCGATAATTGTCAGATCACGAACGATCTCAGAACGTGGCTTACGTGTATCGAAAATAACTAAGGTCAACAGAGGCCCAAGGACAACATCAACACTGCACACCAACAGTAACAATGACCATCCGCCTGACATTTCACTCAAAGGCCACGGGTACCAAAGAAATAAAATAATTAAAGAACCAACTCCAGCAATTACTCCTGAAATTAACACATGAAAAAACATTGCTTTAAGTCTAGATATCATTTTATCTACATCTCTAGTTGAACAATATATAAAGACTAATCTTGTAATTTAATTGGTGTAATTATAGGTGCTATCAACGAAAAACCCGCCAGTAACTGGCGGGCTTTTTGAACGGAAAAACAATTCGTATTAGATACGGCACTCAGAAGGGACATACGGATCGTTTGCAGCTACGGAAACTGCGCACTTCCAAGTTACTGGAGCACCTGCAGCGCTAGGTGGCGTCGGTGTCAAGGTTAACACAACACCATTTGCTTTTGAAGTACCAGTTCCTGTGATGACCCCAGTAGTACCAGCACAAGTTACAGAAGCAGTGTTTGTGGTTCCAGTAGTAAAATCGGTAACACCCAAACAATTCGCACCACCAGTACCATTGTTATTTGCAATGTTTTCACTGACGGTTGGCTTCATACCTTCCATCAAGCCTATCACTTCAGTGACACGACCACGAATTGTGTAGTTTTGATATGCTGGCAAAGCAACTGCAGCCAAGATACCGATAATTGCAACAACGATCATCAATTCAATCAGAGTAAAACCCTGTTGAGCTGCTTTAACAATCTTCATAGATTTCATTATAAATCTCCGGAGGTTAACAAAATGGGGGTTACGACTACCACTGTTATGCAAACACCGTGCCAGCATCAAGAATCGCATCCTCATTAGAAGAGGATCTAAGCAAATAACGAAATCATCCTAAGATAACGACAATTTTCGTCAGCAATAGTGACAAATTTCGTCAGCTTATGCCGAACACAGCGAAAATGGTCACGTTGATTCACTTATTTGCTTCTGCATTTAAGTAAATAGAATCAATAAGTGCAAGTTATCAACGCAAGTTCTTTAACTTCTACGGCAAAGAGAATTGCTTTTCACTTATCCCGTTATGCACCCTCCCCGCTCCCACTAAAAAGCAAACAAAATAGCAGTTGAATCAAATTTTCAGGAATTTATGGCATTTTAAACAAAGAAAAACTGCATCTTCGTTGACATCAGATCAATAATATCGCCACTTGCCAGAGGTGCTGACTTCTCAACATCCACGCCGTTGACCTTGGGTTTATGCGCACCTTCCACGTGAGCAAGTGAATAGTGTTTTTCATGCTTTGTAATTGCGACAACCTGAACGCCAGGGCTCCCGATAGTAGTTATCGGTTTGGTCAGGGTCATTTCTTTACCGGCATTATTGCCATTGAGCACCTTGATTTTGGCAGTCTTGCGAATCGCGGGAGCACCAGCGGATGATGAAATTGCCGTCACCTGCTCATTTTTTTCGACTTGGAAACGCAATTTGTATTTACCGATGTCGATCACGTCATCATGTTGCAGCAGGTGTTTTTTGATTGGCTGACTATTAACCATGGTGCCGTTCGTACTACCCAAGTCAAGCACAAAGGAACCATTCGCGGTGGTGTCGATGGCCGCATGCTGACCACTGACTGTCAGATGATCAATGACGATATCATTACCGGGGCGGCGACCTATAGTCATCCGTGACTTTGAAATGCTAACTTCTTGCTGTATCAGACCATTGAAGGTGACGATGATTTTCGCCATAACTCTCTCATAAATTCATTGTGAGCAAAACTAACGACCCAAAAGACGACGCAACCATGAAAGATTACGCACGGCATGTACTTTAAATAAAACCACAGAGGAATTATCGTTACCCCCGGCAGCATTAGCACGATCGATCAAGACCTCACAACACGAAGACAGATCACCAGTGTGCTGCTGCAACAAGACTAGAATTTCATCATGACTCAGCATATCGGTCAATCCATCTGAGCATAACATGTACAAATCTTGTTCTTGTAACGGATGTGCATGTAACTCAACGTCAACATTTTCTTGAGTCCCGACTGCTCTGGTAATGAGATTTTTAATATTTGAAAACCGTGCCTGCGCTTCGGTGACGATACCAGCATCAAGTTGCTCTTGAATCACGGAGTGATCGTGGGTCAGGCGCACCAGCTCATTATTTCTAAATCGATAGGCTCTGGAGTCGCCAACATGTGCCAGCAGCAATTTATCCTGAGAGCAACAAGCAACGACAACCGTTGTGCCCATACCAAAACATTCCGCATTTGTTTGTGATGCGTACAACACATGACGGTTCGCGAGCTCGATAGATTCTGTCATCCAGCGCGATAATTTGACCGCTTGTAAGCCCAGACGCGAGAACCAGGTCGTATCCAATTTGGCACATAAGTAGTCAGCAATCACTTGCGTTGCCATTGCACTGGCTACTTCTCCGGCTTTATAGCCACCCATACCATCAGCGAGAATCGCGCACCCATAATCCGCACACACAACGATAGCATCTTCATTGTGGTCTCTGACACGACCTGTGTCTGAGAGAGCGGCGAATTCTAGTACGTGCTGATATGCCATCGATATTATGTTTGTTGAATAAATGGAAAACTGTAGGTGAGAATGTGAAATACGGAACAGCCTTAGTTAAACCAACGACTATTCACACTACTTCCGAACCGCAGCCAATACCGAACCTGCTTGTTCAGCAGCCGTAATAATGCAAAAACCTACCTCCTGCATTTCTACGGTTTTACTTTGTTTTTGGTTGTTGGCTCAAGCTTAGCATTAAGAAAATCACTTTGCACAGATATCAGGACAAACAAGTCTGCGGGCAATAAAAAAGCCGCGATTTACGCGGCTTTTTCGACTTTTTAAACCTGTCACTTAACGAATATCGTCAAGGTACCGTTTTCATGTCGGATTACAGCATCGCTTTCAACAAACGCGCCATTTCTGACGGGTTCTTGGTTGCTTTGATACCGCATTCTTCCATGATGTCCAGTTTTGCTTGTGCAGTATCTGCGCCACCGGAGATCAAGGCACCTGCGTGACCCATACGTTTGCCTGGAGGCGCTGTCACACCAGCGATGAAACCAACGACGGGCTTCTTCATGTTGTCACGTACCCAGTAAGAAGCATTCGCTTCATCTGGACCGCCGATTTCACCGATCATGATCACAGCGTCTGTATCTGGATCATCATTGAACATCTTCATGATGTCGATGTGTTTCAGACCATTGATAGGATCGCCACCGATACCAACAGCAGAAGACTGACCCAGACCCAGTGCAGTCAATTGACCCACTGCTTCATACGTCAATGTACCGGAACGGGAAACCACGCCGATACGACCTTTGCGGTGGATATGGCCAGGCATAATACCGATTTTGATTTCGTCTGGTGTGATCAGACCCGGGCAGTTAGGGCCGAGCAATTTTGTTTTGCTACCAGCTTTAGCCATGCGGTCTTTCAACATCATCATGTCACGAACTGGGATGCCTTCAGTAATACAAATAGCCAGATCGAGTTCAGCTTCAACAGCTTCCCAGATTGCTGCCGCTGCGCCTGCTGGCGGAACGTAGATCACGGAAACAGTCGCGCCTGTTGCTGCTTTAGCTTCAGTAACGTTAGCAAAAATAGGAATGCCTTCGAAATCTTCGCCAGCTTTCTTTGGATTCACGCCAGCAACGAAACATTCTTTGCCGTTCGCGTAATCGCGGCACATACGTGTATGGAACTGGCCAGTTTTGCCAGTGATACCTTGGGTAATGACTTTAGTGTCTTTATTAATCAGGATGGACATAGTGATTCCTTGCGATAATTAAGCGTGAGCAGCGGCTGCGGCAACAACTTTTTGTGCTGCTTCTTCCATCGTGTCAGCAGAAATGATAGGCAAACCAGAGTCAGCCAGCATTTTCTTGCCGATGTCTTCGTTAGTACCCTTCATACGTACAACCAGAGGCACTTTCAAAGAAACTGCTTTAGATGCAGTAATCACGCCTTCAGCAATCACGTCACAACGCATGATGCCGCCGAAAATGTTAACCAGGATGGCTTTCAAGCCTGGGTTTTTCAACATGATCTTGAACGCTTCAGTTACTTTTTCTGCAGTAGCACCGCCGCCAACGTCCAGGAAGTTTGCTGGTTCGCCGCCGAACAGTTTGATCGTATCCATTGTTGCCATCGCCAGACCAGCACCGTTCACCAGGCAACCGATGTTACCGTCGAGGGAGATGTAAGCCAGGTCAAATTTGGATGCTTCGATTTCTGCTGGATCTTCTTCGTCCAGATCGCGGTAAGCAACGATTTCTGGTTGACGGAACAAGGCGTTCGCATCGAAGTTGAACTTAGCATCCAGAGCGATGACTTTGCCGGAGCCAGTCAAAATCAATGGGTTGATTTCAGCTAAAGAGCAATCTGTTTCCATGAAGGCTTTGAACAAACCTTGCAATTGAACGCGCGCATCAGCGATAGAGCCTTCTGGCACGCCGATTTTGCGGGAGATATCATCAGCTTCTGCGTCTTGCAGACCAGCACTTGGATCGATAGCGATGGAGTGAATCAGTTCTGGATGTTTTTCCGCTACTTCTTCAATATCCATGCCGCCTTCAGACGATGCCATCAATACAACGCGTTGGCTGATACGGTCAGTGACCATACTCACGTACAGTTCTTTCGCGATATCAGCACCTTCTTCGATCAACAAGCGACGAACTTTTTGACCTTCTGGGCTAGTTTGGTGTGTGACCAATTGCATACCCATGATCGCATCAGCGTATTCACGCACTTGCTCCAAGGATTTTGCAACTTTAACGCCACCACCTTTACCGCGACCGCCGGCATGGATTTGCGCTTTGACGACCCAGACTGGTCCGCCCAAGGTTTCAGCCGCTTTCACTGCTTCTTCAACGGACAAGCATGGGATACCGCGTGGTACGGTCACTCCGAATTTACGGAGGATTTCTTTACCCTGATACTCATGGATTTTCATACGACTTCCCTTCAGACACTGAGGTATAAATAATTAAACAAACAAACTAGCTGGGTGATTTTGCGTCAGGCGAAGGTTTCGCCCAACGCGGGTAATACTGAACAACGGCCGGTCCATCCAGACGCAATGCATGGCAACGGTCAAGTTGGAAGGGTTGTTGAGTTTGGTTAGCATTGCCAGCGTTATCACTGGCACTATCGCGGGTATCGATCACATCGCCTGCAAAGGCCTGGATCGCCGCGGTTGGCAAAATTTGTGCGAGTTCGGTTAAATGTGTGCAGCCATGTATTCCTGCCAGACGTTCTTTCACGCCTTGACGAAACTGTTTCATCAAGTTTAAACCGACCAGTTTTTTGTAATCCGGTGTGATCGCTTCGCAATAACCGGGATAAGGAACAGCGTCAGAACTCGCTTCGACAGCGATCACCTCAAGTCTTCGATCAACCGTAACGCGCAGATGCAAGTCGTGCAGCGCCAGTCCTTCTGGCCGTACGCCAGAGGCAAGCTTAATGTCACGTGTCTTGTGATCTGTAATGTGGGCGTCAAAATCCCACAAGCCATCTTCGCGTTCAAACGCGGATATGCTGATGGCACGCGTATGCTTCAACGTGCGTGGGATTGTCGGAGATGATAAGGGCATCATGCCTTGCTGGCGGCTATTCTATCTAAAAGAGCCACAATTGCGCGTCGTTACCGCAGCTTCTACGATAACAGCCGCTCCTGCGGCGCTGCAAAAAACCTTCGAATTCTAGCACAGCTAAAACCTGAACTCACCAAATGTGCTCATTTTTTGCACTTGCATAGAACAAAACTGCTCGAATTCATCAATGAATTTGCATTTTTATTGTAATTTTGATTGCGCTTTTGATGATTATTTGCTGAAGATGCGTGTAATCCAGATATACAAAGCTTCATACTCCCCTGTCCCGCTTGCGGGGGAAGGATTCAGTCTGATGACTATTGATACTATTAACATCAGCAGGTAAGTGAATTAACCCGCTACAAGTAGACCGTCTGAGTCCCTCTTCCGCTTGCGGGTGAGGGGGCGACCAAAATTAAAACATACGATAGATTCATTATTGATCATCTTCCCGCGGCACCCGCATCGCCTGCTGAATCGCCTTCCCTGAAAAGCCCCGCTGCTGCAAAAAACGACTCTGCTTCATACGCTCATGTTGATCCACAGGGGCACGCGGAAACTTTCTGTGCAACACATTAATCGCCCGTGCCGCCTCAGTTTCCACCAGATTCTCTTTCACCCTGCGAATTTCAACATCATTCATCTGATGACTTTGTAGCTCGGCTAAAATTCTTTGATTGCCAAAACGCGCAGAACGTCGATTCACTAGTGAATCAGAAAACCGTTCTGCTGACATAAAGTTCGATGCTTCTAACCAGGCTAATACCGCCTCGATGTCATCCCCCTCTTCTGCGTAGACAGATAGTTTTCTGGCAAGCTCAATGCGGCTATGTTCGCGCATAGAAAGATATCGAAGTGCTCGCCCTTTCAAGCTTAATTTTTGTTTCATCATAAAAAGTGAACTTATTGCTCAGCAAAAAAACAAAAGCCGACAATTTTCAGCCTTTGTTTAGCTGACAATTATCGGCTTCGACAGATGCAAATAAAAATAACTATTTACATCAAATCAATCATGCGGCAGCGGCATCTGCGTTCAATGCTGGTAAAGCTGGTACGCCAAGATGTTCACGCACTTTATTTTCAATTTCATGCGCCAGTTGTGGCCGTTCTTTCAAGAAATTACGTGCATTATCTTTACCCTGACCAATGCGTTCGCCATTATAGCTATACCAGGCGCCCGCTTTTTCAATGATCTTAGCGTCAGCACCCAGATCAAGGATTTCACCTTCACGAGAAGTTCCTTCTCCATAAAGAATATCGAAATGTGCTTCTTTAAATGGTGGCGCTACTTTATTCTTAACGACTTTTACTTTAGTTTCATTTCCAATAACCTCATCGCCAGCCTTGATTGAGCCTGTACGACGGATATCCAAACGAACTGAAGCGTAAAACTTCAATGCATTACCGCCAGTAGTCGTTTCTGGGCTACCAAACATGACACCGATTTTCATACGAATCTGGTTAATAAAGATTACCAGTGTATTAGTACGTTTGATGCTACCAGTCAGCTTACGTAATGCCTGAGACATCAAACGGGCTTGCAAGCCCGGCAAAGAATCACCCATATCGCCTTCGATCTCAGCACGTGGTGTCAATGCTGCAACCGAGTCAATAACCACCAGATCAACGCTACCAGAGCGCACTAACGCATCGGTAATTTCCAGTGCCTGCTCACCCGTATCAGGCTGAGAAATCAGCAAATCATTGAGATTTACGCCTAGCTTCTGCGCATAGCCAACATCCAGTGCATGTTCCGCATCAATAAACGCGCAAGTACCACCAAGTTTTTGCATTTCTGCAATCGCTTGCAGTGTCAGTGTCGTTTTACCTGAAGACTCCGGACCGTAGATTTCAACGACACGACCACGTGGCAAACCACCAACGCCCAGCGCAATATCCAAACCTAATGAACCTGTGGAAACAACTTGAACCTCTTCCACGACAGCGCCATCAGCCATACGCATGACCGAACCTTTACCAAATTGCTTTTCGATTTGTGCCAGCGCTGCAGCAAGCGCCTTGCTCTTTTCTGAGCTGTTGTCAGATTTCTTATCGTCCATACATTCTTTCATTCAATAAGCAGCCGGTGGAAAATAAACGCCTGAGTTAAATCCGCGTTTTGCAGTACTGTATAAAAAAACAGTGATTTATGCAAGCGACTTTTTCATTGTTATTGAAATTGTTGCGTAAGTAAGCCCTGTTGTCGAAATTCTGTCGAAATTCACTTAACTCTGCATTTTGTTCAGCTAACTCTGAATTTTTTTTGGATACGTGGATATTTACCCTAAATGAGCAGAATACCGTGTGAAATAGATAAATGATGGAAAAATGATTTTTGCTTGTAAGAATGCCTGTAATCACTAACAGAGATCGAATTTAGTGGTTGATGTTTCGCGCCAACGACCCGGATTGAGCCAAGTGCGGATAGTCGCTGTAGAACACAAACGGCGGTATTTAGCTTTTACCGACCAAGACTCATTAGCCAAACATATTCATTTGTATGGATGATCGCGGGTTTGTTGATAATCAAGAAACTAAATTATTTAAGCGGGGTGCGGACAATTTCTTGGACTGATTGATGTTGTTAAATCCAGACTCTCAGTACTCGATCGGACTGAGATAGCCGAGAGACGTTTTAATCCGCTTTTCGTTCTACCAGCGAATATAGACATCAACTAAAACAATTGCCAGTACTAGCGTTGTGCCAATTTGAGGTGGGTCAGACAAAGTCGGCAGCCTAAATCAAAAACGTGTCGGCGCCAACAGCCTGGCGTCAGGAATATGATTCCGAGCGGCAACATAGTTCGATTGCTTACCTGACACCTGACCAATTTGCAGCAGGATTGTTAACCGCGGACTCTAAATTGGTTTCGTACTAAATAAGGGTGCAGGTCAATTGCGCTGGGGTTTGATGGCGTGACTCCCACCTTGAACCGAAACCACAACAACGATGCCGCGACAAGAAGCACCAATAAAATTTGATTAAAGTTTAACATGCTATATATTTATTACATTCTGAATACCGAGTGCAGCAATTTGTAGCGAAAGATATTTTCCATCGCAATCTAAGTGATCCTTATTAGGTGAGTCAAAATGGACGACAAATTTTTGATTTTTGCACCAGAAATTCTGTTGGAAAACGTTGAAAATGTGCAACCACCATGGAAAATTCTATTAGTCGATGATGACGATCAAATCCACGCAGTCACACGCTTGAATTTGAAGCAATTTCAATTTCGTGGGCGTTCGGTACAAATAATAAGTGCAATGTCCGGTGCGGAAGCCAGAAAGTTGTTGCAGACGGAACAAGGTATAGCCTTAGCATTTATAGATGTTGTAATGGAATCAGAACACAGCGGACTGCATTTAATTCGCCACATAAGAGAGGAACTTGGCAACAGAAGCATACGCCTCATTTTACGTACTGGCCAGCCTGGCCAAGCACCTGAACATAGTGTTGTAGTCGAATATGAAATCGATGATTACAAAGCAAAAACCGAGCTAACCACCGATAAATTATTTACAGCAGTTGTTTCATCCTTACGATCCTATGAATATGTTATCGCACTGGAAACCTTGAATGCTGAGCTCGAGTCAAGGGTTAAGGCTAGAACGGAAGAATTAGAGAAAATAGCAATGATTGATCCCTTAACCGGTGCCGGCAATCGACGTCATTTGCAGGCTCGAGGTGAGGCCGAAATCAGTTATTCGAACCGCGAAAATTTGCCTTTGAGCATCCTTATATTTGATATTGACCATTTTAAACAAGTAAATGATTTGCACGGTCACGCAATTGGAGATTTGGTTTTACAAAAAGTAGTTGATTTAGCTAAGAGTGCTTTACGTCCCTCTGATTTTTTGGCTCGGATTGGTGGTGAAGAATTTGTCGTATTGCTGCCCGGAAGCACAATCGAAGAGGCTTTCCTCGCAGCCGAACGTTTACGTTCAATTATTGCCTCTGCCACGTTGCAATTTAGCGAGGTCAAAATGCAAGTTACTGCTAGCTTTGGCATTAGCTTACGTATAGCCGATGAATCAAACCTGGATCCAGCGATAGCGCGCGCTGATGAAGCTTTGTATAGGTCGAAGCACAATGGACGAAATAAGGTGACCGTTCATGATGCAAGAACTGCTCTTACTAACTAAATTCATTTCGCTCATTTTCTCTAGAGGGGAGAAAAAATCATGAGATCCAAAATTTTTTTGTTCATCAGTCTCTTCCTGATTGGACATAACATTCAGGCACAAAATATACGCGTTGTTACTGAAGAGAATGCATATGCTTTCATGCAAGATGGAAAAGTATCAGGGCCTGCAACAAAGGTAGCTGAGCTAAGCCTTCAAAATGCTGGGTTCACCGACTACAAGGTCAATATATACCCATGGGCGAGATCTTATGAATTGGCACTCAAGGTGCCTAACGTGCTTATTTACACAATAATTCGTACGCCCGAACGGGAAAATCTGTTTAAGTGGACAGGTGAATTGATGAAGATTCATTTTTATTTATATAAACTTAAAGAGAGAAATGATATTTCACTTAACAATCTCAATGACGCGAAGCGTTACACCATCGGTGTCATTCGCGATGATGTTAGGCATCAATATTTAGTTAAAGAAGGCTTTCAAAAATTAGTTATCTCCGCGCAAAGTATTGATAGTTTCGACCGTCTGATTAATCGCCAGGTTGACCTTGTGCCATTTAATGACGATGATCCGCAGCAATTATGTAAAGCTAAAAAGTTTGATTGCGACAAATTGGAGAGAGTGCTGACATTAAATGAAATGTCCACAGGTATGTATATGGCGTTTAGCCTAAGTACACCAGATTCAATTGTTGAACGGACACAAAAAGCGTTTGAAAAATTGAAAGCGGATGGCACTGTAAAAAAAATAATGTCAAATTGAATTATCTGATCCTGCTTTAGATCGAATTTTTTAAGACTAATAATTTTCAATCAAAACTAATGGTGCCATGAGGACTTTACTATGATGAGTCGCCGTTTGACCAATAATTTTTCAGGTGTGTTTTTTTCTATCCTTGCTTTGTTGGTGTGCTGTATGGCGACTTCGCTGGCAAGTGCGGATACCATAAAAATAGTTACCGAAGAATTGCCACCTTACAATTTTACTGAAAATGGCAAATTGACCGGTTTTAGCACAGAGGTTGTTGAGGCGGTTTTAGATGAAATAAAAGTCAAAGGAAATTTCCAATCAATGCCATGGGCACGTGCGTACGAGACAGCGTTAAATTCTCCTGATATTTTAATTTATTCTATTGCTCGCACCAAAGAACGAGAATCTCTATTTAAATGGGTGGGTGTTATTACACCAGCTGATTGGTTCCTTTTTAGTCTGAAAAGCAATAATTTAAAAATCGCTAATTTAGAAGATGTAAAAAAAAGCCAAACTGCCACAGTCAATGAAGATGTTGGGGAGCAATATTTATTGGGTAAAGGTTTCGTCAAAGGCCAAAATATACAATCAAATTCAAATTACGAAATCAACTATAGGAAGCTTAAATTGGGACGTGTGGATTTTTGGATTATGAATGAGCTCGCTGCGAACTTTGTGGTCCGAAAATATGGAGACGTTCCGGAACAGATATTACGGAAGTCATATCATATTGAGAATTTTGTTCAGGATGGATTCTATATGGCTTTTAGTTTGAAAACTTCTGATACGTTTGTCGAAAAATTTAAACAAGGCTTGGAGTCGATAAAGAAGAATGGCAAATATGAGGCAATAAGAAAAAAATGGCTGTGACTTTACTGAAAAAACCTAACGTATGGGGTCTTTTTTATCGCCCCAGAACTTTGGGCGGCAGGCTAGTAATAGCGACGCTATTCTTTTCCTTTGTATTTACCGTACTTGCAGTCGTCGGGCGTACTTGGTCTGCCTGGCAAACCAATCTTGTTGTCATGAATTCTGAGCTTTTATTGATAGAGCAGGTTTACCACGAAACGTTGGCAAAAGCTATTTGGGACATGGATCGTGAATCATTACGCGCTCATTTGAATAGTGTAGCAAATGTAAGAGAAGTTGGACGAATTGTTGTCAAAATTAGCCCAGCAGGACAAGAGACTGAAGTGTTCTCTCATACACAACCAGGCTGGATGCCATCCAATTTTGTCCCGACTCGCCACTTGAACTTAACCAATGTCGCTTACGCAGGCGCTCCCCCGGAAAACGTCGGGGAGTTAGAACTAAACGGCGATGATCGTGTGCTTTGGTCCCACTTACGAGAGGAAATTGCGGCAATCGTAATTACCCAGGTTATTCAATCCTTGCTGTTGGCCGGTTTTATTATGCTCATGTTCAACAGGTCTGTGACTGTCCACGTACAACGTATCGCAAAACACTTAAGTCTTTTAAAACCAGATAATTTAGCAAATAATCTGGTACTCAAACGTGATGATTTAAGTCAGGACGAATTGACAATGCTTGTGAACGGAGTCAATTTATTGCAGCAAAATCTTAAAGTGTATCTAGAGGAAAAACAGCTGTATGAACGAGAATTAACAAAACATCGAGATCATTTGCGTGATCTCGTTTCAGAACAAACAAGAGATATATCTGAAGCAAATTTAGCTTTGGGAAATGCAAATAACGCCCTTCTTAACTCGGCAGATACCCTTCGTAAGCTAGGGGATATCGGAAAAAATTTAACTACGAATTTGGATAGAAAAGAAATTTGTGTATCTTTATATCAGCATCTCATACCTCTGATCCCCCTTGATTCATTTGGAATTGCAATTTTAGGTAATGACGGTAACAGATTGGAATTTATTTATTACGTCGAAGATGGAGTGATTGCAGAACCTATTAGTTATTTATTGAGTGATCCCAAGTCATTTACTGTAAGAGCATTTCTTGAAGAACAAGAACTTATAGTGGCAAATGAAGAGCAAACGGCGTTAATGTTAATTCCATCGGGCATCACCAGAACAATTCCAATTAAATCAGCTGTGTTCCGACCGCTAACGATTATCGGAAAAAGAATTGGTGTGATGGTTGCTTTTAGTCACTCTGCAAATGCCTATCTTGAGCGAGAGCTGGAAATCTTACGTTTGGTAGCACCTTATGTCGCCATTGCATTATCAAATGCAAATGCTTACAAGGCGATGGAGATTGCTCGTCAGGAAGCAGCAGATGCATTTGAACAATTACGTCAAACTCAGAGCAAATTAGTGCAACAAGAGAAATTGGCTGCCTTGGGGCAGTTGGTTGCTGGCATTGCTCATGAAATTAACACACCAGTTGGGGTGACAATTAGCGGCGCGTCACAACTAAGCAGTGCTATAAAAAAAATTAAGGAATCGTTTTCTTCGGGAAAATTACGCCAATCTGAATTTGATGAGTTTGTATCGACAGCAGAGGATTTGTCGAAACTAATTTTATTTAATAGCCAAAGAGCCGGGCAATTGATAGGTAGTTTTAAACAAATAGCCGTTGATCAAACAAATGAAGTTCTGAGGATATTAAATCTTAAGGACTACACGGAGGAAGTCCTTCGGACTCTTACTCCATTGCTAAGGAACAGTGAAGTCAATATACGCCTTGAAGGAGACTCTGACGTTAACATAACTACATATCCTGGACCAATCGCCCAAATATTAACCAACCTTACGCAGAACGCTTTGATTCATGCATTTGAGAATATCAATGACCCTGAAATTTCTATCCAGATCACTTTTTTTGGTCCCAAGAAGGCACTGCTCATATTTAGTGATAATGGCAACGGGATGGATGAGAATGTCTTAACTCGCGCTTTTGAACCATTTTTTTCTACACGTAGGGGGCAAGGTGGAACTGGCTTGGGCTTACACATTGTTCACAATCTTGTTGTTGGTCCATTGCAAGGAGAAATTTCAATTAAAAGTAATATCGGTAGCGGCACAAGCTTCCATATTATATTTAACGATATTAAGTTGTCGTAGTTGCGACCGTATCTGACAAACACCCAGTTTGAAGTGCGGAATTGCCCGATCAAATTCAATTATTTAGCTTTGCGATTTTGCCGTGCCATGCCTCCTTGATTGTGTCGCAATAAGCGGATCCGGTAAAGTTTGGTATGGATGATTTTCGTAAAAGCCTCATCAAAAGCACCCTCCGCAAGGTTCTTAAACGACTGCATTATCCGTTGGAAGTCATGATGCTTTGTGTACGCTGGTACGTGGCATACCCGTTGAGTTTTCGTCACATTGAAGAAATAATGCAAGAATGCGGCATTGTCGTTGATCACGCCACGGTACATCGCTGGGCTGTGAAGATATTGCCTATGCTGGCCAAGATATGTCGTTCGCATAAGCGTCCGGGAGGTCGGCGTTGGCGCATGGATGAGATGTATATCAAGGTGAAGGGTCAATGAAAATAGTTGTACAGAGGTGTTGACTGTGAAGGACAAACCATCGATTTTCTGCTCACTGCCAAACGCGAGCTGGCTGCTGCGCGACGCTCCTTTGAGCGTGCTATTGGACAACACGATTTACCTGATTCAATCACGATTGACAAAAGCGGCGCCAATACCACAGCCATCTTCAGTATCATCGCTGACACCGGCGCTGACATTCAGATGCGTCAGAGCAAGTATCTTAACAACATCGTTGAACAGTAAGCGCCTCGCCAGCACCGTCATTGACTTTTTCTGCTTAACGCGAAGTCTGATTCAGTCTGCTTTTTACACCAAACGATCAACGACATTCCACGGCAACAAATCAGCAACCTTATTGATTGGATA
>JBMPOY010000016.1:0-74175 GCA_049340365.1 Undibacterium sp. Ji67W | reverse complement strand
GCTACGAACCCCTGCATGCCCAGATGATCAGCCGCAGCACGACCTACCGCTACCAGCTCATCAATAACATCAGCGTCCTGACAGAGATCGACGGCCCTTTAGCCAATGGCCCCAAGCATAGCCCGGAGGATTCTGATATTACAAGGCTGGTGTGGGAGGCCAGGGGCAGTTACATCGTTCAGCGCATCGAGCCCGGCAATCTGGTCGTCAGTTTATCGTACGACCAAGCGGGACGGATAAAAGAAAAAATATTCAATGACGGGTTCAGACAACGCCAGACACGTTTTGCCTACAGCCAGATCGCGACCGTCGCCCTCGAACCCGAAACGGTCAGTCAGACCGCCTGGCTACTGAATAATGGCAAAATCGATACCGCATCACAAACCGGACTTCAGGATTGGCATGCCAGTTTTAATGCGCTGGGTCAGCAGACCCGCATCACGGATCACGCCGGACGGATCAGCCACATCCTCTATGATGCCGAAGGTCGCCGACTTGGCATCGCCGATGCGCAAGGTAATCGCTCTCTCAATACCTTAGACGCCGAAGGTAAAACAGTGCGCTCGGCACTCTATCGCCCGGGATCAGACGACAATACGCCCTACCGTGCTGCGTACCAATGGTATGACGAGACAGGTAGATTGACTCAACGCCTCTTGCCCGATGGCAGGCTCGATACCTGGCGCTATGGCGTCGATGGCACCTTACAAACGCATACCGATGGCGATGCTATCCGCACCCTACATCTGTCTGGCACCAATCAAAGCCTATCCCTGCAACAAACGCCTGATGGCTGGTTGCGTGCCAGCATCTCACCACGGATCAGCATACGAGAAGATAACAACGAAACACCAGCTCACCAACGCAAAGACGACTTCGGGCGCGTCACCTGGCAAGCACTGGCTGACCACGGCAATAAAACCGCCACCTACGATGCCGCCAATCACCTCACCAGCATCACCAATGCGGACGGCAGCAGTGTGCATTACGTGTGGGACCATGCCGGACACTTGCTACAGAAACGCTATCTCGATGCCAAAGCTGCCTTACTAAGCAAGACCGATCTCAGCTACCAGGGACAAGTTCTAAGCCGCGCGATAGATCCTCAGCAAACGACAGATTACCGCTACGACGCGCTTGCACGACCCATCGCCGAACAAATGACGCTACAAGGTCTGGCTACCCCATACACAACTACGACCCGCTACGACAGTCACGGCCTCATCACTGCCAGAATGCTGGCGGATCGTCGCGTCCTGCGCACCCATCGCACTGACATAGCGCACGGTACCTCCACTGATAGCTTGCTGCTGCAAAGACCAGGCGTCGCCTGGATAGAAGATCAGATCGACCGCTTATTCGGTGAACGCGCCGCCCAATTGGCAGAAAAAATTCTGCCATCACAATCGATTGCCTCCAACATCACCATTGACCCCTTCAATGGTTTAAGTGCCTACACTGTCGGCAATGGCATTCAAACCAACAAAACCTTCGACCTGGCCGGACGTTTAACAACGCTACATATCGATCATGTACAAAACCTGCAATACGATTACGGCGTTGGCCCCAGAATCACCACTATCAAGACCGCGCCAACAAACAAATCCTCGGCGCTCATTAAAACCGACTATCACTATCAAGGCTTTGGTCGCCTGCAACCAGCCATGCCAATGCAGTCGGATGGCAAAGACCGCAAAGCTGAAACTGACAACACCACAAACAATGTTACAAACAACGCTACAAACACCACCACCCACTACGACCAACTCGGTCGTACCACCGACGATGGCAGCTACCGCTACACCTACACCCCAGCAGGTCAGATCGAGCACGTCTACGACCAACAAAACAAGCTCATCGCCACCTATCGCTACAACAGCCTGCAACAACGCATCAGCAAAACCGCGCAAGGTAAAACAACTTACTTCTTGTGGCAGCAAAACCAACTCGTTGCCGAAATCAACGCCGACGGCAAAATCAACACCCAATACCTGTACTTTAACGAAGGCCAGACCAGTACGCCAATAGCGAAACTCGATGCCGATGATACCTACTTCATCCACACCGATCACCGTGCAGCTCCCATCGCCATGACCGATGCACAGCAGAAAATCGTCTGGCAGGAAGACCTGACACCGTGGGGCAGCGTCAGAACCGATACGACCAACAGCCAAAACCAAGCACATTCAAACCAAGCACAGCCAAGTCAAGCACAACAAAGTCAAACAAGCGACGCCAAAAAGATCAGCTTAAACCTGCGCCTGGCAGGCCAATACTACGACGCCGAAACCGGCCTGCACGACAACTGGCACCGCACCTACAACCCAGGCACAGGCCACTACCTCACCCCCGACCCCATCGGCTACCGCGATGGCCCTGATGCATACCTCTACGCGCAAGGAGATCCACTAAATAAGATTGATCCGACGGGCTTGTATCAAAGCGATATTCATTACTATATGACGTTCTTTTTAGCGATGGCGGCGGGTGTTAGTTATGACGATGCGAGGACGATTGCATTGGCGACTCAGTACGTGGACAATAATCCACTGACCGAACCCATTGACGTGGATCAATACGGCAATGAGCAATACATTAAATCCATCTTCGACAACCAGCAACGCCTGAAGGATTACCACTTCACCCTGTCCGACAGCAGCACAGGAAAAACTGCCGATGCCTATAAAAACAGTACTGTCGCCAACCCGGATAGCCCACAATTGCAGAATTTGCTGGCGGCCTCAAAAAATGCGCCAACAGGTTGCGGACAATTACAGTTTTTTGGCGAATATTTACACGCCTTTGAAGACACCTTCAGTCATCGCAATCCTGACAACATCCCCTTTGATGCCGTCTGGACAGCACCGATCCTGGGAACCCAGTTTGGCATAGGACACGGTTTGTACGACTCAAACCCGGACTATACATGGGATGTTCAGAAAGGTTGTGGGGTGGCGGGGTGCTACAACTGGAACAATAATGCAGCGCGAACATTGGAAATGGAAAAAGAAGTATTCGCGAAGTTACAAAAATTCGGTGACTCAAGCAAAGCGAGGAGCTGGGAAGAAGTGAGTGTGATTGCTAATGAATTCAATCATATTGAAGAACGTGAGGAGGATAAGAAGGATTTTGAGAAGAAATTTAAAAAACTGAATGACGCCCTCGCTGCCTGGGATTATCAGGCGGTGAATAAAGACCAGTCCAAACGAGCCATCGATTTGTCGATTAGCGATCCCAAAAATCTTGGCAAAGACCGTTATGACAGAACCGAGGCCGAAGCAAACCGTAACAAAAACCTATGCGATAAAGATGGAAAGCGTCTGAAACAGGATGATTATCCTGGAACAATTTTACCAACAACGGAGTGTCCGAAATGAAGCTTCATAATACTGTCTTCGTCATAGGCATGATATTGCTTTTGAACACGGCAAATGCACAAGATAACTGCCGTCCATTAGAAAAAGTCGTGCGTGGATATACACCGGTTACTGTACCGGACATCACTCAGCCAGGAGAATATTGTCTGACACATGATCTCAAGGTGCCACGGATGTATGTCTTCAGTGAAGGAGGAGAAAGAAGTGCAACAGGCAGTGTGATGTTAGACATTCGTACATCGAATGTGGTGCTTGATTTGCATGGTTTTGTGATGAGTGCGGAGGTTTTGGGAATGCCAGGGATACGTGCTTGGGGCGAGAAAGAAGTGCCGAGTCGTATAACGATCCGTCATGGATCAATCAAGAGCCGAACCCGGTCGGGGATCTTGTTGAATGCACCTAAGGCTAGTCTACTTTCTGACTTTAAGGCAATGTATGATTCACCACAAACGATAGGAATGGCAGAAAATGAATTTCAAAAATTTTTAAAAAAATTACCGCCATCCGCGAGTGCGTATCAAAAAACAGAAAACCTGATTGATCATATTAGAGCAGAAGCAGACACGATTGGTGACGGCGTCAAGTGTGTGTCATGCAAAGCCATCGGCATGGACGGCGCTGCCAACATCATCCGCAACAGCACCATCGAAATCACGGACGGTCATGCCGCCATCTATCTGTTTGGCCCGAACCAGCTGATTGAAAACAACATCATCATCTTCAAAGGCAAGGCTGCCGTTGAAAGCGCGGCAGCCATCAAACTGCATCAGGCCGACGGCACGATCATTCGCAACAACGACATCATCATCGAAAGCATGGGCGACGAAGCCCCCAAAGCGGCGATCTCGCTGATTGACAGCAAAGACGTTGTCATCGAAAACAACCGCATTTACGGCATTGACACGTTAGTCAAAAATTGGGACGACAAAAGTAACAGCATTGAAAAGAACAATGCCTTCCGCTCCCTGTTTCGCAGACCATTGGCGATAGGTGAACCAGGAGTGCATTGAGTGGGTCGCTACACCGTCGGTAACGACAGCAAAACTGTGCAAGGCCACACCACGTACTTCTTGTGGCAGCAAAATCAACTCGACGCCGAAATCAACGCCGATGGCAAGATCAGCACCCAATACCTGTACTTTAACGAAGGCCAGACCAGCACGCCAATAGCGAAACTCGACGACGATGATATCACCAGTCAGCACTTCACCCTCATCCTGCGCCTGCGCCTACCCGGCCAATACGAAGACAACGAAACCGGTCTCTATTACAACCGCCAGCGTTATTACGCACCCAGCTTAGGCCAATACCTCAGCCCCGACCCGGCTGGCAACCCCGACGGCCCGAACGGTTACAGCTACGTCAGAAATAACCCGCTCAAATACATCGACCCGGATGGGCTGATTCTGTTTGCGTTTGATGGGACGGGGAATACGAATGATCAACCCTGGCTGACAGACAACGGGAGTTCATTCTCCAACGTATGGCAGTTCGACCTACTTTACAATGACGGAAATCGTAGGTACGTCACTGGCGTTGGCACCATCCATAAAGACAAACAATACGGCGACATTTATGCACCTGTGGGGGATATGGGGTTTAATTTCAGTGGTGTTGCCCGCATTAACCGCATGGTGCAATATTTTAATGACGAGGCCGATGAGGATGGCGGTCAGGGTGTGATGGATGTCGATATTATTGGTTTTAGTCGCGGCGCGTCCGAAGCGAGAGACTTTGCCACTCAAATCGTTGCGCACTCTAAAAAAGATACCGAAGGTAATTATTGGTACAGCTATAAAGACAATGCAGATAAAGCACATTGCCAACAAGTGAAATTCAGATTCATGGGTTTGTGGGATACTGTATTGAGCACCAACGCTGGCAGAGCCTATAACCTGGCGATTCCTGATCAATTTACTTATGTGGCGCAGGCAGTCGCACTCAATGAATATCGCGGCGATACATTTCATCCTTATGGCTCCATCGGCGCATTTCCGCTGGAGTCGATCATGCAGGGGCAGTCGAGCCCGGTACCGACTCCCGGAGCAACCCGGATAGAAATGGGCTTCATCGGTGCGCATGCCGATATTGGCGGTGGATTTGCGGAAGGTGAAAATCAGTTGCCTCAAGTAGCTTTGGCATGGATGGTGAAACAGGCTAGGGATGCGGGTGTCACCATGTATGATCCGTCTTCTAGCATCATTTCAAACCCGGTGATTCATGATAAGAGCGACAGCATCAAAACCGGTGCCCCGGAGCAAAATGCTGAAGACAGGCAGATCCATTACCGGGATGGTTTAACGAGTACCCAAAGAGAGATTACGTTCACCTCTGGCATGAGCTATGCCGATACTCAACAGAACAATCTCATCAACTATTTAGCAAAAGACGATCCGGCAAGAAAGAATTTTGTGACAGGCCGTGTCGATATGAAGGCCTATCTGGAGTGGCTCAGAAGCCACGGTTACGATCTTGGCGATTTACAGGTGCAAGAATGAAAATGATGAAAAGAAAATTAACGGTTGTATTGGCGATGATTCCTTTGATCGCCGCTTGCACGAATTTATCCGATCACAAACACGATCCGCAACGTCGCTTCAGGGGCATGGGCTGTGTTTTGGTTATCGATGCAATGCGTGACGTCGAGGTGCAAGGATTAAAATTCTATGATGATCGTGGATCTGAAATTTACGGCAGCGCAACTCAAAGTTTGCGCAATCGCTCAATATTTGCATTAGGTGGGATTTATGTACCAGTAACAGTACGAGCAACATGGAGAGAAGGCAGAGGATGGGATGATCAGAAAAAAATATGGAATGAGGGGGTGATCATCGGTGACTACACTTTCCCTGTGGCAGAGCGTATTCCAGAAGAAGTGCTAAACGATATTCGCGAGCACGGAGGCAATTTGCGCCTGAAGTTCCGGGTGCAATCGGATGGCGTATTGTTTGGCTGGGATATTGAACGAGCAGGTCGTAATTTGTCGATACACTCCAACCCCGGAGGCGATTTCAAAGAGGCTCACATCAGTAGAGGAAAAGTCGTTGAAAAAGGCTGGTACATCGATAAACAAACCGGGCAAAAAATCGAGACTGATTATTGATGCGAGGGCGCTATCGAACATCATGTCAACTCTGACGAGATGAAATGCTTAACGAACATGGTTACTTTCTGCCACGTTCGCCAGATATATTATTGATTAAATCACGCAACCTGCGCCATCGTCGGCAAAGTGCGCAAGGCACTGAAGCCAACTTCCAGATCAGCTAACAAGTCTTCGACTGCCTCCAGACCAACGTGCAAACGAAGCATTGGTGCAGTCCATTTTTCTCCATTGATGGTACGGTAATTTGATGGGCAAGTCGGCAAAATCAGGCTCTCGTAACCGCCCCAACTAAAACCGATACCGAACAAACGCGTACGGTCGATCAATGCCGCCACCTGCTGTTTAGTCACATCACGGTGGAAAACTGCCCCCATCAAACCACAGGCATATTCCGGACGGAAATCACGTTTCCATAATTCATGTCCTGCTGCGCCTTCCATTGGTGGATACAATACTTCGGCGACTTCTGGTTGTGATTGCAACCAACGTGCTACAACTTTTGCGCTTTCACGATGTACTGCCAGGCGCGCTGCCATGGTACGCAAACCACGCAAAGCCAGAGCGGCGTCGTCACCACCGATTGACATACCCAATTGTTTATAGGTGTCGCGAACACGATGCTGCAACGCTTCATTCGTCAAAATTGCGCCCATTAATGCATCCGAATGACCGACGATGTACTTGGTAGCAGCGTGGATAGACACATCAATACCGAGTTCAAACGATGCCCAACCAATCGGTGTCGCCCATGTGCTATCTGAAACCACAACAGCACCACCAGCATGAGCAACGGCTGCGATAGCTGGAATATCTTGCACTTCAAATGTCAAAGAACCAGGCGATTCCACAAAAACAACTTTGGTATTTGGCTGCATCAGCGCGGAGATTCCTGCACCAATCAAAGGATCGTAGTAGCTTGTCGAGATGCCGTTTTGTTTCAACAAACCTTCACAAAATTGGCGTGTCGGATCATAAGTAGTATCGACCATCAGTAAATGGTCGCCAGGCTTCAATAAGGCCAACAGGGTCGTGGTAATCGCTGACAAGCCCGATGGTGTCAACATACATGCTGCAGCGCCTTCTGCTGCGCATAAAGCCTGTTCCAGCGCCATGGTCGTTTCGGTGGCATGACGCGCATAAACGCGGCGTGTGCCATTGGCTTCTTGTAAAGCGGCGCAATCAGGGAACAACATGGTCGATGCGCGAACCAGCGGCGGATTCACCGGACCGTGATGGTCTTTGCCTTTACGGCCGGCATGGGTCAGACGGGTCGCAGTTTGCAGTTGGGATTCGTGTTTGTTCATGATTGCTCCTGATACTTAATTGTTCTGATAGCGATGCTTAGCCAGTAGTGCTCAGCAGACAGGACTCCATCGTAACAATCATGAGCAGAAATTTTTTACTAAATATTTTATAAAAACATGGTATTTTTAGAAAAATTTTCTAATATAGTGAAATCATGGATAAAAAAGATCTAGAGATTCTGCATTTTCTACAAAAAGATGCATCAATTGCATTGTCGGATCTGGCACAAGCGGTGCATCTATCAGTGACGCCCTGTTGGCGACGTTTGCAGAAACTGCAAGATGAAGGTGTGATTCGTCAGCAGGTAGTTCTGTGCGATCCGGTCAAACTCAATCTTGGCCTCACCGTGATGGTTACGCTCAAAGCTGCGCAACACAATGAGAAATGGATGCAGAAATTTATCGGCGGCGTAAAAGACATCCCTGAAATTGTCGAAATTTTGCGGATGAGTGGTGATATCGATTACCTGCTCAAAGTCCATGTGCCAGACATGGCCGGTTTTGATCAGGTGTACAAAAAATTAGTGAAGGTCGCTGACTTGCAGGATGTCAGTTCCAGTTTTGTCATGGAAGTGATTAAGAGTACGACCGCATTGCCGCTCGATTATGCGATTCTGAAACAAGCACGTGGAAGTTAATTACCAACTTCCACGCCCTCGGGATGGCTTTATCAGCCGCGGAAACGGTAATGTTCTTGCGTGAACAAATCAATCCCGCATTGCAGATTTTCTATCCAATCCAGAAATGCATGAATCGCTTCTTTGCCAACAAAATAGCGCCCATGCTGCGGGACCATCATTTCGATATCCATCTCTCTGACCATGTTCGCCCACAAACGGCAGACTTTATTGGACACCATGTAACGCTTATGAAAGCCACTCATAGTATGGAGTTCCTGGAAAAAATCTTCTTTGGTCCGCATGGGCTTCTGGATATCATTCGCATCCACCATTGATGCACCCATGTCGCCAGAAAATAAGATTTTAGATTTGCTATCGTAAAATTGAAAATTGCCTTCTGCATGCAAAAAATGCGCAGGCACGGCATGTATTGTTGTATCGCGCAAACGTATTGGCATGCCTTCGTCGGGGATACCAATAATACGGCCATCAGCGCGATTCAGATTGCAAAAATGGGGCACAAAACGTGACCATAATTTGGATACATACAAACTGCATTCAGTACTGAATAGCCATTTATCTAACGCACCGATAATGTCGGGATCCTGATGGGATGCGAACAAATACTTCAACTGCTGTTTAGGCAAATACTTATGCATCGCCAGCACTAAAGAGTTATACGTCAAATGCCCTGATGGGTCGATCAATGCCCCTTCACCATCAGAGACAATGAGAAATTGATTGGCCTGGACAGCATGATCACCGGCATCTTTCACCAGATCATTAAACATCACGCAGATGTGTTTGCCGTCATTAAAAAGTTCTATTGCCAATTTATCTCCCGTCTTCAATGTCGTCCAAAATATGACAATCGATTGTAGTCAGTACAGGAGTAGTAATCTTGATGCAGATCAAAACGTCAGCTCAGATAATAAAATAGGTGAACGCAAGCAAAAAAAAACCCACTCTCATTAAAAAGTGGGTGTGGTGGTCAATCGACAAAGCATGACAACTAGCGACAAATTTAAAAGACCCCTTGAACCGCGATTGATAAGAGCTTATTGTCACCAAAAAATGGGTAAGGATAAGTCGATTTGTCTTTTGAGACGTCGTACTGAAGTTTTAGAGCCATATTTTTACGTACGTCCCAACGCAGCGAGAATATCTGCGTATCCCGTCCTTCTATTGGTTGCGCCACAGTGCGATAGCGTGAATAGGTGTACATTGGTGTAAAGCCTTTATAGTTATAGCCGACACCAACCAGTGCGTATTTATAAACATTATTCAAGCCTTGTGTCTGATCAACCTGAGAAAAATGATCTATCTCTGTTTTAATCAACCAGCTCTTATAATCCATATTGGCTGACAAGCCCATGATTGTGGTTGAGGCGTCATTCACTGGCGTACTCTGACCGAGCACAGGATCGTTGATAATCTCGGTTTCTTTATGATGCATGAGCATAGCGCGTACATCAAAGATTCCATTATTCACCGAGATTGATCCACCCAGAATCCCTTTCCAGGCATCACTGGTGGGGGCTGAGTTATTATAGATATTGGAATAGTAGGCATCGCTGCCCTGAGTGTAATTTCCCGCCCATACGGATACCGTGGTTGCCCAATCTGAGTTACCTAACTGAGTGCGATAACTAACATTCGCGCCGTTATAGGAATAAACAGGCCAGCCATACACATCGGGTGCTGGTCTTACCCACGGATATGCATAACCAATGTACAAATAATCGCTGTAATAGTACAAAGGAATACGGAACCGTCCGGCCTGGAAAGTCCAGTTAGAGTCCGCGGATGGCTGCCATGTTAAATATGCCCAATCCACCGTTGGTTTTGAACCCTGGTTAGGATTTTGTGAGCGCGCAACGACTTGTACAGTCGCGGATAGCGTCTGGCTGAATTCTTTTTTCAGTTGCAAGCCAACCAAAGATTCCTGATCAAATTGCCACCCTTTCGACTTTTCATAGACACCGGTATACTCCCAGTTTTGGATAGTGCAAGGGCAATTGTATTTTTGGTAGGTCCATGGCGCTGAGCTTCCCTGTGCTGAGCCGCTCATGACTTTTGCTCCAGTCAAATTATAAAATCCGGTGAGCTTCCATGTTCCCTCGTCGTCGAGATCAATCGCAGAAGCGAAGGCTGGAACCAGCATCAAAGTAAATAAAATTTTCTTCATTGCATATCTCCTAAAAGGTGAGTCAGTGATGTCGTTCAAGGAACGATAGCAACTACTTTTACCGTGTCATCCACAGAGGACTTGTCGATATATCCCATGGCGTTGGGAGTAGCACTGACAAACTTTTTAACTTCCGCATCGGTTTTAAATTCTTTAGGCGCTTTGGCTTTGCCCGTGAACAAAAGCTTTGACCAGATGGCTTGTACCTGCGCCGCATCTTTATCTAAGACTTTTTTGTAAAATTCTGTCCTGGCAGGAGAGTTTTCAGCCAATTCCACCGGAGCGAAGAGCGTGGAACCGCCAAGATAGAATTGTGCGACTTGCGCCAGATACATTTTGGTCGCAGGATTATCTTTATTCACAATCACGACAAGTTCAGCGTTGGCTGACATTGTGGCAAAGGAAAAAGATAACACTGGAATCAAGCAATAGAGTCTCAACTTCATTACCATTCCTCCAAAGTGAGCTGCGAAACGCAAGCACCTCTTTGCGAACACCCGCTATCACAGCAGACAGATTCCTTAAGATCGATTGATCAAAAGGTCCAAGATGTTCCGATTTGATCGCGTTTCCACGGCCGATCAAATTAAATGCTAATAAGACAAGTACAAAACCAGAAAACAGACTGTCGGGTCGGTGTTGAGCTGTTTATCCTTTTAAGAGGATGTAACACCATATTACTCATAAGGCGGGAGTAGGAACAAGTTTATTTCTACGGCTTTCCATAAAACAACAGCTATTTATGCGGTGTTCGATAATCGGAAAGCGGCAATAAAAAAATAGATAAAGCGGGTAGGACTTACCTCCTACCCTTGTAAAGTAATCGCCCTTCACACTCATGGTTCGAGGGTAAAACGAAGGCAGATTAAACCAGGCGCTCCCAGATAGCAGTCGTTGCCACAGCTTGATTGAGAGAGTAAAAATGCAATCCTGGCGCACCACCTTGTAACAATCGTTCACACATACGGGTCACAACATCGAGGCCAAACGCCTTGATCGACGCATTATCATCGCCATAACTATTGAGTTTGAGTTTTATCCAGCGAGGGATCTCAGCACCACACATTTCCGAGAAACGTTGTAACTGGCTGCTGTTGGTAATTGGCATAATTCCAGCAACGATCGGTGCAGTTACACCCAATTTTTGCGCTTCTTCAACAAAACGGAAATATGCATCCGCGTTATAAAAATACTGGGTGATTGCGGCATCGGCACCCGCATTTATTTTGCGAACAAAATTACTGAGGTCATCTTGTGGAGAGCGCGCCTGAGGGTGCATTTCTGGATACGCAGCCACTTCAATATGAAACCAGTTACCCGTTTCTGCACGAATAAATTCAACCAATTCGGCCGCATAGCGAAACTCACCGCCCATCCCATAACCACTCGGCAAATCGCCACGCAAAGCCACTAAGCGACGAATGTCATGCGCTTGGTACTCGCGCAAAATGGTTCGGATTGATTCACGTGTTCCACCAACGCAAGACAAATGTGGCGCAGCATCAAAGCCTTCACGACGGATTTCGACGACGGTATCTAAAGTACCCTGCTGTGTCGTGCCTCCGGCACCAAAGGTTACTGAAAAATATTTAGGATTCAGCGTCGCTAATTTGGCACGGGTAACACGCAACTTCTCTGTTCCCTCAACCGTTTTCGGGGGGAAAAATTCAATACTGAAATTATGCGGTTTCATTATTTTTGCAAAATAAGTGTCGAGAGTGTCCAGGAAATCACGCTATACAACAACGCACCGCCAACCGCAGCCCAGAATCCAGCAACATGGAAACCGTCCACCAAACTGGCAACCGCCCAAAACAACAGACCATTAATCACAAAGATAAATAAACCCATCGTAATTAAGGTGGCCGGCAAAGTCAGCAACACCAGTACTGGACGCAGGACTGCATTGACCAGTCCCAGAACCACTGCGACTAACAAAGCGGTTCCAAAACTATCAATCGACACAGAATGCATCAGATAGGGGATCGCCAATAAGGCAAGGGCATTAATTAACCAGGTTGCTAGCAAACGCATGAACGCTCCAGACGTAAATGAGAGATAAAAAAAACTCCTCGTCACGCTTGGTGAAACGAGGAGTTGTATTACTTAATAACGGTAATGTTCAGGCTTGTATGGGCCTTCCTTCGTCACACCAATATAAGCTGCTTGTTCATCGGTCAAAACACTTAATTGCGCGTTAAGTGTTTTTAACTGCAGACGAGCGACTTTTTCGTCCAGATGCTTCGGCAACGTGTAGACGCCAACCGGATATTTATCGTTATTCAAAAATAACTCAATTTGCGCAATCGTCTGATTAGCAAATGAAGAACTCATCACATACGATGGATGACCAGTGCCACATCCTAAGTTCACCAGACGACCTTCAGCGAGCAAAATAATACGCTTACCGTCAGGGAAAATAACGTGATCAACTTGTGGCTTGATGTTTTCCCAAGTGTATTTTTTCAGGGATGCAACGTCGATTTCATTGTCGAAGTGACCGATATTGCAGACAATCGCCTGGTTCTTCATCTTCAGCATGTGCGCATGGCTGATAACGTGATAGTTGCCCGTTGTCGTCACAAAAATGTCGCCAAATTCGGCAGCGTATTCCATCGTCACAACGCGGTAACCTTCCATCGCGGCTTGTAATGCGCAGATAGGATCAATTTCTGTGACCCACACTTGTGCTGACAAAGCGCGCATCGCTTGAGCGCAACCTTTACCAACATCACCATAGCCAGCAATCACAGCCACTTTACCAGCGATCATCACGTCGGTTGCGCGCTTGATACCATCCACCAGAGACTCACGGCAGCCATACAAGTTATCGAACTTGGATTTGGTCACGGAATCATTGACGTTAATCGCAGGGAACGCGAGTTTGCCTTCTTTGTGCATTTGGTACAAACGATGCACGCCCGTGGTAGTTTCCTCTGTTACGCCTTTGATTGCCGCAAGACGTTTAGAATACCAATCTGGCTCATTTTTCAAATGGGATTTGATCGCATTAAACAAGCAGATTTCTTCTTCTGACCCTGGATTATCGAGGACAGAAAGATCTTTTTCCGCACGTGTACCCAGATGTAGCAACAATGTCGCATCGCCGCCGTCATCGAGAATCATGTTGGAGTAACCGCCGTCAGTCCATTCAAAAATACGGTGTGTGAATTCCCAGTATTCATCCAGGTTTTCACCTTTGAACGCGAACACTGGTGTGCCGCCTGCTGCGATTGCTGCAGCGGCGTGATCTTGTGTAGAGTAAATATTGCAGGAAGCCCAACGAACCTGTGCACCTAATGCATTGAGTGTTTCGATCAGTACGGCGGTCTGGATCGTCATGTGCAAAGAACCAGTGATGCGCGCACCTTTCAAGGGTTGGCTGGCAGCAAATTCTTCACGAATTGCCATCAGACCTGGCATTTCTGTTTCAGCGATCTGAATTTCCTTACGGCCCCAGCTGGCGAGACTAATATCGGCAACGAGGTAATCTTGATGAGATGTTTGGGTAGTCATGATGGTGGCGTTCTCACGCCCTCCTTTCAATAGAAAAAAGTAACGTGAGCGCAGTTGTGGCAAGCGAATCCGGAAATATTCTCATTCTTCACATCAAAATTGATAAAAAGAAACCAAAACACCCGACAAACGCCTTTGACTCCAAGCCTGGCGAGAAAGACATTCTCGTCGCAACGCTCCTTGGAAGGCTTGAAGTATAGCGCAGCTTCTGCATTTTTGCATGCGTCTGATATTGCGCTGGTAGCGATGTTGTCATCAGAATTAACAATTGCGTACGTTCATCGGCGAAAACATACAGAAGAAGATTTGTATTTTGACATTAGAATGAGAAAAGAGGTGGCAATCATAATTGAAACTTTTGCCAGCAGTCGCCTCTTGAATCTGACAATAAAAAACCTGACACACACGGTCAGGTTTTTTATTGGTAGTGAACGAAACTTCAAACGAAATTAGTGTCCTTCAAAATTACATACTGTAAATAAAGGCAAGCCACTGTCCTTAATGATTTTAGAACCACCTAATTCTGGTAAATCAACAATCACTGCTCCTTCGACCACAGTCGCACCTAAACGCTCAAGCAATTTCTTACCTGCCATCATAGTTCCACCAGTTGCAATCAGATCGTCGATCAACACTACACGATCCCCTGCTTTACAAGCATCAGCATGCAGTTCTACTGTTGCACTGCCGTATTCAAGTTCGTATTGTTCAGAAACAGTATGGAAAGGTAATTTGCCTTTTTTACGAATAGGAACAAAGCCCAGATTCAATTCATAAGCCAATACCGAACCGATAATGAATCCACGCGCGTCAAGACCCGCGACGACATCGATTTTTTCATCCATATAGCGATGTACAAACATATCGATCAAAACACGAAATACCTTAGGATTTTGTAATAAGGGAGTGATATCACGGAACATCACACCTTCTTGCGGCCAGTTTGGTACGGTGCGGATATGTTGTTTAATGTATTCGGATGGATTTAACATCGCCAGATGTCCTTCAATTTTTAAAATAACCCGTTATTTTAACAGCCGCGACTCTGCTCTAGCGACTGCTTCTGATGTACCACGTAAAACTAACACATCGGCCGCCTGCAACATCAATGAATTTGTCAGCTCCACCCGGTTCTTACCGCGCCGTATTGCTTGTACATCAACGCCTAACTCGGACAAACGGAGTTCAGGCAGGAGCTTCCCGACAAACTGAGATTTATTCGTCAACACCACGGTATGCAAACGAATTTGCATATGTTCAGGACTATCGGTCGCGTCACTGATACCGTGGAAGAAACCGCGTAAGGACTCATAACGTGCATCGCGTGCCGCTTGTACCCGATGCACCACGCGTCGCAATGGAACTCCGAGCAAAACCAGCGCATGAGAAGCCAGCATCAGACTACCTTCCATGAGTTCAGGTACGACCTCAGTCGCCCCGGCCGCCCTCAGTTTATCCAGATCGCTGTCATCATGACTGCGAACAATCACTGGCAAACTGGGATTCATTTCAGTGACGAAATGCAAAATTTTCAAGGCCGACGCGGTACTTGTATAGGTGACTACCAACGCAGCGGCACGATTAATCCCCGCCGCCGTCAGACTTTCACGTCGGGCAGCATCACCGTAAGAGACGTTATCACCAGCAATTTGCGCTTCCTGCACCCGATCCGGGTCCAGATCCAGTGCGTGGTAATCTATTTTTTCTTCGGTCAGTAAGCGCGCCAAACTTTGGCCGCTACGCCCAAAACCTGCAATGATGACGTGTTTTTTGGCGGTCATCGTCCGGGCTGCAATTTGTGTCAGTGCAAGGGATTGCATCATCCACTCATTGGCAGAGAATTTCATGACTATCGCATCTGACTTCGCCAAAATAAATGGTGATGCAAGCATAGACAAGACCATCGCGGCCAGAATAATTTGCATTAAATTCGAATCAATCAAATGCAGATCACCAGTCTGATTTAGTAAAACAAAACCAAATTCACCAGCTTGTGCCAAGGCCAGACCTGTACGCAATGAGACACTTGTTGAGTTACCAAAGACTTTTGCTAATCCGGTGATTAATACTAATTTGAGCAATATTGGCACGATAAACAGCAATAGCACCATCCAGATATTGCTTAACACCATACCTAAATTCAGCATCATGCCTATCGTAATGAAAAACAATCCCAACAATACGTCGCGAAATGGCTTGATGTCTTCTTCTACCTGATGCCGGTATTCCGTCTCTGAAATCAGCATGCCAGCAACAAAAGCACCCAGCGCCATGGATAAGCCTGCTTTATCTGTGAGCCACGCCGCGCCTAAGGTCACAAACAGAAGATTGAGCATGAACAATTCTTGTGAGCGCCTTTTGACCACAATTTTGAACCAGGTGCGCATGAGCTTTTGACCAATGAACAATAAAATCAATAAAGCCAATATCGCTTTAGCACCTGCCCAACCCAAGGTCTGCAAAATATCACCAGAATGAGACGCGAGCGCAGGCACCAGAATCAGTAAAGGTACTACCGCCAGATCCTGGAATAATAAAACGCTAATAATCTGACGCCCGTGCAGACTTTCTAATTCCAGGCGCTCGGTAAGCATTTTGGACACAATGGCAGTAGAAGACATTGCCAGCGCACCACCCAAGGCAAATGAAGCCTCCCAACTGATCCGAAAAAAATGTGGCAGCCAGACAGACGCGGCCCATGCCGCCAACATACTGACAACTACCGTCACGAATACTTGGGCGAGACCAAGACCAAACACTGCGCGGCGCATCGCCATGAGTTTCGCCAGAGAAAATTCGAGGCCAATGGAAAACATCAGAAAAACCACGCCAAATTCGGCTAACTCATGAGTAACAGCACCATCTTCGGCGACCTTAAGACCAAACGGACCAATCAAAATACCAACAGTCAGATAACCCAGAATCGGTGGTAATTGCAACATGCGAAAAGCCACCACACCGAGCACGGCTGCAGCTAACAGAGATAAAGTGATATCGAGAGCGTTCATAACTGACATTATTGCCTATTTACGTGAATCAACTGTCGTTTTCCTATGATAAATTTGCACGTCATTTGAACCATCATTGTGTTCAAAATACATTTTCGGTATCAAAATTTTCCCTTGTGTAGTAATTTCGTTACATCTGGCAAAGTTTTTGCTTTATAGATTTCGTTTATACTGTCGGGATGAACGATTTCAATGCATCCCACCAAAGAGACACTCAGACACAATCTGATGTGCTCACCAATGATGCGGCACGACGTGCTGTTGAATTGGCATCAGAAACTTTGCAAATTGAAGCTGATGCTTTAATTGCTTTACAGGCACGACTTCAGAATGAAGATGCAGCGGGTTTCGCACATGCTGTGCGCACCCTACTTTCATGCAAAGGCCGGGTCGTTGTCTCGGGCATTGGTAAGTCAGGCCATATTGCACGTAAAATTGCCGCGACCTTTGCCTCGACCGGCACACCCTCATTCTTTGTGCACCCTGCCGAAGCCGCACACGGCGACCTGGGCATGATTACTTCGCAAGACGTTTTTATCGCTATTTCGTACTCCGGGGAAGCGGCGGAACTGATGTCGATTTTGCCTATCATCAAACGTTTGGGCGTCAAGCTGATTTCATTAACCGGCAATCCTGCGTCAAGTCTAGGAAAAATTGCTGATGTACACTTAAGTTTGCAGGTCGCCAAAGAAGCTTGCCCGTTGAACCTCGCACCAACCGCCAGTACCACCGTCACCTTAGCTTTAGGTGACGCGCTCGCCGTTGCAGTATTGGATGCACGCGGGTTCCGCGAGGAAGATTTTGCCCGCTCACATCCAGGTGGCGCTTTGGGAAGACGCTTGCTGACCTATGTTAAAGACGTCATGCGTACGGGCGATGCCATTCCAAGCGTCAGCCCAGATACCAAACTCACATCAGCATTACTGGAAATCACCAAAAAAGGTATGGCGATGACAGCTGTCGTGGATGACGAATGCAATATCGTTGGCGTATTCACCGATGGTGATTTACGTCGGATGATGGAAGGTGTATGTGATTTCACCCAAATCAGTATTGGCAATGTCATGCATACCAATCCGCGCAGCATTCGCGCTGATCAGCTCGCTGTCGAAGCCGTAGAAGTCATGGAAACTTACCGCATTAATCAATTGCTGGTCACGGACGAACAAGGAAAATTAGTCGGTGCCTTACATATCCATGACCTGACCAGAGCAAAGGTAATTTAATGAGCGATGCAATACAAAAAGCAACACGCATAAAGTTAATGATTTTTGATGTCGACGGCATTCTGACTGACGGTAGCCTGCATTTTGGTCCTGATGGCGAAGTTTTAAAAACCTTCAACGTTCTCGATGGCCAAGGTATCCGCTTATTACAAAATGCTGGCATTGCGACGGCGATAATCAGCGCGCGTAGTTCAGCAATCGTCTCGAAACGTGCATCAGATCTTGGGATCACACATGTACGTCAAGGCATTCATGACAAAAAATCGGCGTTTATGGACTTGCTCGCAGAGCTCAATCTTGCTGGCAACGAATGTGGATTTATTGGCGATGACGTCATCGATCTTCCCGTATTGAGCAGAGTCGGTTTAGCAATGAGTGTTCCCAACGGACACGCTGAGGTACGCTCTCGTGTCGACTACGTAACGAGCGCGATGGGTGGTAAAGGCGCGGTACGAGAAGTGTGCGATCTTATTTTAAAAGCCCAAAATAAGTATGACATGGCTTTGTCCGAATATTTGGCATGAAACCACAGATTACGATAGACCGTGCACGTATCTGGATAGCCGTTGCCGCGCTAGGTCTTATTGCGCTTGGAAGCTTCTGGGCAGAAAGTGCATTTCGCCAACGCGGAGAAGACGATGCACAAAAATCGTCGTTAAGACTAGAACCTGATTACTATGTTGAGCGGTTCAACTTCATACGTTTATCAAATACGAGCAAAGCAAATTACCACTTAACCGGTGATCGTTTAATTCATTTGCCGCGGACCGACCAGTATGAGATTACTCACCCGCATATTAATAGCTTTGACGATACCCGTATGCCAGTCACTATTATCGCTGAGCGGGCAGTTGTCGATCAAAAGTCTGAAGCCATCACCCCTAAACGTGAACACGATATTGTGCATTTGTATAACAAAGTCAGCGTAGAACGTCCGGAAGGTCTCAATTCAAATTTTATGCGTCTGGAAACAGATTACCTGATGTTAATACCAGACAATGACCTGGTGACATCGGATCACCCGGTCACACTATTTACCAATGGCATGGAGGCTCACGCGATAGGCATGGTGGCCAACAACTCGACCCAACAATTAGAGTTATTAAGTAAAGTACATGCACGTTTAAAAAAACGCGGTAACTGAAACCTCAACGTATCAGACAAATTTCAGAAAGAAAAAAATGCGCTTGCCCCTCTTTTGCTCACAAAAAATAATGAGTTCGATCTTACTTTTCGGTATGACGACAACGTTTATATTTCCGGCCTATGCAGAAAAAGCCGACAGCCAAAAGGAAATGGTCATTGAAGCAGAACATCTCATCAGTGATGGTAAAACCAATATCACTACTGCGACTGGCGATGTTGTTATTACGAAGGGCACGTTAATAGTCAAATCAGAACGCGCCGTAGCGACCAAAACCCCGGAAGATTTCCAACACGTTAATCTGTACAGTAAATCGGGTGGGAAAGTCAGGTTCCGTCAGAAACGTGACGGTGGCCCTGATCTTTGGGTTGAAGGTGAGGCTGATCGTGCAGAATATGATGAAAAAACAGAGTTCGTCAAATTCATCTCTAAAGCAAAAGTACGTTATCTCGACGGTAAGAAAGTCACCGATGAACAAGAAGGCGAATTCCTTTCTTACGACAGCAAAAACGATGTATTTGTTGGCACCAACACAAGTAATGGTTCAGTCGTTTCTGGTGGTGGCAGAATCAAGCTGACGATACAGCCAAAAACGGATAAACAGGCCAATTAAGATGCCAGCAAACACTTCAGAAAAAAATAGCATTCTGGTCGTCAAAGGACTACAAAAACGCTACGGCGCCCGGCAAGTCGTCAGAGATGTATCCTTATCGGTAAAAAGTGGCGAAGTGGTCGGATTGCTCGGCCCCAACGGCGCGGGTAAAACCACGTCGTTTTACATGATTGTAGGCCTGGTTCCATCTGATGGCGGACAAATCAGCATCGACGGTGTTGCCGTTTCGGGCTTACCTATTCATCAACGTGCTATCTTAGGTTTGTCCTATTTACCGCAAGAAGCATCTGTATTTAGAAAACTAACCGTAGAGGAGAATATTCGGGCCGTCCTGGAGTTGCAAAAAGATAAAGACAAAAAATATCTTTCAAAGCAGGAAATTGACCAGCGCCTGAATGCTTTATTGGCAGATTTACAAATTGAAAAAATTCGCGAGAACCCGGCGCTATCCCTCTCCGGTGGTGAACGACGCCGGGTTGAAATTGCCCGCGCCCTGGCAACCAATCCGCGCTTCGTACTATTAGATGAGCCGTTTGCTGGTGTTGACCCGATTGCGGTGATTGAGATTCAGCGCATCGTACGTTTTCTGAAAGAACGTGGCATCGGCGTTCTTATCACCGATCACAACGTTCGTGAAACCTTAGGTATTTGTGACCACGCCTACATCATCAATCAGGGCGCAGTGTTGGCTAGCGGTAAGCCTGACGATATCATTGAAAACGAATCAGTGCGCCGGGTTTATCTGGGAGAGCATTTCCGCATGTGACGGAAAGCATCATGAAACAAAGCCTGCAGCTACGTACTTCCCAACATCTGGCATTGACGCCGCAATTGCAACAATCGATACGATTATTGCAATTATCGACGCTGGAGTTGCATCAGGAATTAGAGACATTGCTCATAGAGAATCCCTTGCTGGAGCGAGTGGACGATCCTATGGACAATGCACTACGTCTTTTGGCAGACGGAGCGATCAATACCTCGAGTAACACGCCAGACGCAGGCATGGAAACTTCTGGCAACAGAGAAAGCACCAGCAACGCAGAAGATACGCCATCTGACAGCGAATTCGCTCCGAATGATAGCGTGAGTGCTAACGAAGAAGAATGGAGCTTCAACGACGCACCAACAGGTCAGTACAATGCGGAAGATGATGATGGCCACCGCCAACTCGAAGCTGCTCACATATGTCTGCGTGAGCACTTACTTGAGCAGATGCGTTTGAGTCTGCGCGAACCGCGCGATCTGGCATTAGTAGAACTGATTATCGACGCGATTGATGATAATGGTTACTTGTCAGAGACTCTGGATGAAATTCATTCCAGCTTGCCGATAGAACTTTGTGTCGAGCCCGAAGAATTATCATTCGCGTTGTCGATGGTACAAAGTTTTGATCCACCTGGAGTCGGTGCAAGAGATCCTGCCGAATGCCTTGCAATACAAATAAAACGTTTACCTCATATCCCTTACGTCACACGTCGCCTGGCGTTAGCTATTGTTGAAAAACAATTAAATTTATTTGCACAAAGAGATTTCACGAAATTAAAAAAAATCTTTGATTGCGATGACGAGGATTTGCGCGAAGCACAAATTGTCATACGTTCATGTCATCCCAGACCAGGACATGCGTTTGCCAAGAGCAGTTCTGACTATGTGGTACCTGACGTTATCGTTAAAAGAACTGCGAATGGCTGGCAAGTCTCGCTCAATCAAGACGTCATGCCTAAACTGCGCGTCAGCAGTATGTACGCCAATCTGATGCGGCAACATCGCGGAGAAAGCGGACTTAGTGCGCAACTACAAGAAGCGCGTTGGCTGATCAAAAATATGCGCCAGCGTTTCGAAACAATTTTGCGCGTTGCACAAGCAATAGTAGAAAGACAGCGTAATTTTTTCACCCATGGCGCGGTCGCGATGCGCCCCCTTGTTTTGCGCGAAATAGCTGATACACTAGGATTACACGAGAGTACTATTTCACGTGTTACGACCCAAAAATACATGTTGACCCCACATGGCATGTTTGAGTTAAAGTACTTTTTCGGCAGCCATGTCGCGACGGAAACCGGGGGGGAAGCATCGTCCACCGCGATACGAGCACTCATCAAGCAGTTAATAGGAGCAGAAGACCAGAAAAGCCCACTCTCTGACAGTAAAATCGCAGAAATGCTGGGTGAACAGGGTATGGTAATTGCCCGACGTACCGTTGCCAAATACCGCGAAGCTCTGAAAATTCCACCCGTCAGCATGCGTAAATGTTTGTAACAAAGTCCTTGTAATTCCGGTTTAAATTGCTATATATGATTTAGCTCAAGACACTTCCGATGAAATGAGCGCATCGTAATAGCAAGCAACATTACCATAGGAGCACAGTATGAATCTCACCATCAGTGGACATCACGTCGAAGTAACTCCTGCAATCCGCGAATACGTACACACCAAGCTGGAAAGAGTCCGGCGACACTTCGATCAAGTCATTGATATTGCCGTTATTCTGACGGTTGACAAGCTCCGCGAGAAAGACAAACGCCATAAAGCAGATATCAATCTGCACATCAGCGGCAAAGATATCCATGTAGAAAGTCTGGCGCATGATTTGTATGCAGCCATTGATGCGTTGGTAGACAAACTGGATCGTCAAGTGATCAAACACAAAGACAAAATCCAGGAACATCACCACGATGCAATTAAACACATGCCAGATCCGGCATCGGCATAATCGCCACCCCCTGTTCATTCAGGGTCACTAAAACAAGGACGCTCACTAGCGTCCTTTTTTATTGCTATCCCACACATCACTCACTCCGCGCTAAAGACCGTGACGGCAAGCGCGCAGCAGCATAAAATACCAGCTTTACCACGATCAATTTATTGGTATCCTTATGAGCGAATACGTTGTTACTTCTGTTAAAAATCAGATCGGCTTCATCACTTTAGATCGCCCCAAGGCACTCAATTCTCTATCATTGGACATGGTAAGAAGTATCACGGCTGCCTTATTGAAATGGCGTGATAATAACGATATCCGTGCAGTGTTTATTCATAGCAGCAGCGAAAAAGCTTTATGTGCTGGTGGTGATATCCGTTTTTTTTATGATGTCGGAACATCCACTCCGACAGGTGACAGCGCATTGCTGGAAGATTTTTTTACTGAAGAATACGCGTTAAACCATTTAATTCATTTCTATCCAAAACCGTATATTGCGCTGATGAACGGCGTGGTGATGGGGGGCGGCATGGGGATTGCGCAAGCGGGCCCTGATAGTTGCTTGCGCATCGTGACTGAGCGTACCAAGATGGCAATGCCGGAAGTGAATATTGGCTTATTTCCAGACGTTGGCGGTGGTTATTTCCTGTCACGTACGCCAGGAAAAATCGGTACCTATCTGGGTTTAACTGGAGAAATTATCGGTGCTGCTGATGCGCTGTATGCAGGTTTGGCAGACGTGTTTATTCCGACCAATGAAATTCCGGGCTTGATTGATTTTTTGAGCAATAGTGATGCGTCCGATTTGCGCAAAGCAATTCACGATTTCGCCAGCCCTTACGCGACACAAGCTGAACCAGCACAAAGCAAACTGGCGGTGCAACGCACTCACATTGACGCGCTATTTTCTGGCAATAGCGTGATGAATATTACTGAAGCACTCAAAAAGAATACCAGTGTATTTGCCCAAAGCACACTCGCCACGATGGAAAAGCGCTCACCACTGCTCATGTGCGTGACCTTGGAACAGCTACGCCGCAGCGCCAGCATGTCCGTGTCAGATTGCCTGCGCATGGAGAGAAATATGGTACGCCATTGCTTCAAACACGGAGAGGTACTCGAAGGCGTGCGCGCCCTGGTAGTTGACAAGGACAATCAGCCCAAATGGTCACCGGCCCACTTGTCCGAAGTCAGCGAAGACATGGTTACAGGTTTTTTCAAAGAAGTATGGCCGACGTATGCACATCCTCTGCATTCGCTGCAAGGCTAACGACTTTTTGTAGAGCGGGTGCAACCCTCGCGGACTCTTGTTAAGCAAAATTGGCGGGTTGCACCCGCCCTTCACTACGCTTGCTGCAAAACTCAATGCTGCGAATTACCACCAAGGTAGGCAGCCTTGACAGCAGGATCATTTTGCAAACTAACGGCCGGGCCATGCACAGAAATTTTGCCATTTTCCAGAACATAGCCGTAATCTGCGACAGCTAACGCTGCAGCCGCAAATTGTTCAACTAACAGCATAGTCATACCCTCTCGCTTCAGACGTTGGATGATACGGAATACCTCATCCACCAAAATCGGCGCTAAACCCATCGAGGGCTCATCCAGCAAAATGACATCAGGATTGAGCATCACGGCACGTGCCATCGCCAACATTTGTTGCTCACCGCCTGACAAGGTGCCTGCGAGTTGATCACGACGTTCCCGCAAGCGAGGGAACAGCTCCATTGCCTTTTGCAGATCTGTGTCAATATCACCGCGACTACGCGAGCCGGTAAAGCGTGGGAAAGCGCCTAACAGCAAATTATCCTTCACCGACATGGTCGCAAACACGCGCCGACCTTCCGGCGAATGCGCCAATCCGGCGCGCGCAATCTTATGTGAATCGAGTCCGGTGATATCTTTACCCGCCAGACTCACCGTGCCCTCTTTTGGTTTCAACATGCCTGAAATTGCACGCATGGTCGTTGTTTTGCCAGCACCATTGGAGCCAATCAAGGTCACGACTTTCCCTTTTGGCACTTCCAAAGAAATGCCGTGCAATACCTGGACCTTACCGTATGCAGCGTGTAAATTTGAAATCGTTAACATAGGTTCTCCTTACACCGTTGCCGCGGGATGCACCGCGCCGCTCAGTTCTTCACTCACACTTCCGCCCAGGTATGCTTCAATGACCTTTGGATCTGCTTGTACATCTGCTGGCTTACCTTCACAAATCTTCTGCCCAAAATCAAGTACAGTAACGACATCGCACAAGGACATCACAACATCCATATGATGTTCGATCAGAATAATCGTGATCCCATGCTCACGAATTTTACGAATAATAGCGATGAGCTCTTTGATATCGGGTGCAGTCAAACCGGCAGCAGGCTCATCCAGCAACAACAATTGTGGATTCAAACCAAGAGCACGACCGATTTCTAACAAACGCTGTTTGCCATACGGCAGATTGCGCGCTTCTTCATTCGCCAGATCTGATAAACCGACGAAATGCAAAATACTGGCGGCACGTTCACGGGCTGTGCGCTCTTCGCGCAGATATCGAGGTGTATGCAACATAGCGTCGAACACATTACTACGGAACGTACTATGCAAACCAACCAGCACATTTTCAGTCGCTGTCATTTCACCAAACAACTGCACGTTTTGAAAAGTACGGGCAACTCCACCTAAGGCGATTGCAGAAGGCGTTGTGCCAGAAATCACCTTACCGCTAAATTCAACCGCGCCATTGGTAGGTTTATAAATCCCCGTCAGCACATTCATCATCGTGCTTTTGCCTGAGCCATTTGGCCCGATCAACCCATGCACTGTTCCTCTGGCAATTTGCAAGTCAACCTGGTTCAGGGCTTTTAAACCACCAAATTGCATTAATAACTGACGTGCATTAAGTAATACGCCAGTACTGTCACCACCGGCTTTAGCGATCGCCAGACTGTCACCAATTTTTTCTGCGTCGGCATTTGCGACGAGATGGCGTGGACCTCTACCAAACATGGCACTAACAAACCCAACAATCCCATCTTGCAAATAGTAGACAACAAACAATGTCATCAAACCAAAGATGGTCAAACGCCAGTCCGTAATGTTTTCCAGCTTATAAGAAAACAAGGCCATGCCTATTGTTGCTACGACGGGCACCACCAGCTCACGTCCTGTTTTGCGCTTCTGAACCAAGGCCACGATTGCACCTAGCACTGCAATCACAGCGGCACCGGTAGAAATCTGACGGAACAAGTCAATATCCGCCAACAATGAAGGCAGCATCACAACAATAAACGCACCAAGTAACGAACCAATCCGGCTCTTACGCCCTCCCATGATCACCGCTAACAGAAACAAAATCGTCAGTTCAAAATTGTAGGTATTCGGTGAAATATATTGTTCAGAATACGCATACAAACTACCTGCTAAACCTGCCAAGGCTGCACTAATGACGAACGCATATACTTTGTAACGATATACCGATACGCCCATACAGTCAGAAGCAATCGGACTATCACGCAGCGCCTGAAATGCGCGACCTAAATGCGAACTCAACACCCTGTGCACAACGATAAGGGCCAACACCATCATCACCGCCACCAGATAGTAAAAACCAACCTCAGTCATTTTTTGACCAAACCAGACTGGCTTAGTGATTTGTATCCCCATCGGACCTTCGGTTAAGAAGCTCATTTCATTGATCAGAATTTGCGTGATCGTACCGAACGCCAAAGTCACCATCGCCAGATACGGCCCGGTAACTCGTAAGGCAGGTAAGGCCATGACCGCGCCAAACAAAGCCGCGACCACGATACTGGCTGGAAGCGCGACCAAAATTGGCATCCCTAACTTAAGAAACAACACTCCTGTCGTGTAGGAACCAATGCCAAACAATCCAGCATGACCTAACGACACTTGACCGGTATAACCAACCACAATATCGAGACCAAACAACAAAATCGCGTAAATTAAAATCGTTTCAGCCAGATGCAAATAATACGGATTGTGCATAAAGACCGGGAATAAACCCAACGCAGCGATACCAACAACAGAAATTGCTAAGGACTTCTTATTCATGACTTTTTTCCTTACACTTTCTTGATCGCAGTTTTGCCAAATAAACCAGCTGGCTTAATCGCTAATACCAACAATAACAAAACCAGACCAGGTACTTCTTTATAGCCCGTAGAAACGTAAAATCCGGTCAACGTTTCAGCAATACCCAAAATCAAACCACCGACAATGGCACCCACTCCAGAAGTCAAACCACCAATAATCGCTACAGCAAATGCTTTTAAACCCAATGAAGAACCCATCGTTGCGCCAGTCAGCGTCAAAGGTGCTACCAGCACCCCTGCAAACGCGGCAGTCGCTGATGACAGTGCATATGAAAACGTAATGACCATGCTGGTATTGATACCCATTAAACCCGCAGCATCCCGGTCGTTCGATGTTGCTACGACTGCTTTTCCGTAAATCGATTTACGGTTAAAGAGTTCGACGGCTAACATGATCGCTAAGGCACCAACAATCACCACGATTTGCATAGGTTGAACATTCGCACCAAAAATTTGGAACGGCTGAGCCGTTAAGGGCGATGGGAACGTCAAATCATCTTTGCCCCAGATATTTTCTGCGACATTTTTAAAAATGATTGCCAGCGCAATGGTGGACATAATCCAACCAAATTCTGATTTGATTTTGATCGACGGGCGAACGGCGATCCACTCCACCACCACCCCTTGTAAGCCACCAAACAGAATCACCAGCGGTATCATCAGCCAGTAATTCATATACGGGCCACCATGAATACTACCAACCAGACTCAAACCAACCAGCGCACCTAACATCAGCGATTCGCCCTGTCCGAAATTGAGGGTGCCTGACGTAGCAAACGTCAGTTGATAGCCAAAAGCAATGACGGCGTAAATCATGCCTAGGGCTATGCCGCTGAACACGAGTTGTAATAAAATTTCCATTTTCAATGCCTTAATAGAGCGCCCAGCGTCGAACATCGCCCGGCAAGGTGACTCCCATTGCCAAGTCTGATAAGCGTTAAATCAATACAGGTGCGATTTAGATAAAAATGAACCAGGCAATCAAAACGATGTTTCGCTTTAAGCCTGGTTCCGGTTGTACTCAGAAATACTTACAAGTATCAACAATCGAGCAATAGCTTATTTTGCCAGGACAATGTGACCGTCTTTCGCTTCGCCCATTACTGGCACGCCAGCTTTAATCGCTTCGTGATCGTCGTGAGTAAATGGTTTGTTGTAAGTCATCACAACACCATCAACTTTTTCAGTCAAGTTCTCTAAAGCTTCGCGTACTTTTGGTCCATCCGTTGTACCCGCCTGCTTCATTGCTGCTGCTAAGAGATAAATCGAGTCATATCCTTGGGCAGCGGAAACTGGTGAGGGGATGCGTTCAATTTTGTAGGTTTTTTGGTAGGCTTCAATAAACGCCTTACGTTTTGGTGTATTTGGATCTTGGATAAAAGTTTGTGGCATCGTCGCGCCATTACCATTCTTACCTGCGTTATCGAGGAAGTTACCCATAGACAAAGTCCAGCTGCCGATCATCGGGACTTTCCAACCCAGCTTTTCCATACCATTAGCGATCTGCGCCAATTCTGGGCCGATACCATAAGTGAGAATGGCTTGTGCACCCGCTTGCTTAGCTTTGAGCAATTGCGCTGTCATATCTACGTCTTTGATATTAAATTTTTCGACAGCAACGGGTTTGATGCCTTTGGCATTTAAGGTTTTTTCCAGATCTTCACGCCCCAGTTGACCATAGTTTGTGGAGTCAGCCAAAATCGCAACTTTAGTAAATTTATGCTTCACAATCGCTTCATCAACAATCATCGCGGACTGCAAAGTATCGTTCGCAGCGTTACGGAAAATATAGTTTTCTGTGAATTCAGGAGCGTTAAATTGTTTTGTGACGATTGAGCCAGTAGCCACGTTATTCATGACCGGAATTTTTGCCATCTGATAGAAACGCTGAGACGCAATCGCCACGCCAGTATTAGCATAACCAACCGTCGCGACAACACGTTCTTTGTTAATCAGTTCTTGCGCAACTTGCACGCCACGTTCATTTTTTGCTTCATCATCACGTTCGACGATCTGCAACTGTCGTCCCAACACACCACCTTTAGCATTGATTTCTGCCACCGCTAATTTGACACCATCGCGCATGGATACCCCCATAGGCGCAGAACCACCTGTTAGCGGCCCTGAAACACCAATTTTGATAGGTTCAGCTGCGATACCCGCCATCGACCAGCTCACAAGCGCGGTCGCAATCAATGTTTTCATTTTGTATGACATGTTGATCTCCGATATTTTAATGTGAATCTTTTTGTTGATTTATTGTAGGGCAAACAGCAAAGTCCCAGTTAAAAAATAGGCCGGTGAAATAATCTTTATCATTTCAAATGTGCTGCGCTTATGCGATAACTTACCAGAAAAATTGATACTGCGTTGCAACATTATCTACTTAAGTAAAACTACGTAGCAAGAATTTCTTGTTGCAAGAATCGGCTTGTCGCGCTGCGGTCAGTACAAACCGCAGGAAAGAAGTCTTTTTGATGGTCTTGGATGTTGATATCCGTTGCGCTGGCTGTTTCAGTCAGCGCAATAAAAAAATGTTTTTTATTTCAGCAAACTAAATACTTTACTGATCGCGGCGCTACCAGCACCAACTGGATCACGCCGGATTTCTTTCTCTTCTTCGCCTATCATCAAAAACAAACCATCCAGGGTTTTTTGTGTGACATACCCCTCAACAGTTGCCTCCTGCTCAGGGACGACGCCAAATTTTTGAGCTTGTCCCATCACAGCATTGTATTTAGCCGACAAACCCGCTTTATCGGTGACCCCTTTCACCAAAGGTAAAAATTTCACAGACAATGGCGCGGCAGTTTTTTGTTTAAAAAAATCAGTCACCGAAGTTTCGCCACCGGTCAAAATATTTTTTGCGTCGGTCAGACTCATGGATTTCACAGCGTTGACCAGCAAGGGTTTTGCCATCGGCACTGCGGTTTCAGCAGCGCGGTTCATAGAAACGACCAATTCATCGAGTTGTTGGCCTTTGCCTGTCATTTTCAGGATAGGCATGGCTTTTTCCAGCACCGAAGGAAGTTGAATTTTTACCTTGTCGTTATTCAGGAAACCATTTTCCACACCCAGCTTACTCACAGCAACTGCAGACCCCTTATCCAATGCGGCTTTCAAGCCTGTACTGGCATCCTGATTACTCAGATCATTCAATGACATCGCCTGTGCTGAGATCGCCAGACCGACCAACATACAAGTAATTGCACGACGAGAAAAAGAAACTGGAATTGCTGGATTTGAGCGATGAATCTTCATAACAATCTCCGTAGAAATTTAAATCAAATAAAAGATGAATCAGGAGCGCTTTTTTCGCCTCAAATTTCATCAATCGAAAACAGTCGCCGATGCTCACGGATTGCATACCGATCAGTCATACCTGCAACGTAATCGGCAATTTTTCGTGCTTGCATCTGGACTTTTTGCTCTTCATTTGCGGCCACTTTTATTACGTAATCTGGTGGCAATAAATTCGGCTCTGCTATCAATGCATCGAATAATTCATGAATAATTCGTCGTGCTTTAGACATCATACGATTCACTTTATAGTGCCGGTATAGCTGATGATGTAAAAAATGTTTAAGTACCTTGGCTTCGTGAAACTGTGCGTCTGAGAAACCAATCATTTTTCTCATGCTTCGTACATCATCGACCGATTGCGGTGCATACTCTTGAATACGCGCCGCGGAGGTCTTGATCAGGTCAGTAATCAAAGTATTAATCATGCGGCGAATAGTTTCAGAGATGGCGCGGCGTCCGGATAAACCGGGATACGCATTTTCCACTTCTGCTCTGTGGCGCGCAAAAATATCGACCTCGAGCAATTGCTTTTCGGTAATCAGACCCGAGCGCAGACCGTCATCAATATCATGATTGTTATACGCAATTTCGTCAGCCAGATTCGTCAGTTGTGCTTCTAATCCGGGTTGCGTCTTCTGGATGAATCGCTTACCAACTTCGCCTAAAGCCTCAGCATTATTGACAGAACAATGTTTGAGTATGCCCTCACGCGTTTCAAAGCACAGATTCAGACCATCAAATGCCGCGTACCGTTCTTCGAGTTTATCAACGATGCGCAGGCTTTGCAGATTGTGTTCAAAACCTCCATAAGGCTGCATACAAGCATTCAGCGCATCTTGTCCGGCGTGACCGAATGGCGTATGACCAAGATCATGTGCAAGTGCAATCGCTTCCACCAGGTCTTCGTTCAAACGTAAGTTTCTGGCGATGGAACGCCCAATCTGCGCAACTTCCAGACTATGTGTTAAACGCGTCCGGAACAGATCACCTTCATGATTCACAAAGACTTGCGTCTTGTACTCTAACCGTCGAAATGCAGAGCAGTGAATAATTCGATCGCGATCCCGCTGAAATTCACTACGTGAACTGGACGAAGGCTCAACAAAAAGCCGCCCTCGCGAAGTTGCAGATTGGGCGGCATACGGTGCTAGATGGTGGTCGCTAAAAATCATCGCTATTCTAAAATGCAGTGACGTAAAGTTTCTAATAGAACTGATTCAGGGACGCTGGTTATGGTTGCTGTTCCAAGCGGCTTGAGCAGAATAAATTTTATTTTTCCACCCTCATTTTTCTTATCGACTTCCATCAATTCCATCCAACGCTGCTCACCAAGGTCAGGTGCAACGACAGGTAAGCCAGCATCGGCAACCAATTGCTTTATCCGGGTCTTACTGACAAAATCAATGAAGCCAAGACGGAACGATAACTCCGCCGCCATCACCATACCACAACCTACAGCTGCGCCATGCAACCACGTACCGAAACCCAAACCGGCTTCAATCGCGTGACCAAAGGTATGTCCAAAATTGAGAATCGCACGCAAGCCGCCTTCACGTTCATCTTGCTGCACGACGTTGGCTTTGATCTCACAAGAGCGTGCTATGACGTATGCCAGAGCGACAGGGTCTTTGGAACGCAATCTGGACATATTTTGTTCTAGCCACTGAAAAAATCCTGAATCAATGATTGCGCCATGTTTGATGACTTCTGCCAGACCTGCAGACAATTCCTCGTCGGGTAAAGTATTCAATGTCGACGTATCAGCTATCACTGCTTGCGGTTGGTAAAACGCACCAATCATATTCTTACCCAGAGGATGATTGATGCCAGTTTTACCGCCAACGGAAGAATCGACCTGGGACAATAAGGTAGTCGGAATTTGCACAAACGGTATTCCACGCATATAGGTGGCTGCAGCAAAACCCGTCATATCACCAATCACACCTCCACCCAAAGCAAGCAGCGTCGTTTTACGATCACACTTAGTGGCCAGCAGATGATCAAAAATCAGATTCAGATGATCCCAATTTTTATTCACTTCACCATCTGGCAAAATGACTGCGCTACAGGTTTTTCCTATGGACTTGAGCTGCGCTTCTACATTCGCCAGATACAATGGGGCGACAACGGAATTGGTAACAACGACGATGTGTTGACCACGAACTTTTTCTGCCAACAAGGCCGAATTGCTAAGCAGCTCCTGACCAATGCTAATCGAATAGCTACGCTCTCCGAGATGAAGATTCAGAGTTTGGATCTTGCCATTTTCTACTAATTGCATGCCGGTTTGATGATGTTGATAATGTGTTTCCACATGGTTTTTTGGAAGCTTGTCGAGGATACTTTGTACCAGATGCTGCACGTTGGGACGTCCGGTTTCTATGATCAGATGGGCGGCCTGTTGGTACAGGGGATGGCGTTGCGCCTCTAACTCTTCGAGCTTTTTACGTGGATCTGCGGTACGCAATAATGGACGATTTTTGTCATTGCGCGTACGCTGCAAAATGCTATTGATACCAGCGCGTAAGTAGATGACAGTCCCTCTTTCGTGCAAATAGCGCAAACTGTCCGGGTTTAATACAGCACCACCACCTGTCGCCAAGACGATGCCATCGAGAGCAGTTAAATCACGAATGACATCAGCTTCGCGTTGACGAAAACTGACCTCGCCTTCTATCTCAAAAATCACAGGAATTGAGACGCCAGTTCGCGCCTCAATCTCGTGATCCGAATCAATAAAACGCTTATTCAGTTTTCTTGCCAGAGCCCGACCGACTGTCGTCTTGCCAGACCCCATAAGACCTACTAAGAAAATATTGCCAGACATCGCAATTTCCTGGGCAAATTAAAATCAGCGCCTGGACACTCACAAGGTCTCCTGCACAACTTTTTCGACATTATGGACAAGCACCCGAATTTGGAACAATAGTCATGGTGCTAGTTGCAGCTGTACCTACGCTGTCCTTCACAGTAAATGTAATCGGAGTACTTGCCGCCACACAACGCGTGCCTTGAGTACCGAGATTAATTGTCAACGTCCGATCGGTAAAGAATGGTGGCTGCGTTGGAAGAAGTGTCACACCATTATTTGTAACCACGACGGACGATAAGAGCGCTACATTCGATTGAGTTGGGCTCGTAGAAAAAACTTGGAATGGCGCAATACCACCAATCAGATTCAAGGATATCGAGCTACTATTATTGCCAAAGATACTCCATGCAACCGGCGTTAATGACATCGAAGATGATTTCGCGCTAATCGTGCCTATATTCACCGTTTGGGCATTTCCTTTACTGTCAGTAACGACGATTGCTACAGCATTATTCGTATTTGCCATTGTCGCAGTAAAGGTTCCACCAGCAAGAATATTGGTACCATTATTAATGGTGACACTCGCTGGATTGCTGGAAATCGCAGAATACGGTGGCGATCCGCCATTGACATTAAATGTCAAGACGTCACCGACATATGCTGAACTAATGCTGCTCGGTGCGACGGTCAAGGCTTGAATGTTTGACGCAACAACCGTCACATTTGTAGACAACGGGGTACTTCCCGCGCTATCAACCAAAGTGACGGTTGCTGTACCAGGACTGACAGGCGTTAAAGTTAATGCGCCACCACTAACAGCTGTAGTAACGACCGATGTATTGCTAGACGACGCAGTATATGGTGCGGTACCACCACCTAACAGGAAAGCCGGAGGTGTGGTCCCTACAGTCAAAGTAACTGCGCCAGGTGTAGAAGTGTAAAACGGAATGGTGACATTACTTCCAACCGTTACAGCAATCGTAATTGGCTTAAGACCGGTTGAGTCTGTAACCACAATGTTTGCTGTACCAGCTGCCACACCTGTCACGGTAAAGGTATTACCGCTCAACGCGACCGTCGCGACTGTCGTTGCACTACTAACAACAGTATAAGTAGGGACACCACCAAAAATTTGATACTGAGGAGCATTGCTTGCGCCAATGGCGATCTGTACCGCTGATGGTGCTGTAGTATAAAGCGCGTTCGATGAACCACCAGAGACAGTGACTGTAATCACAGGCAATGGAGTTCCCGTTGCGTCTTTAATTGTGACCGTCGCAGTTCCCGAAGCAACACCGGTCAATTGCATATTCGAACCGGAAATTGTCGATGTCAACACACTGGTATTGCTACTAACAGCTGTATATGGCGCAGTACCACCACTGACTACATACGATGTCGAAGCTCCACCTGCCGAGAGAGTCACGGCATTAGGCGCAGTCGTAAACAACGGTGTCGTGGAAGACCCAGCTACTGTCACTGATATAACAACAGTGTTACCAGCAGTATCAGTAATGGTAACGGAAGCGGATCCAGCATTCATACCCGAAATAATGAATGAATTACCATTGAGACTTGCCGTTGCAACGCTATTGTTTGAGCTGCTGATGGAATACAACTGACTACCACCGCCTATCGTAAAGGTCGAGGAAACGGTTCCGGTACCGAGAGTTAATGCCGTTGGCGCGGTTGTAAATAGTTTTGATGAAGACCCAACCTGAACCGCAATAGTTGTGGATTGTGTTGACGAATCAAGCACCGTTATCGTCGCTTGCCCGATAGCCACACCAGTCACTGTCAATTGACCATTGACAATATTTGCGGTCACAACACTCGTGTTACTACTACCAACCGAGTATGGCGCTGCTCCCCCTTGAACTGTGTAGACAGAAGATACACCTACAGCAACGTTAATCGAATTAGATGCAGTTGTCGTCAAATTGCCAGATACCGTCCCAACCGTAACTGTAATTTTTACGAATGCACCTAAGCTATCGGTAACGGTCACTACCGCAGTGCCAGGCGAAATACCAACAATCGTAAATGTATTGGCAGTAGTAATTTGGCTTACATTAGCAATGGAAGTATTGCTGCTCGTTACGGTATAAATACTACTACCACCGCCAATTTGGATTGCAGCAGAACTAATTCCAACGCCAATATTGACGGTAGCGGCTCCCGATGTATATAGATTTAATCCGGTACCAATTGTTACCGCGATGGTTACGTGAGTACCTGCCGTATCGGTCACGGTTACAGTTGCACTACCTGTTCCATTTGCTGAAATTGACAGCGTGCTACCGGAAACACTCACTATTAACGCAGTGTTGCTGCTTGTTGCGGTATATCCAGGAACCCCACCGCCAATTGTAAAAATTTGAGCCGGCTGACCAGGAATAACGTTAATTGCAGTCGGAGCCGTAGTAAATAATGCCACTTTGCTGGTTGCTCCAGGCGATCCACCGCCACCACCACAGGCAGACATGAGTGCCAATAAAAATAAGCCAGAAATGATCCGGAAGAAGCTATTCATGTAACACCTGTAGTTGAGTGAACGCATTGAGATGATTCTATTTTAAAAAAGTTAAGTTTACTTCAAACCGAGGCGGTCAGTCATAATTTTTGGCGTAATGAAAATCAATAATTCAGTTTTTTGATTACTTTTGCCGGTTGTTTTGAATAAATTTCCTAGTAGTGGAAGATCGCCAAAGAACGGCACCTTGGTTACATTATCCGCTTCAGTTTGCTGATAGATCCCCCCCAAGACGACCGTGCCGCCATTTTCCACAAGCACCATTGTCTTTACTTCCTTGGTGTTAATTGCAAAACCATTCGTCGTCTGTTGACCTACGCTGTCTTTATGAACTTCAACGTCAAGGATAATATTACCGTCCGGAGTAATTTGAGGAGTTACTTCTAAGCGCATTGTCGCTTTTCTAAAAGCAATCGACGTTGCACCACTAGATGTTGCAACTTGGTATGGCAACTCGGTACCTTGTTCGATAAGTGCTTTTAACTGATCTGCTGTTACTACGCGCGGACTGGATATGACCTTTCCTTTGCCATCCGCTTCAAGAGCAGAAAGTTCAAGATTGAGAAAGCGATTCGCTGCTGATGAGAACAAACTAACTGCGAGGCTGCCAGGATTCAAACCTCCAATTCCGGATGCTGGTAAGTTTACAAATTGCGAATTTGGAGCAAAGCTACCGCTTGAAACCACCGCCTGCCCTGTTTGCTCACCGACACCTTGCAAAGTTCCGGTAACTGCAACACGTTGATTACCGCTAATTTGATAGCCAGGATTGCCACCATTAATACCACGCAAGTCCGTAAAGCCTAACTTCACTCCAAGATTTTTGCTAAAACTATCATCAGCCTCAACGATACGTGCCTCAATCATAACTTGCTTGGATGCAATATCTGTCTTTTGTATGAGCTTACGAACTTCTTCGATCTTTGATGGAATGTCGGTAATAAACAATTGATTTGTGCGAGGCTCAATGACGGCACTACCGCGTTTAGACAACATACGGTTGGTGGACTGTCCATCGACCCCAAAAACCAGTTTAAACGCTTCAGCTTTTTGGTAGTTAAGTTGAAAAGATTCGGTTTTTAAAGGCTCTAACTCTGCGATTTGTGCTTTTTGCTCCAACTCCAATTTTTCTTTGGTCAACAACTCATCTTTCGGTGCCACCCAAATAACATTACCATTTTTACGCATATCAAGACCCTTGATTTGCATAATATTGTCTAATGCCTGATCCCAGGGGACATCTTTCAAACGTAAAGTAATTGTTCCGGTAACGGTATCACTGGCGATAACATTCAATCCACTGACCTCGGCAATAATTTGCAAGATCGCACGAACTTCAATATTTTGGAAATTGAAGGACAATTTTTCACCACGGTAGCCTTGCGTACCTTGCGTCAATTTGTTCGGATCTTCTTTGATTGGCTTTACCTCCAACACAAATTGAGTATCGCTTTGATAAGAGCTTTGCTCCCAGAGACCTTTAGGCTCAATGACCATCTGAACATTTTCACCTGACGGCGTTGTAGTAATAGTTTGTACCGGTGAGCCAAAGTCGGCAACGTCTAACCGTCTGCGCAAGACATCGGGCAATCCAGTTTTAAGAAAAGTCACATATATTTTTTGCCCTTGTTGACGCACGTCAACTGCGACCTGATTTAATGGAAGATCGACAACAACACGGCCTTCGCCACCAACCCCACGACGGAAATCGATATCGTGCAGCATAGGTTTGGTCGACAATAAAGGTGCAGCGTCATTATTGACTGGCAATCCTTGAGAATTAACTGGCGTTGCGATACCCCCAGATCCATCAATTGTCACAATAAGAAACTTTCCCTCTATCGTTGCAGCATAATTTAGAGGCTTATTCAAGTTAAAGATCATCCTGGAGCGACCAGTTGCCTCAACCAATGTCACTGTCCTCAGGTCTCCAGTGTTAATGTCAATGGAAGTTTTTCCCGTACCATTTGAGACATCAGCAAAATCCAATGCAATACGTGCGGGACTTGCAATTGAAAAACCTGAAGGCAATTTTGCCAAAGGATTTTTCATGGCGACTTTTACGATAATATTTGCACCTTGTTGATTTGCAACGATGGATTCAATACTATTTGATTGTGCAAACGCCGACTGGCAAATTCCTAATAACAGCAGCATGCAAGCTCTAACAAACATAGCGCCCCTTTTACTTTTATTTATCAACGCATTCATTTTTGACTCTCCTGCAACTCAAGCTTGACCTTACGTTCAACCCACTCTCCCGCAGCATCTTGTACGGTTTCCTTTATATCAACGCCATCTTCGGCAATCCCCGTTATCAATCCGAAGTTTTGACCGATATAACCACCTACTTTGGCCTGGTAGACAGTTTTATCTGCCTGAACTAAGGCTTGCTTGAGTCCGCCTTTTTCGATTGTTCCGACCATTTTGAGGGAATCCAATGGAAAGGCTTCCAGTGCCTCTTTCCTGCGCTCCATGTCAGGACCGTTATTCGAATCAGCCTTCATTCTGGCGAGCACTGCTAATAGTTTTGAGGCATTAAACGGATCCAACTCATCTTTTTGAGTGTAAGAAGCCGGCACGAACACCTTTGGTGGAACAAGCTTTGGGGTAGACAATTTTGTCTCTTTTCTGGCTGTCGCCATCCATTCCGTTAGTTCGCTTGAACCATTGTCGCCGCAAGCACTAAGCAGGCTTAATGGCAGCAGTAACAATAAAAATGTCAACTTATTAAACGTCATTTTTTCGAGGCCTTTTTCAGGTTGGCCTGAGCCAAAACTTCATCTTTATCCAGATAGCGGAATGTCTTAGCAACAACTTCTAAAGTCAAATTGCTGTCTTTAGCATTGCTTGAAATACTTAAATTATTTAAGGTAACAATCCTCGGCAACTTCGCTATATCTGCAACGAATTCACCAAGATCGTGATAATTCCCTGTCAATTTGATATCAATGGGCAATTCAGCGTAATAATCTTTTACTGACACAACACCCGGTTTAAATGAGTCAAACTGTAAACCACGCCCAGCACCAGCTTGATTAATATCAGACAACAAGGCATCCATTTCAGCTTTACTAGGCAACTGTTTTTCCATTGCAGCAACATACTGTTGCACCAAAACCCGTTGATCTTTTAGCGCATCGAGGTTGATTGCCTGTTGCAATTTTTCTTTATATTCTTGCTTGAGTTTTACTTCCTCTTGCTGTTTTTGGTTAATTTCTTCGTTCTGACCATCCCAATAAAAGAACCAGCTCAGCAAAATAACAACGACCAATACAGCAAGCGCAGCAGCCAGCCGGGGAACGATTGGCCACAAGCCCGGATGCAAGCCATTCAAATCACGAAACTGTCCGCCAATATCGTCAAAAAGCTCTTGTACATTAATTGCCATTCCTGACCTTCCAATTCTTTTAACTTAATGACCAGGAGTCGGCCGATTCTTGTCCTGCGCAGAACCATCCGCAGCACCTGAAGCCACATCTTCTTTCTCTCTCGGTCGCTTGATAGCAACATTAATCGAGAATTCGTATACTTTTTTCGCATCCCGTCCCTGTCCTATGCCCGAGGAATGGATGTCAACAAGTTCAGGCTTATACATCCATTCAGACTTGCTTCCTAAACTACGGATGTAGTCTGCGACACGCTCCTGGGATTGAGCATAGCCATTTACTGTAATTTTTTGTCCATCTTGTTTTAGCTGACGCAAATACACACCCTCTGGCGTATGTTTTACAAGCTCTTCCAAAAGATAGACCGGTTGATTCCGATCACCCTGCAAATCCTCAACCGCTTGTTGCCTTGCCTTAAGCGCATCAATTTCTTGCTTCAAATTGACGATTTCTTTAATTTTTTCGTCAAGTTTGCCATTTTCTTTTTTGATGAAATTGACACGATCTGATTGAGTGGCAAGCTCACTCGCATTAATTGCTCCAACGACAATAGCAATTAATGCCCCCACAATGGCCGCAAGCAATAGCAAAGAATAAAAATCTTTTTTAAGTTGTTTGCGCTTTTCTTCCCGGTGTGGAAGAAGATTAATTTTTATCATCAGCCAAATCTCCGCAAGGCCAGACCGCAGGCAATCGTGTAGGCTGGAGCATCATTGCGCAGTAATTTTTCATTAACACCAGCAGCTAGTTCCATTCCCTTAAACGGACTGATAACAGCGGTAGAAATTTTGGTTCGCTCTGCGACGATATCGACCAAACCAGTCACTACAGCACAACCTCCTGTCAAAAATATCTGATCAACTCTGGTGTAAGGCGTCGATGTGAAGAAGAACTGAATTGCCCGGGTGACTTCAAGTGCAGCATTTTCCAGAAATGGTTCAAGCAATTCCATTTCGTAACTATCTGGCAAATCTCCAGTCTTCTTTTTTAGTTCAGCCTCTTCTTGCGACAAACCATAATTACGAACGATATCCTGCGTTAACTGACTTCCACCAAATTGTTGCTCACGCTCATAAACCACTTCACCATTGAGCAAAATATAAATATTCGTGCGCTTAGTTCCTATTTGAAATATCGCATAAATCTGATCACGGCCTTCATTTGCCTGCATTTCAATCAGACGAACCATCGCGGCGCGAGCAGCATAAGACTCAACATCCATCACTTTTGCCTGCAACCCGGCTGCTTGCGCGACCGCCACGCGGTCTTCAATTTTTTCTTTGCGGGATGCAGCTAACATGACTTCAACGTCTTCTTGATTGGGGGCAGGTCCGATAACGCAAAAATCCAAACTTACCTCATCCATAGAAAACGGAATATATTGACTAGCTTCTGATTCAACTTGAACTTCCAAAGCCTGATCACTTAATGTGGCCGGCAACAATATTTTCTTTGTAATTACAGCAGCTGCAGGCATTGCCAACGCTACATTTTTAGTACTTGCCCCACTCTTTTTAACCAATTTACGGATCGCATCTGAAACTTGCTCAATGTTTTCTATATTGCCATCCTGAACGGCACCTTTTGGCAGCGGTTCTGAAGCATAGCGTTCGAGACGATATGTCTTATTACTGCCCTCAGTAAGTTCAACAAGCTTAATGTCAAACGAACTGATATCCAGCCCGATAAGCGGCGGATTTTTTCTGCCAAGCAGTGAAGCAAGATCTAAAGCCAAGAATATCCCCTCATAAACACATTTGTGTGTATTTTTTACAAATTGAAACAAAGCACGCTATCCGGACGGCAGCAATTGGAAAATTCTCTTTAAAAACCGCTATTTACGATACAATTATCCAATCCTACATGAAATCGTAGCAATATAGCCTGCATTGGTAAAGGAATTTCCTCAGGGCACGTTCAGAATGCGTTGCCAAATTTCCACTCAATGTATAAATAACATCTGAATAGAATTAAAGCAGCTCGGTTTAAAGGGATGCACGGCGACAACCGTTATAATGAGGTTTGCGATTGTTACACTAGAAACTCATGTCAGATAAAGAAATCTCCACACCCAACGAGAATCAACCCAAACCGACAATGAAGTCCAGTATCGGGCGACGCATTCTGATTGCGACGCTGAGTATCGTCATCGGTTCAGGCGTTGCCATGGCACTCATCATTGGCTTCGCTCTCACTTTGGCCTACCCGAACCTTCCTGAACTTGATTCGATTACTAGTTACAAACCCAAAATGCCACTGCGGATTTTTTCCGCAGACAATGTCCTGATTGGGGAATTTGGTGAAGAAAGACGCAACGTAGTACGTTTCGATCAGATCCCCGAGATCATGAAAAAAGCAGTGCTGGCGATTGAGGATGACCGTTTTTATGAACACGGTGGCGTCGATTATGTAGGCATTACCCGCGCAACATTGCACAATCTGACAGGCGGTGCAAAACAAGGCGCATCCACCATTACACAGCAAGTTGCCCGTAACTTTTTCTTATCGAGCGAACAGACTTTCAAACGAAAAATTTACGAAATATTATTGGCATGGAAAATTGAACAAAATTTAACAAAAGATCAGATTCTTGAAGTCTATATGAATCAGATTTATCTGGGGCAACGTGCCTATGGCTTTGCCTCTGCCGCACAAATTTATTTTGGAAAAAACATTAAAGATCTGACGATCGCGGAGGCTGCGATGTTAGCAGGCTTACCTAAAGCACCGTCAGCATACAACCCGGTAGCAAACCCGCGACGTGCAACAGTACGTCAACAATACATTTTGCTGCGTATGCACGATTTGAAATACATCACCGACGCACAATACGAGCAGGCCAAGAACGAAGAAATTATTACGAAAACAGATAGCAGTGAGTTTGGCATTCACGCGGAATACGTTGCCGAAATGGCGCGTCAGTTGGTCTACGAACAATTCAAAGAAGACACCTATACCCGCGGTCTGAATGTCTACACAACCATCACCAAAGCAGATCAGGATGCCGCTTACTTGTCTTTACGACGTGGTGTCATGGACTATGAAAAGCGCCATGGCTATAGGGGCCCTGAAGCGATCATCGCGATCCCGGAAGGCAAAGAAGCCGCAGATGATGCAATAGAAAAGGCATTAGCAGAGCACTCTAATAGCGACGATTTACAAGTCGCAATGGTACTTGATGCGAATCCAAAATCTGTTCGCGCAGTCTTGGCTGATGGCGAAGAAATTCATATAGATGAAGCTGGCATTAGTTTTGCTGCAAGTGGTTTAAGCAGCAAAACTCCGGCCAACAAACGCATCCAACGTGGCGCAGTCGTACGTGTGATGCAAGAGGGTAAAAATTGGGTTATCACTCAAATGCCAGAAGTACAATCCGCATTCATTGCAACTGATACGCATGACGGCGCAATTAAAGCCCTGGTAGGCGGTTTCGACTACAACCTCAACAAGTTTAATCATGTGACACAAGCATGGCGTCAACCTGGTTCGAGCTTTAAGCCATTTATTTATTCCGCCTCTCTGGAAAAAGGTCTGTCTCCAGCAACAATCATTGACGATGCACCGATCAGTTTTGATGCGGGTCAAACAGGCGGGCAAGCGTGGGAACCAAAAAACTACGATGGCAAATATGAAGGTCCGATGACAATGCGTAAGGGGCTGACCAAATCAAAAAATATGATTTCAATCCGGATTTTGCATAGAATTGGTGCGAAATATGGTCAGGAATACACAACACGATTTGGTTTTTTGCCGGAAAAAAATCCACCTTACCTCACCCTCGCACTCGGCGCGGGCGCAGTCACACCGTTGCAGATGGCAGGTGCTTATTCTGTCTTCGCGAATGGTGGATACAAGATTAATCCTTACCTGATCAATAAAATTACCGACAACAACGGCAACATTCTTGTACAAGCCAAACCAGACAAAGCAGGTGATGAAGCCAATCGCGTGATCGACGAGCGCAATGCGTTCCTGGTTGATAGCATGCTCAAAGACGTGGTGCGCTATGGAACTGCTGCTAAAGCGATGGTATTAAAACGGACCGACCTGGCGGGTAAAACAGGTACCACGAACGATTCTTTTGACGCTTGGTTTGCTGGTTATCAGTCCAAATTGGTCGGCATAGCATGGATAGGTTTTGACCAGCCAAGAAATCTCGGTAACCGCGAAACCGGTGGGGGTCTGGCATTGCCAATCTGGATAGGCTACATGCAAAAAGCACTCAAAGATGTACCAATGGAAGAGCGACCTGTTCCAAATGGAATCATTTCGGCGAATGGGGATTTCTACTATGCTGAAAATCCACCCGGAGTTGCCGTACAAGATTTAAATACTCCGGTCGTTATTGATGAAACGAATTAAAAACCAGCACGAATAAAAACGAAGGGCAATCAAATTGATTGCCCTTTTTTTACTGTCCTTGTTCTTTCCCCAGTCGCGTCAAGGTCGTAAATAACTCGGTACCATCTCTGGTATTCAACCAGTGCTGTCCATCATATTTGTAATGAAAACCACCACTACGTGCCGCCAGCCACATTTCTTGCATCGGCGCCTGACTATTGACGATCATTTTTGAACCATTGTTGACAAATTCTATCGTCAGTACGTTGCCGCTACGGCTGCATTCAACATCTAATTCATCGTTGTCAAAAGCTTTTTCAAACATTTCTTCTACCTGTGCCAGGCAAGATTCCGCCAAGATCAGGAATTCAGATTCAGTCATGCTACACTCCCTTGCATTGATTCACACTTAAAACGCCATTCTATACGTTGTTAGACAAATTCAAGATGCGACCACTTATTTACTCTCTGATTTTAGCTTCCATTTCAGCAAGCCTGCTTGGTGCTTGCGGTGCGCGAGGGCCATTGTATATGCCAAATAAAGCCCTCACCAATGAACTGCCTATTTCCAGACCGGCAAGCACTCCGGCACCAGTCAGCAAACCTTCAGCGACCAGCGCAAGTACTACAGAGGAAGGTGTCAGCGAAACCGCAGTGAAAAATTAAGAGCTGGCCGGCATAAAAAAACACCTCTTTGCACTTGATGCCAGAGAGGTGTTTTATGTTTCTCATTTCCGCAAATTTAATGTTCGCGGAATTGTATCGCACCTGCATCTTTTGGACGATAGCCTTGAACACCAGCATAAACTTCACGAATTTTTTGTAAATCGGTGTTCGTGTCACCAGTTAGCTCCAAGTAATCGACCAGACTGATTTCTTTGCGCGCAAAATCGAAAAATGCGCAGCCCAACGGTACTTTAGCTGCCAGTGCAATGTGATAAAAACCACTTCGCAGGTAAGGCCGAAAACTACGTGTACCTTCTGGGGTAATAGCCAACCAATACCAATTGGAACGATTAATTTTTTCCGCCAGTCTGGCAATGGCACCCGTTGAAACACCGCGCTCTACCGGTTCCCCTCCAAGCTTGCGAATGATACGACCTAAAGTCGCGCCGGTGATTCCCTCAAACAAACTCGATTTAGCAATGAAATGAAATGGCATTCCGATTGCGAGTTTAGCCAAAATTCCGATGGCAAAATCCCAGTTTGAAGTATGTGGATAGACGATAATGACCCCTAACGGCCCAGGCAAAGGCCGGTATTTCACTTTCCAGCCTATGCTACTTAACACCCTGATCGCACAACGTTGGGTGAAGGTCTCCGCTTGCTCTTTTTTTAATTGATATGTCGTCATACTTGGTCAGCCGCTCTTGCCGAATAAAATGAGAGCTGGACATTATGCCGTGTAACATCGCTTGAAGCAAAAGCAGTGCAGCATTTCTGCGCACTGTCCTACATCCCCTGGGAGCCAGCCTGACTGCGTGCTGTCTCAGACCAATGCCACCAAACCCGTGCCAACAAAAGGGTAGCTACCAATGCTGCAAACATCAATGGCTGTGTCAAATCATGCTTGCCAGATTTCATCCAGTAAAAATGCAAAACACCCATTGGCACAATGATATACACCAGCTTATGCAAGAGCTGCCAACGTTTGCCGCCGAGGCGTTTGATCATGCCGTTGGTACTGGTCAAAGCCAATGGTACCAAAGCAACAAATGCAACAAAGCCGACAGTAATAAACGGGCGCTTGAGAACATCTTTCCACATTTCCTGCACATCAAAAAAATGATCGAACCATAAAAAAGTCAAAAAATGCAGACTCGCATAAAAAAAGCCATACAGACCCAACATGCGACGCAGTTTTAATAACCACGGTATATTCAACAGCCTGCGTACCGGCGTCACTGCTAAAGTGATACATAGAAAATACAATGTCCAGTCACCGGTATTGCGGGTAATAAATTCGACTGGATTCGCCCCGAGTTTATCGAGAAACGCGAATGCTACAAGGCGAAAAAATGGCAGCAGCGCTAGCAGAAAAATAACTGCTTTGATGCCGGAAATTTGCTTTTGTGAGAATGCCATATCAGAAAAACTTTTTCAGATCCATGCCAGAGTACAAGGACGCCACTTCGTTATAACCATTAAACATCAGGGTTTTACGTTTGCGTGCAAACAAGCCATCTTCACCGATCCTACGTTCGGTGGCTTGCGACCAGCGCGGGTGATCGACTTCAGGATTGACGTTAGAATAAAAGCCGTATTCACGAGGAGCTGCGCTATTCCAGGCCGTGCGCGGCTGGTCTTTGACGAAACGGATTTTGACAATGGACTTAGCCGATTTAAAGCCATATTTCCATGGTAAAGCAATACGGACTGGTGCTCCATTTTGATTTGGCAACACTTCACCATACATACCAAAGGTCAGTAATGCCAACGGGTGATTCGCTTCGTCCAGACGCAAGCCCTCAACATAAGGCCATTCCAACACGGGACTACGCAACCCCGGCATTTGCTTTTTATCATCCAAGGTGATGAATTCTATGTAACGCGCATTTGCTGTCGGCTCAACTTTTTTGATCAGATTTGATAAAGAATAACCTATCCATGGAATCACCATTGACCAACCTTCTACGCAACGAAGACGATAAATGCGTTCTTCAAGTGGTGCCAATTTAATCAGACTATCGATATCAAGCGTGATTGGCTTTTTGACTTCGCCTTCTATCGTAACCGTCCATGGTCGCGTTTTCAAGCTACCAGCGGTTTGGGCTGGCTCTGATTTATCGGTGCCAAATTCATAAAAATTATTGTAGGTCGTGGCATCTTTATAAGGCGTCTTTTTCTCGATCAGTGCATACGCAGGATTGCCTGTGGCGGTCATTTTTTGTGCACCTGGTGTTTGCGCGAAGGCTTCACGATTTGCCATGTCATACAAAGAAGTACCAGCAATCGAACCAACGGCCAATTGTCGGATAAAGTCACGTCGTGACTCGAATACTACGCGGGGTGTGATTTCTGAATAAAGCGGCAGATCGATGCCGTCAGGACGAGATTTAATCAGCATATTGGACTCCGTGGTTGAGATACCAGACAAAACAGACATCATTCAGATCGCTGTTTTGCCTGATAGTTTCTCATGAGTCGAAGAATTCTGCTGAACCTTACATTTTTCGGGGGATTTTGAACAAGCACCATAACAAAAAGTTAATTCGATGCCCGTGATGTAGTAGTTCTCAGAGGTACAGAAAACGCCATTTTTTTCTGTGCCTCTGGATTGAGCGGTTTTAAGTTTTCTTAGAAACTCTACTAAACTGTTTATAAGGTTCCGTAAGAATGCAAACCTGACAAGAACATATTTACGCCAAGGAAAGCAAACGTCGTGACCAGTAAGCCAACCAGTGCCCACCATGCGGCGACCTGACCGCGCAAGCCCTTCATGAGGCGCATATGCAACCATGCTGCATAGTTCAGCCAGACAATCAGCGCCCAGGTTTCTTTGGGGTCCCAGGACCAGTAACCACCCCAGGCTTCCGCGGCCCATAAAGCACCGAGAATAGTGGCGATAGTAAAGAACGTAAAACCAACCGCAATCGCCTTATACATCACGTCGTCCAGCACTTCAAGGCCAGGCAGACGATCTTCGAGGTAACCCTTGGATTTGAGCAAATAAGCCAGACCGACCATCGCAGCCAATGAGAACGTACCATAACCAATAAAGTTCGCTGGCACGTGTATTTTCATCCACCAGCTTTGCAAAGCAGGTACCAAAGGCTGAATATCCGCTGCATCACGGCTGACCGTGTACCACAGCAAGAATCCGACAGCGGCAGAGATCACCAGCAAGACAAAAGGTCCGAGTTGCAAGGTGGCATATTGTTGTTCATAGTACAAATAGAACAAAGCGGTGATCATCGAAAACAAAATAAACACTTCGTACAAATTAGAAACCGGGATATGCCCGACATCCATGCCGACCAGATACGATTCATACCAGCGCACCAACATACCGGTAAAACCCATGATCACGGCCGCCCAGCATAGAACCGAACCGACCGATGAGCCAAAATTGGAACGCGCAATCAAACCGCCCCAATAGAACAGCGTGGATAAAAAGAACAAGGTGCCCATCCACAAAATCGCCGATTGGCTCGACAGCAAGTATTTCAGGAAAAATTTCTGATTTGCCATGTCCAGCGAACCGCCATACAAATGAATCGCGAACAAACTCAGCACGGCTAAAAGAGGCATCAACCAGCGCACTGGCTTCCAATGCCAGCCCAGCCAGGCAAAGGTTGGTGCGGCGAGCAGTAAAACGCCTTTTTCGTACACATCCATAAAGCCGCCAAAACGGCTTAAAGCAAACAGTGACGCCATACTCAGGGCAACAGCGTAAAGCCAATCAAGCACCGTCAGTCGCTTGAAAAAGCCCTGATACGGCGTGTAGTTCTGCGTCATTTCCATTTTATGTCCTCAAACAGCCAACCCTGACTGTCAGTGTAGTCGATCATTGGGATTTCGTTCTCACGCTTGTCCGTGATGAACGATTTGTCCTAATTGTATTGTTAACTGCTCAAATTCTTTCTCAAAATCCAGCGTTTTGCGCTGTGAGCTTAAGGCCATCAGTATAGTCGTTGTAGCGGCATCGTCTTTGAGCCAGATCCATAAACGACGCTCACGGATATAGAACATAGAAAACACGCCCAATACTAACAACAAACATCCAAGATAGACGACTTTTTTACCTGGTGAGCGAGTCACTTGTAATACCGAGGCTTTGACTTCTTGAAAACTCTTTAGTTGCAAGTAAACCGGTGCGCCGTAGAAAAATGCGTCAGACATCGCCCCTGTCGCTAATTGTAAAAAGCGTGCGTGTTTTTCATCTAATTCCAGCTCTGGTAAACCATCCTGAACCCGCGCCAATTGCCATAAATCCCACATGCTGCCATTCAAAATTTTCATGAAAACATCAGCAGCTTTGGCTTGATCGTTGGGGGGAATTTGCTCCAGGAATTTAGAAATCGCAACAAAGCCTGCTTGCTTTCCATCACCAGCAAAAATCGACAAACTCTTTCTGGCTGATTCTGCCAGTTGGGTTTGCAGTTGTTTGGCATTCGGCACAGACGATGACATCGCACGTGCCGCATAACGCTGCGCAGCAGCATCACGTAAAACCGGGTTATTCATGGCGGCACGCAAGCGCATCCATTCATTGACACTGTCGTTATCGTCTGCCGGAATACGCAAGTATCTGAATGCATCAGCAGGAGAGTCGCGCGTACCAGCGAGGAACATATAATCGCCATCGATCAACAGAGATTGCATGTAGTTGCTGAATTCTCTTGCCTGCCCGGTCTTATCGCGCAATTTGTACTGCACGCTGGGCCCGACATTTTTTAAATCTTTGTTGTTGGCGTTTTTACCAGCTGAGCCCAGATGCTTATTCAAATCGGTACTGAATTGCTCATTAAACGTTTGCTTGGCATTGGCGGCACGTACATCTGCGCCATTGCGTGCCATGTTCTCGACGTTGAACGGCCTGAAGCCTGACCATTCTATCGTCATGTCGTTACCATCCTGACCTGACAATGGCGTAGAACCGCCAACTTCTCCAGCGACTTCAAATGGTTTTGCTTGTCCACCGGACATAGGGAAAGCGGCTAGCTTAAGGCGACTACCACCATCTTCAAAGCTAGACTGATACACAGCGATGCCTTTGTAGATCAAGGGCTGATTCACCTTGATCGTTGAAGAAAAGCTTTTGCCGGTTTCGTGATCCACAATTTCTACATCACTGGCGAAGAGCTTAGGCATGCCCGTCGTATAAAAATCAATGGTGAATTTTTTGAGGCGAATAGTGAACGGCAAATCCTGAATAAACACGCCGGTTTGTTGCGGGATGATTGCGGTGTCGCTGCTCGCGCCTTCCGGAATCATGGTATTACCGCGGAAAGTAGGATTAGCCAACGACAGTCGATGTTGCTCAGGAATTTTAGCGATGATGCCATTGCCGTCAAACGGTACCTTGCCCATAAACCATTGCTGAAAATGGATGGGCATTTCGGAGTCGAGCATACCGCCTACGCAAATGATGACGATCGCACTGTGGGCAAAAATGTAGCCCCATTTATTTGCCGCGCCTTGCTTTGCGGTGATAAATGTCGCGCCGTCTTTTTCTATCAATTTAAAGCGATAACCAATACGCGCGAGATGGGCTGTCAGTGCCGGAACTATTGCGGCGCGGGTTTCTTTTGCGTGCCATTCTGCCTTATGATGAAAATTACGTAGTGACTGCTCACGCACATTTTCACGCCAGCTGCGCATGTCTTTCAACATTTTGGGCGCATTACGAATCAAACATAAGCTGGTCGATAAAACCAGAAAGCCCATAATAGTCAAAAACCACCAGGCTGAATACACCGAATATAAACTAAACGACTTAAACACTTCAAACCAGAACGGTCCAAACTGATTGACGTAATTTGGCATTGGTTCATTTTGCTTCATCACGGTACCGATGACGGAAGCAATCGCGATCAACGTCAGCAAACTAATCGCAAACCGCATCGATGAGAGTAATTCTATGGCATCCGCCAACCAGGCTTTGCGGGTGTTGATGTGTATGCCGCCGGTGGAAGTCGCCAGTTCGGCATCGATCTTATTATCCATACTGCTCCGAGAATAACCTGAAAAAAAGGGGATGGCATTTCGCCACCCCCTCCGTATTACATGTCAAAAATAGCGGATAACCCCTACTCAATCTTTCTACAGCAACTGTGGCAGCAGCGGCAGCTGGGTCACAGCGAGCGAAAGAGGTGATAATCCGAATTTTTGAATTATTTTAAGCCAGCGACGTAATCCGCAACGGCTTTCATTTCGTCGTCAGACATTTTTTTGCCGATGGAAACCATTTGTGCGCTGTTTTTACGAGCGCCGGTGCGGAAGTTGGTCAACTGCGCAATGGTATAATCCTGATGTTGTCCAGCGATACGTGGGAACTGTGCAGGAATACCAGCGCCATTAGGGCTGTGGCAACCAGCGCAAGCAGGCACGTTTTTCTCAGCAATACCGCCACGGTAAATTTGTTTACCCAGTTCAACGATGTCTTTATTTTTCGCAGCACCTGGGGCAGATTTTTGTAGCGACAAATAAGCAGAGACGTTTTTGACGTCTTCTGGTGTCATTGCTTTGGCAAATGTGGTCATAACCGGGTTATTGCGATCAGCGCCGGTAAAGTCATGCAATTGCTTAGAAATGTAGGCTTCGTGCTGTGCCGACAGTTTAGGATTGACTGAAATAGTAGAGTTGCCGTGCTCACCGTGGCAAGAGACGCAGGCAACAATACCACGTGCTGCATCACCATTGGTGAATAAAGCCTCGCCTTTGGCCGTATCGGCTTTGGCTGACTTAGCTGCTTCGTTGGCATACGCCACAGAAGTAATAGAAGACATAGCCAAAATGGCAATGCTAATGGATTTCAAAACTGGTAAGAAAGCACGGTTCATTCATACACCCTGAGACTAAGTAATAGAAATCGGCCCTGATGGCGACACGTAGCTACTAATTTGGCTTGATGCGAATCAAACCGATATTGATATCCAGAGTAGGACTGGACTTGTTTACTTCTGCCCATATCTAACCCCTTATTGTACAATAGCTTTTAAGCGTTTTTACCGCTGACTGTTGCATTTTTCAATCTTTCCTTTCCTCTATGTCTATCCTCTGGCAAGCCCGCTTCTTTACTACGGTAAATCATTTACGTGATCTACCGCGTACCCACGTACCGGAAATCGCATTCGCCGGCCGATCTAACGCTGGCAAATCGACCGCCATTAATACCCTATGTAATCAAAAGAAACTTTGTTTTGCATCAAAAACTCCTGGACGAACCCAGCACATTAACTATTTTTCCATCGGCGGCGCCCACGTCGGTCAGCATCGTAAAGACGAAACACGGGTCGATGAGATCCGTGCGCTGATCGTGGATTTGCCTGGATATGGTTATGCGGAAGTACCAGGAGCGGCAAAACAACACTGGAATCAATTGCTCGGTGCGTATGTACAACGCCGTACACAACTGGCAGCATTGGTGTTAATCATGGATGCCCGTCGTCCTTTCACTGATCTGGATATCCAGATGCTGGAGTGGTTTGCACCGACTGGCCGCCCGATCCATTGCATTTTGACCAAAGCAGACAAATTAAACCGCAATGAATGCACCAATGCTTTGCGCCAGGCCAAAGAAGTGTTATCTCAGTACGTAGATAATGAGGGACCTTTGTTCCCGTTCACGATCCAATTATTCTCTGCTTTGAAACGAATTGGCATAGAAGAAGCGGATGCAACGATACAAAGACTGGTCGGACTTGACCGTGAGCCGGAACTTCTGAATGACGGCGCAGACATCGATGATGCGGACCACGCTTCTGAGGAAATTGACACTGCGGGTAAGGCTGAAGGCAATCCTGAAGCAGAGTAATTAAAGGAAAAAAGCCCCGACTCATGTAGGAATCGGGGCAATAACACCGTTTAGCATAGGGACCAACGGTGCCTGCTCAGGGAAAAGAAGCAGTAGGTCAGGAGACGCTCTTAACCTAAGCGATCAGATGTAGTAAGTCGGAAAAAGTTTCATCGAAGTTCGATTATTATTTGTTTTTTGGCCTCAATTCTTTTTTTAAAAATTATGTCCCATCATAAAACTACCCAATTCCCCGCTGTGCGTATGCGTCGCATGCGCAAGGACGTCTTCTCACGTGCGATGATGCGTGAAAACATGGTGACCGCTGCCGACCTGATTTATCCGGTGTTTGTTATTGATGGCGTCAATCAATGCGAAAAAGTCGCATCCATGCCAGGTGTTGAGCGTGTCTCTATCGATGTCTTGTTAGGCGTGGCGGAAGATTGCGTCGCTTTGGGTATTCCGGTGATGGCACTGTTTCCGGCAATTCATTCCAGCTTAAAAACGCCGGATGGCATTGAAGCGACGAACCCTGAGGGTTTGATTCCACGCGCGATCCGCGAATTGAAAAGCCGTTTCCCGGAATTAGGCATTTTAAGTGACGTAGCTCTTGATCCTTACACCAGCCACGGCCAGGACGGTTTGCTGGATGCGAACGGCTATGTCATGAACGACGAAACCACCGAGATGCTAGTCAGACAGGCGCTCACGCATGCGCGTGCGGGTGCGGACATCGTAGCACCAAGCGATATGATGGATGGCCGCATTGGCGCAATCCGTCATGCTTTAGAAACGAATAATTTCATCCACACACGCATCATGGCTTACTCGGCTAAATATGCGTCAGCGTTTTACGGCCCTTTCCGTGATGCCGTAGGTTCCGCTGCTAATCTGGGCAAAAGCGACAAAGCCAGCTACCAGATGGACCCAGCCAATAGTGATGAAGCCTTGCGTGAAGTGGCACTCGATCTGGAAGAAGGCGCTGACATGGTCATGGTCAAACCAGGTATGCCTTATCTGGATATCGTCCGTCGCGTGAAGGATGAATTCCGCGTACCGACTTTTGCTTATCAGGTTAGTGGCGAATACGCGATGATCAAAGCAGCCGCGCAAAATGGCTGGCTCGACCATAACAAAGCGATGATGGAATCCATGCTGGCATTTAAACGTGCGGGTGCCGATGGTGTACTGACTTACTTTGCTCGCGACATTGCGCGTTTATTGAAACATCCAGATTAATTTCGTTTCGAAAAATCAAAGCCTTCTGGCGTCTTGACGCCGAAGTAGAGAGGCACAGAATAAAAGCCAGAGAAAACCATCGCGGTTTTCATCCCTTTTATTCTGTGCTTTTGTCTTTGATGTATCTTTGTCTTTACAAAAGTAGTCAATTCATACAGTTTTAATTGAATTTACGCGATTTTCTATCATATTGATAAATCATATAAATAAATTCGTATTGCCCTCAGACGCAAAGCTGATTAGCATGTCCCTGATAGATCTTCATTCTGGGGCAGCACATGCAAGAAAAAATCATCCTTTTCGCGAGCCCGGTATTTTTCGTATTGCTTGCGACTGAATTCATCGTTGCCTTGCGTCGTCAGCGTCACACTTACCGGATCAACGATGCGATCAGTAGCATCAGTCTGGGCATCATGAGCCAGATTTCCGCGGTATTTTTAAAAGTTTTTGTGATTGGCATTTATGCCTGGGTCGCGCGCCATTTTGCGCTTTTTCAATTGTCGGCAGATTCAGTCTGGGTTTGGGTCAGCGGTTTACTGTTGTACGACTTTTTGTATTATTGGCTGCACCGCATGGGGCATCACACGAATTTGCTGTGGGCTGCACATGTCGTGCACCACCAAAGCGAAGAATACAATTTATCGACGGCATTACGGCAAACCAGCACTGGCCCGCTGTTTGGGTTGATTTTTTATATGCCCCTTGCAATTCTGGGCTTTCCCCTGCAAGTGTATGTCGTCGTTGCCTTAATCGATCTGATTTACCAATTCTGGATACACACGCAGCAGATCAATAAGCTCGGCTGGTTTGACCGCGTATTTGTCTCGCCGTCCAATCATAGGGTACATCACGCCGTCAACGACTTGTATCTGGATAAAAATTTTGGCGGCATTTTGATTATCTGGGACAGAATTTTTGGCACTTATGCTGAAGAGCAAGATACCCATCCGGCGGTCTTTGGTACACGCAAACCCTTACAGAGTTGGAACCCGCTGTGGGCGAATCTGGAAGTCTATCAGGCCGTTGCTTTAGATGCGTGGCGCACCAAACGTTGGAGCGACAAATTCAAAATCTGGCTGATGCCACCAGGCTGGTTGCCTGCGGATCTGGCCAGTCAGAACAAAACTACGCCATTTAACTTAAACCATCCCATTTACAATCCGCCTCTCAGTACAGGCATGCTGTGGTATTGCCTTGCCCAATTTACTATGACGATGCACACCACCACGCATTTCTTGCTATCGGCACCGTCCGCAAACTTTGCATCAAGTGCCTTGTATGCCATCTGGCTATTCGCGGGATTTTGGATCGTTGGAGGGTTATTAGAACAAAGGAGAAAATTCATCGTTCTGGAATCCTTGCGCCTGATACTGGGTGCCGCAATGGTGGTATATAGCCCAATGTGGTTCGGCATTGTGTACTTACCACTTTGGGCACAAGTAGGTATCATTGGCACTTGCCTGATATCTTTGTTTTCTCTCGGAATGATCGTCCGGAATTCTTCAATATCAGTTTTACATACAAATTAATACAGGGTCGGAGTATGACTTAAAAATACTCGGAAGCACTTTTCTCGTATAGACATTTTAAAATACTCCCCCTGTCATTAATAACGAACAGACTTTAACGCATGCAAGACTACACATTTCTGTGGCACGACTATGAAACTTTTGGCGCCGTTCCGCGCCGTGATCGTCCGGCACAATTTGCTGCGATACGCACCGATGCTGAATTAAATGAAATCGGCGAAGAAATCATGGTCTATTGTCAGCCTGCACCAGATTTTTTACCTGAACCGCAAGCTTGCCTGATCACCGGTATCACACCCCAAACTTGCCTGGAGCGAGGCGTCCCCGAATATCAGTTCGCACAAACAATCGAAGCGGCATTTGCCCAATCCGGCACCATTGGCGTCGGCTACAACACGATACGCTTTGACGATGAAGTCACCCGTTTTTTATTCTGGCGCAATCTGATCGATCCTTATGCGCGCGAATGGCAAAATAATTGCAGCCGTTGGGACATCCTGGATGTGGTTCGCACTGCCTATGCTTTACGCCCTGATGGCATACATTGGCCGAAAAATGCTGAAGGCAAAACCAGCTTCCGTCTTGAACATCTGACTGCGGCCAATGGTCTGAGCCACGAAGCTGCGCATGATGCTTTATCCGACGTCCGTGCGACAATCGCGTTTGCACGTTTGCTGCGTGAGAAAAATCCACGCCTGTTTGATTTCTGTTTGAGCTTACGAAAAAAAGATCGCGTGATGGAAGAGATAGGTTGGCCCGTCAAACGTCCCTTACTGCACGTCACTGGCATGATTCCGGTCGAACAGGGTTGTCTGACTGTGGTCTGGCCTTTGGCTATGCATCCGACCAATAAAAACGAAATCATCGTCTGGGATTTACAAGCCGATCCGACTGAGTTATTTTCGCTAAGCACTGAAGAAATTCAATTGCGTATGTTTAGCAGAGCCAGCGACTTACCAGAAGGTGTACAGCGTTTGCCAATCAAAACCATCCACATCAACAAATCGCCTATCGTCATCAGCAATTTAAAAACCCTGAGCGCTGAACGTGCCGCGCATTGGGGCATCGCGATGAATCGTATCATGGCGCATGCAGACATCGCTGCCACAGCGCCGGATATGAGCGCCATTTGGGATGCCGTTTTTGATCGCCCGCAACTCGCAGCTAATGATGTCGATGAAGACCTCTACAACGGCTTTATCGGCGCTGGTGACCGTCGCGTACTCAACGACCTGAGGCACATGTCGGCAGCGCAGTTAACGCAAGCGCAGCCATCGTTTCAAGATCCACGCCTGGAAGAATTATTTTTCCGCTACAAGGCCAGAAACTTCCCTGAAAGTTTGAATCAAGATGAGGTAGAACAATGGGAAGAACACCGCGCCCAGCGCCTGCACGCAGGTGCCGGCAATGCTTTAACGGTAGAGCAGTTTTTTGAAAAAATTGATCAGTTGTCGGAAGAGGCCGATGAGCGAACTGAAGAAATTTTAGGAGCGTTGTATGACTATGCCGAGCATGTGACACCCTCGCGTTGAATTTGTTGATGGCAAAAAAAACCCGACTTAGCGTCGGGTTTTTTTCGAAAATTACTTATTCGGTTGTGGTGTAATACGCAGATAAGGCTTAGGCGCGCTGTAACCTTTTGGATATTTCTGCTTGATGACTTCCTCATCTTTGATCGACAAAGGAATAATGACGTCGTCGCCATCGCGCCAGTTACCTGGTGTAGCGACAGTGTAGCCATCGGTCAGTTGCAAGGCATCAATCACTCGCAGGACTTCATCAAAATTACGTCCGGTAGTTAATGGGTAAGTGATGATCAAGCGGATTTTTTTCTTAGGATCAATGATAAACAGGGAACGCACCGTCACTGTTTCAGATTGATTTGGATGAATCATATCGTACAGAGTCGCAACCTTGCGATCTGCATCAGCCACGATAGGGAAGCCAACCACGGTCTTTTGAGTCTCTTCAATGTCTTTGATCCATTGAATATGAGAAGCGGCGCCATCAACGGACAAGGCAATCGCTTTGACATTGCGTTTATCGAATTCTGGTTTGAGTTTTGCAGTCAGGCCTAACTCTGTGGTGCAAACTGGGGTGAAATCTGCAGGATGGGAAAACAATACTACCCATGAATCACCAGCCCACTCGTGGAACTTCAGATGTCCAATCGAAGAATCTTGCTCAAAATCTGGTGCGGTGTCGCCTAAACGTAAAGTCATGTTTCTCTCCAAAAAAGCATAGGGTTTGACTATAGAACTTGCTTACTTACGATTCAAGAACAGAGAAGTTGCTAGCTTATATCTTATTGAATATATAAAAATAAGATCAGGTCAAAACGCAAAAAATTAATCAAGGACGATGCGTTTTGATTGCAACTTCATTACAAATGACCAAAAACTTCCAACTACGATTCTGCAGGTTGGTTATTTACCCTCATTTTTCAATAAAGACTGTAAGAATTTTTCTGCATCCTGAAAGCCAACCACGCGTCCATCCGGTATTTCTGTGCCCATAGGATTAAAGAAAATAATCCCTGGCGGTCCAAACAGATTAAAACGCTTCAGCAAAGCTTTGTCATCTGCATTGTTTGCTGTTACATCGACTTGCAACAACAACATGTTGTCCAGTTTAGCCTTGACCTTCGGATTAGTGAAGGTTAATTTTTCCATCTCTTTACATGACACACACCAATCAGCATAAAAATCCAGCGTCGCCATCTTGCCTTTGTTTTGCGCAAGAGCGGCGTCTAATTCAGCGACGGTACGAATTCTGGTGAAAACGACTTTCTGCGTCTCGGTACCCAATACGTGAGCAAGTGGAGCGTATATATCGCGCCCGCCTGTGCTGACACCAACCAACTGGGTCGCACCCAACAAAACAAAAATCACAGCAATGACTTTGGCAAACAAACCTGAGCGATGAAAAAGCAATTGATACCCACCATAGCCAATGAGCAAAGCCGCCCAACCTAGCATTTGCGCCCAAACCGGCAATACGGGTGACACCATCCACAATGCCATTGCCAGCATTAACACGCCAAAGAAACGTTTGATACTTTCCATCCAAACACCAGCACGCGGCAGCAGGCTACCCGCTGACAAGCCCAGCAACAGCAGCGGAACACCCATCCCGATCGCGATCGCAAACATTGCAGCACCACCAACCAATACATCACGCGTTTGACTGATATACACCAAGGCACCGAGTAATGGGCCAGTGACGCAAGGACCAACGATCAATGCGGAGATCGCACCCATCAAGAATACGCCAAACAACTTGCCCAGCTTACTGTTACGTTGACCTTCCGATACTTCCGTCAGTTTAGTTTGCAATGCGGCTGGCATTTGCAATTGATACACATTGAACATGGAAAGCGCAAATACCACCATCAAAGCGGCAAACGCACTCAGAACCCAAGGGTTCTGCAAGGTCGCGGCCAAACCTTCGCCAGCGAGGCCTGCAGCAACGCCCATGCCGGTATAAACCAGCGACATGCCTAACACATAAGCGACCGACAATAAGAATGCACGGGCGCGGCTGACCCCAGCGCCTTCTCCAACGATAATGAAGGATAAAATGGGCACCATCGGTAAGACGCAAGGTGTCAGCGACAAACCTAATCCCAGCACGAAAAACAATGGCAAGATCACCAGCAATTTACCACTTTTCAACGCCGCGCTGATGCTGCTGGATTCAGCGTCGCCTGCACCCGCACTTGCTGGCGGAGTTAGATTCGTTTTTGCAGGTTCACCAACGCCCCCAGCGCTCGCTGCGACGCCAGAAATCGGTAATTTAAATACGCTTTCCATGGGTGGATAGCAAAGCCCCTGATCAGCGCAGCCCTGACGCACGACTTTCAGGCTAAATTCCTGACTCGCTTTGACCGGGATTCTGACGACGACTGAGTGACGATAAGTTTCGACTTCTTTTTGGAAGGTCTCATCAAACTTGACTTTACCTTTTGGCAGAACGGGTGCACCTAATTGCGCATCGTCGGATGTAAATTTCAAACGTTCGCGATAAAGGTAATAACCTTCAGCAATATTAAGTGTCACTTCAGCGGTCCCTGCATCGACCATCTTGGCAGAAGCAGTAAAAGCAACTTCGGGATCCAAAAAATCTTCCGCCTTCACCAAAGAACTAGCTATCAAGCAAGCCGCAATGAACACCACTTGCAGCAAGAGGGTAAAGGAATGTGGTATGCGTAAAAACGCTGGCGTACTTTGCAGTTTCATTGACGTCCTGTTTGTTCATTAACCCATTGCAAATAAGCGGGTAGACCCGCCACAACGGGGATTGCTATGATTTCGGGCACTTCATAAGGGTGTACTTCAGTGATGCAATTTTGCAGGGCCGAAAATGCTTCGTTTGTCGTTTTGATTTGCAACAAAACTTCAGTCGTCACCTCCTGCTTTCCAGCCCATGTGTATAGAGACATGACTTCGGGCAAGACGTTCACACATGCCGCCAACTTATTTGCTAACACTTTTTCAGCAATCACCAACGCTGTCTGCTTGTCGGGACAACTGGTGATAACTAACAAAATCTGATTCATATTTCCCCTAAGCAGCTATTTTAACAAGAGTGCGCCATTTAAGAGCATCGCCCACAAAAATCGAAGGTCGACTCCTCGTCTGAGTATGAGTCTGAGTCTGAATTCGACCTTAAACGCTAAGACAAAAAAAAACCGTTCAGTCAGACTGAACGGTTCTCTTGTATGAAGGCACAGGTCCTTCAATTATTTATGCTTCTGGTGCATCAGCGATGTCAGAAACTTCTGGACGATCCAGCAGTTCAACATATGCCATAGGAGCATTGTCACCAACGCGGAAACCCATTTTCAGGATACGCAGGTAACCGCCGTTACGATTAGCGTAACGTGGGCCCAATTCAGCAAACAATTTAACAACCATTTCGCGGTCGCGCAGACGGGAGAAAGCCAAACGCTTGTTTGCCAATGTGTCTGTTTTACCCAAAGTCAGAATCGGCTCGATAACGCGGCGCAGTTCTTTTGCTTTTGGCAAAGTTGTTTTGATTGCTTCGTGACGCAACAGAGAAACTGTCATGTTGCGCAACATTGCTAAACGGTGGGAAGAGGTACGATTCAGCTTACGTAAGCCGTGACGATGACGCATGGTAATTCCTTTTAAAGTTTTAAAAAAGCCAGCTCTTCTATCGCTAATAATTTTTTATCAGCGCGGGCCGGTCGGTACTACTGTTAAATCGGGCAGCTACGCTGCCCGAAGGACCAAATTATTTTTCCAAGCCAGCTGGTGGCCAGTTTTCCAACTTCATGCCCAAAGACAAACCACGGGAGGCCAGTACTTCTTTGATTTCGTTCAAAGACTTGCGACCCAGATTCGGTGTCTTCAACAATTCGTTTTCGCTACGTTGGATCAAATCACCAATGTAGTAAATGTTTTCTGCTTTCAGGCAATTTGCAGAGCGTACTGTCAATTCCAAGTCATCGACTGGACGCAACAGAACTGGATCAACTGCAGGTGCGCGGGATGGCGCTTCAGCAGCAGCCTCAGTACCTTCAAGTGCAGCAAATACATTCAACTGATCAACCAACACGCGTGCAGATTGGCGAATTGCTTCTTCTGGAGAAATCACACCGTTTGTTTCGATGTTAATGACCAGTTTATCCAGATCAGTACGCTGTTCAACACGAGCGGACTCTACTGCATAAGAAACGCGACGTACTGGCGAGAAAGATGCATCCAGAATCATACGACCGATCGTTTTGTTCGCATCTTCAGACAAGCGACGAACGTTACCAGGTACATAGCCGCGACCTTTTTCTACTTTGATCTGCATGTCGAGTTTGCCGCCAGCAGTCAAATTAGCGATCACGTGATCTGGGTTGATCAGTTCCACATCGTGTGGCAGATCGATATCGGAAGCCAAAACTGCGCCTTCGCCATCTTTCTTCAAAGTCAAAGTAACTTCTTCACGGTTGTGCAACTTGAATACAACACCTTTCAAGTTCAACAGAATATCAACAACGTCTTCTTGAACGCCATCGAGGGAAGAATACTCATGAACGACACCAGCGATGGTGACTTCAGTCGGTGCATAACCAGTCATTGTCGACAACAGAACACGACGCAGAGCATTACCCAGCGTGTGGCCATAGCCACGTTCAAACGGTTCCATAGTCACTTTAGCGTGACCTGCACCCAGCATTTCCACATCAATAATACGTGGCTTCAACAGATTGTTTTGCATGAAATGTCCTTTTCAATACCCTCGGTTCGTTACACCGATAAGGCTGATGGCATTAAAGAAAAAGCCTGCCTGTCGCGAAACAGGCAGGCGGAGAAACTTAATATTAACGAGAATACAATTCAACGATCAGAGATTCGTTAACATCGTGAGCGATGTCGCTGCGATCTGGCATGGACTTGAAGGTACCTTCCATTTTCTTCGCATCAACAGCAACCCAAGTTGGCATGCCGCCTTGTTCTGCCAGAGACAGCGCTTCAACGATACGCACTTGCTTTTTCGCTTTTTCACGAACTGCAACGACGTCACCAGCTTTAACTTGGTAGGAAGCGATGTTCACAACGATACCGTTCACTGTGAAAGCTTTGTGGCTCACCAATTGGCGTGCTTCAGCGCGTGTGGAACCGAAGCCCATACGGTAAGCAACGTTGTCCAGACGGGATTCCAACAATTTCAACAGTGTTTCGCCGGTGTTGCCTTTTTGACGATCAGCTTCAGCGAAGTAGCGACGGAATTGACGTTCCAGAATGCCGTACATACGTTTAACTTTTTGCTTTTCGCGCAATTGGTTACCGAAGTCAGAGGTACGAGCACCAGAAGTGCGACCATGTTGACCTGGTTTAGCGTCGAGTTTGCATTTTGAATCTAAAGAGCGACGTGCGCTTTTCAGAAACAGATCCGTGCCTTCGCGGCGGGATAACTTAGCTTTTGGTCCGATATAACGTGCCACAGTATTTTCCTTTGATTAATGACGCAGAACTGAGCTGCGCTAGTCTGATCTACCTGCAACCAGACAGTGGTCTTAAAGACACAAGTACTAGAAATAACTAGCCTTTTAATGTCTGAAATAAAAATTCCCAACACAAAACCCGCCAACGAAATGGCGGGCTTGCATTCTAACGGAAAAACCGTCAGAACGCCAGCAGCAAATGCTACTGCTTAGATACGACGACGCTTTGGAGGGCGGCAGCCGTTATGTGGAACTGGTGTTACGTCTTGGATCAAAGAAATCTTGATACCGAGATTGTTCAATGCGCGAACTGAAGATTCACGACCTGGGCCTGGACCCTTGATGCGAACTTCCAGATTTTTGATACCGCATTCAACAGCAACTTTACCTGCCGCTTCCGCTGCAACCTGCGCTGCGAAAGGAGTAGATTTACGTGAGCCTTTAAAACCAGCACCGCCAGCAGTTGCCCATGAAAGCGCATTGCCTTGACGATCAGTGATCGTGATGATGGTGTTATTGAAAGAAGCGTGAACGTGTGCAATACCTTCTGCAACGTTCTTTTTAACTTTCTTACGAGCACGTGCTGCTGCTGCGTTGTTAGATGCTTTTGCCATAATGATTTCCTTGGATCCGGGCTAGCCTGGATTATTTCTTCAAAGATTGAGCTGCTTTACGTGGGCCTTTACGTGTACGTGCGTTAGTACGTGTACGTTGACCACGGCAAGGCAAGCCTTTACGATGGCGCAAGCCGCGATAGCAACCCAAGTCCATCAAGCGCTTGATGTTCATGGACAATTCACGACGCAAGTCGCCTTCGACGATAAATTTACCGATTTCGTCGCGAAGCTTCTCGAGTTCGTTGTCATCCAGATCTTTAACCTTTTTATTGGTCAAAACACCTGTTGCTTCACAGATTTTCTGTGAGCGTGGACGGCCAATACCATAGATAGCTGTTAAGCCGATTACGGTATGCTGATGATTTGGGATATTAACCCCTGCGATACGTGCCATTCGTTATTCCTCGTTCAATAACGTTAATTAACCTTGGCGCTGTTTATGGCGTGGTTCTGTGCAAATAACACGAACAACACCTTTGCGCTTGATGATTTTGCAGTTGCGGCAAATCCGCTTAACTGATGCGAGAACTTTCATTTTTGCCCTCTTCCCTTTTAATACAATTTAATTTACTTGGTACGGAACACTATTCGCGCCCGGCTCAAATCATAAGGCGTCAATTCCACTGTCACCTTATCACCTGGAAGAATACGAATATAGTTCATTCGCATCTTCCCGGAAATATGGCCTAGTACAACATGCCCGTTTTCCAACTTAACTCGAAATGTTGCATTCGGAAGATTCTCAAGAATCTCGCCCTGCATCTGTATAACGTCGTCTTTTGCCATTCGATCTGCTGTTCCTTCAGGCAATTACCGAGAAGGAATCCCGCCCTTGAAATTTGCTTTACGAAGAAGCGATTCATACTGCTGGGACATTACATAGTTCTGAACTTGCGCCATGAAATCCATGGTAACGACCACAATAATCAGCAGCGATGTGCCACCGAAATAGAATGGTACCTTCCACTTGGCGATCAAGAATTCAGGTAATAAACAAACCAGCGTAATATAAACCGCACCGGCCAGTGTCAAACGCATCAAAATCTTATCGATATAGCGTGCTGTCTGATCACCTGGACGAATTCCCGGAACAAACGCGCCACTCTTCTTCAAGTTGTCAGCCGTTTCTTTGCTATTAAATACCAAAGCGGTATAGAAGAAGCAGAAGAAAATAATTGCAGCTGCATACAACAAAGCGTGAATCGGCTCGCCTGGTGCCATTGACGCTGCAAGATCCTTCAAGAAGGTGATGAACCCACTTGTAGAAGTGCCTGCGCCTTTAGTAAACCAGCTGGTAATCGTCGCTGGAAACAAAATGATGGAAGAAGCGAAAATTGGAGGAATAACACCCGCCATATTCAACTTCAGAGGCAAATGACTACTTTGCCCACCATACACTTTATTACCGACCTGACGTTTCGCGTAGTTGACCAGGATCTTACGTTGGCCACGTTCCACGAATACAACCAGGTACGTTACAGCCGCAGCAATCACACAAATCAACAATACTGATGCCGGATGCATAGAGCCTGTCCGAACCAGTTCAAACAAGTTACCCAAGGCATTCGGGAGACCAGCAGCGATACCGGCGAAAATAATGATAGAAATACCATTACCTAATCCACGCTCAGTAATCTGCTCGCCCAACCACATCAGAAACATCGTTCCAGTTACCAACGTTACTACAGTAGTCAATCGGAAAGCCATACCAGGATCGAGAACCAAACCTGGCTGAGCTTCCAGACCAAACGCAATAAAATATGCCTGCACCGTCGCTAATAGCAAAGTGCCATACCGAGTATATTGAGTAATTTTTCTACGACCAGATTCGCCTTCTTTTTTCAGCGCTTCCAGTTGTGGAGAAACGATAGACATCAACTGCATGATAATCGATGCCGAAATATACGGCATGATACCGAGTGCAAACACGGTAAACCGTGACAATGCACCACCGGAGAACATGTTAAACATACCCAAAATACCACCTTGGTTTTGCTTAAACAAGTCTGCCAATGCAGTTGGATCTATACCAGGAACTGGCACGTGAGCACCAATCCTGTAGACAACCAGTGCACCAAGCAAAAACCAGAGTCTAGCCCATGGAAATCCGCTTGCCGCACTTTTAGCTTGTTGTGGAGATGTTGCCAATTATTGCTCCGGTGTCTGCACTGAATTAAGCGATTGTACCGCCAGCAGCTTCGATTGCAGCTTTAGCGCCTTTAGTGACGATCAAGCCGTTCAAAGTAACTTTCTTGGAAATTGCGCCAGACAAGATCACACGAACTACACGTGCGAGCTCAGAAACAACACCAGCTTGTTTCAAAGCTAAGATGTCAATTTCAGTGACTGGCAGATTTTCCAGGTCCGTCAAACGAACTTCTGCTTTAAACGGTGTTGCCAGTGATTTGAAACCACGTTTTGGCAAACGACGTTGCAGAGGCATCTGACCGCCTTCGAAACCGACTTTATGAAAGCCGCCTGAACGGGATTTTTGACCTTTATGGCCGCGACCCGCTGTCTTACCTAAACCTGAACCGATACCACGACCAACACGACGTTTGTAGTGTTTTGCGCCATCAGCAGGTTGGATGTTATTCAATTCCATAATTTGCTCCGAACATAAGCCTTACGACTTACGCTACAACCTTCACAAGATACGAGACTTTGTTGATCATGCCGCGTACTGCTGGTGTGTCTTCCAATTCAGCAACTGAATTAACACGACGCAGGCCCAGACCACGTACGGTCGCACGGTGATCCTGGCGTGTGCCGATCAGACCTTTGACCAATTGTACTTTTACTGTCTTAGTCATCGCGCTCTCCTTAACCGAGGATTTCTTCAACGGTCTTGCCACGCTTTGCAGCGATTTCAGATGGAGTACTCATCTTAGCCAGACCATTCAAAGTCGCACGAACCATGTTGTAAGGATTAGTAGAGCCGTTGGATTTAGCAACGACGTTTACAATACCCATTACTTCAAAAATCGCGCGCATTGGACCACCAGCGATAACGCCAGTACCTTCTTTTGCTGGAGAAATCATGACGGAAGATGCGCCGTGCTTACCAGTAACGGTGTGCTGCAATGTACCGTTCTTTAAAGTCACTTTGATCATCTTACGACGTGCTTCTTCCATCGCTTTTTGTACAGCTACGGGAACTTCTTTCGACTTTCCCTTGCCCATACCGATACGGCCATCGCCGTCACCTACGACTGTCAGCGCCGCGAAACCCATGATACGACCACCCTTAACCACTTTGGTTACACGGTTGATCGCGATCATTTTTTCGCGCATGCCATCATCCGGCTTGTCGGCTGCTGTTTTTGCTTGCATTTTTGCCATGACAAATTTTCCTTAGAACTTCAAGCCAGCTTCGCGGGCAGCTTCTGCAAGCGCCTTGATGCGGCCATGGTAACGGAAACCGGAGCGGTCAAACGCAACTTCGGTAACCCCTGCTTTGATTGCCTTCTCTGCTACACGCTTGCCGATCAAAGTCGCGGCGGAGGTGTTGCCACCCGCACCAGACTTGCCAGCCAACTCTGCACGTACTTCTGCTTCGACTGTCGAAGCAGATGCCAACACTTTGGCGTCTGGGCCAATAATGTTTGCGTAGATGTGCAAGTTGGTGCGATGCACGGCCAGGCGGTTCACTTTGAGTTCTGCGATCTTGGCACGGGTTTGACGTGCGCGGCGCAGACGTGATTGTTTCTTGTCCATCGTCAACCCCTATTACTTCTTCTTGGTTTCTTTAATCACAACCACTTCGTCCGCATAACGGACACCCTTGCCTTTATAAGGCTCTGGGCTGCGGTATGCACGGACTTCAGCTGCCACTTGACCTACTTGCTGCTTATTAACCCCTTTGATCAGGATTTCAGTAGGTGTTGGCGTAGCACAAGAAACGCCAGCTGGCATTTGATGTACAACTGGGTGTGAAAAACCTAAAGACAAATTCAATTTGTCACCTTGAGCTTGCGCTTTGTAACCAACGCCGACCAAAGTGAGTTTTCTTTCGAAGCCTTTAGTAACGCCGTTAACCATGTTGTTGACCAGAGCACGTAAAGTGCCTGTCATTGCATTAGCTTCACGTCCATCATTGGCTGGTGAAAAACTCAAAGTGCCGTTGTCGTTCGCAATTGCCACCAAGCCGTTTAAGCTTTGTGTCAATACGCCCATAGGACCTTTTACTGTAATCTGCTCTGCTGAAATTGCAACTTCTGCACCGGCCGGCAAAGCGATTGGCATCTTACCTACTCGAGACATCTTTCACTCCTTAGGCGACGTAGCAAATAACTTCGCCACCGACACCGGTTGCGCGCGCTTTGCGGTCAGTCATGACGCCTTTTGGTGTGGACACAATGGCCACGCCCAAACCGTTCATCACGCTTGGAATCTCGTCTTTACCTTTGTAAATACGGAGACCTGGACGTGAAACACGTTCCAAACGCTCAATAACAGGACGTCCTGCATAATATTTCAAGCCGATTTTTAATTCGGACTTACCTGCAGTTTCCAAAACTGCGAAATCTTCAATGTAACCTTCGTCTTTAAGTACGTTTGCAATTGCAATCTTTACTTTAGAGGACGGCATCGCAACAACAGTTTTTTGAACAACTTGTGCGTTACGAATGCGGGTCAGCATATCGGCGATAGGATCGCTCATACTCATTGCTTATTCTCCTATTACCAGCTGGCTTTAGTCATACCCGGGATTTCACCACGCATGGCGACTTCACGGAGTTTAATACGGCCCAAACCGAATTTACGGAATGTGCCACGTGGGCGACCTGTCAAAGCGCAACGATTACGCTGGCGGGTCGGATTAGAATTACGTGGCAAAGCCTGCAACTTCAGACGAGCAATATAACGCTCTTCTTCTGTCTTTGATTGGTCATCAATGATGGCCTTCAATTCGGCGCGCTTGCCAGCGAATTTCTTCACCAAGTCTGCACGCTTTTGCTCACGATTAATCAGTGCCAATTTTGCCATGGCGACCTCAGTTTCTGAACGGAAATTTAAATGCGGCGAGGAGTGCTTTCGCTTCTTCGTCGGTCTTTGCTGTTGTCGTGATACTGATGTTCATACCACGCAATGCGTCGATCTTGTCGTACTCGATTTCAGGGAAAATGATCTGTTCCTTGACACCGATATTGTAGTTACCACGACCATCAAACGCACGACCAGAAACACCACGGAAGTCACGTACACGTGGCAGAGCCACAGTGATGAAACGATCCAGGAATTCATACATCTGAGCGCCACGCAAAGTAACCATACAACCGATTGGATAGCCTTCACGGATTTTAAAACCTGCAATCGCTTTACGTGCTTTAGTCACGACTGGCTTTTGGCCGGCGATTTTAGTCAAGTCACCAACAGCGTGCTCAATGATTTTTTTGTCAGCAATTGCTTCAGACAAACCCATGTTCAGGGTAATCTTCAAGATACGTGGTACTTCCATCGAAGACTTATACGCGTACTTTTCAGTCAGCGCCGCAACGATTTTTTCTTTATATAATGCTTGTAGACGGGCCATGATGTTATGCCTTCACAACTTCGCCAGTCGACTTGTAGACGCGGACTTTCTTACCATCCACGACCTTAAAGCCTACACGGTCTGCTTTGCCAGATGCAGCGTTAAACAACGCAACATTCGACACATGAATCGGCATCACTTTATCAACGATGCCACCTACTGCGCCAGTCATTGGGTTAGGCTTAACAGCTTTTTTAGCAACGTTAATACCAGCTACAACAACGTAATCGCTGTCGATGCATGCTTGCACCTGACCACGTTTACCTTTGTCTTTACCCGTCAAGACGATGACTTCGTCGTTTTTACGAATTTTATTCATCATGACTCCTTACAGCACTTCTGGAGCTAAAGACACGATTTTCATGAAGCGCTCAGTACGCAATTCGCGTGTTACTGGGCCGAAAATACGAGTGCCGATAGGCTCAAGCTTTGCATTCAATAATACTGCAGCATTGCCATCAAATTTGACCAACGAGCCATCTTGACGACGAACACCCTTAGCTGTTCTCACAACCACGGCGTTGTAAATTTCACCTTTTTTTACACGACCGCGTGGAGCAGCAGACTTCACAGTGACTTTAATTACATCACCGATACCCGCATAACGACGCTTGGAACCGCCCAACACCTTGATACACAAAACTTCGCGTGCACCAGTGTTGTCAGCCACTTCCAGCCGGCTTTCTGTTTGAATCATAATGTTCTCTTTCCCAACTTAATCCACATAACTTGCACAATGCAAATTTGTAGTCAGTCTTGGTCCCGCCAGCCAACCCCTACATAACCTACAATGCACGAGCCAACTGATTAGGTGGACGATTTTTTAACCACTTTCACAACGAGAGGGTGTTGCGAAAGACATTTAGGCTGTCATTTACATGTATTGCAAATGACAGCCCATCATTATTACATCAAAAAAGTTTTTGTGCAATAAATTTATACGACTTGTGCTACTTGAACCACACGTGTCACTGTCCAAGCTTTAGTCTTGGAGATTGGACGACCTTCTTGGATCTCAACTGTGTCGCCAGCTTTTGCCTGGTTCGCTTCATCGTGCGCATGGTACTTTGCAGTACGAACGATGATCTTGCCATACAAAGGATGTTTGACGTGACGTTCAACAACCACTGTTACGGTTTTGTCCATCTTGTCTGACACAACTTTGCCAATTAATGTGCGCTTCAATGCCACTTTAACTTGATCGTTCATTATTTGGCATCCTTCTGGTTCATGACGGTTTTAACACGTGCGATGTCACGACGAACTTTTTTCAACTGTGAAGTGTTAGTCAGTTGCTGTGTAGCGATTTGCATACGCAGGCTGAATTGTGCCTTCAACAGATCATTCAGTTCTTTGGTCAAAGCCGCTTGATCTTTACCTTGGAGTTCAGATACTTTCATTTACAACTCCTATTATTGGCCGACTTGACGGACGACGAACGTAGTCATCAACGGCAATTTAGCTGCAGCCAAGCGGAACGCTTCGCGTGCCAGCGCTTCATCGACACCATCCATTTCGTACAACATTTTGCCTGGTTGAATCTCGGCAACGTAGTACTCAGGATTACCCTTACCATTACCCATACGAACCTCTGCAGGTTTCTGGGAAATTGGCTTGTCCGGGAAAACACGGATCCAAATACGACCACCGCGTTTAATATGACGGGTCATCGCACGACGCGCAGCTTCGATCTGACGCGCTGTGATACGACCACGGCCAACCGCTTTCAAGCCAAACTCACCGAAGGAGACAGCTGTACCACGGGAATGAGAAATCCCCTTGTTACGGCCTTTTTGCTCCTTGCGATATTTTCTGCGTGCTGGTTGCAGCATGATTATTCTCCTGCTTTCTCAGCTGGAGCTGCAGCGTCAGCTTTTGCGCGTACGCGCTTGGCTGCTGGAGCTGCTGCACCAGTTGTATTTTGTCCTTCAGGACGCTTAGCACGTGGACGGCTATTTGGCTTGCCATCTTCACGACGAGGAGCGCGACGTTTTTTGTCGTCTTCTGGAGTCGATTCGATAACAGGCGCATCGCCATTTGCTAAACGATCACCTTTGTAGACCCACACTTTTACGCCAATAATGCCGTATGTAGTGGATGCCTCGCCAAAACCGTAATCGATATCAGCGCGCAGAGTATGCAGAGGCACACGGCCTTCGCGATACCATTCTTTACGTGCAATTTCAATACCGTTCAAACGACCACCGGACATGATCTTGATGCCTTGAGCACCCAAACGCATTGCATTTTGCATCGCACGTTTCATCGCGCGGCGGAACATAATACGTTTTTCGAGCTGTTGAGCGATCGAATCAGCGATCAATTGTGCATCGATTTCTGGCTTGCGAATTTCTTCGATGTTGACGTGAACTGGCACGCCCATCATCTTAGACAATTCAGCTTTCAATACTTCGATGTCTTCGCCTTTTTTACCAATTACAACGCCTGGACGGGAGCTGTAAATTGTAATACGGGCGTTTTTCGCTGGACGCTCAATAGTGATGCGGCCTACAGATGCGTTTTTCAGTTTTTTCTTCAGGTACTCACGTACTTTCAGATCTTCACCGAGCATAGCCGCGAAATTGCCGTTGCCTGCATACCAACGTGAAGACCAGTTACGTGTTACCGCAAGACGAAAACCGGTTGGATGTATCTTCTGTCCCATCGTGACTCCTTAGTTACCGACAGTCACATAAATGTGACAGGATTGTTTAGAGATACGATCACCACGACCCTTAGCGCGTGCTGTGAAACGCTTCAGAATCGCACCTTTTTCGACATAGATAGTCTTTACTTTCAGCTCATCGATATCTGCACCATCGTTGTGCTCGGCGTTTGCAATTGCAGACTCCAACACTTTCTTAATGATTGCAGCACCTTTTTTAGGGCTGAACGCCAGGATATTCAATGCCTGATCTACTTTTTTACCACGGATAAGGTCTGCAACAAGGCGACCTTTTTGCTCAGACAGACGCACACCGCGAAGATTAGCTTTAGTTTCCATCATCGGTCCTTATTTCTTAGCCTTTTTATCGGCAGCGTGACCCTTGAACGTACGGGTCAGCGCAAATTCGCCGAGCTTGTGACCAACCATGTTTTCGGAAACATAAACTGGTACGTGTTGCTTACCGTTATGTACCGCAATGGTCAAACCGATGAAGTCCGGCATAATTGTCGAACGACGGGACCAAGTCTTGATTGGCTTTTTGTCTTTATTTGCTTGCGCAGTTTCGACTTTCTTCACCAGGTGGGCGTCGCAGAACGGCCCTTTTTTCAATGAACGTGTCATGTTTTATCCCTTATTTCTTACCACGGCGTGAGACGATCATCGAAGTAGTACGCTTGTTGCGACGTGTCTTCTTACCCTTGGTCTGTTGACCCCATGGAGAAACTGGATGACGACCTGCTGCGGTTTTACCTTCACCACCACCGTGCGGGTGATCAACCGGATTCATTACCACACCGCGAACGGTAGGACGAACACCGCGCCAACGCATCGCACCAGCTTTACCAATCTTACGCAGATTGTGTTCGCCGTTACCAACTTCACCGATAGTAGCGCGGCATTCGATATGAACGCGACGTACTTCACCGGAGCGCAAACGAACCTGAGCGTACGTACCTTCACGCGCCATCAGAACAACGCCAGCACCAGCTGTACGTGCAATCTGAGCACCCTTGCCTGGCAACATTTCTACGCAGTGCATAGTTGTACCAACAGGGATGTTACGGATAGGCAGGCAGTTACCAGATTTGATTGGCGCTTGAGAGCCGCTCATTACCTGATCACCAGCAGCCATACCTTTAGTAGCGATGATGTAAGCACGTTCACCATCCGCGTAGCACAACAAAGCAATGTGTGCTGTACGGTTAGGATCGTATTCAATACGTTCTACTTTTGCAGGAATACCGTCTTTAGCGTTGCGTTTGAAGTCAACAATACGATAATGCTGCTTATGACCACCACCGATATGACGGGTAGTGATGTGACCGTTATTATTACGGCCAGCAGTTTTGGATTTCTTTTCCAACAAAGCAGCAAACGGACGACCTTTGTGCAGGCCTTCTGTTACCACTTTCACCATACCACGACGACCTGGTGAGGTTGGCTTCATCTTAACGAGTGCCATGCTTATGCCCCCTCAGTGAAGTTGATTTCTTGACCAGGCTTCAAGCATACAAAAGCGCGTTTTGTATGATTGCGACGGCCATTAAATCTACCGGTACGTTTTTGTTTACCTTGACGATTTGCCACTTGTACAGATTCAACTTGAACCTTGAACAGCAATTCGACGGCAGCTTTAATTTCTGGCTTGGTTGCATCTGGCATGACCAGGAAAACCACTTGCTCGTTCTTCTCAGCAACCATCGTTGCTTTTTCAGAAATAACAGGAGCCAGCAACACCTTCATCAGGCGTTCTTCGCTATGTTTGATTAATGCGCTCATGCCAGCATCTCCTCAATCTTTGCCAGTGCTGGCTTAGTGATCAACACTTTCTTGTAGAACACCAAAGAAACCGGATCAGCATAACGTGGCTCAACAACCAAAACGTTTGCCAAGTTACGTGCTGCCAACATCAGATTTTCGTTGAATTCATCAGTGATGATCAAAACGGAATCCAGGCAACCCAATGCTTTCAATTTTTCCGTCAACAATTTTGTTTTCGGAGCATCAACAGCAACATCATCAACCACGTTCAGACGACCTTCACGAGCCAACTGAGACAGAATCGAGCAGATACCTGCGCGATACATCTTTTTGTTAACTTTGTGAGAGAAGTTCTCATCTGGTGTATTTGGGAAAATACGACCACCGCCACGCCACAAAGGAGAGGAAGACATACCAGCACGTGCACGACCAGTACCTTTTTGACGCCAAGGCTTCTTAGTTGTGTGGTGGACTTCTTCACGATCTTTTTGCTTGCGATTGCCGCTACGTGCGTTCGCTTGGAATGCAACAACGACTTGATGAATCAAGGCTTCGTTGTAATCACGACCGAAGATAGTATCAGGAGCAACGACGTTCGCTGCAGCTTGACCTTGTTCGTTTAGGAGCTTCAGTTCCATGGATTAGGCTCCCTTCTTTGCTTTAACTTTAACAGCAGGAGATACCACTACCTGACCATTTTTTGCACCCGGCACAGCACCCTTCACCAGCAACAACTGACGCTCTGCATCAACGCGAGCGATTTCCAGGTTTTGCACAGTGCGAGTTACGTCACCCAAGTGACCAGTCATGCGCTTACCAGGGAAAACACGACCTGGATCCTGCGCCATACCGATAGAACCTGGAACGTTATGGGAACGGGAGTTACCGTGAGTAGCACGACCAGAAGCGAAGTGGTGACGTTTGATGGTACCGGCATAGCCTTTACCAATTGTTACGCCTTGCACGTCAACTTTTTGACCAGCTTCGAACAATCCAACAGGCACAACATCACCAGCTTTCATTTCGGAAGCTTTAGCAGCATCAACACGGAATTCTTTTAATACAGTACCAGCTTCAACACCTGCTTTTGCGAGGTGACCGGCAGCCGCTTTAGTTACACGGGATGCACGGCGCTGACCGAAAGTAACCTGAACAGCGGAGTAACCGTCTGTTTCAGGAGTTTTGACTTGCGTCACGCGGTTGTTGGACACGTCTAAAACAGTAACAGGAATTGAATCCCCATCATCTGTAAAGATGCGCATCATACCAACCTTGCGACCAACTAGGCCCAAGCTCATTATTTTCTCCATTCTCACCTACGATTGGGTGAGGCTGATGTTTAAAAAACTTAAACGAAAAGGTTAGCAGAAGCTAACCTACATTTAAGCCTTCGATTATAGCCCACAAATTTTTTATTTACAACGCAAATTATTTGAAAATTCAAAAATTTGTGGTATGTCAATTCCTTTTAAATTCACCAATTTGCATTTACACAAAAAACTGGCGAACTTTAATTGGCAATTGATTACTGCAATTTGATTTCAACATCAACGCCAGCTGGCAAGTCGAGCTTCATCAAAGCATCAACTGTTTTGTCTGTTGGATCAACGATATCCATCAAACGCTGGTGTGTACGAATTTCAAACTGGTCACGGGAAGTTTTGTTCACGTGTGGGGAACGCAATACGTCGAAACGTTGGATACGTGTTGGCAGAGGTACTGGACCTTTAACAACAGCGCCAGTGCGCTTAGCTGTTTCAACGATTTCCAAAGCAGATTGATCGATCAATTTGTAATCAAATGCTTTCAGACGGATGCGGATCTTTTGATTTTGTGTGGACATACTATTTCCTATAAAGAACGAGCCAACTACTCAGTGAGTGTGGCGATTTTTACAAAGAGCGAATACTAAAAAAAAGCGGCTGACGTGCTTAAAAACACGGCAGCCGACTAGTGTACTACAAAATTACGAATTACTCGATAATTTTTGCAACAACGCCCGCACCAACAGTACGACCGCCTTCACGGATAGCGAAGCGCAAGCCTTCTTCCATCGCGATCGGGTTGATCAGTTTTACTGTGATAGAGACGTTATCACCTGGCATCACCATTTCTT
>JBMPOY010000015.1:0-95652 GCA_049340365.1 Undibacterium sp. Ji67W | reverse complement strand
CCAATCAATAAGGTTGCTGATTTGTTGCCGTGGAATGTCGTTGATCGTTTGGTGTAAAAAGCAGACTGAATCAGACTTCGCGTTAAGCAGAAAAAGTCAATGACGGTGCTGGCGAGGCGCTTACGCACCATTGCTGCCAGAGATCACACAAAAGGCCAATCAAATTATTGCCGACAATGTCCCCATCCATACCGGCTATGACGACGAAGAAAACGAGCGTCGTTATTGGGAAATCGAAGGTTTCTCACGCGTCCCCTGTGGTGGCACACATGTGCGCAGCACAGGAGAGATTGGCCCTCTCCGTTTGAAGCGCGAAAATAAAGCCAAAGGCAAAGAGCGCGTAGAAATTTATCTCCTGAATGAGTAGGGTGGGTCGCACCCATCCTACTCAACTGCAACGTTAGCTGCAATTCAAGGAAGTGCCATTAAACCCTCGTAAATTCCCGCTGAGTGAGAATTTAAGCTTGAGCTTTCCCCATGAAGTGCTAGCATGGACAGACTAAATTCATTTGATGGTATTGATTTTTATGAGTCTGAGTTCAGCCGCAACGGTCGCAACCAGTGAGCGCGTGTTGCATGTGTTGGCGTGTGTTGCCCGGCAAGGGCAGCCGATGTCTGCACGTGATTTGGTGGCGCAAACCGGATTACCGCTGAGTACCATTTATCGCCATCTGGCAGCATTAAAAAAATGGGGCTGGGTGCAGGAACATGCGCGTAGTGGCTTGTATGAACCGGGGCCGTTAGCGGTGCAACTGGCGCATGGTTTTGATCAACATTCGTGGCTGATGCAAGCAGCGCACTCCGAGATTGAGCAATTAGTTGAACGCTCTGGAGAAAGTGTTGGACTGCTATGTTATCTGGATGGGCAAGTGATTTGTCTGGATATGCAAGAGAGCCAGCAAGCCTTACGCTGCTCTTTTGCTAAAGGCCGGGTTCATTCAACGGTACGCGGTGCATCGGCCAAAGCTTTGCTCGCATTTTTGCCTGAGCAGACGCAGTTGCAACTACTTGATCAAAATTTCTTACAAGCGCAGCAAGATAGAACAGCGTTAGAACAAAGCTTGCAACTGATACGTCAGCAAGGTTACGCTACCAGCGAAAACGAAATTGATGACGGCGTCTGGGGAGTCAGTGCCCCCATTTTTTCTGGCAAACATCAAGTGATCGCGACTTTGTCCTTAATGGCACCAGCGGCGCGTGCAGCGAGCCGCCACAATGATTTGATCCACATGACCTTGGCTGCCGCGCATCGTATCAGCCGTGAGCTTCAAGAATAAAACTGACAAGATAAAAACGGAGAACTTCACATGAACCCTTCTTTCCATTTTAAAGCTGGCAGCGTGCCACTTCTGATTTCCATGCCGCATGTTGGCACGACCATCGCGCCTGAAGTCGCTGCACAAATGTTGCCAATTTCAGAGGTCAAAGCTGACACCGACTGGCATTTACCTTTGCTCTATAACATGGCTGATGAGCTTGGTGCATCTACCATCATTGCCGAATATTCACGTTATGTGATAGACCTCAATCGCGCACCGGACAATGCAAATCTGTATCCAGGGCAAGATACGACAGGCTTATGCCCCATAGATACTTTCGACAAACATCCGCTGTACACGTCTGAAAATTTGCCCGATCAGACAGAAATAGAACGCCGCATTACCACTTACTGGCAACCATATCATCAACAGTTAAATACTGAATTAGAGCGACTATTGAGCATCCACGGTCACGTCGTTTTATGGGACGCTCACTCGATTGCGTCGGTGGTGCCGCGCTTTTTTGAAGGTAAATTACCAGACCTGAACTTTGGTACTGCCGATCAAAAATCCTGCGCCAGTGGTCTGCAAGAAGCGCTACAACAGTGCTTGGCACACTCCGTTGAAGGCCAGGCTTACACGCATATTTTTAATGGCCGTTTTAAAGGTGGCTATATCACACGTCATTACGGTCAGCCACAACGCAACATTCATGCGGTGCAATTGGAAATGAGCCAATGCGTGTACATGAACGAAGCCGCACCATTCGCCTATCGCCCTGATCTTGCACAGCAGGTGCAACCAGTGCTTAAACAAGCGTTGCAAACTTGTCTCAACTGGGTACAGCAAGGAGCGGCCAAATGAGCCAGCAAAGCTTATTTACAGCAAATGCTTACCTGCCGCAGGGATGGACAAAAAATGTACGCCTGCATTGGAACGTTACTGGTGCATTAACTGACATTGAAATCGGCGTCCAAGTACGCGCTGGAGAAACACAAGCCGAATTTGTTTTGCCGGGAATGACCAATCTGCATTCACACGCATTTCAACGTGCCATGGCTGGCATGACCGAAATGGCAGGTGAATCCAAAGATAGTTTCTGGACATGGCGCGATCTCATGTATCGCTATGCGTTGCACATCACCCCAGAACAAATACAAGCGATTGCTGCGCAACTGTATATGGAATGTCTGCGCCAGGGTTATACCTCGGTGTGTGAATTTCATTATTTGCACAGAGCGATCGATGGGAGCTGGTATGCACGTCCGGCAGAGATGGCGCAGCGTGTGATTGGGGCCGCGACCCAAACTGGCATTGGCATCACCATGTTGCCTGTGTTGTACAGCTATGCCGATTTTAATGCGCAAGCGTTGCGCGATGATCAACGTCGTTTCAAGACTTCGGTCGATGATATTTTGCGATTGGTCGAAAATCTGGACGCAGAGCGCAGTGCCCAGGTCGAAATTGGTGTCGCCCCGCATTCTTTACGTGCCGCCGGCATAGAGCAAATCTGCGAAGTCCATGCAGCGCTGCCAGCACAGCGGCCTTTGCATATTCATATCGCGGAACAAACCAAAGAAGTCGATGCCTGCCTTGCCGCGACAGGTAAACGTCCGGTGGAATTATTGCTGGAAACGGGTCTTGTCGATCAGCGCTGGTGTCTGGTGCATGCGACGCATTTGACCAAAGCAGAGGTGCAAGGCATCGCCGCCAGTGGCGCCGTTGCCGGCATTTGCACCACCACTGAAGGCAATCTTGGTGATGGATTTTTTGACCTGCCAGATTACATCGCCGCTGGCGGTCGATTCGGAATCGGCAGTGATAGCCACGTCTCGCAAAGCCCCGTCGAAGAATTGCGCTGGCTGGAATACGGCCAGCGTCTGCGCTTGCAAGGCCGCAATATCGCCAGCTCTGCTACTCAACGTCAGGTTGGCGATTTCTTGTGGCAGCACGCATTACAAGGCGGCGCACAAGCCAGCGGCCGTCAGGTTGGGCAACTCGCCAGCGGCTATCGCGCCGATATGCTGATTCTCGATGACCAGCATCCTAATCTGGCCGGGCTGGCAAGTAGTGCAGTCCTCAATACCTGGATCTTTGCCGGTAACGACAATCTGGTGCGCGATGTGTATGTGGCTGGCAAGCGCGTCGTGCAAGACGGTCGCCACGTTGCGCAGAAAGAGATTCAGCAGGCTTACGTTGATTGTATGCGAAGCTTGCGGGCTTTGTGATGTTGCTTTTGTTGATGTAAAAAACGAGGCCAGATGAGCCTCGTTTTTTTTTTTGCGTGGATTGTAGATCCTTTGCTTATTTTCCCTGAACCCGCATGAGCAGTAATTCACCATTCCAACGTCGGTTGTTAATGCGCATGAGCAGATAGCTGAGCATCAGTAAGCAAGCTGCATATACTGGCCCTACATAAAACAGATGCTCGTTATTAAAATATATGCCAAGACCAATGAGTGCAGTCATCATGACTAAGCACAGAATAAGTTTTGGTGTTGAAATCTTGCCCGGTTTGTTAAAGCTCGCGAGAAAAATCGCAAGCACATTGGCGAACAACCATTCAAATGGAAGTGGCCAATAGTTCGGTAACGAGTACACGAAGGCGAAGAAATGATTTTTATCGAAAAGCAATGCAATTGCCTGATACGCCACCACGCCGATCAATAGCAACCCACCCTGCATTTCGATAGACGACATCAACATATTATTCGCGAGTTTTCTTTGTTGAACTTTTCCCGGTAGGAGGAAATATCGCCAGTGGATGTCCTTAACAACTAAGTAACTAGTCAACACCAGACTATAAATAAAGAACACAAAGAGATCTGAAGGAGTTTTTTCTTTGGTGCTTACTTCATCAAAGATATGAGGGAAAAATATGCCGAACTGCATGGCTCCAGTCAACAAACTGCTGAGTGAAACTACAGCACCTTTTTTATAATGTATACCCATCATGTTAGTCACGATGGAATATCTTTTCGTGTGTTTGAGAAGCCCTTGCCATAGTTTGACACTAAGGACTTTTTTGTTTGCGGGAATTCGTATTTTCAAGTGACGATACAGTGCCAATAAACAGAGTGGCCAGATCAGTGACAGACCCATGAGAACGATTGCCGGCAATTGATTTATCCTGGATACAAAATACGGAATGCGACCATCGAATGATAATGCGATCAGAAGGATAAAAAGCGCCCCTGAAATCCACGGGCTTTTGCTTCCAGAGAAAAATCCGTAGTGCAGCAGAGAGATAACAAGTACCGAGCTATTTACAATGGAAATCAGCACCGTAGGAATAGCAAATGACCACGGCGAATAGGGAAACAGAAAACCAGTCGCCAATATGATGCTGGCAATACTCGTATGTTTGAGCAACTCAAACAATATGCCGCGTATATTTTCACGCCATATCCGTAACGGAACCTGCTGCGTTCTCAATACCTTTGCAATCTGCGCAAGGTGAGCAATTTGTTTCCTGGTTTGTATCGCTAATATGAGCGATACACTCGCCGTCAGATATTGTGAAAAATGATAGATATCGTCCGTATATCTGGAATGAGGTGTACTAATCAAACCTGTCAAGGTCACGACCATTACCATGATCGCAAACAGTGCATACAAGACGAAATTACCGACGCTATTATCAGGCCGCAGACGGATAGTATCTGCACTTAATTGATACGCTGGAACAAAGAACGCTTTCATGCATTCAACTCCAAAAACAGTTCATCAAGCGTCAATGCCTTGCCGCGTTCTGCCAGTTCAGGTTGGTGGCGGATGTCGACAATGCAGGTTTCTTTATCTTCGTTTTTGCTGATGATGACCGAGGGACGGATATCTTCGCTCGCAGGCACCAGACGATAAAATTCCAACATCGCGTCCCAGCTATCAAAGGCTTGCAGATGACCGTCGCGCATAAAGGCAACGTGGCTGACGACGCGTTCCAGATCATTGAGCAAATGGCTGGAAATAATCACAGTGCGCTCACGTTCCGCTTGTTGCTCATTCGCCAGATCGCCAAACATCGCCAGCATAAATTCACGGCGGCTGATCGGATCGAGGTTGGAGACGGGTTCATCCAGAATCAGTAAATCCGGATCATGCGCGAGTGCCAGTACGAACGATAATTTCTGTTGATCGCCACCGGATAATTTACCAACTTGTGTTGTCAATGGCAGGTTCATCCGCACGGCGAGTCGCATGCAGCGGTCTTCATCCCAACGCGCATAGGCTTTGCCAATTTCTCGTAAATGTTCGTACGCTGTCATCCATTCAAATACATCTGGCGTTTGTGCGACGTAACCAAGGCGTTCACGTACTGCATCGCTGAGGTCTAAAGATGAACAGCCAAATAGCGCAGAGCTACCGTTATCTGGTTCACGCAAACCGACCAACGCTTGCAGCAAGCTGCTTTTACCTGCACCGTTACGCCCAACCAGTCCGACCACTGCACCCGCAGGCACAGCCAGATTGATGCCCGCAAACGCCACACCACGCGGGTGAAACAGACTCAGTTCTTTGGCTTCTACAACGATTTCCAGATCATTCATGTGATTCACCTTTCGCGTCTTGATTCTTATCCAGATCTTTTTCTTGGTTGGTGGCTTGCAGACAAGCCAGGAATAGCGCTTGTGCTTCTGCTACCGGAATACCCAGTTGGGCAGCAACCTGGGCAGCGGCTTCTAAAGACGGACGTAATAGTTCCAGCTTGTCTTCGGTGCTGGACACATTTTGCTGATAAGCAACGGCCATCCCCACGCCACGCTTGCGGACGATGCTACCCGCGGTTTCCAACATGCTGTAAGCCTTGCTCACAGTCATCGGGTTAATCGCAAAATACAACGCTACCGCCCTTACCGAAGGCAAGTCGTCATTTGGCTGCAACTGACCGCTGGCGATCAGACGTTGCACCTGCTCGACGATCTGTCGGTAGATGGGTATGGGGGAGGATGTTTGTATATCGTATAACATGGTGTACAAGTGTATCACTACAATAATACACATTACAATCGCATGTTAAAAAATAAATTTAAAGGCCTGTTGACTGAGAGTCAGTCAACGGCTGAAAAGGGAATGTTTCTTTTGAGGTGTTCTGTGCATGCCATTGCCCAAGGCGCTCAACGCGCCGGGCAATCAGGCAAGCGGCCGACTTTGATGATGGAGCGAATTAATTGACTTTGCGCATGTCCATATGCCAGTTGGTTTCCCAGGTTTTACCGTTGTCGTTGGACATGGCCTGTTCCCAATGTGCACTGTCGGCGGTGATGTCGGACCAGGTATAGCGTACCAGTATGGCTTGATCTCCCAAGATATCAGCGCCTTCGAATATGCCGACGCCATTGCTGAATTGACCAACAACCGGGGGATTCAAACTGCCCTGCAGGTTCAGCCCACCGCTGTCGTTATCCAACCAGTAAATGCTCCATAATTTCGTGACAGGATTGAACAGACGTAAGGACATGCCAACGAGATCAGGACGCCATTCTGGCGCAATAAAATCATCGTAATTACCGATACCACCGGGTAAGGCAGTGATGGTTTGTGAGGCGTCGAAGGTTTCCCATTCTGTACAGCCTTGTAAGCGCTGGCGCAGGCGGCGATTGGTGATGGTCCATGATCCAAATAGAAAATCGAAATCGTGCTTGCCGTCGTGTGCTGTGGAATTAGTCATGTTGTGCTTTCATGGAAAAATGCATTGCTGGAATGACGATGGAATGCGCACTTTGTATGCACGCCAAAATGTCTTCGCGTGGCCCGGAAAGCCACGCCGCACTTTGATAAAAATCGGACTGGCTTTGCGTTAAGTCGGTGAGATTTGCAAACTGACGTATCAATACGTAGTCCTGACCCGACCCCTTACCCGAAGAAAGAGAAAATCCATAGTGCAAGACCTTGATCCCGGCAGATTCTTGCAACGGTACTGATTGTGTGGAGACCAGATCGTGAAACTGCGCAGACTGGTCAAGCTTTAATTGGTAGCTTCTGATTTCGATGACTTCTTCCACTTTTTCCTCATTTTTATGATTGCTGAAGTAGGTGTATGGTAGAGTCGAGCAGCGTATTTACCAATGCAAGATCGAAGCTATTCAGACCGAATCGGGCACATGATTGAAAGACTTTTTGGAGTTTCACCTTGAGTTTTGAACTTGATAGTTATGACCGCAAAATAATCGCTCTGCTGCAAGAAAATGCGCGGCTGAGCTGGTCAGAAATCGGGCGTCAGATTCATCTGACTTCACCTGCAGTGGCTGAACGGGTAAAACGCCTGGAAGAGGCCGGCGTGATTATGGGCTTTACCACCCGCATTAATCTTCGCGCTTTAGGTTATAGCTTTGAAGCGATGATACAAATCACGGTGGAATCGCATGACGCATTAGATCGCTGGGCGGCAGCGCATCCGGAAGTGTTGGCTGTACATGCAACGACAGGCAATCATTGTGCAATTTTACGGTTGGCTGTCAGTGCGCCGGAACACTTGCAAAGCCTATTGAAGTCATTAGGGGAAATCGGTAAAACCTCGACTTCGGTGATCTTGTCATCGCAATGCGAAGAGCGACCACGTTTGCCTGCGGATCAGTTGCCATTAGTGCTGAGCAAATGATTAGAATTTAATTTAAATAAAAAACTCCCGTTTAGCGGGAGTTTTTTATTTGACAGCTTCAATCAATTTGACTTAAAACGTTTTTCGTACAAAGAAAGTGCCTGTAAGCGAGTGTTGTGGGCCACTATTATTGGCGAAAAAATTATTATAAATTTCGTTGATGTGCAGAAAGCTGATCTCTGGGGTGATTCGCCACGTTCTTGCAGGAATGTAGCTTAACTCTAGTCCGCCTGAGTAATAGTTGTAAGGAGAGTAAACTGCGTGATTTTGTTGTCTTCCGATGGAGGCAAACGGTGTGATCGAGATCACGGGGGAAACTTCAAACATCAGATAATTCGTTGCACCAAAAGAGTCAGCATTACCTTGCGCTTTATTGTAATAGAGATCGATTCCTGCTTTGACTGATGATGAGAATACATGCAGGTAATCAACATCTACATGTATGTTACCGACCGAACTACTATGATGCATAACCGCACCCTTAAACAATACTGCGTCGTTACCGTCGGCACTGTTAAATGCACGATACTTTAATCCCAACGAGAGGTCGCTAAACCCATCTTTATTATGAACATAGTCCACACCATTGTTAAATGAGGTTTCGGTGTAATTACGGATGATGTAGGGAAGGCTGGCACTTAGTTCAAAGTTGTTACCTAAACCGATGTAAGTATTGGCAAAGAGGCTAGATGAGTAAGATCTGAATGCGCCAGAAAATGCAGGCCTTCCGTCTGATAATAAAACGCTTGTGGATCTGGCAATTTCGTCACCGTTACGTTTTGTACCAGTGAGTTCGGCTTCCACAGCAATTTGACCAACATCTAATACACTAAAATGGGATGTTGCATTTTCAGCATGTGCGGATGAAGCGGTGATGATACTAAATACTGCAATAGAGAGAATTGAGAGGCGCATTAAATAAACAAAAAAGAGAAAGGGGCGACGCGTTTGACATTCTGTTCAATAGCAAATAGCAAACAAGCTTACCTTGAATTTTTTGAAAGGGAGTGCCTACAAGAATTTTTTTGCTAAATGGCGAACAAAAAATGCCATTCGAATCTCGAATAAAATAAGGGCGCGATTGTACTCGAATTGATATTGTTGATAAATGTTATTTTTCGGAGCGTAGAAGCGTTTGCTCGCTGCGATGTTGGCAGCGGGATGAAGAACCGTTAAGTCGATTGAGGTGTGTTGATGTTGGCCAGGAGCATATGTGTTCACATTGCTCCCAGCCAGAAAAGGTAAAACTACGCTTGACGCAATCTGCCAGCCGCTTCACGCAACATATTTTCAGTCGTTGCCCAATCAACACACGCATCTGTGACTGAGCAGCCGTATTTGAGTTGGCTCAGATCTGCTGGAATCGATTGATTACCAGCCACGATATTGGATTCGATCATGACACCGACGATCGCGTCATTGCCGTTGGCGATCTGATTGATAACGTCAGCCATGACCAAAGGTTGCAATTCTGGCTTTTTGTAGCTGTTCGCGTGAGAACAATCGACCACGATGTTTGGTGGAAGTTTTGCTTTGACTAATGCTTGCTGTGCCATCGCAACCGAGACCGTATCGTAGTTAGGCCGATCACCACCGCCGCGTAATACCACATGACCATATTGATTGCCGCTGGTGCGCACGATAGAGACACGCCCCTGACCATTCAGCCCCAGGAAAGAATGGGGATGCGAAGCGGATAAAATCGCATTAATCGCAATGCTGATATCGCCGTCAGTACCATTTTTAAAACCGACCGGTGTCGATAAACCCGATGACATTTCGCGGTGCGTTTGTGACTCCGTGGTGCGCGCGCCGATCGCCGTCCATGCAATCAAATCACCGAGGTATTGTGGCGAAATCGGATCAAGCGCTTCGGTACCTGTTGGTAAGCCTAATTCGCACACATCGAGTAAAAACTTGCGGGCTTTTTCCATGCCCTGATCAACGCGGAAAGAGTCATCCATATCCGGATCGTTGATATAACCTTTCCAGCCAGTCGTGGTGCGTGGTTTTTCAAAATACACACGCATAACTAAAACCATCACGTCTTTGACTTCTTCTTGCAGTACCTTCAGACGACGTGCGTAATCTAAGCCGGCAACAGGGTCATGGATAGAGCAGGGCCCGACGACAACGAAAAGACGTTTGTCTTTACGTTCCAGAATATTGCGCAGGGTTTCGCGGCTTTGTTCTACGACGTCACCTGCCAGATCGCTCAACGGCAAACGGGCGTGTAATTCTTCTGGTGTGGGCATGTTGTCAAACGAGCTGACATTGATATTTTCTAAAATGGTATGGGTCATCGTGTTTTAAGCAAAAATTGAATTCGGGGGGATTCCGGACTTAGCGAGCGATCAACGGACCAACGCCCAGGCTGGGTAGCGGCGTAAGCAAGGTGAACAAGCGCCACCTGATCCAGTGTGAGGCTCAGGCATAGAAAGAGAAGCGAACTCGTGGTAACAAGTGGCAACGCAGGCGTATTAAGCTGCAAACAAAGCTGCAAATCAAGCGCGGAATCAGTTTCAATACCTATTATGCCGCATTTTTGACGCGCTGCAAAAATACCAGTTGCGGAATCGGCCGTCGATATCTGTTATGCATCAATAATGTGGATTGGATTTGATCTGTTACCTATCAGCTTTCGTTGCACGTGGCACAATAGCGTTTTGTGCATAGATGAAATGGCAGAAGTCATGCTTAGTACCGCTCAATTACAAGAATTTCAGACACAGGGTTTTTTGGTCTTACGCCAGGCTGCACGAGCCGCATTTTGCGAGCAAGTGATTGCTTATGCCGAACAACAATTGGCAGATCATGTGCTACCGATAGAATACGAAGCAGATACACGTTACCCCGGAGCACCGGCCTCACGTGAGGCCGAGGGCGGCCACACAGCCCGACGCTTGTTACAGGCTTACGCCCGTGAGCCGTTGCTGGCGCAGTGGGCAACCGGAGAAACTTTGTCTACGCCTTTACTGCAATTGCTAGGCGAAGGTGCGTTGATGTCTCAAGTGCATCACAATTGCATCATGACCAAGCAACCTCAGTATTCGACCGCGACGGGATGGCATCGCGATAGTCGTTATTGGAATTTTGAAAGAGCAGAACTGGTGTCGTCATGGCTGGCATTGCGTGATGAGACGGTAGAGAACGGTTGTTTGCTGGTTATTCCCGGTTCACATCTGATCAGCGTTGATGCGGAACAGTTGGATCCTGCCCAATTTTTGCGTACTGATCTTGCTCGGAATCATTCTTTGTTAGCGCAGGCTGTACCAGTCGCACTCAGACAAGGCGATGTTTTGCTGTTCCATAGCAATCTGTTTCATGCGGCAGGAAAAAACCAGACCGCGGCGACCAAATTCTCTATGGTCTTTACTTACCGTGCCGCTGATAATCTGCCGCTGGCAGGTTCCAGATCGGCCAGTTTGCCGGAACAAACACTTTAAGCAAAAACAGGTATAGTGAGTAGCTGCACGGCGTGAACTGCATCGGTAGCGTTGACGCTGGCATAGAATTCACACCAAACCTTATTTTTCTTGAACAGGAGTAAGCATGTCATCTACATTGAAATTATGCGTGCTGGCGAGCGCACTATTGGCTGGTCTGGCGCAGGCACAAACGGTGGATTTACAATTCGTTGATGCCAACGGTTTTGTAGGCCCGGCTGGCAAAGTGACGTTGGAAGACACCGCGTACGGTCTGCTGATTACGCCAGATTTGTCTGGCTTGCCTGCAGGTGTTCACGGGTTCCATGTGCATGCTAATCCGTCTTGCGCACCGGGTATGAATAATGGTGTGGCGACACCAGCACTGGCTGCAGGCGGTCACTGGGATCCGGAAAAGACCAATGAACATCATGGCCCGTATGGCAAAGGTCATAAAGGTGATTTGCCAGCCTTGTATGTGACTGCGGATGGTAAAGCAACGTATCCAGTGCTCGCACCACGCCTCAAAGCTGCTGATTTGGTGGGACACGCGATCATGGTGCATGCTGGCAGCGACAATCATAGCGATCATCCAGCGCCTTTAGGTGGTGGCGGAATCCGTATGGCGTGCGGCGTGGTTTCCTGAAAACTCTCCACACGAAGCTGATTTCCTCTTTTTACAGAAATCCCGAAAACCTTACGCAAGCAAATCGTGGCGTAAGGTTTTTTTTCATATGGTGCTTATGTTCTCGCACGGCTATTTCAATTTTTTCTTATCCTTCCTCTTTGTATTGCTGTGCCAGCCTGTGATCTCTGCAGCGCAAAATCAAACGCGTCCTGAGATCAAAACAGTTTCAGCATGCGCCGACCCCACGCCGTTGAAGTTTGATCTGATGATACCCAAAACACCAGCAGCGGCTGCTTACCCGGCGGTGATCGTCGTACATGGTGGTGGTTGGATGGGCGGCAGTAGAAAAGACTATCAAGGTTTGCAATCCTTGTTAGCCAATATGGGTTTAGCGAGTATGAGTATAGACTACCGGCTGGCACCGCAAGCGCGGTTTCCGGCACAAATTGAAGATCTTAAATGTGCGATCCGCTGGTTGCATCAACATGCTTCCGACCATCAGATTGATCCCGAGCGGATTGCAGGTTTTGGCATTTCGGCAGGCGCCCATTTGACCGCATTGGCAGTGCTGACACCTGGAAAATGGAACGATGTTGATCGCAGCAACCAATCCAGTGATCGCTTACGTTGTGCGGTATTGCATGCACCGCCTTTAGATTTTCCCGATTGGTGGCAGACCGCTGATCCACAGATTACCGGCACCATGTCACCACGCTTTATGCTGAATAATTTGATTGGCAAAGATTATTCGCAGGCGAAAAGCGCATATAAAGAAGCAAGTCCCTCGACGTATGTGGTACATGCACAAAAAGAAAAAACACCGCCATTGCTGATCATTCATGGTGAGCAAGATGTCACAGTGCCTATCCGTGTTTCGCAGAGGTTTATTGATCAACTTGCCGCTCGCGGTATAGCGGCAGAATTAATGCGAATTCCCGATGCTGATCACTTCGCTTTTGGATCACAAACCAGACAAGCTGTGGAAAAAATTCAAGATTTTTATTCTCAATGTCTGAAATAAGTGGTTTGAGCGGTTATGTTGTTATTGATGACTTCGTAAGAAAATGCCGGACGACTTTTTGACGAGTCCCGCAGACTTGTTCGTTTACTTGATACATGGAATTATTGTCGTTAAGATACACACGCTTTGTGAACGAAAATCTGTCATTGATGTCCTAAAGCAGGCATAAGAATTGTGTTGTTTTTTACTTGCAGACTCTCTCTAACATCAACATCAGGAATGTGATGGAATTAAATAAAATAATCCTGAATTGTGTCTCGGGGATAAGACTGCGCAGGATGTTTGTATCTGCATTGTTTAGCGGCGTTTTCTTGCTTCAAAGCGGTGTTGTCGTCGCCGCCATAAAAGAACCGCAAGCTACGGCTGATGGCAGCTCTGCGCAGGAAGTGGTGGTGTTGACGAACGATCCGGTTGATTCTAAGGGGCAGTCTATGCCCATGGATAAGATCGGCAATTTGCTTGATTATATCGCCATGACGTCGAATCTCAAGATTCGTTGGGTACGCACGCCATGGCAACGTGCGGTCAAAGTTGCTGAGGCTGGTGGCGGGGTAATTTTTGGCATGAGCCGCGTCAAAGACCGCGAAAAAATATACCACTTTTCGTTACCTGTGAGAATGCAGTATGTATTCTTGGTCACGCGTTCTGATTCCCAATTTGCCTTCAATAGCCTCGCTGATTTACGTGGAAAAACGATAGGTATTCCGCGTGGCTTTATGTTTAATGACGAGTTTGAAACCTACCGGGACAAAGTATTTAAAGTTGAAAACGATGGGCATGACAGGATAGCTCGCTTGAACAAACTGATGTTCAGACGCATGGATGCGGCACTATTTACTACCAGTAATAAAAACCCTCGTTTTTTAGAGAGAAGTTTGCAAAATGCCAGAGTAGATCAGGAAAGCACCTTCCCCCAGTTTGATACGGTGGATATTGCCGTGTTACCAAAGCCGGTAGTGATTGATACTATTCATTTTGCGATTCGCGCAGACAAGGATGACGGTCTGATCGATAAAATCAATGACGCTATTTTGAAAGCCAGAAAAGCTGGCATTCTGGAAGATATTCCTGCTTCTTTTAATTAAGGACACGAGCACAGAGGCATCCATAAAAAAGTTGGACGCCTCTGCCTCTGCCTCTGATTACATTTCCAGTGCAATCAATTCTTGTATCGTTTGACGGCGACGAATTTGTGTCACCTTCTCGCCATCAACCAAAATTTCCGGAATCAAAGGACGCGAATTGTAGTTCGAAGACATGCTGGCGCCATAGGCTCCCGTGTCATGAAATACAAACAAATCGCCAATTTCGCAGACAGGTAAATCTTGCGATGTCAGCACGCCGCCTTCTTCTTGTGTGAACACATCACCTGATTCGCATAAAGGCCCGGCGACCACGCTGGTGCGCAGCTCGTTAGTGCGCGGCGTGCCATCTGGTGCGTGGGCACTGATGCGGTGGTAGCTACCATACATGGCTGGACGAGCGAGGTCATTAAAACCAGCATCGACCAAAGCAAAGAAGTTATTGCCGCTTTGTTTTTGGGCACGTAATTCAGAAATCAAAATACCAGATTGCGCGACCAGAAAACGTCCTGGTTCGATTTCCATACTGATCTTGTGTCCCAAATGTGCTTCGATTTCTCTGCGTGCTTTATCCCAGATCTGGAAATAATGCGCGGTATCGACGATCGCTTCGCCATCCCGATACGGGATGGATAGACCACCGCCAATTGAGATCGCTTGCAAATCCCGTCCAGCCAGTTTGACCTGGCTGATCATCGCATCGCATACGCTTTGCAAATGATCGTAGTCCACACCAGAACCGATGTGCATGTGTAATCCGATGAGTTTCAGACCATATTGATCAATCAGCTGATACGCCGCTGGCAATTCTTCAAACCAGATTCCGTGCTTACTCTGTTCGCCACCGGTATTCGTTTTACGGCTGTGGCCATGACCAAAGCCTGGATTGATACGCAACCATACCGGATGACCAGGATGTGCCTCACCAAGTTGTTTGAGCATATCGGGAGAGCCGCAATTGACGGGGATATTTAACTCGACGACGCGTTTTAATGCATGGCGATCTAGCAGATCTGCCGTGAACACAATTTGTGCATGGGTCTGATCAGCATCCTGTGTTGGTGTAAAACCAGCCACTAGTGCGCGTTCCACTTCGCCGAGTGAGACAGAATCGACCATCACACCCTCTTCACGCATCAGTCGCAACAAATGGATATTGCTCGACGCTTTTTGTGCAAAGCGAATCACATCAAATTGTTTCAACAGACCGATTTGCTCCCGAATAATGCTGGCATCGTACGCCCAGCAAGGGGTTTGATATTCTTGTGCAATCGCGGCGATCTGGGCATTGCTGATATGGGTTGCCATGATGATTTTCGTCTAGTCTGAAGAGTTTAGTGTAAGCTCTACTTTAACAAGCAGTTTCATGCAGATGAATAGTGTTTCATAAGCAATTCAGATGCAGATGATGGAATTCAATTGAAAATGACGATAAAAGCTTATGAATCCCAAGATTGATCAATTTGACCAAAAAATCCTGCAATTATTGCAACAAGACGCCCGTATGTCGCATGCAGAAATTGGTCGCCAGGTTCATTTGAGTCAACCAGCGGTGTCAGAACGTATCAAGCGACTTGAGGCGTCCGAAGTGATCCGCGCGTATCGTGCTGACATTAACCCTAAAGCCTTGGGCTACCAGATCACCGCTATGATACGCCTATCGACACAGCAGGGCAGGCCCTATGCCCAGTATGTCGCGACTTGTCCTGAAATTATTGATTGCTACACCGTCACCGGAGAAGATGGTGCTGTCATGCGGGTCTTGGCAACCGATGTCGAGCATTTGCAGCGTATTATTAATGAATTAAATGTGTTTGGTTCCACTTCGACGGCGATAGTCTTAACCACGCACGTCGCCGGAAAAGCCATTACCGCACCGCAGTGATCGTGTTGTAGCCTTTTTTGCGTCTGCGCAAGCAAAACCCGTGCTGAACTTCTATAATGGCAAGCTGTCATATTGCAACTGTGCGACCCTATTTTTGTCAAAGAGAGAACCATGCTAGAACCGTCTTCCCCGCGTAAATTCCGGTTATTCGCTATCGTTGCTGCCGCGGCTTTGATATTGCTAGGTATCCTGTTTTATCAATCCCTGTCTGGAAAAACCACAATTCCCGACGTGACATTTACCAATTTGAAGGGTGAAAAAATCAGCGCACAAAGCTTGCGCGGCAAAGTCGTCATGGTCAATTTTTGGGCAACCTCGTGTTCGACGTGCGTCGCTGAAATGCCCAAGATGATCAGCACCTACAACCAGTATCATGCGCAAGGCCTGGAATATGTGGCAGTGGCAATGAGTTACGATCCTGCCAATTACGTTTTAAATTACGCTGAAACACGTCAGTTACCATTTCAGGTTGCACTCGATGTTGATGGCAGATTGGCGCAAGCATTTGGCGAAGTAAAAATGACCCCGACGACTTTTGTCATCGACAAGCAAGGCAATATCTTAAAGCGTTATCTTGGCCAACCTTCTTTCGACGAGTTGCACGGCATAATTGAAAAAGCACTTAAGGCTTAGCCGAAAAATCTCTCCTGCATATCAAAAAGCGCCTTAAACCTGATGGTCTAAGGCGCTTTTGATCTAACTATTTCAGCGTTGTTGGAGCAGTGTTTAGCTCAGTTTTTTAACCACGACGCAACCGATCGAGTAGCCTGCGCCAAATGAGCAGATTACGCCGATAGAACCTGCAGCCAGATCGTCTTGATATTTGTGGAAAGCGATGATAGAACCTGCGGAGGATGTATTCGCATAGGTATCAAGAATCGTTGGTGATTCTTCGGTCGTTGCATCGCGTCCAAGTATCATGCGAGAGATCAGCAAGTTCATATTCAGGTTGGCCTGATGCAACCAGAAACGGCGCACGTCAGTGACTGCTAATGCAGTATTGGTGACGGTGCTGGTAATCATTTCGGCTGCCATCGGGCAGACTTCTTTGAATACTTTGCGGCCTTGTTGACGGAACAGTTTGTCTGGTTTGCCGATGCCAGATTCATCAGCACGGTTCAGGAAACCAAAGTTATTGCGGATATTGTTAGAGAATTGGGTTTTCAGTTTCAAGCCAACGATTTCAAACTGGTGTGGAGACGTTGCCAGATCAGCGCGTTCAACCAAAATTGCAGTACAAGCATCACCAAAAATAAAGTGGCTGTCACGGTCGCGCCAGTTTAAGTGACCGCTGGTGATCTCCGGATTGACCACCAATACAGCACGCGCCTGGCCGCTTTGAATCGCAGTGACAGCAGCCTGAATACCAAAAGTGGCTGATGAGCAAGCCACATTGATATCGTAGCCATAACCATCAATGCCCAGTGCGTTTTGAATCTCAACTGCCATCGCCGGATAGCCGCGTTGCATATTGCTTGCGGCGCAAATTACTGCGTCGACATCAGCTGCGGTACGACCAGCACGTTCCAGCGCTTGTTTTGCCGCAGCAACTGCCATTTCGCACATGATCGAAGGTTCATCATCGCTGCGCTCAGGAATACGTGGCACCATGCGGTTGATATCCAGCACGCCGTCTTTGTTCATCACATAACGGGATTTGATACCCGATGCTTTTTCAATAAAAGCCACACTGGATTCTTCCAGTGCAACAACTTCTCCAGCGGCAATGGCAGTCGCATTTTCAGCATTGAATTGCTGCACGTAGCCGTTGAAACAAGCAATCAGTTCTTCATTGGAAATCGATTCGGAAGGAGTGAACAGGCCGGTGCCGCTGATGACTACATTGTTCATCGTTTTACTTTCTGTTTTGGGGCGCGCGGCTTAAGCCAGTAGCGGACGCAGAGACTGGCATCCGGAAAAGCGGTGGCGTCGTGCCCTGATGTTGTGTGTGGTGGATGCGCAAAATGCGCGACCTTGTCGCTCGATTTTACACAATAAGTGTGAGGATTTCGCGTTTATTGCACAGAAATAGAGTGCTTATTCGATAGGGCTGACGAAACACCGCCCATGCTGCGTTGCACTCTCCTTGCCGTGCAAGCGCACTGTCTGCGTCGGTGCGCCTTGCCTGAGCGGCGTTGCGTCAGCCCTGAGTATGGGGTGAAACACCGCCCATGCTGCGTTGCACTCTCCTTGCCGTGCAAGCGCACTGTCTGGGTCGGTGCGCCTTGCCTGAGCGGCGTTGCGTCAGCCCTGAGTATGGGGTGAAACACCGCCCATGCTGCGTTGCACTCTCCTTGCTGCATCAACTTTACGCAGACATATACCTGCCAGGCCGATGATTGAGACTGATCGCCAGATTCAGCGCGAACGCGCCAAGTATCGATGCTGCCAGAGCCATTGGCGTGACGACGGTTAGTGATGCTAATACGATGCAAATATCCAAACCCATTTGCAGCTTGCCAGCGCGAAGTCCACGGGTTTGTTGCAGATAAAGTGCCAGAATATTAATACCGCCCAAGCTAGCCTGATGCCGGAAAAGTACGACGAACCCGACACCCATCAATAAACCGCCTATCAGAGCAACATAAAACGGCGTCCATTGTGTGACATTAATCAGTTGCAGAAAGTGGGCGTGGAATCCGGATAGCGTTGAAACAAGTGCCACCGAGCAAAACGTTTTGAGCGTAAATTTCCAGCCCATGCGTTTCCACGCCAGCCAATAAAATGGCAAATTGATCAGAAAAAACACCAAACCAAACGACAGACCTGTCCGGTAATGGATCAAAAACGCCAGACCCGCAGTGCCACCAGTCAACAGCCCTGCCTGATTGAATAAGGCAATACCCAAAGAGACAAATAAAGTGCCAGTGACAATCGCCAGCACATCTTCCACCAGACTGTGCGGCACAAAACGTTTGGAAGGACTAAGCTGGGTCATGTTGAGTGAGATATACGACGAAAGAAACAATCAATTGTACGCACTTCAATTAACGAAAATTTCTTTCGAAGTGGCGGCTTGATTTGCGTCAAGCTGCCACTGTCGTATCAGTTTTATTTGTGCCCGTTGCTTTGAGATGATTCGCTCTCGGCAGTTCCCACAACTTCTTTGGCCGGTAAAAAGAAATCTCGTGTGCCTGAAACAAAGCGCTTCATCAGCAAGCGGATCAGATTGCCACCGTTCCCAAAACTAACTCTGCGTGACCGTAAAGCCACCAACATCGCAAGGCTAAAGCTCACTGTCAGATTGACCATGCCGATCAGCATAATTCCAAACAGGGTGTATGCTGCCAGTTGCCAGCTCATATGATTGTTCATTCCAGCCAATGCAAACGCAAAATTCGCACTAGAGAACGTAATGTGCCGGATATCGATAGGTAAACCAAAAAACTTACCAAATTGACCAATCGACCCAAGCATAATACCGAAGAAGAAATTACCTGCCAGGGCGCCAAGATTATTTCCTATGTATTCGGTGATCTGGAATAAGCGATGTTCACCGAGTACGTTGCGCAACCATTTGAGCTGTCGCAGACGTGCAGGGATATTCGAATAACTCGCTTTATTATCGTAATAGCCTGAAATCAATCCGGATAAAAACAAACAAACCCCTGCAATCGCAGCATGTGGTAAAGCAAGGCTGCCAAATGGATCCAGTTCATGCAATAGATGCTGTGCTTTTTCCGGGCTGACGAGATGTTCACCAACAATACCGTACCAGGCCCAGGCAATCGCAAAAGCCGTTGGCATGGCAAGACCGATATTGCCGATGATAGCAATAAATTGTGACCGGAAAACTCTCACAATCAGCTCAACCAGTTCATCGAGTTTTTGTTTGCTTTCGTCAAGCGCTTTAGCGATCAGGGCAGCGGTCATCGCTGGTTGTTTGGTCGCAATGGTAAAGTGCAAAACGTGTACTAACATAAAGCCAAATGAATAGTTCGCGCTATACAGAACCGCAAAACCAAACGGCGCTAATGCCAGCGTGCCGAACAGAATTTTGATCATTGCCATAAAACCGACAATAAATCCGGCACCCAATGCCGAATACAGCATCTCAAACCATTCGGTGCGGGTATTCGTAACATAATGTTCACCACTTTTACCTGCGCGCTCAGTCACTTGTAACGACAACAGTTCGGTATTGGTTTTCATTAATTCGCGCAGACTGTGACGTCGATTGTCTGCGGTAACCAGCTCTTTGAGCAGTCTGATGACGACGCTGATACTGCTCTGAACTTGGCGGCTATCGAGTAACTGTAAGAGCGTATGCAAACGTGCAATACTCTGATCCAAACGCAGCAATAAACGTGTGAGGCTGACCGAAACCCCAGCGATAGCAGCAGTGCGACGGATACGGCTGGCGATTTCCTCACACTGTTCTAACAATACTTCAATATGTTTGGCATCATACCGTTCTATATGATGATCCATGATCCACTCGCGGTACCGCACGATATATTCATTGATGCCATCGTTCTGTCGCAAAAATGGAGATTCGAATTTTTCAATCTCAGGATAATTGCGCACCAACTCTGCTTCTAATCCGATGTTGGTAATCCGGTACGAAAGCACCTGAATCGCATTGAGCACTTCGTTCGCCAGTGTCGCATGGGTGCGGCGTGCACGTTGAGTACGAAAGCCGACGCTGCGAATCACATCATGCCAAACTTCATCAGTTACCGCATTGACCCAAACATAATCTTTGGGATGATCAAAAATCTGCCCAAAAATATCACGCACGTAATCATCATTGACCAGTGGTGGCAGCAACTTAGCAAATAATCTTTGCGCACCAGCACCCCAAAAACCATTGTTTAAGGTAATCCCGGTATCAGTTAATAAATGAACCAGTTTACGTGTCGTAATGACCTGCACCAGATATTGGCGCAAAGAACGTCGCCACGCACTGTGTCGTTGTAACACATAGCACAATGCCCGCAAGTTGTCGGTGGCACGCTGCACGTCATCAGGACGTTGAGGGCGTATCAACGCAATCAATGCACGCAAACAACGCGCATCGTTGAATGAGGGAGTGGTGTTGAGGCTGAGGTTGATTTCAGCCAGGATAGTATCCAAAGACAAATTTTTCTCCTTTTCGGACTGACGAAAAGCCGCCCCTGCTGCGTTATGGCTCCTTGCCGTACATTTGTACTGTCTGCGTCGCCATGCCTTGCCGGGGCTGCTTTGCGTCAGTCCTGTTTAATGCCTAAAACCTGCTTCATGCTGCATTAAGGTGTTTTACCAACTATTCTACTTGTTGATCAAACACTTTTAATTCTCTGAATTGAGTTCATATGGGGACGAATTTGTAAAATGCCTAATTTGTTATAACAATGACACAATGGAACCGTAGAATAGAACTGGAAGGTTTCATGGTTTGATCTACATCGGCGCAAGAATGTGCATGATGCTTTAAATTAGTCTAAAGTGTTGTGATGTTTACTACTAGGGTTTCATGTTGGAAAATTTTTTTCTGGTCGTTGCCGCGCTCTTACTGGTGTTGTTGAATGGTTTTTTTGTTGCCGCTGAATTTGGTCTGGTCAAGTTACGTCAGACCCGTGTGCGCAGCATTGCCAAAACTTCGGGTTTGCGTGGACGTTTGTTAGTCACGGTGCATCAACACCTCGACACTTATTTGTCGGCGTGTCAATTAGGCATTACGCTGGCATCTTTGGGGCTGGGTTGGATAGGTGAACCAGCGTTCGCCAGGTTATTACTGCCGGTCTTCGATTTGTTGAAAGTGACTTCGGTGGAGGTGATTCACGGGGTGTCTTTTTTCTTTGCTTTCTTCGTTATTTCGTTTTTACACATCGTTGTTGGTGAGTTGGCGCCAAAATCGATGGCGATCCGGATGCCAGAGCGCGTTTCATTGTGGACGGCGCCAGCCTTGTACGCGTTTTATTGGGTCATGTATCCGGCTATCTGGTTGCTCAATTACAGCTCGAACAAGGTGTTGAAATGGGTAGGACTGGATGTCGCACATGGAAGTGACAGTCATTATTCGCCGGAAGAATTAAAGCTGATTTTGCGTGGTAGTCATACCGGTAGCAGAGAAACCCGCGATGAGTGGAGCATCATGGCGCAGGTGCTCGATTTTGGTGGCCTGGAAATTTCAGATCTGATGCGACCTATCAATGAAGTGGCCGCCATGTATAAAGGCATGAGTCTGGAAGAAAACATGAGCACGGCAACCAGAAATCGTTTTAGCCGCTATCCCTATTTTGATGAGGATGAGGAAACCGTGTTGGGTATGCTGCACCTGAAAGATTTATTTCTGGCGCAAATGGCAGGCAAGAAACTGGACGATTTGAGCAAGCATTTGCGTCAGGTGGAATATGTACCACCAAATATGCCTGCTTTAGAGTTGTTCCGCCGTTTTCGCAAAGGTGCACCGCATTTCGCCATTGTCGGACACAAGGGGAGCAGGCCAGTCGGGTTTTTGACTTTGGATAATTTATTAAGTGCCCTGGTCGGACAAATTCGAGACGAATTCCGTCAAAACGAAAATGACTGGACCCTGTTGGATGATGGCACTTTGATAGGAAAAGGCAGCTTGCCGTTATATACCTTAGGCATGGCTCTGGGCTTTGATCTTGATAGTGATGAGGTGGAATCGATTGGTGGCTTAATTATGCAAAAATTAGGCGATTTACCAGTTGAAGGACAAAAAGTTGAATTTGAAAAATTTGATGCGGTTGTCAAAAAAATGAATGGCCCTAGAATTATTCTGGTGCGTATCTATCCTAAAGAAATCTGAGTTTTTTTCGTGTGAAATATAAGGTTTTTGAGTGAAACTTATACCTGCGCATCGTAGCTTGTCTGCCTACACCAGAAGCTTTTGGTGGCTACTACTTGCCATGCTGGCGTTTGCACTGATGTTGATCTTATATGTGCGTTCTTCAGCACAAGTGGAGCGTGCAAAAGATCTGCGTTTCGAATCCTATATTCTGTCCGAAGAATTACGACAATCATCCAACGACCTGACTCGCATGGCGCGTAGTTATATTGCGACAGGGGATACGCGATACCAACGCTACTATCAGGAAATACTCGATATTCGTGATGGTAAGCGCACGCGTCCTGCCACCAATCGAGTCAATTATTGGGAAATTTTGTCTGAGAAAGAACAGCAAGAAATGAGTGTACCAGTCACACGCTTTCATGGCGGTGACAAAATTTCCATGCTTGATTTAATGCGCCAGGCTGGATTTACTGAAGCAGAATTCGCTAAGGTAGCCGAAGCAAAAAATGAATCTGATGCGCTCACTGCAACGGAGCGCAAAGCAATGCACTTGTTTGAAATGGCTGGTGATAAAGATCAAGTCAGTCGCGAAGAAGCAAGGACGCTGTTATATGACGATGCGTATCAACATGCAAAAGCTTCCATCATGCATTCTATCGATGACGCCTATCACTTTATGGACATGCGTACCGGAGATTTACTCCGTGATGCGCAAACCTTAAATTCTCAACTCAGGCTATGTTTCATTTTCTTTGGCCTGCTGTTTTTGGCTTTGTTATGGCGTGCGCATCGCGCTTTGAGTGAAACGCTCGGTGCGCCCTTAGAAGAAATTTATTCACTGTTGGCGCAAATAGGTAGTGGCAATTTTTCACAAGCAATTCAAGTCGAGCCAAGGCAAGAAGCTAGCATCAAAGCCTGGATTGCATTAACTCAACATAAATTAGCCATCGCCGAAGAGAAGCACGAAGAGATTAACGAGCAAAATCGTCGTTTAACAGGTTTATACAATGCCTTAAGCCAGTGTAATCAGGCTATCGTTCGCGCTCATTCTGAACAGGATTTGTTTGAGAAAATTTGCCAGAGTGCAGTTGTCTATGGTGGTATGAAAATGGCGTGGATAGGCACCATCAAGCAAGACACACAAGAATTTATACCTGTTGCGTATTATGGCGTTGATGGGAAGGAATATATCGAAGGCCTGACTATCTCGCGCAAACCAGATAGCAATGGTCAGTTAGGTCCGATTTCATGCGTGTTGATCAATGACGAACCCATGTGGTGTCAAAACTTTGTACAGGATGTCGCAAGTTTTCATTGGTATGAGCGCGGTGCGCGGCACGGTTGGCAATCGATGGCTATTTTACCTTTACATAAAAATGGTAAAGTCGTCGGCACCTTTAATTTATTCTTGGACAGAATTAATGCGTTTGATGAGGCATCACGCCAGTTGCTGTTAGAAATGACGATGGATATCAGTCACGCCTTAACACGCTTTGAGCTGGAGCGAAACAGCGAGCAATCGCGAAAGTCCGAAGTCTTACGTAGCTTCATGTTAGAAAAAATTAATAGCAGCTTATCCCTGGCAGAAATTTTGCGGGACGTGGTGCTGGAACTGGAAAAAATTATCCCTGACAGTATTTGTTCCATCATGCTGGCGAGCGAAGATGGAAAGTGTTTGAAACTTGGCGCTGCCCCCCATTTACCGAATTTTTACTGTCAAGCGATTGATGGACTGGCGATCGCCCCAGGCGTAGGTTCATGCGGCAATGCGATTGCTACCGGTCAAAGAACCATCGCGGTAGATCTTGCGATTCACCCGTTCTGGGAGCCCTATAAATCATTGACTGAACAAGCAGGTTTGGGATCATGCTGGTCAGAACCAATTTTGTCTTCAGCAAATAAAGTACTGGGCGCTTTTGCGATTTATCACAAAGAACCAGCGATTCCTCAGGAATTTCATTTACATTTACTGCAAATGGCGGCGCATTTTATTGCGATTGCCATCGAGCGTAAGCAATCTGAAGATAAGTTACGAAAATTGTCACAAGCTGTTGAACAAAGTTCCAATGCCATCATCATTACGGACGGTCGCGCCAAAATTGAATATGTGAACGCCGCATTTTTAACGAGCAGCGGTAAATCGCTCCAAGACGTCATCGGCAAACGGCCATATTTAAATCAGACGGATCAATCTTCTAAATCAAGTTATAAGTCCATGCTGAAAACTTTGCGTCGTGGTGAAAGCTGGCACGCCGAAATAACGCATTTTGATCGTTTAGGTAGTGAACACACCGACTTTATTCAGGTCTCACCTATCCGTAATGAGCTAGGAGAAATACGTCATTTCTTATTCGTACAGGAAGATATTACTGAGAAAAAACGCAGCGAAGAACGGATACAATACCTGGCTCATTTTGATGCTCTGACAGGAATTGCTAACCGCACCTTGCTGGAGGAGCGAGCACGTTACTCGCTTGGACGTTCTGCGCGTTCGAAAGAACCTTTGGCGGTTGTCTTTTTTGATATTGATCACTTTAAAGACATCAACGATTCCTTGGGACACAGTTTTGGCGATGCCCTATTGGTCGAATTGTCAAAGAGACTGGTGAGCAGTTTGCGTGCCGAAGACACGATTTCACGTTTGGGTGGTGACGAATTTGTTTTGCTGTTGCCGGGCATCGATAGTCATGGCGTCGAGGCGGTTGTGCAAAAATTAATGCATCTCGTCAATGAGATTTATCGTATCGGAGAACTCGAACTCAATATAACGACATCGATGGGGATAGCAGTGTTTCCAGAAGATGGCGAAGATCTCGAAACTTTATCCAAGAATGCCGATTCGGCAATGTACAGAGCTAAGCGCGAGGGGCGCAACACTTATCGTTTTTTTACTCCGGAAATGCAAGCACGTTCTGCACGCCATCTTGAGCTGGTCAACGCGTTACGCTGTGCGCTGGAAAAGGGACAACTTTCTTTACATTATCAACCGCAAGTATCGATTACCAGTGAAGACGTGATAGGTGTAGAAGCACTGTTACGTTGGCATCATCCTGAAATGGGCAATATTTCGCCTGATGAATTTATACCGGTTGCAGAAGAGACAGGGCTTATTTTAAGCATCGGTGAATGGGTGATCCGAACTGCTGTGACACAACTAAAATCCTGGCATCAGCTTGGATTGAATGGATTGCGTATCGCTGTTAATTTATCAGCTGTGCAGTTCCGCCATGGCGATTTGCCAAATATGGTGACGCGAATTCTGCAAGAAGCTGATCTGCTGGCTGAGTTTTTAGAATTAGAGCTGACCGAAAGTGTAGCCATGCATGATCCGGAAGGTGCTATCGGTATCATGAAGCATTTGCATGAACGGGGTGTGCGCATGTCTATTGATGATTTTGGAACGGGCTATTCATCGTTAAGTTATTTGAAAAAATTCTACGTTTATAAACTCAAAATTGATCGTAGCTTCGTACGCGATATTCATACCGATCCTGAAGATAAAGCGATTGTCAGTGCGGTCATTGGTATGGCGAATAGTCTTGGTTTGAAGACGATTGCTGAGGGGGTTGAGACCTCTGAGCAATTGGAATTTTTGCGTCAACAGGGTTGCGCAGAGGTGCAAGGGTATTATTTCTCCAAGCCTTTGGCTGCACTACAATTTGAACAATTTATACAGAGCCGTCAAAGTGCGCGTGGTGGAGTGGGATTGTTGTAGGACCCACGCAACGCACTCTATCGTTACGGCCGAGTTGAAATGATGGGTAGGACGCGCCTGACTACTAAAGCGGCGAAACCAAAACCAGACCCGGGCATCAAAAAATAACTGGGAATATCCCCTTATTCTGCCACCGGGAGAGGGTCTTGGGGGAGGGTGAGAATACTGAACTCTTTAAAAAACAGACAGTGGCAGCTAAAAACCGCCAATTATTTCGAATAGCCTTTAATAAAGTGAGCACCCGCTCCAGGCTCATTTGCCTCAAATTAAAGCTGATTCAACGGAATTTTTAAATAGCTCACACCATTACTTTCTGGTTCTGGAAATTGACCAGCGCGGATATTCACTTGTATCGCAGGTAGCAATAGAACCGGCATATCGAGGCCTGCGTCGCGTTGTTGACGCATGCGGACAAACGCTTCTTCAGTCACCCCACTATGCACATGGATATTGTGTGTCTTTTGTTCTTCCACCGTGCTTTCCAATGTTGGGGGGCGACCTGCTGGCGGATAGTCGTGACACAAAAACAGCCTGGTGTCTTCCGGCAGTGTGAGTAATTTTTGTATCGATGAAAACAACTGCCGTGCGTCACCGCCAGGAAAATCACAACGGGCTGTTCCAACATCAGGCATAAACAAAGTGTCACCGACGAAAACAGCATCTGCAATCTGATAAGCCAGGTCAGCGGGTGTATGGCCAGGTAAGGAAATCGCTTTAGCGGTTAGTCTTCCTATCGTGAATGTTTCATTGTCTTTGAATAAAACATCAAACTGCGATCCATCGGTGGCGAACTCTGGTTCCAGATGAAACAGCTCTTTAAACACTTCTTGCACTTGATTGATGTGCTCACCGATGGCAATCAATGCACCGGTTTGTTCGCGCAAATAGTGCGCTGCTGACAGATGGTCGGCATGGGCGTGGGTCTCCAAAATCCACGCCAGAGCCAGACCTTTCGAGCTGAGAAAATCCAATACCTTATCAGCATTAAATGTCTGTGTTTTGCCTGATTTAGGGTCGTAATCAAGCACTGGGTCAATGACCGCCGCAGTCCCACCTATTTCATCATAGACAATATGTGTTGCGGTACAAGTGTGAGGATCAAACAAACTTTCAATGATGGGGGTCATAAGCGTCGTCTCGAAAAATCTGGCTCAATGCTTTCAGCTAAGTACGATTGCATTCCAATTGATCGTCAGAAATCTGAAAAGAATCAAAATTATCAAAATTTCTAGCTAAAGCAAGCTTAAGCCGTAAAGCGTTGTCGTTGCAACCAAATCGCATTATTATGCATTATTCGAATAAGCTTATGTGTTTTTGATATAAAGGGTGGCTTGTGTTGTCTTTGGCAATGTTGTTAATCATAGCGGCTGGTAGCGTCGTCGGGCTTGTCATGGGCTTGACGGGGGCTGGTGGTGGTATTTTGGCAGTACCTGCGCTGATCTATAGCCAGGGGTGGACTATGCAACAGGCAATGCCAGTCGCATTGTTGGCAGTAACGGTTGGTGCAATGATAGGAGCGATAGAAGGTTTCAGTAAAAAATTAGTCCGTTACCGCGCAGGTGTTGTGATGGCGATAGCGGGAAGTTTTCCAACCTGGCTCGGTGTACACATGGCTCACCGTATTTCTCAATACTGGCTGATGCTTTGCTTTGCAATGGTGTTGCTGCTGGTGGCGTCGAGACTCTTTATGCAAGTACGTCAACATGGATCCAATGACCAGGACAGGCATGCGCTGGCGAATATCAACGCCAATACCGGACGTTTTGACTGGACGCCCAAAACGGCTGCGATCATCGCGAGCATTGGCAGTATTGCGGGTCTGAGTTCGGGTTTATTGGGTGTCGGTGGCGGATTTATTATTGTCCCAATGTTGCGCCATTTTACGAATGTCAGCATACAAGGCGCGGTCGCGACATCCTTGTTTGTGATTTCGCTGGTAGGCATGATAGGCGTGAGTTCTGCTTTGATGAATGGTGCTGAATTGCCATTGCGGCTTTCTGCAATTTTTGTCGCGACCACGGTGGCCGGAACGATGCTTGCACGCAAAATAGTTAGCTATTTGCCTCCTCAGACAGTGCAAATCATATTTATCCTTTTGTTGTCAGGGGTAGCATTGAGTTTGTTGTATCGCGTTTTTGCCTGAACGCTGCTTGCTGCGAATTACGCAATACATTTGGAGCCACACTGTTAAAATAGGTATCTCGTTTTTTATACTGCCGTCCCATGTGTGCAACACCGATCACCGTTAATGTCCCCGTAGAGCAGTTATGCATAGGTTTATACGTTCATCTGGATGTTTCCTGGCTTGATCATTCGTTTGCTTTAAATAGTTTTAAAATTAAAAACGAACAAGAAATTGTTGCACTTAAACAATTGGGTTTGAAGACCATCCGTGTCAATCCTTCTAAATCAGATTGCCGTCCACTTCCTCCTGTTCCCCGTGCTCCCGGTCAGCCCGACGCCAGTGCAGCGGTCGCCGTTGTGACACCTGAGGAACAAGAAAAAATCAAAGAAAAACGTGCAAGAGTAGAGCGCTTGATCAAAGAGCGGACAGCGATCGCTGAATGCGAAAAGCAGCTCCTTAAAGCTGCAGGTACGCTCAAAAATATCACCAAAAATCTCTTCGCCAGACCACAAGAATCAGTCAGGCAGGCCGATGAATTAATTCAGCAAATGGTGGATTCACTGCTGGTCGATAAAGACATCGCGATTCATTTAATGAACGATAAAATCGTCGGTGAAGAAACGTATTACCATTCATTGAACACGGCAGTACTGACCATGATGGTCGCTAAGGAATTATCCTTTTCTGCCGCGGATATTAAGTTGTTAGGAATGGGGTGCTTATTTCACGATATCGGCAAGATAGAAATTCCGGATCGCATCGTCAATAAAACCTTTGAATTGACACGTGCAGAACAAAATCTCTTGCAACAACACTGTCATTACGGTCAACAAATTGCTGAAAAGTTAGGACTATCAAAACCTATCGTCGATATCATCACACAACATCACGAATACGCGGATGGCAGCGGTTATCCGAATTTTTTACGCGGCGATAAAATTTCTCCGTTAGCCCGTATCGTGGCAGTGACCAATACCTACGATAATTTGTGTAATCGCCCCAATCATGCGGACTCCATGAGCCCACATGAAGCAATGTCGTATATGTTTGGTAAGATGCGTAAGCAGTTTGATCCCGCTGTCTTGAATCTGTTTATCCGCAGCATGGGCATTTACCCACCTGGAACCATCGTTAAGCTCTCTGATGCTACGTTAGGTATGGTTGTCGCGGTAAATTCTGGTAAGCCCCTGCGCCCTAGTGTTTTGATTTACGATCCGGGCGTGCCAAAAAGTGAGGCGATCATTCTCGATCTCGAACATGAACCCATCCTGGAAATCAGCGAAAGTCTCAAGCCTGCGCAGTTACCGGCAGAAGTGTATGATTACCTGAGTCCACGTAAACGTACCACGTACTTCTTTGATTCTGAACGACAGAAAACACCGGCTCGTTGACCGCTAAGCCTGAGCTAAACGATTATCTTAAGTGGCAGCACTGAGCTTTTTCATCGACGCGATCAGATCGGCAAATCGTTCACCCTGGATGATGATGTGCCCACGCAGCATTTGCGCTGCCAGTTCCCCATCGCCTGCAATGATTGCAGCGACAACTTGATCATGTTCATGAAAGGACATTTTGACGCGATCACGAACCCGTAGCTGTAAACGTCGGTAAGGACGTAGACGCCGATGGAGATTCATCGCCTGCGTTGACAAAAACTCATTGTGACTACCTTGATAAATCAGTTGATGAAATAACTCATTTTGATAAAAGTAATCGTCACTGTCGCCACTTTCACTTGCTTCCTTACAGGCACGATGCGCGGATTGCAAGGCTTGCATCTCTTCGTCGCTCATACGTCTGGCAGCCATGCGGCCGCACATGGCTTCAAATTCAGCCATCACTTCAAACATTTCCACCAATTGTTGCGGACTAACCGTAGCGACCTGGGCACCACGACGCGGTCGCATGTCGATAATGCCCATCGAAGCTAACTGTATCAGTGCTTCACGAATGGGGGTGCGTGAGACGCCAAATTGGCTTGCCAGTTCAGTTTCGTCAAGGTGATGTCCTGGTTGTAACTGTCCCATCGCGATCATTTCTTCGATTTCTTCACGGAGGCTGGCGGAGCGATTTTTCATACTGATATTCCCAAACAAACGGCTATTAAGTGATTTCAGTATATATTAATGTTGACTTTGAATGCAAAATAAACGATCTTGTATACAAGAATAGCGAAAACACGAACAACATCACATTGCATCGACGATGTAAAAGCTTGTATAGAAGTAAAGTTCAGGCCTCATATTTCATTAGTCAAGGCAATCAAAGTTCGGTCAATAACAGTAGAGGAGCATCACAGAATCGCTCCCACATAAGTTTTAAAACGATAAACTTAGGAGACAACATGTTTATTCCAAATCGCAAACGCCTTGGCTGCGTTGCTGGTAAAAGCACCAGCACCAGCAACAACGACATTCAAACTCCAAAAGCTGGCAGGAGAAACCTATTGCAAGCTTTGAGCCTTGCACCTTTGGCTGCCTTGTTACCAGCCAAGGTGTGGGCACAAAATCAGCTATTGAAAATATCGCATCAGTTTCCCGGAGGAACTGTCGACAGTGGTGATTTCCGTGATCGCATTTGCCGCCAATTTGCTGCTGAAGTTGAAAAACGTAGCAATGGCAGCTTGAAATTCGAGATTTATCCTGGTTCATCGTTAATGAAAACCAATGCGCAGTTTTCAGCCATGCGCAAAGGAGCGCTCGATTTGTCTCTGGTTCCGTTGTCCTATGCGGGTGGCGAAGTTCCTGAAGTAAATATTGGGCTTATGCCTGGTTTGGTACCTTCATATGAAGTGGGTGCGGCCTGGAAAAATGCTGAAGTAGGCAAAGAACTGAGTCGTATTTTGCAAGAAAAAGGCATCCTTATTGTGAGCTGGATCTGGCAGGCGGGCGGTGTTGCATCACGTACTAAAGCGGTCGTCGATCCGGACGACGTGAAAGGAATGAAGATTCGTGGTGGTTCCAGAGAAGTTGATCTGGTTTTAAAAGCTGCTGGGGCAGCAGTGGTTTCTTTGCCTTCCAATGAAATCTACGCCGCCATGCAAACGGGAGCGATGGAAGCGGCCATGACATCATCGACTTCGTTGATTTCATTCCGTCTGGAAGAAGTATCGAAATTTTTAACCAGTGGTCGTGGACAAAGTTACTGGTACATGTTGGAACCACTAATGATGTCTAAAGTGGTGTTCGATCGCTTGAGCAAAGATCAGCAAAATATCATCATGAGTGTTGGTGCTGATATGGAAGCTGTCGCCATAAAATCAGCCAAACAAGACGATCTCGCTGTGGCTGCTGTCTATGAAAAAAAGGGGGCGAAAGTCGTCGATATGACTGCTGCAACAGTCAAAAAATGGCAGGCGATTGCGCGTACAACTGCATGGAAGGATTTTTCTGATCGCAATGAGAGTTGTGCCAAATTGATCAAGCTGGCGGAGAAATTGCTATGAGCCACGGTTTTGAAATGCAGCCAGCTCAACTAGCTGCGTTACCACAACAAAAATGGCTGCGGGTTTTAGTGCTCAGTATGGCATTTCTTAACCGACAAATCGTCCGATGTTGTATGGTGGCGATGTTTGTCGCTACCCTGATCTTGACGTATTCGGTGATCAGTCGTTACCTATTTAATGCACCCACCGACTGGCAAGACGAAGCCTGCGTTTTTATGTTGATCGGCGTCAGTTTTTTCTCAGCGGCGTCCGTGCAATCATATCGGGGTCATATAGGTATCGAAGTGTTGTCTTCGCTGTTGCCAGCCAAAGTGAATGCGATCAGGTTGATATTGGTGGATGTGATTAGCTTTGCATTTTGTAGTTTTTTTTCCTGGAAATCCTGGACGCTTTTTTATGAAGCCTGGACGGAAGGTCAGACCACTTCATCTACATTTGCACCACCATTATGGATACCGTACGCCATGATGGCGTTTGGCATGAGCTTATTGTCCTTGCAAATTGTCCTGCAAATCCTGACTGCGATGCTCGCTAAAGAGCCGAAAAAGGAGCTGGCATGAGTCCTCTGAGTTTAGGAATTTTTTACGCTATCGCGACCTTGGCAGTCATGTTTTCAGGTATGCCAATTGCATTCGCTTTGGGCGTGGTTGCGAGTTGCTTCATGTACTTCTTTATGCCAGCGGCATCTCTCGATACCATTACGCAAAACGTGTATGAGGAAATGGCATCGATTACCTTGTTATCGATACCGCTGTTTATTTTAAAAGGAGCAGCGATAGGTAAATCTTCTGCTGGTAAAGATTTGTACTCGGCCATTCACGCATGGTTGCATAAGGTGCCGGGCGGTTTGGGAATTGCCAACGTATTTGCTTGTGCAATGTTCGCTGCCATGGCAGGGTCATCTCCTGCCACTTGCTCTGCCATTGGATCAGCAGGCATACCAGAGATGCGGCGGCGTGGTTACTCCCCGGGATTTGCTGCCGGAATCATTGCGGCTGGCGGCACCTTAGGTATTTTATTACCACCATCGATCACGATGATTTTGTATGCGGTGGCAGCAGAACAATCTTTAGGACGCTTATTTTTAGCTGGTGTCGGACCAGGCGTTTTATTGGTGGTTTTATTCGCTGGCTACGCCGTGTTTCGGGCGCGTAAAGAATATGCGATTGCGTATGAGGCATATCAAAAAGGCGGTGTTCAATCGGCGTATCTTGAGAAGGAACATTTCAGCATTAAGCAAAAAGTAGAAATGTTGCCGCGTGTATTACCGTTTGTGATTTTACTTATTGGCGTCATGGTCGCTTTGTACGGCGGTTATGCAACGCCGTCAGAAACGGCAGGTTTAGGCGCTCTGCTCGCGTTGGGTTTAATTGCGATTGTGTATGGTGTTTGGCGACCACGTCAAATCGCACCGTTTATTTCAGCGACGATCAAAGAATCGACAATGCTGTTGTTCATCATCGGTATGTCTTTGCTTTACTCGTATGTGATGAGCTATCTGAACATCAGCCAGTCAGCGGCGCAATGGGTAGTGGCTTTACATTTGAGTAAATGGTTGCTGTTGATGGTCATTTTGGCGATGGTGGTTGTGTTTGGCTTTTTTTTGCCACCAGTGTCGATTATTTTGATGATGTGCCCGATCATTTTTCCGCCTTTGAAAGAGGCCGGTTTTGATTTGATCTGGTTTGGTGTCGTGATGACCATCGTGATGGAAATGGGTTTGATCCATCCACCTGTTGGATTGAATATTTTTGTGATTAAGAATATTGCGCCAGATATCTCACTGAAAGAAATCATCTGGGGTGTTCTGCCATTTTTGGGATTAATGCTGTTGGCGGTGATTTTATTATGCGTGTTTCCGCAAATCGCGACAGCATTTCCGGATAGTCTTATGGGAGTTAAATAATGACCTCTGAAGGTCGCTGGAACACATTGCAAACTAACCGCCAGCAACGTTTGGCGCGTGTGGCACAGATCTTAGGAAGCGATTTGCAAGGCAGGATATTTCCTCAGCAAAGAATAAAAGATGTGCTGCATGCGACCTTAGAAGTCGGCGACCGCGTTTGCATAGAAGGAAATAACCAAAAGCAGGCTGATTTTTTGGCCAGGGCGCTGACGCAACTTGATCCACAGCGCATACACGGTCTGCACATGTTGCAATCGGTACTGGCCTTGCCTGAGCATCTGGATGTGTTTGAAAAAGGAATCGCCAGTAAGCTCGATTTTTCTTTTTCAGGGCCGCAATCGGGGCGCCTGGCAAAACTGGTTTCCGTGGGCAAACTCAATATCGGTGCGATTCATACTTACCTGGAATTATATGCCCGTTATTTTGTTGACCTGACGCCACGCGTGGCGTTGGTTGCGGCACAAGCGGCAGATCGTCATGGGAATTTGTACACGGGCCCCAATACCGAAGATACGCCACCCATTGTCGAAGCCACGGCGTTCAAATCGGGCATCGTGATTGCACAGGTCAATGAAATTGTCGATGTGTTGCCGCGCATTGATATTCCCGCAGATTGGGTCAATTTTGTGGTGCAGGCACCGACGCCCCATTACATTGAGCCTTTGTTCACACGTGATCCCGCTTTGATTTCTGAAATACAAATTTTGATGGCGATGATGGCGATCAAGGGTATTTATGCAGAATACGAAGTCAAACGTCTCAACCACGGTATCGGCTTTGATACCGCCGCCATAGAATTGCTTTTGCCGACCTACGCTGCGTCTTTAGGGCTCAAAGGTAAGATTGCCAGTCATTGGGCATTGAACCCGCATCCTGCTTTAATTCCAGCGATAGAGGCAGGCTTTGTCAGCTCCGTGCATTCGTTTGGTTCTGAGCTCGGTATGGAAGACTATATTCGTGCGCGGTCCGATGTGTTCTTTGTCGGCGCTGATGGCTCCATGCGTAGTAATCGCGCCATGAGTCAGGCGGCAGGACACTATGCCTGTGACATGTTTATCGGCTCGACCTTACAAATTGATTTGCAAGGTAATTCATCAACTGCCACTTTAGGTCGAATCGCTGGTTTTGGCGGCGCACCGAACATGGGTGCCGATGCGCGTGGTCGACGCCATGCCAGCCCTGCATGGTTAAAGGCGGGACGAGAAGCCCGCGATGGTCAATACGCGATGCCACGGGGGCAGAAGTTAGTAGTGCAAATGGTGGAGACCTTCCGCGAACATATGCAACCCGCTTTTGTTGACACATTGGATGCCTGGCAACTTGCTCAACAAGCTAAGATGGAATTGCCACCGGTGATGATTTACGGTGAAGATGTGAGTCACATTCTGACTGAAGAGGGCATTGCCAATCTCTTGTTGTGCCGCAGTGATGAAGAGCGCGAACAAGCGATTCGTGGTGTCGCTGGTTATACGCCAGTGGGTTTGGGCAGAGACCTGCGCATGGTCGAGAATTTACGTGATCGCGGTATTATCAAACGTCCGGAAGATCTGGGCATCGACAAGCGTCTGGCAACGCGTGATTTGCTTGCGGCAAAAAATATGAAAGATCTGGTGCGCGCCTCGGAAGGTTTGTATCAGCCGCCGAAACGTTTCAGAAACTGGTGAGGATAAGTATGGAAACTCTGGTATTCCGCTTTGAAAATGGTACGCGCAAATTAGCTGGTGCAGCGCAATTAGTCGGTGTTGTGAGTTCCGGCAATCTGGAAGTATTGGTCAATCAGACTGATCTGCAATCGGCGTGTGAAATTGAGATCAACACTGCGGCCATTGGTTTTGCCTCAATATGGGAAGCGGTCATGAAAGATTTCCATGCGCGCTGGCAATTAGCTGATGTAAGGATTGCGATTAATGATATGGGCGCAACGCCAGCGGTGGTGAGTTTGCGTCTTGATCAGGCGATAGAATCAAGTCTTGAAGCGAGTCTGGAAGCAAAAAAATGAATAGCTATATCGAAGCGACAGCGCGGCAACGCATCCAGACCGTTATCGACAATTTTACTGAAATGCTGGTGCCGGCAAAACAATGGACCAGCCCGCATCTGCCGCAATTAAATGCCGCGGTGTCGTTTGACGACGGCGTGGTGATAGGACACGGCACGCTAGGTGGTCGGCGCGTGTTTGCCGCCGCACAGGAAGGGGGCTTCATGGGCGGCGCCGTTGGTGAAGTTCATGGCGCCAAATTGGTGGGTTTAATGCGCCGCGCGGTGATCGAAAAACCGGCAGCTGTAATCTTGCTGGCCGAGTCCGGTGGCGTGCGTTTGCATGAAGCGAATGCGGGATTGATTGCCGTATCTGAGGTAATGCGTGCTGTATTTGCGGTACGGGCCGCAGGGATACCGGTCATCGTGTTAATCGGCGGCAGCAATGGTTGTTTTGGTGGTATGGGCATCGTGGTCCGTTGCGCCAATATCGTTGTCATGTCGGAAGAAGCACGTCTTGCGATGTCAGGTCCGGAAGTGATAGAAACAGCCAATGGCGTAGAAGAATTCGATTCCAAAGACCGCGCTTTGGTCTGGCGTACTACGGGTGGAAAACACCGTTACCTGATGGGTGATTGCCAGATGCTGGTCGCAGACGATACCGCCGAATTTAAAGCGGCAGCAAGGCGAGCGATGGACTCGCTCTTAGAAAAGGCTGTTGTCGCTTTGGATTTGCCCACACTGATGCAAGAACAAAACATGCTCGCGCAGCGCATCGCACAATGTGGCGACTATCGTGAGCCGATGGACATCTGGAAAAAGCTAGGCATCACCGAACCCAAAAAAATTGCCATGCTGGATGCTGATGCATTTTTGCAGCTGGCAAAATTACAGTTGAAATCTTCGCCGATTCAAGAGGCATCGACGATGCCTGGCGTGAGCGTGGATGGCGGCGATGTCAGGGATGAATATTGGCGCACTATCGCTGATCAACTCTTTCCGCATGGTCATAGCATCACCGAGCATCAGGAATTTTTATCTGGTAGTGCACAGCTCGGTGACACTACCATCTGTATCATCGGTACCAGCCGGCATACACCTATCGGTGTCGAAATCGCCTTGAAGCAAGCGCAGGCAGTGTTGCAAACGATACGCGATTTTCCACAGCGCCCTATCTTGCTGATGGTGGATACGCAAGGGCAGCGGCTGCGACATCGGGATGAAATGCTGGGTATTAACAGTTACATGGCACATTTGGGCAAATGCATAGAATTGGCGCGGCAATCAGGGCACAAGGTGATTGCGCTGGTCTATGATCAAGCCTTGTCGGGTGGCTTTATTACCAGTGGCATGATGGCGGACGCCTGTTATGCGTTACCAGAAGCAACGATCAGGGTCATGGGATTGCCAGCGATGGCAAGAATTACCAAAGTCTCAGAAGAAAAACTGAATGAATTGGCCATCGATAATCCGGTATTTGCCCCTGGCCCGCGCAATTACGAACGCATGGGTGGCATACAGGCAATATGGGAACATGATCTGGCGGCGCAACTTGCCGCCGCGTTTGCCAATGCGGATGCAAGCGATCAAAGAATTGCCACTGGCGCAACACGTGGCGGCCGTTGGATGGCACAAAAAGTAGTGGATGCCGTATTATCTGAGGATATTTCCAGCTAATACCAACAAAACGCGTTATTGATGAAGGCAGCACTCACTTGGACCAGATAGAACAATTTCAGCGACATGATCTGGTGTGGTTATCTCATCAGGCCTGGGCAACTGTTTTTGCCCAACAAATGCAGCGCGTACCGGATGAGATGACTAGCTTCACGGTACAGGCTTTACATCGTTGGCAACAAGAAGAATGGCCGGCTGTCGTTCGACGCCGTGATGTGGATGCGGCCGATGATGAAGTCTGCATCGGCTTTGCGCTGGTGCCTGTGAATGGACGCAAGCCACGTATCGCTGCGCGGGTAAAAGCGCAAGATATTCTGGAACATCAACCAAGCTTGGCGCTGAGCACGGTTATCCCCTTCGTTGCGCCACGATGGCAACCAGCCTTGAAAGCGTTTAATAGCGAGGGCAACGCCGTTGGCGTGCGTTGGCGCGTCTATGGTTCCGTTGTATTTGAGTTTCTGACCGGACAATCTTACGTGAACGAGCAATCGGATATTGATGTGTTATTTCGGCCGCAGAGTCAGGAACATCTGGTACAAGGCCTCGCGTTGCTACGTCAATTTCAGACGCAAATTCCACTCGATGGCGAAGTGATTTTTCCGCAATCCCAGGCGGTGTCGTGGAAAGAATGGTTGTTGTCTGATCTGGTGTTGGAATCGAGCCAGACGCAACGACTGTTGGTCAAGGATAATCAACAGGTAAGACTGGTGTCTAAATTGGAACTCATGCAAAGCTTGAGCGCGAGCTGATTCTATGCAAAATTTTTTCCTTCCCGCATCTGAACTCCAACATCATCACGCATTGAGTTGTAAAGCGCCGGTCACAGCAGATATCTCAGCACTTGCCAAACAGATTGCCATCTTGGCGTTGCGTAGTTTGCATGCGGAATTGGTGCTGTATCCCAAACCGGGATTGGTTTCTTTACGTGATAATGGCAGCCATACCGACATGACCGCGATGACGTTTTTTCGCAGCTTGTTTTCTTTACGACATTACTTTCTGGCGATGGCGAATGCGGGAATAGGTGACGGCGATTTTCAAACCTTAAAAAACTTAGGTATCGTTGCTGAGCAACAAATGTTGCGCGCAACGCAAGGCGTGAACACGCACCGCGGCGCCATTTTTTGTCTGGGGTTGTTATGTGCCGCAGCGGGACGTTGTTTGTCTCAAGGCGTGGCTTTACGAGCGCAAAACATACGCGCTGCGTTGCTTGAACATTGGGGGGCTGAGTTACTCGCACACAGTAATGCCGCGCTCAAGCTTATCGCAGAAATCCATCCGCACAAGCTTCAAAGCCACGGCCTGCAAGTCGCACAAAGTTATGCCATCAGCGGAGCACGTGAAGAAGCGGCAGCCGGATTTCCATCGGTATTTGAATTGGCGCTGCCACGTTTGATGCAAAGTCTGGATCAGGGGCGCTCGCAGACAGAAGCGCAAATCGACAGCTTGTTTGTGTTGATGGCGCACATGCATGACACCAATTTGTATTATCGCGGTGGTATTGCTGCGGCTGAATTTTCCAGGCAGTCAGCACGCGCTTTTTTAGCTGCGGGCGGTACAGAACAAGCTGATTGGCTTGCTCAGGCTGAACATTGTCATCGTGAATTTGTTCAACGCCGTTTGTCACCTGGTGGCGCTGCTGATTTATTGGCGGCCAGCTGGTTTATTTATCAGGTTCAACTAATGCCATTGCCGCCAGCGTATGCCTAGGTTTGCATTATTGTGTCCGGGACAAGGTGGGCAAGAGGCGCACATGTTTGCCATCGCCAACAGCAACCCGCGTGTCGCCGTATTGCTGGAACAGCTCAATACCAGCCAGTATTTCGGGATGCCGTTACCCGTATTGCTCGCCTCTCCAGCGCAGATGTTCGAAAACCGATTTGCACAGCCCTTGATTGTCGCTGCCACACTTGCGAACTGGTCGGCTTTGCGTGAAGAATTGCCGACTCCCGATGTGATCGCTGGCTACAGCGTCGGCGAAGTGTCAGCACATGCGATCAGCGGTGAATTAGATGTCGGGCAAGCGGTGCAACTGGCATCCGTCCGCGCCACGGCAATGCAAGCCTGCATCAAACGCCATGCGGCGCATGCGATGTTATCGGTGAGTGGCTTGCCGCTCGCGCCCTTGCAGGAAATATGTTTTTCTCATCACTTGTATATCGCCATTGTAACGGGTGAAACCAATGCCATCATTGCGGGTCTGCGTGACGATATTCTGAAGGCTGAACAAGCATTGCGGGAACATGCAATTGCACAATTGCATCTGAGCTTGTTACCAGTGCATATCGCGTCTCATACGCCACTGATGGCGGATGCTTTGCCGGCAATGAAGCAGGTGTTGGATAATTTACCATTTCGAGCAATTACAACGCCGGTATTGGCTGGCGTCAATGCCATGAAGAGCGCCGACAGCGCCGAGAGCAAACAAAGTTTGCTGGCGCAGATGACCCAAACCATACGTTGGCATGAGTGCATGGATGCATTGGATGAAGCCGGAATTACTGTGGTACTGGAATTGGGGCCAGGTAGCGCTTTATCGCGCATGCTGCAAAGCCGTCACCCACATATCGCCTGCCGTTCTGTGGCAGATTTCCGTAGTTCGTCTGCCGTGGCAGAGTGGGTGAACAAGCAAATGCTGCGTGAATAATCGCTTGATCGATTGATCGTTCAATAATCCACGAGCCAGATTCAACAATGAATCGGCAATGAGTGATGCTGATTAATAACGACGACGCGGTTGTCCGCCACCACCGCTTTGCTTTTCGATATGACGGAAAGTGATACGACCTTTGCTTAAATCATAAGGCGACATTTCCAATGTCACTTTATCACCCGCCAAAATGCGGATGTGATGCTGACGCATCTTGCCAGATGTGTAAGCGATCAATTGATGACCATTTTCCAGGTTCACGCGAAAGCGGGAATCCGGCAGCACTTCTTCTACCATACCGCTCATCTCTAACAGTTCTTCTTTTGCCATTGTATTTTCACATTCATAAAAGGGTGGGTACAGCCAGACAAATCACAGGCGGTACATGCCAGCGGGTAAAAATCCACCTGCCGGGCGTTGGAGTTTGGTTCTAGGCGCACGTGATATGCACAGCCAGTGTGCAATGGTGCAAAAATGATACGTTATGTAGGCTGATTCTGCGGTGCTGAAAGGCAGCAAGCAAAGACAGAGCGTGAGATTGAAACGAGGTCAAGGTCACCACAACATACAACCAGGGGGTGTCCAGATAGAGTCACAGATACAAGAAAATCTGTTCGATCAAAAGAAAACCGGGCTACAAGTACGGAATTATACCTTGATGTGCTGGTTTGGCCGAAAATCTTAGGCTATTTTCAGAAAATAGTGCGATCTTGGGGCAATCTCACCTCAGTATTGTCTTATTCTGTCTCAAGGTCAAGCTGCTTATTTCTTAATTGACCTTGTTGCTTTGATATGCTTGCGAGGCTGCACCAAGGGGAAAGTCTGCAACAAACCTGCCATCAAGACATCAAGTAAAGCTTCCACGTGCATTTGGTGATTGAGTTTAGGTGTCCATTCATCACCTTCATCCATGACCAGATTGATTGATGTCAGCCCATGTATGCCCTGCCAGAAAATTTGCGTCATCATGTGCAGACGCATCTCATCGCCGTCGACCAAACCTTGATCTTTGAGATGGACAAATAAGCTATGTGCAAACGCATAAGGATCTTGTTGCACATTCCCGTGTTCGACTTCGGCCGCCTCTACCGGTGCATGTGGACGACGTTCCATGAAGACCAGCGCGTATTCATCGGGGTTGCTTAGGCCGTATTTGATATAGGCTTTACCGGTATGTTTAATTTTTTCGATAGGGTCTTCGGTCAACGCTGCGGCTTTTTTCATGACCTTGACCAGTTCTAACAAGGTTTCATCCATCGCCTGTGTGATCAGGGTGGCTTTGTCATGAAACAGTGCGTACACAATGGTGGTAGAAAAACCAGCTTCTTCTGCGACTTTACGGATCGTGATTTCGCGCGCGCCGCCTTTTTTTACCAAGGCCTTGACGACAGAAATAATATGCTTTTTTCTGTTCTCTGATTCACGGCGTTTGCGTTCTTGTAAATTTGCGGAAGCCTTGGTCACACTTTTTTCCTATTGATAATTTCATTGAAAATTCCGAATGCACACTGGTTCGCCCGTTTGATGAATGACCACCATGATACGAAGCAGCGTGCATATTATAGCAAGCAGCACTAAGACAACTCATGCTGCATCTTGGTGACTACATTCTGACTTTCACTTGCACACCAAACAGACGTGGTGCCGTGATCGACGCAAATGGCGTACCCAATACTGAAGTAATCGGACTACCATCAAATACATAGCGTTTATCGAACACATTGTTCACGTACATGCTGACATTCCAACGCCGGTCTTCACTCTGCCAACCCAGATGCAAATCGGTGCGGTTTTGTGCTGAACCTATGCTAAATGTCGGTGCTGTCAGGCAAGTCATCTGTGCTGCAGAATTGGCATTGCAACGGGTTGCGCCAGTGTAAGCATGTTGTATGCTCAAATTGACATTGCCATGCATGACATCGTACCAAGTGTAATCGGCACCCGCTGCCGCACTGAAGCGTGGCGTGCCAACTGGTTGTCCAGACAAATCCGGGCCATTTTGTACGACATAGTTGGCGTATTTTTGGTCGATGTATTCCAGATTGCCATACAACTTCAGACCACGCATCGGTGCCCAATGTGCGTCCAGATCGATACCGGTCGCGTTCTGATCGCTATTGGTGACCTGATATGCCGGAATTGGTGCGCCTTGCGCTTGTACCAGCGTTAAGGACTGCAAGTTCGTGAATTTATAATGGAATAAAGATGCATTCAACATCAGCTTGGCTTCTTTGAAGTAGGACTTGATGCCGACTTCGTAATTCCATACGTCTTCTGGCTGAAATTGCGCACCCATAGAGACCGAGTTAAAGCCGCCGGACTGATATCCTTTGGTGACTGATGCATAGCCCATGATGTCCGGTGTGTAGTGGTAATCCAGCACAACCCGGGGGCTGGTATCGGTCCAGCTTTTCTTGATGCTCATTGCAGTAGATGGCGCTGAACCATCGACAAAAAAGTTTTGCGTCAATGCAGCCAGTGCCTGACTTTGACCATTGAAGAAACCATACTGATTTGCTGTCGCAATGACGCTATCAAGACCCGGTGCTGTCCGGTTAGGATAATTCCAGCTAAAGGTTTTACTGTCATGCGTTACGCGTAAGCCAGTCGTTAAATTCCATTTGGGTTGCAAGTGCCAGATCACGTCGCCATAAATCGCCTGAGATTGATAGCTGCCATTGTTCATCATGTTTTCTTGCCAGGAGTTGCCTAAGAAGTTCAAAGGCAAACCATTTTGCGCCGCCGCACCATTAAGCGTGGTGAAGAGCGGAAATCCCAGCATATTATTGGTGATGGTATCGTAGCTATCGGTATTGGTATTGACCTGACTATCCTGATACGCATTTTCTTTATAAAAACTAATGCCTCCTAACCAGTCAGCCGTATCATTTTTACCAGCGATTTTAAATTCTTGTTGCCAGGTCGTATTGGTTTCTATATTGGCCGTGTTTAAGAACGTCACATTGTTATTGGTACCGTCCTCATCTTCCTGATTAAAGGACTTAAAGTGGCGATACGCTGTCGTAGATGTAAAATCGCCCCATGCGAATGGTTTTTCAATTTTCAAGGTGAAGCCGTCGTAGCGACGGGTTTCTACATTGTTGGCATTGGTGTCGTTGTAGACGATGCCTCGACGTGGATCGAGAAAGGTCGATGGATCAGCCGGAAATGCTGGTGCAACACCGATAGGGCTTGGCGCGACCAAAGAGATTGCCGGACGCGCCATCTGATGTAAATCTTCATGTTCCCAGGTCAGCAAGACGCGGGTTTTTTCCGGGCCTTTCCAGAGCAAAGCAGTGCGCGTTCCCCAGTTGTCATTGTCTTTGTATTTCTGACCGTTGCCACTATCGGTCAACCAGCCGTTGCTCTTATTATCAACGACATTGAAACGCAACGACCAATCAGGGTTGAGCGGAATATTCAGCAAACCTGCGGCGTATTTCGTACCGTAGTTACCGAGCCTCAATGTGGCCTCACCCTCTAATTCATCCGATGGTTCATTAGAGATAATAGAAATGGCACCGCCAGCACTATTGCGACCAAACAGTGTCCCTTGCGGACCTTTTAACACTTCTATCCTTTGCACGTCATTGAAATTCATCAACGCACCGCCAGTTTTGCCGCTATACACCCCATCAACATAAATCCCGACGGGCGCATCGGTACCGATACCAAAATCCTGGGTACCGACGCCACGCAAGTAGAAGCTGGGTTGCGTTGGGCGATTACCATCTACGATCAATCCCGGAATATAACCATTCATGCTATCCAGATTGGTCGCGGCTAATTTGTCGAGCTGATCGGCTTTTAAAATCTGAAACGGAATCGGAACCGCCTGCGCTTCTTGCGAACGGCTTTGTGCTGTAACTGTCACGGTATGCCCGCCATCGAGATCGTCGGCGCTGGCAATGAAGGGTAGGCTGCCGCTAAGTAGGAGTGCCTGCGAAATGCAGATCACGATTTTGCGCTGCTTGAATTTCATGTCTCTTCCTTTGGTCGGATTTCATTTGTTTTTGTATTACGTGAGCTGGCTCTTGTCCTTTGTACTCACTCGTCAAACGCTTTTTACTTCTGATTTACTTCAGATTTACTTCTTTTTTTACTGCATAAATTGATGATGATTTGTTCCGTCAGGATGTTGGCTTTACGCAGTGGCAGGAAAGGCTGGCCACATGTCGACGATTTTTCCAGCGTCATAAACAGCAATATCGCCAAATTGCAAAAGCACGGCTTCACTTTGACGTGGTCGGAAAATGACGACATCATCGACCTTCAAGCCTTGTCGTCCAGACTCCACCAATAACTGTTGGTTTGACGAAGTTCCATATAAGCCACTGGCGCTTAAGCCCTCGGGCGATACCGGATCAGCCAGCCAGTTACCACCGTAAATAAAGATACCGCGCTGTTGATTGACATCCCACGCACGGGCTGCATCCCCCAACCATTCAACGCCATACGGCATTTGAAATTGATCACTGACTTTTAACACTGGGGTGGCAATGAAAGCGGCGGCTTGCAAATCGCCCAGACCAGGTAAATCAAAGTCGCTGGCTTTGACGAAGGCTGAACCAATGGATACTTCATTTTCTATGCCTGAACCATCGTATAAACGGTAGGTCGGTGATCCTGCGGCGTTAAAAGTGAGTGGTCGTTTTGGCGCGTGGCTAGTGCTATTTTTTAATGCATTGAGTGCGTATTGAGCAAAGCTGGTGTAGGTCTGATGAGCATGTTCATGTGCCGCTTTTTGCAGACCAGGTAAGTCAGGAATTTTTGCCACATGGGCGTCGTAACCCATCATGCCTGCGAATTGCAAACGTGGATCGCTTTGTAAAATCGCCAGCATTTGTTGCAAGGTGTCGGTGTGATTGATGCCACCGCGATGAAGACCAACGTCAATCTCAAAGTTCAGTAGCAAGTTCAGATTTTGCTGACGTGCCAGTTCCCGATATTGGCTCAAACGTTCAGGCGTATCGACCAGCCATTGCAACTGTTGATCAGGCCGAAAGCCAGTGCTTGCAACATCATGCTGACGATAAAATTGCGCGGCTGCAGCAATAGGCATAGGCTTTCCAAGCAGAATATCGGCATCCGCTTTAGACATGCTCAGCAATTGCGGTAAGCTAAATAACATCATGCGTTGGCTGCCAGTTATGCTGGTAATTTCTTTAATCAAGGCATGTGAAGGTAGCGATTTCACTACCAGGCGCTGCGCCACTTTGCCGCCGATGTTCTGCATGATGTTGTGTGCATTTTGCCGCAGACGCTCGCGGTCAATGATCATCGTTGGTGTTGCTATGCCAGCATTCTTCATCGCCTGTGCGATGCCAGCGAAATACGTCGTGTGCGGTGCACCTTTCATACCTGGTTTGAGTGCAATAGTACCTGCTACACCAAGACCAGCAAGGGCTAATAATTTGCGTCGTTTGGTCGAGATCATGCGCTGACTCCAAACACTTGTCGTAAGTGTGGATTGAGCATGCGTCCGTGTGGATCACAATGCTCGCGGATCGCTAAAAAATCTTTCCAGCGCGGATACAAGGCCGGGAAATCAGCGGCCTGATGGGCATGCAATTTGCCCCAATGCGGACGCCCCTGATATTTTCTAAAGATAGGCGAAATGTCTTGCACCAGATATTGATATGCTTCTCCAGCGGCTGCATGGACTGCGATTGAGCAAGTCTCACGTTGATAAAATGGGCTGAGCCACGCGTCATCGGCTTTGACAAAGCGGAACTCCAGCGGGAAAAATACATCATGCCTTTGCTCTAATTTTTGTATAACTTCACGTACGCAATCTATCCCATGTTCTTGTGGGACATGGCATTCTGATTCATTGAATTTCGTTGGGCGAGATGTCGATAATAGTTTCCAGGATTTATCCTGCGCCAGTTCAACTTGCTGCGGGTCTATTAGTTTCTTCGCCAACCAGCGGCGTAAATCCGGGAAACGTCCCATCCAGTCACGTAGCTGGCGCAAGTCATGCAACATGGCTTCATCGCCAGATTCTGGACGCAGGATCTTGTCATCGTTAGCAATGTCGTGGGTAATCGCAGCTGCGTAGCCAGTGAACGGCAGATAATAGAACTCAAAATGCCGATGTTGATTCGCCAGATCATGCGCCATTGCCAACATGTCGTCGACTGGCTTTAACCATACTTTTCTTTGCAAGTGATACGCTGGAACGGCTTCTAACGTCACCTCGGTAATCACACCTAAACTACCGAGTGACACGCGAGCCGCCTGTAGTAAATCGGCATTCGCATTGGCGTCACAAGTCAGAATCTCGCCGTTTGGTGTGAGAAGACGCAATGCCTGTACTTTGGCGTGTAGCGCAGGTAATTCTTTGCCTGTACCATGGGTTGCCGTACTGATGGCCCCGGCGAATGATTGCGCATCGATGTCAGGTTGATTATGCATCGCCAGACCGATACCATCGAGTTCACGGGCTAATTGCGCAAGACGGGTGCCTGCTTTAACACGTACCAGATGATCATGGCGATCAATGATGCCAGACATTTTGTCGAGTGAGACGATGGTGCCGTCGGTGGGAACTAAAGGAACAAACGAATGCCCGGCACCGACGCAGCGTATGTTGCCTGAACTTTGTTTGAATAGTTCTACAATCGCACTTTCATTCGCTGGGCTGCTGATGCCAAGGGGTTGGCAACTTTGTATGCCAGACCAGTTTTGCCAGGTGATTGTGTCTGTTTTTCCGGCTGGTAAAGCTGGGGAAAGATTTGTTGGTGTTGCGGCCAGTTCGACCGGGACTTTAGCAAGTTCTGCCAACATGCCCAGACCGCCGATAGCACCGACTGTAACACCAGCTTTTAACAGCGTTCTACGAGAGCCGTGCGCAGTGTCGTGCGGATGTTGCTTACTCATGAGTTGTCCTTCCTGGCCGGAATGGTGGTCGACATAAATTCAATCAATTTTTGTAAATCCTGATCGCTACAGTCGCTGCAATAGCCTTTTGCAGGCATCGCCTTGTAGCCTTCACGCGCATGCTGTACCAGTGTCGCCATCCCTTGTTGCAGGCGTGGTTGCCAGGCGGGTGCAAAGCCAACGATCGGTGCAGTGCTACTGACGGCGGTATGACAGCCTATACAGGAACGTTGATAGATCTTGGCTATTTGGGGTTCAGCCGGAAGCGCAGTTTCGGCGGCACTGATTTGTCCGGCGGTAGGTATGGCAGGTTTCGGGGTGCACGCCGCCAGCACCGTGGCAGCGCAAGCCGCCATGATGAGTGTTCTCAACATAGGTCATCCTTTTTTCGCTGTTCAATCGTGTGAACTAGCTAGTCTCATTCATCGTTATTTTTTACTGCATGCTGGATATTGCATAACAGTGTTTTTATTATATAACGTTGTTTTTTATTTGGGACGCAATTTTATAGTTGTTGTTTTTGTGTCTGAAGTGAGTTTTATCGGTGAGATAAGTAGGTTGTCAGAACCGTATTCAATGCACAAGCGGTGTGATTGGCATTCAGTTCTAAGAAAAAAAATGGGTGCCGTGATGTTATTCACGGCACCCTGAGGCAAACGAAGCGTTAAATTTCTATCAGCGATTAGTAGCGTTAATCGCCTGTGTTTTCATGATTGTATTGAGACCATCACTGAGAGATATTTGCACGCTACCAGCTTGAGTCAGCTTTGGCAGACTGAGATTGATGTTGCCGCCGGTGGCACGCATGGTCAGCGTTGTACGGCTGCCATCATTGCCAATGAAAATGGCGGTCAGCCACGGATAGTGCTTGTTATCCCACACCAGATGCAGATTGCTACCGGACTGCTCAATCGTTGCGGTATCAGTGACAAATGCAGATGATTTTTTCATTGGCACACTACTGATGGCCGCCACTCCTGCTTGAGTCGAAACGACTTTAGTTGGCGCGGCTTTTGGCATGATTTTTCCGTCTTTCATCACGTCGATACTGACAATACCCGGAATGGCTGGCAGCAATACGGAGATGTGCTTTTCATCCAAATGATCCAATGATGCAGGCGTAAAACTGCGATACGTGGTCTTGCCATCAGCGCTGACAATGCGCAATTGATAGGCGCCACTTTCTGGATCTGCCTGATAACCGTTACCCAAAAGTTGTACCGGATCCAGACTGACATGGCCGTCTGCGGAAATGCTACCGGATACCATCAGAATTGCTTGCGATGCCACCGATGTGGTAACACTGGCGGATTGCGCTTTATCTGCAAGCGTTGCGACCTGATAATTTGTTTTACCACGGATGTAATTCGCAATTTTTTGGTAACTGTATTCGGATAACCAGGTACCACTGCAATATCCCATCAGATCAGTAGTTCTGGAACCGACAGCACCCGGCGAGGACAACACATTGTTTTCCTGATCGTACAGTGGTGCTGCTGTTAATTGTGCGGTATCCGAATTCGCCCAAGGTAGTGGATTGGTTGAAAAATAAGGATCAGTTCCGCTGGCACCACCGCATGGCGCATGCGACAAACTGAGGTTGTGACCGACTTCATGCACAATGACATTGTGCAGCGAATAATTCCCACCACGCATATCGTTACCGACTGCAGCCAATCCAGGTACATAACCTAAGCCCGCAGTACCATTAAATTTGACTGCTGGCACCATTGCGTAATAATGGGTTTGGCTATTCTCTGTTGTCCGTAATTGATTGACCTGACCCAACACGTTCCCGTACTCACCGGTACCCGTTAAGGAGTCCGAAAATTGACCATTTGGAGACCATGGGGCATGAAAATTCACAACCACACTTGCCAGCGGCATGATTTGCTTGAAGGCGCTGATCAATTGCGCCGAGGTGGGAACATTGGCAGTATTTGCATTGATGATCAGCGGAACGATTGTTAAATGCAAAGTATTGCTATTGTTGACGATAGGTGTCGCGCTCAAAGTTTGCCCGTCAGTCGTCGCAACATCTAATATCATCCCTGCTTGCACCTGACTGCCGGGGATCGTCGCATAACATTGCCCATTGAGGCTATAAGAAATATTGATGTCACCATCGTAAATTGGCAATGTGGTAGGGCAGGTCATTGTAATCGGACTATTGCTACCACGAACTTGTATCGAGACCACTGGTGGAGATGTATTGGACGCATTTGCCGCGTACATGTATGCACGTACCAAAGCATCGCGACCCGGCGTCAGAATTTGGTAGGCACTGGCTGGACGTTGCGCCAGACTTTGCGCAAGTTCAATATGTGCCAGACGTGAGCCAGCAGTATTTGGTACAACGGTTAATGTATAAGTGGCGGCAGTTGCCGTATATTGATCTGAAGGCAAATTGGCGGAAATGGTTGTCGTTCCCACTTGTAACGCGTTTATGGCGCCGCTCACACTGTCTACTGTTGCCACGGCAGGATTGCTACTTGAATACCGGATGGCGGTGGTTGGTAATATTGTACCGCTTCCATTTTGTGCCTGTGCTACTTGCAGCATATTGCCGGAAATTTGAGCTGCCATTGATTTACTCGCAGCTGGAAAACTCAAACTCGCTGGTGTCAAACAATTGATATTAATCGTCACATCGGTCGTACCTGCAACACCAGATGGATCGACGAGACTACTGGTGCATGTCTGACCGTTGCCAGGTTGTTGTGTCACCGAGCCGCTGTATTTTCTGCTACTTTGGGTTTTCACAAAACTCGTGATGACACCGTTTTGTGAAAGGGTTTCTATTCCATAGACACCACCGGCATCGTACCAACCGTTGACACGGAATGAAATCGTCGCGCCAGAAGTGTTATCAAAACCACTGACATTCAACAAAATATTGTCGATCGCATTAGTTGTTGCCGTGGCCGCTGGGCTGGCGGCGGAACAACTGCTGGCATTGCATGCCGCTACCTGATAACTATAGGATGTATTGGCAACCAGACCGGTGTCGACCAGACTCAATCCGGTCAAGTTTGTGCCACCGGCATTGGTACCATTGCGTGTTAAAACGTAGCTCGTTGCTCCGGCAACACTGGCCCATGACACTGTGACAGTACTGCTATTTTTTGCCACTGCGCTAGGTTGCGTTGGCACTGCTGGAGGTGGTGTTGTAGGTGGTGTTGGCGTAACTGGTGGTGTTGGCGTCACTGGTGGGTTAGGGGTGACCGGCGGTGTCGGCGTCACAGGGGGCGTAGTGACCACGGGTGCCGCTGCCGTTTGTAAGTTACCTACCGGGCTCCAGGCTGAACAACCAGCGCTATTACAAGCTTGTACCTGATAAGCATAACTCGTCGCCGGTGTTAAACCGGTATCTGTGTACGTGAGCCCGGAAATGGTTGCTGCATTAGCGATCTGAAAACCGTTGCGCTGCAACTGATAACTAGAAGCGCCAGGAACGCTGACCCAGTTTAAAATAATTTGAGTACTTGTAATTGTTCCTGCGGTTGGCGCTACTGGTATGTTAGGCACCGCGACAGGTGGGGCGCTTGTGGCAGCAGGAAAATCAAAATTGCTTCCGCAGCCGACATTAGAGCAGGCAATTAAACGGTACACATAATTGGTTCCCGCAGTTAATCCGCTGTCGACGTAAGAATTGGTTGTGACATTCCCTAAAGATGTAAAACTGTTAGCATTTGCCACGCTTCGCAAAACTTCGTAATAGCTCGCACCAGTGACAACTGGCCAATTCAGGCTAATACTGGTGGAAGAACTGCTTTGCACAGTTGCAGTTGTGATCGTTGCGGGAGGCGTTCCTGTGTTACTGCTGGTTGTTTGTGTGCTACTACTGTTGGCACTGCCACCGCCGCCGCAGGCCGCAAGTGAGAGTAAAGCGCAAAGAAGTACACAGCTGCTGCGATTGAATTTCATACGAAGTTCCGTGTAAGAGAGGTGAGTGGTATCTGTTCTTGATATTGAGAAATATTTTACTGTGATGTCGTATAAATGTTTCTAAATGAAATTTCTTGTTACGTATTTGTCGATTTAACCATGAGCATTGAATGCTGTTTCTTTGATAAATATTGGATCAAAATTGAACTTTTTAATGAGAGATGCAACGTTGTATAAAAATTATATAAAGATCACTTTTCATTCGGCTTCAAAATATTTTTTCACGCGTCGCAGATATTTCGATCATTCAGACGCATAATTCGTCTATGAATTTTTTGACACAATATCGGCGTTTCAGAATCAACACCCTAATCGCCAGAAATCTCAAATCAACAACTAAGCGTAATGCCAAGCCTGATTTTGTCGGTACATGCGCTTTGCTTGTTGCCGCGTTGTGCCTTTCCGCTCCTCTGACTTGTGAGGCGGCGGCGAGCGAGGTGGAACTCGATAATCTGACCTGGACTGAGGCACAACATCGCATTACCAGCGGTAGCACTACGATTTTGGTACCGATAGGTGGGACCGAGCAAAGCGGGCCCTATGTTGCACTGGGTAAGCACAATGTGCGTGCCTTTTTGTTGGCGCAAAAAATAGCGCAAACGCTAGGAAATACGTTAGTTGCACCGGTGATTTCTTATGTGCCAGAAGGCAGCATTCATCCACCAGTTGCGCACATGCGCTTTACTGGCACCATTTCAATTCCAGACAGTGCTTTTGAATCTATGCTGGAAGGAACTGCACGAAGTTTTAAGCAGCACGGATTTAAAGACGTGATATTTCTCGGTGACCACGGTGGTTATCAAAAAAATATGCAAAAGGTCGCTGCACGTTTAAACCATGAGTGGGCTAATGATCCGTCTTGTCGGGTATCCGCATTACCGGAATACTATCAGGCGGTTTCAGTGAGCTACGTCAATACTCTGCGTAGTCGCGGGTTTAGTATGGCGGAAATTGGTACGCATGCTGGTCTGGCAGACACCGCATTGACGATGGCGCTGGATCGCTCCTTGGTCAGAGCAGATGTGATGGCGCACGCAGCGAAACCAAGCGATAGCGATGGCGTGTATGGTGATCCACGTAAGGCGACCGAAGAGTTAGGGCAAATCGCCGTCAAACAAATTATAGATACGTCGGTTATAGCGATTAAACGCGTGACCGCCGCCCGATGAATTATATTTTGCTAAAGTAGTGAGTCTTAAGTATGGCTTTAAAATTTAAATATGTTGTTCGTACTGGTGTTATGGCTGCTTTGTCGATCGCTGGATTTCAGTTTCTGACCGCAGGTGCTGCACCTGCCATTCAGGCCACTGCTACCGTCAATACAGTACCTGGTATGCCAGCGGTAGTGGATGCACGTAATCTATACAGTGAAACTGGTGCCAGTCATTTGAGTCCTCAAGTGAAAGACGATCTGCAACGTGTCTACGTGCCAAATTTGCGCTCGAATGACGTTTCTGTGATTGACCCACAAACGCTTAAAGTGGTTGATCGTTTTAAGGTCGGCAAAGCACCTCAGCATATTGTTCCTTCATGGGATTTGCGTACTTTGTGGGTCGCCAATAATGCCGAACGTCTGGATTCCGGAAGCCTGACGCCAATCGATCCACGCACTGGTAAATCTTCCAAAGCAGTCCCAGTCGATGATCCGTACAACTTGTATTTCACGCCCGATGGTAAATCGGCGATAGTGGTCGCTGAAGCGAAGCACCGTCTCGACTTCCGTGACCCGCACACCATGGCTATCCAGTACTCGATTTCTACTCCGCAGTGTGGTGGCATCAATCATGCTGATTTTTCGATTGATGGTAGTTACGCGATTTTTACGTGTGAATTTGACGGCAGTATTGCAAAGATCGATCTGAAAAATCGCTCCGTCATTGGCTATCTGAAATTACAAATGCCAGCAGTACGTTTTAAAGACGTACCTAGCCTTGACGGTCCGGGCGCGACAGAAATTTGTTCATCCAAAAAAGGTATGCCACAAGATATTCGCATCTCGCCAGATGGCAAGCGGTTTTACATCGCTGATATGGAAGCTGACGGCGTACATATCGTAGATGGTGACGCGTTTAAAGAAATTGGTCTGATCCCAACTGGCGTTGCAGCGCATGGCTTATACCCTAGTCGTGACGGTAGTAAGCTTTACGTTGCCAATCGTGGCTCACATCTGATCCACGGCCCACGCAATGGTAAAGGCAGTGTGACCGTGATCGATTTCGCCAGCGGTAAAGTGGTACAGCAATGGCCTATTCCCGGTGGTGGGAGCCCAGATATGGGTAACGTCAGTGCCGATGGTAAATATCTGTGGTTATCTGGCCGCTACGATGACGTTGTCTATCGTATCGATACTACTAGCGGCGCAGTCAATAAGATTGCCGTGGGTCAGGAACCGCATGGTTTAACTGTTTGGCCGCAACCAGGTCGCTACTCGCTGGGACATACGGGTAACTTGCGCTGAACTACTGCTTTCAATACGAAAAATCCCCAGTCTTCATTGCGGCTGGGGATTTTTTACACTTACTGTTTGGACGGCATATTTTCGCGCATGTCTTTCCCATCACCATTATGTTGCCATTGACCCTCATGGTGCCATCCATGTTGACTGGAGTGATGCCAACAATGATGATGGCGGCTATGGTGATTTCTGCGCATCGCACTGTGTGCCATTTCGTCGAAAGTCTTACGTTGCTCTGGCGTCAGAATTGCTTGTAATTTGCTGGTTGCATCCGCCATTGCACCAAGTTTTTTTGCATGTTCTGCCGCCATATCAGCCTCGAAGCGAGCGATGGTCGCAGCGTCTGCGTTTGCATCTGGATGTTTGATTTGTGAAGGCATGGCGTTGAGAACAGTGGTAAAGGCTTGCCAGTCTTTTTCCTGAGCGGCGGTAATGCCTAAGCGAGTGGCAAATCGCTTCATGTGTTCGGCGCGCATTTCTTCACGACGCTTGGTCCACTCTTGTTTCATTTCTTCATGGCGTTTGACCCATTCTTGTTTTGCCTGGTCAGTATTGTTGTCTGCTGTTGTCGCAGCAGAGGCACAGCCACTCGCTAAGGAAAAACCGATTGCGGCGGTGGCGAACATGCGCGATATGATGGAATAGATTTTCATGATATTTCCTTTATTATGAATTTTTGATGCGGTATGACAGTTTCGTGTTACGGCTTTTTCTGAGAATTGTTGGTCACTTACCAACGGCGGCCATGGCCGTAAAATCCGAAACCAAGACCAACGCTGACACCAATTGGAGGAGGTCCCCAATAATAGGAACTGGGTACGTATACGACATTAGGCGCTGCTTGTACGACAACTGTGTTCGGTGCATTGTTGACGTTATTTGCCTGTAAAGTAGGTATTGCCGGGAAGGCGCCCTGGTCGGTGATACGTACCGGTACCCAATCACCTGGATCGTTGTTCAGGCTCGTGTTGTATTGGCGGCCAGCATATTCGTACGTGACGTTGTAGCCCACCACCTGATTCTGCAGGGTTTGCGCCAGATGGCAACGTTGTATGTTTTGGGTGACGGGAGGATTATTTTTATTTTCAACAGAATCGCCAACGATGCTGCCAGTGATGGCGCCAACAACTGCGGCTCCGACCTTGCCGCTACCACCGCCGACCGTATTGCCTAGCAGACCACCTGCGATACCGCCGATGACGGCACCAGCACCGGAAGACTGTGGTTGTACCTGTACGGTACTGTTTTCACAGACTTGCTGTTGTGTTGGGACATTGCCCATTATCTGGGTTTTTGATACGACATGTGCAAACTCTTGAGCACAAGCAATTTGTGTTGTGCATGCGAATGCAACGAAGCTTAAAACTAATTTCATGATGCGCTCCTTCTGAACTGACAAACCAAAATAACTGGTTGGTAAGAGCATTATCGAAGCGCAAACTTAGCTGAAACTTAAATCTCAAGAGAGGTTTGTTTCCGTATAGTTACATAACAAACGGCTATGTAACCTTACGTATAGCTTTCGATAAAAATCAGCTTGTATCTCCTGATTTTTATACTTAAGGTAATAAATGGCCTCTCTATGGTCTGACTGGTGTGGCGTGCGTTTTTTTAAACGTCGACAGTCAACGAAAGTGCAGCGTGACTGCTAATCCACCTAATTCGGATGACTGAGTAATGTCGATGCTGACGTTATGAGCATCTGCAATGGCTTTCACAATCGCCATGCCCAGGCCACTACCGATGGTCGTACTGCTCGTTTCAGCACTGCGATGAAAGCGTTCAAAAATACGTAAGCGGTCTTCTTCGCTAACGCCGGGGCCGTTATCTTCGACACGAAGTATCAGGCCATCTTGGTTTCTTTGGAGTGACACGTTGACGATTCCTTGCAGCGGCGCATATTTGACAGCGTTATCGAGGATGTTACCGACCATAATGCGTAGTGCTTCCGGATTGCCTTTGGTCTTACTATGCTGATCATTGGCTTTGAGCGGCAGTTTGGCGCCGATATCAATACCGCGTACCTGAGACAAGGGAAGTACGTCAGAAATAGCCAGACGGGTCAACGCAGAAAGATCGACTTCTTCATGTAAACGTTCGGCAGATTCTTCGCGCGCAAGAATCAACATTTGCTCCACTAGCCTGCTAGCGCGATCGATACCCGCGGTGAGACGTTCAGCGGCGGTATTGCGAGTTTCGTCAGAACCCGCTTTTTGCAAACCTTGCACTTGTAAACGTAAGGCTGCTAGTGGTGAGCGTAATTCATGAGCCGCATCAGCGACAAAATTTTTTTGTGCAATAAAAGCATTTGAAACGCGTGCAAAAAGCGCATTAATCTCATTGACAAAAGGCAGTAGCTCCATTGGAACCCCAGCTACACTTAATGGACTTAAGTCATTGGCATCGCGCTTACCAATTTCATTGCGCGAAGTAAATAATGGCCGCAACGATAAAGATATACCAAGCCAGACACATAACAACATCAGTGGTGAAATGATGAAAAATGGGAGCATGATGCGCAGTGCCAGCTCGCGTGCACTGGCGCTACGTAAAGCCATATCGTGCATCACTTCAATTTTGTTGCTGCGTGAATACGTCGTATAGATACGATATGACTTACCGCCGATATCACGCATTGAGTAGCCGCGCATGATGTTGCCATTGTCACGCGAAGGAAAAGGAAATTCACCTTCAGGAATTGGCGTAATCTGAATTTTAAAACTGTTTTTTTCGTCTTTGCCTTCTGGTGTTGGTAAGCGCGGTGCTGACCTCTCAAATCGGTCATGTCTGAGCGCACGCGCCATTTGTGCCATGTGTGTATCAGCTATACCATCGACCTCGCGAAGCGCGACGTCATAGGCGACACCGGTTTCAATGAAAGAAGTGACAGTAATGAGGATTCCCAAACCTAACATCAGGCGGCGACGAATGGAGTAGGGGGAAGCTGGTTTTATATTTTCTGCGTTCATTTCAGACTTTCGGTACCAGATAGCCTACACCACGCACGTTCTGAATTAATTCTGCACCCAGTTTTTTTCTGAGGCCGTGGATATAGACTTCGATCGCATTGCTATTGATTTCCTCCTTCCAACTGAATAATTTTTCCTCTAATTGCTCGCGCGACAAAATCATGCCGGGCCTTGCCAGCAGGGGTTCCAGCACAGCCCATTCACGCGCCAATAAAATGACCGCTTGTCCATCAACCAACACTTCTTTTGTGGCCGGATTGATGCTTACATTTTTGTATTCATAAATCGGTTCAACACGACCAGAACCACGACGGATATGAGCGCGGATACGTGCGGATAATTCGTCCAGATCATAGGGTTTAAGGATGTAGTCATCAGCACCCGCATCTAGTCCGGCGATTCTGTCCGCAATTGCATCACGTGCAGTGGTGATCAGCACTGGACAACGTATTTTTTTCGCGCGCATAGAACGCAATACCTCCAAACCATCTTTGCGAGGCAAACCCAGATCAAGCAAGATTAAATCATATTCCTGGCAGGCGGCCGCTGTTTCCGCTGCATTGCCGTCCCGCACCCAATCGACTGCGTAGTTATCAGCGCGCAGAAAATCCAGCACAACTTCACCTATCATGGCATCGTCTTCGATCAGCAGTAATCTCATATATATCAATTATTCCTGGTAAAAAACCGGCGGATATTTTCAAGTTTTTTAGCAGAAAGATTTATCTGCAAAAATAAGTATAGCGTATCTGATTTATGCAACTGATTGGATTTCTGAATATAACGTTGGCTCCTTATATGCTGTGGTCCTATTCATGAGAGCGGGCAAAAAAAATCCCGGGTCACTGAAGCCCGGGATTTTAGATGAAGTTGCGTGATACTGGCCGCTCTTATTCTGTCAAGAATCAGTAAGTGGTGAGACAAATAGCTAAAAAATTCGCCTTTTGATCAATTACTACTAAGACGAAATTTATGAAGTGATGAGACTATTTTTTAAATCGACTTTGACCAAAGTACTTAAACAGGTGATGAAAAAAATTAAATGAATCTCAATTCCGTTCACTTATCTCTTTTTTGTAGGCGGCAAGAGCTTCACCGTCCATCTCCTCCATGTTGATCTCAAGGAAATTCTCGTGAATATGGTCAAGAAGATTTGTTAGCGCAAGGGATAATTCTTCCAGAGTGTCTATATAATCCATGAGCGAATATTTGGAATTTGGACGGAATTTATATATCGCGTCTCGGTAATAGAAAAAGTTTTCGCCAAAAGAAAGCGATGTATCAAGCTTGCTCATAAACGTATCTATAATGGTCTTGGTTTCTTTGTCATATAACCTAAATCCAGAATAGCCATAAACCGCTTGTAGATTATAGTACGCAGTAAAAACATCAAAATTCATTATTCCATGCTCTTTACCATCGATTACTAAGTTTTGAATAACAGAAATCGGCAAGTTTTTTAGCAATCTAATAATTTTAATTGCGTCTCGTTCATGCTTTATTTTTTCTTGAACATCTGAGTCAGGTTCTTCATTAACTGGCTCTGGTTCGTTAGCCAAGATATCAAGAGTGGTCTTTATGCCGGAACTGAGATTTTTTACGATGTCTGATTTCTTTCCTTCCTGGTTTAGGTCTTCGTTTGAAAGTTCGTATTTCAGAATCGCTTTGGTCTTTAAATCAAACGGCAGTTTTTCTACAGCATGCTCATGGCTATTCATTATAAGAATAACTCGGTTTAATCCCTTTTTTCCTACCGCATACCCTGTTTCAAAAAGTACGTTGGAATTTGGGATCGCTTTTCCATTTTGAATTTCCGCTATAGGAGTCACGTCGCTAACAAATACCGAACATTGATCTATCTTCCGCAGTAGAACTTCATTGATGTCTGGTGAGCCCGGTTGATTTAATATATCTTTGTCAAAATAATACTTTTTTTGAGTGTCTTCAATAGATGCGTTTGAGCGTTTGATGGCACTCTCTATCGCTTTTTCAATCACGTTGCGATTTAGATTGGATTGACTGTCCGCTTGCCAAGAATAAAATACAGTACGCTGTAAGTCTTTTTTCAAAGTAACCTCTTCGAAACATTTTAATTTGAGTGGTATTGCCAATAGCTGTATTCACATCTGTTGGTCGACGTTATATTCTTTTTAATTGTAGCTGAAAATAATATTTTAGCTAAATGTTATCAAGCAGCGTCGTGAATTTTCCAGCTTTCGCAAAACTCAGCGGTATGTAAGTTGCGTCAGTTTGACCCATGCATCACAGGTATTACTACTATCAAATCTGGAAAATATGCATACTGTTCGCTGAAAAATATTGGACGCATGTTTACATGCCGAGGCGACCGGACGTCGTCATAATCAGTACTTGGGAGGCGTAAAATGCAGCATCAAGAAAGAGCATTGCAGCTGGCAAAAGTTGGAACGGGAACGATGATCGATTTTTCAGGTGACTGGAAAAATGAATTAGGGTCAGTCATGCACCTTGTTCAGTCTGCCGACATTCTCAATGGAACGTACACCAGTAATGTTAGTGGTACTGGGGAGGTGACAATTGGTGACTTGAAAGGTTATGTCGACGGCGATCTTATTTCCTTTGTTGTTCACTGGCGTGATTTTCAAGCCATAACATCTTGGGTTGGACAGATTGAGTCAGGAGCCTCAGGACAAGTAATCAAGACACTTTGGCAAATGACGAAAAAAGTTGCTGTCGGCGAAGAGTGGGCCTCGATTAACGCAGGATCGGACATTTTTAATCGAGTCTGAACAAGTGTATTTATCCCCGCCGTTGGTAAAACGGCGGAGATAGGGACGTGTTAAGCAACAAAACTCTCAAAACAAGGATTAGTGAAAAAAAATCAAGCGTTTTTTTATTGTTCTGTAACGAGGGTTTTATTGTCTTGTAGGCTGAAAATGAAAACGTATTAATTGACTAACGTGCCCCGGAAGGTCTATGCCAGCACGGAAAATTCCCAAAAACCATTTAGTCGTGACCGGTAGCTTTGCCAGCCGCAAGAACGGCCAGATGGATGCTTTCGAGTCTCTTCTCGAAAAAGAATACATGCTGCTCCTGGAATTTGACGAGCGCGTCTTACGATTCGACCCGCAGCCAGTCACCATTGCCGTCCCGGGAATTCCCAAGGGTTATATTCCTGACGTTTTAGTTCATTACCATCCGGATCCGATAACCGGAGAAATTCCCAAACCCTCACTTACCGAGGTCAAGCACACCGACGACCTGCAGCGCAACGCGCAAAAATATGCGCCCAAATTTGCGGCGGCAGAAGAATATGCATCCGAACGCGATTGGGAATTTCAGATAAAGACTCAAGTCGAAATTCGAACGCCGCGGCTGGCAAATTTCAAATTTTTGCGCGAATACCGCAATATCGAACCGGCGAATCAAGATAGTTCGCGGTTGATCCAAATCGTGCGGGGAACTGGCGGTATTTCCTCCGTTGAGAGTCTGCTTGAGCAGCTTTCCGTAACCGATGATGACCGACTGCACTGTCTTCCTATTATTTGGCACGCGGTCGTTACACGAAGTTTGCTTACTGACTGGGATCAACCCATCAATAACGATACAGTGCTCCAGTTACCTGAGGGAATCGCATGAGTAAACAGGAGCGCACGCTGCTTTGGATTACCGAAGGCGCAACGATCACCAACAACGGTCGCGACTACATCATTGTCTCACTCGCGGACATCAATTTGGTCTTGGCAAAAGAAGTCGGTTCCAATGAGAAAGTGCTGTTGAAGATTGGCGATATAGGTCCACCAAAGAAGATAGGCGAAGCCAAGGCACCTCAAGCAGTTACCAAGGAATTGGCCGTCGTTTCGGAAGAGGACTGGGCGGTTGCCGAGGAACGCCGTCGACATATCGAACCTCTACTCAGGAGTGACTATCAAAAATCGAACGCCCTTGCCGACCAGGCCGCTGCGGCGGCCGGCGTCAGTCGCGCAACGATCTATCGATGGTTGGCGGCGTTTAGAGACACAGGCTTGCTATCTTCGTTGATTCTGAACCCGGGCGGTAAAGGGGGAAAGCGGCCGTCGCGCTTATCGCCCGAGGTTGAGGCAATCATTGAGGATTGCATTGAGAATTTTCATGATACGGATCAAAGCCCGTCGACTGCTGCGACCATCGCAGAAATACGCCGGCGCTGTTCCAATGCAAATCTGATTTTGCCGGCAGCAAATACGATTCGTCATCGCCTTGAACAAACCATGGGACGTGAGCGTATTGCAAAACGTCAAGGTAAGGCGGCCGCACACGATCAATTCGATCCTATCAAGGGACAGATTCCTGACGCCGACTGGCCGTTAGCAATGGTACAGATCGATCATACCGAATTACCGGTCATTATCGTTGACGACATACACCGCAAATCGATTAAACGCGTTTGGATCACGTTGGCGATTGACGTTAACTCACGCGTTTGTCTCGGCATGCATTTGTCGCTCGATGCGCCTTCCGCCATGTCCGCCGGTATGTGCATTGCACATGCGATTCTTCCAAAAGAGAAATGGCTGGCACGTTTAAATATCACGTCGACCGACTGGCCGTGTTGGGGAACGATGAGCGTATTGCACATGGATAATGCGCGCGAGTTTCGCGGCAATATGCTGAGCGTTGCATGTAAAGAATACGATATCGATCTGCATTTACGTCCTGTCAAAAAGCCACGTTATGGTGCGCATATCGAAAGGTTGATGGGGACGGTTTCCGAAGGACTCAAGACGGTAAAGGGCGCAACATTTTCCGGGCCGCAAGAAAAGGGCGAGTACGATGCGGAGGGAAACGCGTGCATGACCTTCAGCGAACTCGAACGCTGGCTCGTTTTGTTCTTTGCTGCTTACCATCGGAAACGCCATTCCGGAATCGGCATGCCGCCTTTGGCGAAGTGGAAGGAAGGTCTGCTCGGAACGAAAGGTAAACCGGGGCGAGGTTTACCGGCTCGGCGCCTGGATGAAGAAAAAATGCGCATCGACTTCATGCCGTTTATCGAGCGAACTGTGCAGAATTACGGCGTATTGATCGACGACGTACATTATTACCATGACGTATTGCGCCCCTGGATTAATGCTGAACATCCGGAATTCAAAGGCCATCGTCGTAAATTCCGGTTTCATCGAGATCCGCGCGATATCAGTACCTTGTATTTTTTTGACGAGATTGCTAGGCGTTATTGCGCCGTTCCATACCGCGATACCAGCCTACCTCCCGTCAGTATCTGGGAGCTCCGCGACGCGCATCGCCGCGCCGATGAACGAGGTATTCCTCACGAAAATGAAAAAGCGGTATTCGCTTTAATCAATGAGCAGCGCAAAATCGAAGAAAATGCCGCGGCGAAAACCAAATCCGCCAGGCGTGCGCAGCAACGGCGGACCTTGCATGCAGAGGCACGCAAAGTGACGGCCGAAAATCTGCCGACTGTGAGCAGCCCGTTGCCATCTGGGTCGCCGGCGGCCGTGCGCGGTTACAACCCAGATGAGGTCGAACCATTGGATGACGAATAATGTCGAGTGCTAATAATTATCTACATTTGAGCGAAACGGCAAAAGCACTGGCAGAGCGTAGCGACGAAGAGCGCGTTTACGCTATTCGCGAAGGAACATGGCTCGGCTACAAGGACGCCAAGCGCATCCTTGCTAAGATGGAAGACCTGCTGAACTACCCGCGTATCACGCGCATGCCGAACATGTTGCTGGTCGCGCCATCGTTCAACGGAAAGACATCGATACTCGAACGGTTTTTGTCGCTGCACCAACCCGACCTGGATCCGACCAATGAAATTACAATATGTCCTGTCGTCATGGTCGAGTCTCCTCCGAAACCGGATATTTCCGATTTTTACACGCGCATTCTGGATGCGCTTATGAGCCCTTATAAGCCGACGGCATCGCCGCCCGAGAAATATTCGCAAATCAAGCGACTGTTTCGCCAGATGGAAGTCAAAATGTTGATCGTCGATGAAATTCATCACTTGATTGCCGGCAGCCTGAACCGACAGCAAGAATTTCGTAATGCCCTGAAAAGCCTCGGTAACGAAACAATGGTGACGATCGTTGCGGCCGGCATCGAGGATGCATACAATGCATTCAATACCGACCCGCAGATGTCGAGTCGTTTTACGCCCGAAGAGCTGCCGCTCTGGAAGGCCAACAACGAATTCGGCTCTCTACTGGCAACGCTCGAGATGCGTATGCCGCTCAGACAGGCATCCAATTTGAAGGGTCCGGCGATGATGCTGGCCATTCATACCCGTAGTGAGGGAACTCTGGGCGATATGTGTGACCTGGTTAAGGAATTGGCCGTCGATGCCATTCGCAGCAACATGGAACGTATCACGCTTGAAAGGATAAATGCTCTGCAATGGGTTCCGCCTTCCAAGCGTAAACAATATCGGCGTCATTGAATGCAATGCGCGGCTTTACATCACCGTTGTGGCCAATACGTTATAAGCCGTTTCCGGATGAATTGCTCTCGTGTTGGTTGGTGCGCCTGGCGCATGGGCATGGCCTGAAGGTACAAACATTTTGCAACCTCATGTTCGGCAACCGGCGTCAAGTCTGGAATCGTGATATCGACCGGCTGGCTCCGGCATGGTTAGTCGACGAACTCATTCTGCGTACCGGAACTTCTCCGGAATTGGCGTGGGGAACGACCTTACGCGCCTACGAAGGTATCCTTTATCCGAAGTTTCGGTTGTCCAGTACTTTGCAATGGATCCTTGCCCTCAAGGTCTATCACCGAACGCGCCAAGGATACGGTCTGCAATTTTGTCCTGCATGCCTGGCTGAAGACAACATTCCCTATTTTAGAAAGCGCTGGCGGATCGCGTTGAATACCGTTTGCAGCAAACACGGCACCATGCTGTTCGATCGCTGTCCGCGCTGCGGTACCGCCGTTGCATTTCATCGTCTTGACATGGCTGGAGTCGAGACCATTGATGTCGCACCACTGTCGTATTGTCATTTGTGTCAGTTCGATTTACGGGAAACGGTGCCGGTAAAACCGATTGTCTATGACGCGGACGCATCTTCATTGTTGCTTGATGCATGCTGTCATTTCGATTACGAAGGATCGCTGGAATCTGACTGGGATTTGGGGCGATTCGCAGTAATGCATCAGTTGTGCAGAATCATGACTGCGCGATACAAGCATGCGCGATTACGGGAATTCGTGCTAGAGCAAATTGGAATATTTGATATTGAATTAACCGGTGGGCATATTTCTTTCGAGATGCGGACTATTCAGGAACGCCATCATTTTTTGCAGTTGACGGGGTGGCTTTTGAGCGACTTGGAACCCCGGCTTACCGCAGCTTGGCGCGCAAAGGCGGTGCGTTATAACTGGTTATTGAAGGATTTTGATGATCCGCCGGCGCACTACAGTTTAATTGCTGGGAAATTTTCTAACTGGCGTGATCGTTTTAGCGCGTAATTCAAGTTTACTGCAGCAGCATAACTGTAACCCTCCCATAAAATCGAGCAACACTCGGTATTCCTGCTGACCGTGACCACTGATGCCCGAACACTTTCACTTCGCTGGAGCTTTGCCATGTGAGTTTGTCAAAATACCTCCAAGGATAAACGAAACTGCTATCGATTGATCTATGTTCGAGGCTGCAGCATAGTTGTGTGCGCCGATTTGAAGCAATGCGACAACGCTCGACTCGGTCACATTTTGTGTTGACAGCGTTGTTTTTTGGTCTTGGTTCAGTAAAGCCTTAGAATCCTTGAACCTTGTCCTCACATAAGTAGCCAAATCCTCACCGATGTCCTGCGCTGCAGTTTCGACCAGCAGTCGCAGCGCCATCCGAATTACGCTTGGAAACGATTGCGAAAATTTGTGCTTGTTGCTTGCATAAAAGTTGTACAGATCAGCCAAGTCACGGTAAAAATTATTGACGTCCCCGCTTTCTAGATAGAGCGAACCGCCGAAAATCGGCGTTTCTTTTGGGTGAGTGCGTCTTGCCTGCTTCTGCCGCACCGCTGATTCAAAAGTGTCTTTGCTGTCTTTGCTGTCTTTGACATTTTTGAATTTCTTCGTCTGATTGGTAGCGAGCATTTCTTGCGTACTGGAATCTAGTACTCCGATTATGTCGCCACGATTGTTACGAGTGCTGATAACTTTATCTCGCACCTTCTGCGCAATATCCGCAAGAATCGCAGCCGTCTCCTCGCTCGTGTGCTTTGAATGAAACGTATCACCGTCGATTTTCAAGCCAATTTTTGCGAGCACGTCATCGCGGAGTATTTCTTCCTTCACAAAACGCTGGTTCATATACGGATTTGCACTAATGATCCCAGTTCGCTCCTCTAAAACTAAGAACGGCGATTTAGGTCTTTTCATGTGCTTGTGAAGAAATATATCTCTCTCCAAAGGCAGCCACGAACCGCTATCTGCGTGTTTCCGAAGGACGTTGGTGAGCGCAACTTCCTTGGAACACACGTTGCAGGGTATTTCCTCGGGAAAGGTCGGTAGATCAGAGGACAATACGCCATCAGCGCTGACCAAGCGCATCTTGATCTTTCCAAGGACGACACGCCGATTTCCGTCATACACGACTGGGTGCTGGCCGTGGAAAACGACTGTAGGCAGCTCACTGAAGTCGTAATAGTCGCCCATTTCCTTCGCGAGTTTTGGCAGTCCCCATTTGCCGTGCGTGTCAAATAGTGCTTTATCGACGATGTCTTGATCCTTGGCGTCGCCCCTGATTGGATCGCGAGGGTTCTCGGTCCAAAGCACCAAATCTGCCAGTTTCAGCAGCATTACCTTTTGTGTCATATGTCTCCTCGATCACGAAATCAAATTGTTGCCAATAGATGAATGCGGAATTTATGTATTGCGTCATACAACTTGGTTAGATATTGCGATAACAAATTGATAGCCAAAAAGTGGTCACTGCTTTAATCGTCCGACTCGTGCGAATATGTCCCAGCGGTGAAATGTAGCCGACCGATAGCAAGTCTCGTTAATCGGAATTTATGGGTAAATATTGGCTGCCATTCGAGAATTTGTATTGCATACCTTTCAAGTAGGAACCGAGCCTCACTGTGGACAACCCTGTCCTCAACTAACTTCATCAGGGCAATTGAAAACGCGAGAAGCACGTCATTATTGAACTGAAAAAACTCTATACAGCCATCGCCTTCTATCTCGTCTTTGATCACCAAGAGCCCGGTTTCCAAGAAGACCATTACATGCGGCCAACATTGGTCAATTGGTCGGTTTCCATCGGCAAGCTTTAGTAGTTTTTCAGGTGTTGACCTGCTCCCCAAATTAGTACGAAACCAATTTAGAGTCCGCGGTTAAAAAACTGTCTGCAAATTGATTCGGCGTCAGATAGCCAATCGAGCTGTGCGGTCGTTGCTCATTATAGTCCTGACGCCATTCTTCTATCGTTTCCCTGGCGTAACGCAGGGAAACGAACCAATGTTCGTTCAAGCACTCGTCCCTGAATTTGCCGTTGAAACTCTCTATGTACGCATTTTGCTGCGGCTTGCCTGGTTCGATAAAGTGGAGTTTAAGCCCCCGTTCATAGGCCCATGCATCCAGCGCTTTACCGGCAAATTCCGGACCGTTATCGACTGTAATCGATGTCGGCAGCCCACGGTTTTCTGCCAGCCGTTCCAGCACGCGAACGACCCGTAGCCCGGGCAAGGAACGATCCACTTCAATGGCCAGGCATTGTTTCGTAAAATCATCGACGATGTTCAAACACCGAATTCGTCGTCCATCCACCAGGCCGTCCGAGACAAAATCCATCGACCAGCTTTGATTCGGTGCCATCGCCGGCGCTTTGACTACGCGTTCGACGCCGGCAATACGTTTGCGTTTCCTTCGGCGAATCATCAGCCCGGCTTCCCGATACAAGCGGTAGGTGCGCTTGTGATTAATCGCCCAGCCATCTCGCCGCAACAGGATGTGCAACCGCCGATATCCGTAGCGCCGCTTTTGGTTGGCCAAGTCGTGCAGCCGTGCTTTGAGCGAGGTGTCGTCCTGCCGCTGGCTTTGGTAGCGGTAGTTGGATCTCGATATCCCGATCAGCCCACAAGCACGGGTAATTCCTAGCTGATGCGCCGTCATCAGATGCAAAACGGCGGCACGCTTGGCTTGTGGGCTTACCACTTTTGGCCGACGATGTCTTTTAAGGCGGCGTTGTCGAGCATCGATTCCGCTAGCAGGCGCTTGAGTTGGCCATTCTCGGCCTCCAAGGCTTTGAGCCTCTGCGCATCGGAGATGCTCATGCCGCCGAATTTGGCTTTCCAGTTGTAGTAGGTCGCTTCGCTGATGCCGTGCTGACGACATAGGTCAGCCACTTTCTTGCCGGCTTCAGCTTCCTTCAAGACACCGATGATTTGGGTTTCCGTAAATCGCTTTTTCATGCCTGCCTCCGTTAGGCAGACTCTACATCTTTATCGTACTAATTTTGGGGGGCAGGTCAGTGTGAGGTTTTGCCCACCTGTCAAGAACATCGCCGCGGTACCGATCTGATGCTTCACAAGCAACGTCCCCTGATACTCTGCCTCGTGTTCAAGAGCGGAAACTCGCGCATTCAAAGTCTCGACTACGTCGTCAAGAGTTGGCTCTTTCGGTGGCACGATGGCGTCTATCGCTGCGCTTTTTTCAAGAACGTCCTGAAATTGTTCTGCACTCCAATTACTCTTACATTCAATGACTCCCCTGACAGACTCAGCAAAGAAGAAGGAGTGGTCCAAAAGGGGAAGAGAGGGGAAGTTACTTGAGTCCCAAATTACGATGTCGGCCTCTTTGCTGCGCGCTATCAGGTCATAGACCATTCCTCTACCAACAGAATATCGACGTGGAAGTAGATCTGCCAAATAAGCTCGGTAGATCTGTTCACGGTGCCCGCCAATTAGGCCGGAATGATTGCAAATGGGGAGTTCCGCAAGGGCCATCAATTCCTTTCGTTTTGCCTGAAAGTAACCTTGCACAGCTAATGTTGTCTCGTTCTTTCGCATAGGCATTTTCGTCCAGCATGAATATGGCGTGAAAGTCTGTATCAGTAGGCCTTCGCCAGGTGGGACCGGGGAATCTGCGGTGCCAAGATCGATGCCGGCGCGTGCAGCTTCGGGTCCAAAACGAGTAGCTCAGTTCCAATGCGCTTGACTCGGGCCGAATAGTTGAGCTGTGTCGTGATGGTTGGGTAAAGGGGAGCGCAAACATCCTTCTGTGTTGTGCGTACCAGAAACTTATCTTCTGCAGGAGCTGCTCATTGTTTATGCGGCTAAAAATTCCGATACTTTACCGACTTCCATATTAGGAATGATAATTTCGTTTGAAAAAATCATTACTTCTTCGCCTACTTTTTTTTGTTGTGCTGTATATTGCAATGAATATTGAATCATTCTGTAATCTTGATAAATATCTCGAATTTCACTCGCATTATCATAAGATACAATCCAATTCCTAATTTTGGATCTTTTCAATTCTTGCATGATTTCAACATGATCGTTGTGCGAATAGTAATTTCGATATAAGCCCTGACCTTTGACGTAATATGGTGGATCAAGATATACCAATGCATTAGCATTTATTTCAGTCGAAATGTTTCGAATAAATGCCGCGCTATCTTTATTGTACAGAATAATTCTTGACTCAAAATTGGCAATGTCAACAATGCGTTTTAACAAATCATCTTTGTTGTAACGCACATCCATTTTCCATTTCCCTGATTGCTCTTTCCCGCCAATTACCCCCGCTTTTAAAATGCCAGATCGATTTGTCCTATTAAGGAAAAACGTTGCAAATCCGAGCTCTATTGGGGATGTGTTACTGGTATCAGCAATGATTGCTTTTTGCCGATACCATGTTTCCATACTGATCGGTGTGTCCTGTATTAGTTTGCACAATGCATCTGTTTCATACAAAACTGAGTGCCAAAAACCAAATACTGCAGGGTCTATGTCATTTATATGTATTTTTCGAACATATTCTTGCATAAGTAACTCAATTGCTACACCAGCGCCGCCCGCGTAGGGTTCTACGTAATGTCCATCGATAAGATTGTTTTCTTTTATGATAGATTTAACATAGTACGCCAATTTCCCCTTGCCTCCAGGGTAGCGCAGAGGTGTATAAAAGGCCATTAAAATCCTTATTATATTGATAATTGCTGTAAGAGATTTTAGAATAGCATTTTGAAAGCTTGTTGGCCAGCCCTATCTTTTAATTTGATCAACTACTTTGCATTTCGTGTGACCAAATTGCTTCAAATAGAGGTTGGAAATTGTCCCATTCTGTATTAACTATGTCTCGAGACGGATTGTGATGTTGATTGTGAACATATTGCTGTATTGTTCCTTTTGCATTTAACTTGTCTTTGGAAAACGCGCATATTGAAGATATTTGTGCTTGTTTTAACTTCTTTTGACCAAGTAAATAGTTGCAGCACATAACTACTTTATCGTGTAATCCGGGGTTTCTTGTTTGCTCTTCCAGACTGTTTTCCTTGTATTTAATTTCTTTTTTATCAATGAAATCAGTAAGAGATAAATCGATGAACACACGCAACATGACAGAGATCGAGAATGGAGTATTCTCATGAGTCATTTTTAATTTTAGTTCATTAAATATTTTGGAACACTTTCCATTGCCGCCAAAATTCAGTTTGAGATTGGCTGGAATTAATACATTTCTATTAGTTTTAGGAATTGGTTTTGCAGGTGGCTTTTTATCTGTGTCCTGACTGTTATCGTCTACCACGGGGCTAGGTTTTGTGTCGAACGTATCGTCACCAACATCGAAGTGATTTTCATCCTGTTTGACATGAGGATTAAATGGTTGAGCAACTGCTTCGGGATTTGCCGGAAATATTTCATCCGGAGTAGTTACCAAAGAAATTTTCTCCGCATCTACGTCATCTAATCTCCATGCCGCTGGTAACAAGACCGGCTGCAGTGGTATTTGCAGGTCATTTAAAAAATTTTCTCTATCTGCTGCCGTATATATTGCATTGACGCTAAAGTCAGGTTTCTTTTTACCTGGTTCAATATCCGTCATCACTTCCAGTACGATTTTTAAATTTCCCACAAATTTGGCAAAAGGAAGTGCGCAATATAAATACCCATCTCTGGACGTAAGTCCGAAACGACCCATCGATTTTTTATCACCAAAGAGGCGACTGAGATTGGTTGCATATATAAATTTTTTCATTTTCAAAATGTCTACATATGCATTTTCTTGACGTTGAATAAATTCATATAATTGCGCTTGATAAGACGTTTTTCCGTGTTTAGTTTTATAGCGGTCTGCTTCGGGTGTCGTCCATCTTTCGCGACCGACTCCCTTGTTATCACCAGTGTGCTTCAGGTTTACCCAATGTTCATATTCTTCATCATCAAATATTACGCAGCTAATTTTTGAAAGATCTCTTGTTGTTGTTTCTTTTATTTTTGTAAATAATTTTCTAATTCTCTCATTATCAGCTAAGCTTGGCTGCGCGATTAACTTAAGAGCCGTGGTTCGTCTATTCCCTTCCGCCACTATATAAAATCCGGGTTCGTCAGTGCTCTCAAAGGTCATAAGATTTTCAGACGGATCAACACCTTTTGCAGAAATATCTTTCGCAAGACGAATAATTTTGTCTTCTTGTATTTCTAGCATTAAGTTAATGGCTTCTCTCTGGCCTGTTACTTCTCTTGGGAAGCGGGGATTTTCAAGATCTAGAAGTAATTTGCTTACACTTATCGGCTTTATATCATTCATAGTGGCATCTTATGGTAGGTTTTCTTGTCAACTAAATATCTGTAAAGATTATGGCATTAGGATGGTGAATTGCAAATTATTGGGAAGCTATTATTGATCAACGTGTTCTAAATCAATTCCTTATAGCTGAGAAAAACGGTTTTTGTCGCTGCAGTGCACTGCAGTTTAGGAGATCGCGCCGGTAGTTCTTAAATTGACTCTTTCAAGCCAAACACCCATAGAATCAAGTGTGAGACATTTTCTGTTTTTGGCTCTGGTCTCGAAATGAAATCGGACGCAGCGCAGCCCAATGTTTCCAGCAAATCTGTTTCGCTATCGTTAGATGGCAGATACAGCTTCATATGCACTGGAGATGACTCAACAGCGACGATTTTTATGCACTCCGTTTCGTATTCCACCGAAAATACCGCCATGCGCCTCTCGCGTAACCGATTTTCACTTATCTCGATAAATAAGTTTGCGTCGATTTCCCCGTCTTCGTTTACCAGCACTGCAATAGGAATGGTCCAGCCATCCTGCTCGCTATCCGTTAGGAGCTGGATATTGAAACCATCCAATGACTCTAATTCGTCGACAATTTCGCGAAGAAATTCAGGTGCCGGAAATTCGGATTTTTGTTTGGCTCGTATTTCGAAATCAATGGGACGGGCGCGTCGATCTGAACCCGGATTACCTACTGCAGAATGCTGAATGTCACTTGGGCGAGTCCCGTCAAACGTGCTATTTGGGGATGATTCCGACAACATTCGATTTTTCCAGATCGTCTTCAGCGTGAGGTCTGGAAAGCGTGTCGAACTCCATGCCTGCCGCTGCTGTTTAGCCAGCTTGTTCGAGGCATCTTTTTCTATGAGTTGTTGGCCCGGCGAATCATTCGCTGATTTTCTTACTATGAGCGCATCGGTCTCATTCTGCTCTCGACCGTTTCTTCGTGCAGATGACGGACTGCGATCTTTCACGTCGTATCGTAGCGAGCGAAATGGAAACGGGTGGGAGCAAGAGCGCAGGCTGTAAACGATGAATGTGGCGCGCGAATCGTCCTGGAACGACAGCCATTTTCCAGACACAATAACACTGGTATGGCCTTCAAACGGGAAGTAACACTGGGGATACGCGCCTTGGCCGGATACTGATCCTTTGAGTAGTGACGTCCCAACATGTACTGCAGATCGCCACGCGTGCGGATCCATATGCATGCGCCCGATGTCGGCGGCAGACGCTCCAGAGATGCCGGCTGCAAGTTGTAAGGTGAGGCGACCGCTGGATTTGTCGAAATGCGGTTTGCTGTAAAGCGCATCGCGAACTAATGGTGGCAGGAACAGTTTGGTTAGTAAATTGCTGGACGAGCCGAAATAGAATCGGATTAATTCCATGCACGGAATAATCAGCCGACGATTTTGCGGCAGTTCCAGCATAACGCAATAAGACTGCGTGCAGTGCATGTGCCAGGGGTGTTCTGCGATCGGTAGCAAAAATCCTTTGTCATCGAGATTCAAGCCGGCTTTCACTAGGTGAGTCGTTGCGCGATCGATCCGGATGTCCGGAAACTCTTCAAGCTCGTAATCGGGTTCGGAGATGAGCTGGCCGTTTTGCCAGAGGTCGCCGACGCGCAGTAACGGCAATGTGCCGACTGATACCCATACTTTGCGCTGTCTCGACGCAAATGTGGAATCCGGAGCAAGGAGTAGAGCGGGATTTTCTTGAAAGGAAGTATTTAGTACACGCGATAGGTGCACCAATATTGACGGTTGGGTTCGGCGAAGAAGTCGATTAGGGAAAGCGACTTCGCCGAACCAGTCAATTCGCCAAAAATTTTCATCCTTCAGAAAGGCAAAAATTGATGGCAAGTGATTGTTATTAAAGGGTTTTTTTGAAAAGTCCACTAGAAACGTTAATTGACTTATCTCGTCAGTATCTGATTTATCTCACCACTTACTGATCTTTAACATATTCGCCGATGCCATGTGCCTGTTGGTCAGCATGGTAGCTAGAACGAACCATTGCACCGACAGCGGCATGCGCGAAGCCCATTTTGTAGGCTTCTTCTTCGTACATTTTGAACACGTCAGGATGTACGTAACGGCGCACTGGCAAGTGGTGACCACTTGGTGCCAGATACTGGCCGATGGTCAACATGTCGACGTTATGCGCACGCATGTCGCGCATGACTTGTAAGACTTCTTCATCGGTCTCACCGAGGCCAACCATGATGCCGGATTTGGTTGGCGTGTTCGGGTGCATTTCTTTAAAGCGTTTCAAGAGATTTAAAGAGTACTCATAATCAGAACCAGGACGTGCTTCTTTGTAGAGACGCGGTGCGGTTTCCAGATTGTGGTTCATCACATCTGGTGGTGCCATGTTCAGAATTTCTAAAGCACGATCCATACGACCGCGGAAATCTGGCGTCAGAATTTCGATGCGTGTTGTTGGTGACAGTTCGCGGATTTTGCTGATGCATTCGGCAAAATGGGCGGCGCCGCCATCACGTAAATCATCGCGGTCAACGGAAGTGATCACAACATAGCTGAGTTTTAAATCAGCGATGGTTTTTGCCAGATTGGCGGGTTCATTGACATCGAGTGGATCAGGACGACCATGACCCACGTCGCAGAATGGGCAGCGGCGGGTGCATTTGTCACCCATGATCATGAAGGTGGCAGTACCTTTACCAAAGCATTCACCAATGTTCGGGCAAGAGGCTTCTTCACATACTGTTACCAGTTTATTGGCGCGCAGGATGTCTTTGATTTCATAAAAACGGGTGGTTGGCGAACCGGCTTTGACGCGTATCCAGTCTGGCTTCGGCAGACGTTCCATCGGTACAATCTTGATAGGAATACGCGCTGTTTTACTTGCGCCTTTTTGCTTTTCAGTCGGATCGTAGGCGGCAGTAGCCGTATTGCTGGTGTCAGCAGGAGAGACAGGAGTATTTTCGGTTGTCATGATACGGAGCGGTGTCGAAAAATTTCAAAAAATTCAATCGGGTGCAGACAATAAGTCTTGCAAATTCTGTGCGAGGGCGTTTTGTACATCGGCTAAGGCAGCATGGACGCCCAGAGTTTTCATGTCCACGGTTGCCAGTCCGGCATAACCACAAGGGTTGATCCATGAAAACGGCGCTAAATCCATATCTACATTTAAAGATACGCCATGGTAAGTGCAACCATTTCCGCGCACTTTGAGGCCTAACGCTGCAATTTTTGCGCCTTTAAATGGGCCATCACTAACATAGATGCCGGGTGCGCCTTCTTTACGTTCGCCAGCCAGATTATACGCTGCCAAGGTATCGATCACGGCTTGTTCTATCTTATGGACGAATTCTCGCGCAAATAAACGTGCTTTGGGGTGGCTACGACGCAAGTCCATCATGAGATAAATGACAACTTGACCTGGGCCGTGGTAGGTGACTTCGCCACCGCGGTCGGTTTGAACCACAGGAATATCGTGCGCCGCCAACACGTGCGACTGATCGGCACCCAACCCCAGCGTAAATACCGGCGGATGTTCGACAATCCAGAATTCATTGGGCGTATTGGCATCACGCGCGTCAGTAAAGGCGCGCATCGCATCGAAGGTCTGCTGATAAGGCTCAGTGCCACGCTGCAGAATGATGGGCGTAGTGGAAGTAGAGGTGCTGTTTTGCATAGACCGCTAGTTTAACATTCCTTACCAGCGACTGCGATTTTTCGCACAGGATAAAAACCTACAACTGGTGTGTGTCGCCAGTTGTAGTGTGATTCAATAACATTAAGCAAAGACGTGCGTCAGTTTTTGAGACAGTTTTTGTAAGTAATTAGACACTGCGAATTCTGGTTGTTGCACGACGACCGGGCTGGTCACTGTTTGCAATTCGATCAAACTTGCTTTTTGATCGGCTTCTACGACCACCATGCGATTGGCTGGAATGACAACGGTTTCATCGTCAGTGAGCCAAAAATCACAATCTTCACCAGCAATGGTCAGCCAGACGCGACCACATACGACTCTGACTTTACGATCGACAGGGGACACGCCAGAAAGTGTTTTTCCTGCAGTGATCGTGTAAGATGGGTTTGCGAAATTATTTGTCATTTCCGTTCTCCTTGTTGTGCAGCAAAAAATCAATTTAAAATTGACCTCTAAGGGGAAAAATCCAATGCTGCAGTGCGATGTATGCATTGTAGGCGTTTGTAATTCAGAAACAAAACGAGAAATTTTGGCTTTGCTTGCTAATAAAATTCACATTGTTATGTGTATTCTTGATGATGGATATATGAAAAATGGATATCAGAAAACTGCCTAATTTAGCGGCACTGCGTGCATTTGAAGCGGCAGCACGGCATCAGAATTTTTCTAAGGCGGCTGAAGAGATCCATCTGACCCATGGCGCCGTCAGTCATCAGGTACGGGCACTGGAAGAAGAGTTGGAAGTCGAGTTATTTGCACGGCACGGTAAGCGCTTGGTGTTGAATGCCGAAGGCGAGCGGTACGCGGCAGCGATACGTTTGTGTTTGCAAAATTTGGTCGAAGCCACAGAACAATTGCAAAAGCGTAATCAACAAAAACGTCTCGGTGTTACGTCATTGCCTTCATTTGCTGCGCGTTGGTTGTCACCACGTCTGGGGCGCTTTATTGAGCACTATCCGGATTTAGAGGTCAGTTTGCAGTCGAGTAATCAACTGGCGGACTTTTCGCGTGATTCTATTGATATCGGAATACGTTTTGGGCTTGGAAATTATCCGGGTCTGGTTTCTGAATTTTTGATGGGCGATTACTATTACCCCGTCGTCAGCCCGCGTTATCACGGCGGTAATTTGCCAATGACCCCGGCTGAGCTGGCGGCATCCAATTTATTGCGTTGCGAAGAAGAACCGTGGGAACCATGGTTTCGCGCTGCCGGTTTAAATAACGAAGAGCCTACCAGCGGCCTGGTGTATCAGGATGCATCGATTCTTGCGCGCGCAGCAGTGGACGGGCAGGGCATTGCTTTGGGACGGCATGCGATCGTGCAATCGGATATTGAAAGTGGTCAGTTAGTCAGACTGTTTGATGTAGAAATCCCTAGCCCGGTTTCATATCATCTGGTGTATCAGGAACAGTCACTCAAGAAGCCGCAAGTAAGAGCATTTCGTGAATGGCTATTAGCTGAAGTGGCATTGATAAAACGCTAGGTCGCTCAGACTAAATCAAGCAAGCATAATTTTGGTTTTGATTTTGTCAAAAGTTGCATGCATTTGTTCTGGCACAGCTTGATCGGTAAACAGCACATCGATTTGCGATAAGTGTCCTAATTTGACCAGGGCTGGGCGATCAAATTTGGAATGATCTGCCGCTAAAAATACGGTTCTCGAATGTTTGATAATTGCCTCGGAAACCCGTACTTCCCGATAATCAAATTCACGCAGCGTGCCATCCATTTCTATGCCAGAAATACCGATGATGCCGAAGTCGACCTGAAACTGATTAATCACATCCACTGCCGCTTCACCGGTTAAGCCACCGTCGCGCGGGCGTACCACACCACCAGTCACAATGACTTCAATATCCTGATAGTTGCTCATGATGCTGGCAACGTTCATGTTATTGGTAATCACACGCAAATTGCGGTGATGACACAAGGCGCGCGCAATCTCTTCCGTGGTTGTGCCCAGGTTAATAAACAGCGTTGCCTGATCGGGAATATGCCGCGCCACCAAGGCAGCGATCCGGCGCTTTTCTTCAGATAATAAAGTCTGGCGCGTGTTGTACGCCATATTTTCGGCGCTGGAAGTCAATCCAACGCCGCCATGAAAACGTCGCAATAAATTCATATCGGCAAGCAAATTAATATCGCGCCGTATCGTTTGTTGCGTGACCCGGTATTGCGCGGCGAGTTGTTCCACCGAAGCAAAACCTTCTCTCTGAACGTTTGCCAACATTTCTTGTTGTCGCAAATTGAGTGTTTGCGTAGATGTCTGGCTGTATGACGGCGGTAGCGTGGTCGGCATGTAACAAGCTTCCTTCAACGAAAGAGAAAATGTTCGAAAACGAAAATATGCATTGTAATCGAAGCATGTATCAAGCGTGTTTCAGAGAAAAATATGGGTGAGGGGCAGGGCGGATGCAACCCGCTGCAATGATGAGCTTGGATTTTCGTATGGGTTGAACCCTCCTTACTCTTTATATGTAGCAGGTACGGGCATTGGCACCTATGCTGAAATGATGAGGTACGAACAGGGTTTTTGGGTGAACTTAAAATGTTTGAAAACGAACTTGTAATTATTCGTTTGGTGATTTATGATCGATTTAAAACAAAAAATTGATGATCACTATCTTAATGACATCTCATTCTTCGTTTTTTTTAATAATCTATTAATTGCAATGGCGGCACGACATCATGGCGAATGATCAACATTACGATTTACTGGTTGTGGGTGGCGGCATAAATGGTGCTGGCATTGCACGTGATGCTGCCGGACGCGGTTTGCGTGTTTTGTTGTGTGAGAAGGATGACCTTGCCGGACACACTTCATCAGCGAGTACCAAACTCATCCACGGTGGCTTGCGCTATCTCGAATATTACGAATTTGGTCTGGTACGTAAGGCGTTGAAAGAGCGGGAAGTATTGTTGCGTGCAGCACCGCATATCATCTGGCCATTGCGATTTGTGATGCCGCATGTGCCACATTTACGTCCGGCGTGGATGATACGTATTGGTCTGTTCTTGTATGACCATCTGAGCCGACGCGAATTGCTGCCTGGTTCTTGCGGCGTGAACTTAGTCAAACATGCGCTTGGTGCTCCCTTGCAAGATAGTATGCACAAAGGCTTTGTCTATTCTGATGCATGGGTCGATGATGCACGTTTGGTCGTGTTGAATGCGATGGATGCGCAAGAACGCGGTGCGAAGGTTATGACCCGCACTAAGTTACAGTCGGCACATCGTGAGGCTGGTTTGTGGCAGGCTACGTTGGTCAATGAAGAGCAGACTGAAATCAAGATTTCTGCGCGCGCGATTGTGAACGCAGCGGGGCCATGGGCAAGCGAATTATTGCATCAGCATTTACATCAGACGGCGAGAAATGATGTACGCCTCGTTAAAGGTAGCCACATCGTCGTCAAAAAAATGTTTGATCACGATCATGCCTATATTTTTCAAAACCCTGACAAGCGCATTATCTTTGCTATTCCTTATGAGCATGAATTTACGCTGATAGGAACCACGGATCTCGAATACAAAGGTGACCCTGGTAAGGTCAAAATCTCTTCAGATGAAGTCAGCTATCTGTGTGATTCTGCAAATCGCTATTTCAAACAAAGCATTAAACCGGCGGATGTGTTGTGGACGTATTCTGGTGTGCGGCCCTTGCTTGAACAGGAAGATGCGTCGAACCCTTCCGCAGTGACGCGTGACTATCATCTGGAGCTTGACGCCGCACATGACCAGGCACCAATCTTGTCCGTCTTTGGTGGAAAAATTACCACGTTCCGTTGTCTTGCTGAAGAAGCAGTTAACCTGCTTGAACAACCATTAAAAATCACTAAATCGGCTTGGACAGCAAATGCATCATTGCCTGGCGGGGATATCCCTAACGCTGATTTTTCAGGATTTTTCCAGCGCTTTCAATCGCATTACCCTTGGTTGCCAAAGGCGCTCGCAGAACGGTATGCGCACAGCTACGGTACCCGCGCTTTGCGCATGTTGAGCGACTGTCGTGCACTTTCTGACTTAGGCGAGCAACTGAGTCCTGGTTTGTATGAAGCCGAAGTCAGGTACCTGGTGGAGAGCGAATGGGCGCGTACAACAGATGATATTTTGTGGCGCCGAAGCAAATTGGGTCTGCACGCCACACCTACTTCAGTACAGGTTTTGCAGGAAAAGCTAACGCACCTATTAGCAGCGGCAGGTCAAGTGCCGTCAGCCGTTTCAATGAGTATTGCAGCAACAGCGGCAGGTGCAACAAGCTTAGCAGCAGTTTCAACAACCTCAGCAGTCAGGTAGTCAAGTAGTCGAGCCAATCGTCAGTCAATATTGGCGAATTTAAAAAATCTAAAATCGGAGACAAGATGGAGAAGACGCAAATGGATAGCAAATTTATTCTTGCATTAGATCAGGGAACAACCAGTTCTCGTGCGGTGCTATTTGATCGCACTGGTAGTGTGGTTGCGGTCGCACAAAAAGAGTTTCAACAAATTTATCCGCAGCCGGGTTGGGTCGAACATGATCCACAAGAAATCTGGTCAACCCAGGCAGGTGTTGCAGCGGAAGCCGTCGCGCACGCGGGTCTGGCGGGTGGTTCGATTGCAGCGATCGGTATTACCAATCAACGTGAAACGACGATTGTGTGGGACAGAGAAACAGGCCGCCCTTTGTATAACGCGATCGTCTGGCAAGATCGTCGTACAGCAGAATTTTGCGACAAGTTAAAAGCCCAAGGTCTTGAAGAAAAATTCCGTTCTAAAACAGGTTTGCCGATTGATTCTTATTTTTCTGCAACGAAGATTTGCTGGATTCTGGAACACGTACCAGGAGCACGTGAACTCGCGAATCAAGGGAAATTAGCCTTTGGTACCGTCGATACATGGCTGGTCTGGAATTTCTCTCAACAAGCCTTGCACGTCACAGATGTGACGAATGCCTCGCGCACGATGTTGTTCAATATTCATACTTTGGAATGGGATGAAGAGTTACTCGATATCCTGAAAATTCCACGCAGTATGTTGCCTGAAGTACGTTCTTGTTCAGAAGTCTACGGTAAAACTAAAACTACACTGTTTGCATCAGAAATCCCGCTTGCAGGAATCGCAGGTGATCAGCATGCCGCTTTATTTGGGCAAATGTGTGTCGAACCGGGCATGGTCAAAAACACCTACGGAACGGGATGCTTCCTGGTGATGAATACCGGCGAAAAGCCAATCGAATCGCAAAATAACTTGGTCACGACGATCGCCTGGAAAATCGGCAATCAGGTGCACTACGCATTAGAAGGCAGCATCTTTATTGGCGGCGCTGTGGTGCAATGGCTGCGTGACGGTCTTGGCATCATCCGTAGCGCCTCAGAAATTGAAGCCTTGGCCAAAAGTGTTCCTCACAGCGATGGTGTGTATCTGGTGCCAGCCTTTGCAGGTCTGGGTGCGCCACATTGGAATCCGCGTGCTCGCGGTACGATGTTCGGTGTGACCCGTGGCACGACGTCTGCACACATTGCGCGAGCTGCGCTTGATAGTATTGCCTATCAATCAGTCGACGTTCTGAAAGCGATGGAAGCTGATCTTGGTGGACGTATTGCGGAGTTGCGTGTCGACGGTGGTGCCGTTGCAAATAATTTACTGATGCAATTTCAGTCCGATATGTTGGGCGTTGATGTCGTGCGTCCGCAAATCACTGAAACCACTGCGTTAGGCGCCGCCTATCTGGCGGGACTCGCCGTCGGTTACTGGAAAGATTTAAGTGAAATACAGAGCCAATGGAAATTGGATCAACGCTTTCAACCTGCGATGCCGGAAGCCGATGTCAAGGCTTGCATGAAGGGGTGGCAGCGTGCGATCAATGCCAGCAAAGCCTGGGCTGACGAGGTCTGAAAAATAACGATGTCCACCAAGGTAATCTATGCAGCATATGCATAGGTACAGCGCATTATTTGTGCATTGAAGCACTATTTTTGTTCTATGTGCGGATATGGAATAGCGTGCCTGTTAAGTCGTGGTGGCTTACTTTCAAGTATCAAGAAAGAGTGAAAAATGAATCCTTTATTTGCTGAATTTATCGGCACTGCTATTTTGGTTTTATTGGGTAATGGCGTTGTCGCGAACGTGATTTTGAGTAAAACCAAGGGCTTCAACAGCGGCCTGGTGGTGATCGCTTTAGGGTGGGCGATGGCGGTTTTTGTGGCGGTATTTTGTACTGCGGCCGCAAGTGGTGGTCATCTGAATCCTGTAGTAACTATTGCTTTGGCCGTCGCAGATAAATTTCCTTGGGCGCAAGTGCCTGGCTATATTCTGGCGCAAATGGCGGGCGGTATGATGGGCGCGTTTCTGGTGTGGGTTGTGTATTACAAACATTTTGCGGAGACCGCATGTCAGGACACCAAGCTTGCTGTATTTTGCACCGGTCCCGCGATTCGCGGTACGTTTGGCAATCTGGCATCCGAAGCAATTGCAACCTTTGTGCTAGTGTATGCCGTATTGAATATGGCGGCGCCTAAAGTGGGGTTGGGTGCCATGAATGCCCTGCCGGTGGGTTTGTTGGTACTGGGGATTGGTGTTTCTCTTGGCGGTACGACTGGGTATGCGATGAGTCCTGCCCGAGATTTGGGGCCGCGGATTATGCATGCAATTTTGCCCATCCCAGGCAAACGTGACAGTGATTGGAGGTACGCATGGGTGCCTGTCATTGGCCCATTGCTGGGTGCGGTTTCTGCGGCCTTGTTATTTACCCTGACCGCATAACTTCATTGAAGTTTTAACGGCTTAACAAAGTAGTTGAGCAGAAAAAAAGCAAACCCTGCTGCGTGCGCCAAATATGGGCTTGCAGCAGGGTTTGTTTTTTGTGTTTGATTCTTTTCGTATGATTAAAGAACCACTTTGACCATCGGGTGTGCCGACAACTCGCGATACAAGTTATCCAGTTGCTCGCGACTGGTCGCCCAGACAGTGACCGTTAATGCCAAATAGGTACCTTTGCTCGATGGACGCATGTCCATTTTACCGGCATGAAAAGTCGGATCATAAGTCGTGACGACTTCTACCATCGTTTGGGCAAAGGCATCATGCATTGCGCCCATGATTTTGATCGGAAATTCGCTCGGATAAACGATCAGACTTTCTTCCGGTGGGATAGGTTTCATTTCCATTTCATTTCCATTTCTTTAGTCAGAGTTGCGCTAAGAACTCATGCACGCTGAATCAGCCAGGCTGTGCCTGCGATAGCCCGTCTGTGATCCAGACGGTCTTTGTTGACGGCTGCAATAGTGCCTGAGTTCTTTTGCAGTATTCTGTTGCTCACATTGGGAAATGAATGTGGCTGGCAGAATGCTTAGTTCGCTTTGGCTTGCTGATAAGCCTTATACAATTGGTGGTAGATGGGGCCGGGTACGCCATTTCCAATAGTCTGATCGTCAATCCGGACGACTGCAAGAACTTCTTTTGTGGCAGACGACAGCATGACTTCATCGGCAGAAAATACTTCCTCCCGGGAAATTCGGCGGGCTTCCAGAGGAATTTTCAGTTCGGCACACAATTCCTGTATCAGTCCGTAACGTATGCCTTCCAGGATCAAATTGTCTTTTGGTGGTCCCATCATGACGCCGTTTTTTACTATCCATACATTTGAAGCCGATGCCTCAGTCAGATAGCCATCTCTGAACTGTATGCTTTCTGTGACTGAATGCTCGGCGGCATTTTGCGCTGCCAGCACGTTACCAAGCAAAGAAATCGATTTAATTTCGCAATGTAACCAGCGTTTGTCTTCCATAGAGACACAAGCAACACCTTGTTCACGGGCGGTGCCAGTCGGCAACACGATAGGATTGGTCATGATGAAGACGGTAGGCGTGGCTTCTTTGGGAAACGCATGCGCCCGTTTGGCAACACCGCGTGTAACCTGAATGTAGACCATCTGATCATCGGCCTCATGCGCAGCCATGACCTGATTGATCAGAGCAAACCATTCGTCTTTACTATGCGGATTGGTAATACCTATCGCATTCAGACTACGGAATAAACGTGCGAGATGTTGCTCGGCACGAAACATTTTTCGTGCGTAAACAGGAATGACTTCATAAATCCCGTCACCAAAAATAAATCCACGATCGAGTACCGGGATTTTTGCTTCAGAAAGCGGTGTCAATGCACCATTGAGGTAGACCAGAGGATCGAGCATGATAATGTTTCCGTCAATTGAGTGAGGAAATCATTTTTGCATGAATCCCATGGAGGTATTATGCAAATTAATCATATTTAAGCAGTTGTCGAAATTTAATGAGACCACTAAGTTCTTTAGCTGTAAATATTGGACTTAGTGGTCTTGCCCCGTATCCGGCAACAATGGACTTTTATCTGTTGCTGCCCATACCTGCTGAGTTAGGAATGTTAGCGCTATTTCTCATCATATCAGCAGCTTGATCCGCAGACATTGTTTGCGTACGTTGCGGTCCACACTGACGAATTCGACTTCCTAAGACTTCTTCACAATCTTTAGATTTGCTCACCTGCTTTGGTTCAGATTCAGTCGTAGCACAAGCAGTAAGACTAATAATAACTGTTGCTAATAAAATATTTAATTTCATAATGTCTCCGGTTGAAAAAGCGATAAATGTAAAAAGTACCAATTTTTTTCCAAGTAATGAGCTTTGAAGTTGCGTAAGCAGAATCAAATCTATTTTTCTAAAAATTTTTATTTCTAATTTAGAAAGAAAGTAAAATATCATGAAATGTATCCGAACGTAACATTTTTTATTTTTTAAACTTATTTTAAAGTGCGATGTTAAACGCAATTTTTGCAAAATTTACGCTATCGTTTTCTCTTTCTGCTCAGACCAACATATTTCAAAAAAAAACGACAGTTTTTTAAGCTGTCGTTTTTTAAGTGTGAATTTAATTACTTAAACATCAATCGTATCGAATCCCAGGCACGCCCAAAAATACTCGCCTGATCAACTTGTTCCAATGCCGTTACTGGAAATTCTGCTACTGGTTTGCCATCAAGCATCATCTTTACTGTGCCTACTTTGCTGTTCAATGCGATCGGCGCAATCAGTGGGTCTTTACGTTCCAAGGCTGGCTTCAGTTTAGCTGCTGAACCTTTTGGCAATGTGACATATAAATCGTGGTCAAAGCCGATTTTGACTTGCGCCTGAGAACCTTTCCATACTTGTGGAGAATCTAATGTCTGACCCTTAGCATATAGCTTGACGGTGTCAAAGTTCAGGTAACCCCAGTTCAACAGCTTTAAACTTTCTTGAGCACGAATCTGATCACTATCAGCACCAGTAATGACAGAAATCAAGCGACGTTGACCGCTACCGTTAGGGCGGTTGGCTGACGAGATCAGGCAATATTTTGCTGATTCTGTATGGCCGGTTTTCATTCCATCAACTGTAGGATCCAACCACAGCAAACGGTTACGGTTAGGTTGTGTAATTTTGTTATAGGTATAGCTCTTAGTGCTGTAATACGTTTTATAAAATGCAGGGAAATCGCTGATCAATCGTGAAGCTAACGTCGACAGGTCACGCGCAGTTGCATAATTTTCCGGGCTAGGCAGGCCATGCGGGTTCGCATAGTGTGTGGACTTCATCCCCAGACGTTCTGCCTGACGATTCATTTGTACTACAAAGGCTTCTTCGCTACCTGCCACGGCTTCAGCTAGAGCAACTGCGGCGTCGTTGCCTGAGTCGACAATCAGACCATACAGCAATTCATTGATGGTGACTGGTTTGTTTGGCTCAATGAACATTTTTGAACTGCTTGAATCCACTTTCCAGGCGTGTGTGGAAACATTAACGCTCTGATTCAAGTCCAGCTTTTTTTCTGTGAGGGCTGTAAACACCAGATAGGCCGTCATGATTTTAGTCAGAGATGCAGGTTCAATGCGCATATCTGGCTCTTGGGCGGCGATGATCTGACCGCTAGTGACATCGAGCAGTAGCCATGATCTGGCGGCAATAGTTGGTGCAGGGAGAGATTGTGCCATCGCCGCTGACATCGTCAGTATCGAGGTGGCAAGTATAGCGAGAAGTTTTTTCATTGGATGAAGCTTATAAAAACAAAAAAGAGAGAATCGTTGCAAAGACGAGTACGATGTTTTATCAGGACTTGTCCCACAAATTAGTGACAAGCTGCTTGATATGGTGCAGACGCCGGTGAAAGAAATGGTCAGCTCCGGGAATGACCGTTACCGGAATATCCTGAGGACGTAACCAGTCTAAAACTGCGGAGAGCGGGATGGTGTCATCCAGCTCGCCATGAATCAAAATTGTGTCGGGAGGGATGTCCGGCATCGCCCATTTTCCAGCCGCCGCACCGACCAGCACCAAACGTTGTGCTGCGTTGTTTTCTGCGATCAGACGTTGTTGCAGACTGGCTTGCACAAAGGTGCCAAAAGAAAATCCAGCAAGCGCGACGGGTAATTCGGGAAAACGCTCGCGCATCGTTTGCAGTAGCAAAGCCATATCGTCTGTTTCACCAACGCCGGCATCATGTGTACCCGCTGATTTGCCGACACCGCGGAAATTCATTCTCACGGCGGCATAACCCAGCCCGGTGAAGGTCCGTGCCAGCGTTTGCGCTACCTTATTGTCCATGGTTCCACCATACAGAGGGTGGGGATGGGCAACTAAGGCTAATCCTTTTGGCAATCCCTGCGTTTCAGGATCGGGTAAATCGAGTGCGCATTGTAATGAGCCAGCCGCGCCAGTGATCAGAAAATGTTCAGTTTGTGCATTCATGTATTCGGTAATTTCAGACGTTCGACCACACCGCCGCCGATCAGATCGACATCAATGATTTCGTCGATGTCGGATTGATCGACAAAGGTGTACCAGGTGCCTTGCGGATAGACCACCATGACCGGGCCTTCTTCGCAGCGATCCAGGCAACCTGCTTTATTGATACGGATTTTTCCGTGACCATTCATATCGAGTTGTTTCACTCGACGTTTTGCATGTTCTTGCGCAGCCTGAGCGCCACGATCAGCACAGCAAGGCCTGCCATCGTCGCGTTGGTTCATGCAGAAAAAAACATGCTTTTGAAAATACAGTGGTTCAGACATGATGGGATTGTTTGTAGTTATTACAGTGGAGCATGCCAGTAAAGACCGACTTGCAAAGTTAAGTCAATATGATACTGCAAACTCGTGTTAACCCGCGCGTGGCTTGCGTAACAGTGCCCACAGAGCAAGAAACGGCCAAAACATCGATAAGAACTGCGCAGCACCATTAAAGTTCAAAAATTTTCCTTGTATCCACGTTTGCATCGTTACTTCAAAGTAAGGATTATCTGGTAACAGATTGACGACAACCATCGAGATCAGTAGCAAAAGAAATGCTAAACGCTTTTGTACATGTACCGGCGCAAATGAAAATCCGTACAACATAATCAGACTGATCAGCAAACCACCGCGTGCGCCAGGGGTGAACCATGCGAATGCATTTTCTGGGTTAAACAGCAGTGCGCAGGCGAGTGATTTGCAAATTAATGCCAGCAAGAGCAGCAAGACAGAGAGGATAAATTTGGGAGCATGACGATTCAGTAAGCTCAGACAAATCAATATTGCACCAGCGCATCCACAAGCGGTGATGAAGGCTTCGGCTAACAGGTACGCGTCCGCATTGGGCTCAACTCCTTGCAAAAAGATGGCGCTCAGGTCAATGTCCATGTCAAAAAAATTACTTAAATGTTGAGATAGCATGGGGAAAAATTGTCCCAGTCCAAACAAATATGCTTGCGGATAAAGTTGCGCCATAGGCCATAGGCCTAGAATGACAATTTCCCTGCTCGATTCTTGATATGTCCATTGCTTGCGCAATAATTGCAAACGGCCCTTTTCTAATAACAAAGGGGTCAGCAATGCACCCGCCACTGCGCCTATGAGTGCCCCGCTGGCATTCGTTAAAAAATCCAACATTGATGTAACGCGGGTAGGTAAAAAGTACTGCACTAACTCGGCAGTTGCTGATACCGACGCTCCACATAAAATCGCGATCAATACAGCCCACCAACGATTCACCCGGGGGTACAAAGAGAACACGAGCAACATCCCGAAGGGTACATAGCCGATGATGTTGGTACTGACATCAAATACCGTCCAATAGTGAGGCCATTGACGGATTACATCCGGCAGAGCAGATAAGTTGTTGGCACGCCAACCTGTAAATGGATACCAGCTCGCATACAAAATCAAAAACAGGTACGCGACCAGACTCGTTCGCGCAAAAGGTGAACTACGAAGTAATTTTGAGGTGCCCGAGTGATCAGTGTGATTCATTGCAGAATGTCAATCAGACGGCAGCTAATTGACTCAACCATTGTTGCATTTCACCGATCAATGCATCGCTGGCCTCTAGCATCGCCCGCGCGCCTCCTGATGCGTCGGCTGTTTTGCTTGGAGATTGCACACTAAAGCTGCGTTGTGCCAGTATTATTTTTCCTTTACTCAGAACAGCGCGTGCATTGATTTGTGCGTGGCTGTTTGCGCTGGTCGTGAAAACCTGTGAAAATTCGTCGAGTTCAATATGCAGAACAGGTTGAGCCGTAATACCATCGCTGGGGCTGATGATCTGCGTACCACTTGCCAGCATTTGCATTTTCAGACGTTGAGCCAATAGTTGGGCTGGGGGCATACTCCAACGCGCTTGTGCATAGGCTTTTAACTGTTGCGCATTATCGTACTGCAAGCGATACCACATAGCGTTGCTGTCCAGGGCTGGCACGACTTGAATATCGGCAAGGCCGACCTGCAATCTGGTCGATATATTGCCAACCGCAGGCGTAGCCGGAAGTCCAAAGTCATATTGCTGCCTTTGTATTGCGGCATTGCCTGCGCAGCCGCTCAGTACTCCGATGAGACAACAGGCAGCCAGTGCAGGCAAATATGGTTTGTCCGCGAGTTGAATGAGAGTACGAAAAAAGCGTGACATAAGATTTCCTTTATTCGGATACAGACGCAGGTGCGACGAAGCCTGGTTCGCCCGGCCCCGGTGCTGGTGCTGGGTTGCCAAACAAGATGCTTTGTGGTCTGTCGTTTAAATTCTCAGTCGTACGATTCAGCGAACGCAAGCTGCTGCGGGCATCATTGGTCAGCGTTTGTATGCGCGGCAAAGTTTCAGTCGTAATACCGTTACTGATTTGATCCAGCGTGTTATTAAAATGCGCAATTGGCCCTTCGCTAGATTGTAATTGGCTGCTGATGTGGTTCAGATTTTGAGTAAATTTGTTCGCATCGGCAGATAAATTTTTAACAGAGATCAGCGTACTTTGGGTTTGATCTATCAGTGCCGGAAGTTTGCTCAGGCTAGGTGCAATCTGCGCTGGTACGGTTCCCCATTGTTCTGCCGCTTTACCGACATGATCCATCGTCGACATCAACGAGGAAGGATTTTTCGGATCAAGCAAGTTGTTGATGCGTTTGGTGAGCTCTTCTGTCTGACTCATGATAGCAATGCCTTTTTGTTCCAGATTCTGTAACACACCGGGGCGTAATGGGATGCGTGGTAAGCCATCGTCGTCTTGCGCGCTGGCGAGTAAAGCGTGACCAGGTTGCTTATCGTCATCAAGCTGAACGAAAGCAATCCCGGTGACACCCTGATATGCCAGCGTCGCAAATGTGGCGCTGGTGATCGGTGTCGTGGGAATGACTTCAACTCGTAGCATAATCTGACCGGGAACTTTAGGATTAAAGTTAATGTCCGTGACATTTCCCACCTTAATCCCTTTGTAGCGCACGGCAGCTTGCAAATTTAAGCCTGATACAGAGGAGTTGGTCACAATTTCGTAAGGTACACGCTGTATCTTATCGCGTCCCAAAAAAATCGCGAAAAAGGCAGTAATTACCAATAAAGCAATGGTAAAAAAGCCAGCAATAAGAGCATGAGATCGGTTTTCCATGGCTTTCCTAATTGGTTGCAGGAGTCATGACTTCCATCGCGCGCAGACCACGCCCGCCGAGGAAGAAACTTTCAATAAATGGATTCGGAAATGCCACCACTTCTTGTGGCGATCCAATCACGATGACCCGTTTTTCTGCCAGTACGGCAATCCGGTCTGACAGTGCATACAGGCTGTCGAGGTCATGCGTCACCATAATCACGGTCAGACCGAGTTGCCGGTGCAAAGACAGAATTAGTTTTACAAAACTATCTGATCGGTCAGGATCAAGCCCGGCAGTGGGTTCATCCAGAAATAGCAGTTGTGGATCAAGTGCTAATGCACGGGCTAAGGCAATCCGCTTGATCATGCCACCAGACAAATCCGATGGCATTTTACGTGCGTGTTCAAACGCAATATCGACCATTTGCAATTTCAGATAAACCAGGTCGGTAATAAGTTCTTCGGGTAATTTGCCGAATTCACGTAATGGTTGGGCAACATTGTCAAACACGCTCAGGGCTGAATACAATGCGCCATGCTGAAACAACATACCGGAACGTTTGCGCAAATAATTCAGGTGACCTTCTTTCGGCGCATGAATATCTTCATTGAAGACCTTGATCGTGCCGCGCCTCGGTTTTTCCAAACCCAGCATTTGTCGCATCAATACCGTTTTACCCGTTCCCGAGCCACCTACGATAGACAAGATTTCACCGCGTTTCACCTGGAGTTCCAAATTGTCATGCACGACGGTGCGGCCAAATTGTGTACGCAAGCCTTGAATGTCGATGATGTAGTCGGATGTCATCAATCAGTATCCTACTTTGCTAAAGATGATGGCAAACAAGGCGTCTGCAATGATCACAACCGTAATAGAAATTACCACTGAACTGGTTGTACCTCGTCCCAGGCTTTCGGTATTTGGTTCTATACGTAAGCCAAAATGGCAGGCGATGAGGGCGATGAGCAAACCAAATGTGGCGCCTTTTCCTAGTCCTATCCAGAAGTTTAGTAATGGGACAGCGTCTGGTAACTTATAAATAAAAAACGCAGGAGACATACCAAGTAAAGCATCGGCCGATATCATACCGCCAATGAGTGCCATGATGTCAGTCCATATGATCAATAAAGGCATCGCGATGACTAAGGCCAGAACTTTGGGCATAATCAGTCTGAAACCATGTGGAATGCCCATTACGCTCATCGCATCTAATTCTTCGGTAACCCGCATGACGCCGAGTTGTGCGGTAATTGCTGAGCCTGAGCGACCTGCCACCAGAATCGCTGCCAGCATAGGACCGAGTTCCCGGATGATACTCATGCCCAACAAATTAACAATGTACAAGTCGCCACCAAATGCGCGTAGCTGTTGTGCGGATAAGTAAGACAACACGATGCCTATCAAAATGCCTACCAGGGCGGTGATGCCCAGAGCCTGAGCGCCCATCCGGTAAATGTTGGCTGATAACTCTTTCCATGGACCTTTCCACGGCCGTCTCGCAAAATGACCCAGATCCAGCACTAATTGTCCGAGCAATGCGCTAAAGCTCAGTAAATGAGCAAAAAAGCCGAGTATCACCGCGCCCAACTGCATGGTACGCGTCAAGCGTGGTTTAGGCACAATTGGCAACGGCATGGCACTGACTAATTTCAGACGCTCAAAAATACCTTCGTGCGCGGGCCGCATAATCAAATGCAGGGGACGTTTTTTGCCCCAGACGCGCCACAATGTTTGCGCTCCGACATGATCGAGGTTGTATAGCTGGCGCAAATCCCACAGTGCATTTTTTAATGCCATCGCTTCGCCCAGTTGCACCTGCAATTCGTTGAGTCGGTCGTCATGGGTGAGCGCATTGACTACCCACGCTCCCGACACCGTGATCACGGGCTCATGAGAAGCGCTTATGGTGAGGGTAGGCGGGATATCAGTTGGCATGCGTCAAGTGTAAGCGAGATAGTGTATTTTCTGCAATGAAGCGAAGAAGGGATGTTTCAAGCTAGCGTTTGGCAACTCCTGCCGAAATAAGTTCGTTTAAATTTCCCACCCGTATTTTTTTCCTATACCGCACGGCGTAAATTTATTTTCGGACCTTTTTTTTCTTGCGCGCCGGTTTTTTGGTGATTACTTCACGGCAAGAGCCATTCATGTCGGCATTGTCGTAGTCTACCCAGCCTTTACTATCGACAAAGCGAGTATGTTTTTGTAATTGAGTATTTAAAATGCTCCAATCCAGCTTTTCGTCCGGGTATTGAATGTTGCCCATATCCAGCAAGGTATGAAAAACGTTTTCTGTAGATAGTTTTGATTTTTGATGTTTGTGTAATTGCGCAATTTTTTCAGGGAACTGTTCCTGATACGCATCGGAATACCAGATAAAAGCGGGAATATGGAATTCAAATTGCGTGTTATGGCCGTGGAACGCCAATAAGCAATCGCCATCGTACAAGGTTTGTCCATGATCTGAGATGTACATCATGCTGCTGAGTTGATTGCTGGCCTTTAAGCGTTCGATAAGTTCCCCTAATATCCAGTCGGTGTAGAGGATAGAATTGTCATAGCTGTTATTCAATGCTTCTTTGTTTTTTAAATCTGTGTACTCAGGGTCTACGACGCCGAATAGTGATGGCTGCCATTGATCGTATTGCTTTGGGTAACGATGACTGTAGTTCCAGTGATTGCCTAAAGTATGTAAGACAATCAGCTTTTTGGGGCTTGGGTCATGCATTGCGAGAGTCATTGGCGTTAACAATATCTCATCAAAATTTGAAGTATTGGTAAACCCACCCATATTCAAAAAACCAGTGACATCAGCTTCTTTAGCAAACGCCGATACCGGCGTATCAAATTTGCCGAAGCTCATTTGATTAGAAATCCAAAAAGTCTTAAAACCCGCTTCTCTATAAGCAGTCAGAAACGATTTTTCTGAAAAACCAGCGCGTAAGCCCATCGTTGCCGGCTTGCGAGAGACAATAATTGGCACCGACAAGCGCGTTGCCGTGACAGGAGTGACCATGTCGGTGAGGCTGACCAGATTGTTTTCGGAAGATAGACGAGGGTTCGTATCTCTTCGGTATCCATTCAGGCTCCAACGATCAAAACGTGAAGATTCACCGATGACTACTAAAACGGTTTGCGGCGTCTCCGGATCACCGATTAACTTTGCATGGAAGCGGAAATTCCGATTTTTTTCTGACAACTCTTGAAAATACCGGCGTTCATTCCAAAAATCGATTGCATATGAAACCAGTCCGAACGGCCAGGTTTGTGTCATGACTTCTTCACTGTATGGTATTGCCGCCCAGGCGGGAAGTTTGCCAGGGCTGATTACGAGTCGCTGGCGCAGGCGTTCCAGATCCGGATTACTTAGTACTCTTCCCTTGGTTTCGGTCGTGGGGGCGCTGCTGGCGGAATCCTCTTCATCGCTACTGTCGGGGTTGCTATGCGCAACAACTGGTGCTGCAGCTATACCAACGCAACTGCCATATTGCCAGATGGCTGTACCGGCTAACGCCAGAGCAATGACAATCCAACGAGAAAAGTGCTGCCATTCCAGTTCGTTGCTGGAACGGGCGGCTTTTAAAGTCAGACCCCACCAGCCGCAAATAGCGATCATCAATAGCAATAATAACCAAACCTTTTGCCCTAAAAATTCCATTGCTTCTTTTGGACTGGTCTCAAAAATAATGCCGAGATGGTGGGTTGAAATACCTTGCCCAAAGTAAAGGCGTAAATAAATTTCGACCGGCACGGCCAGCATTGCTGGCAATAGCAGGTAATGAAACCAGCGCGGGCGTTGGAATACTGCCCAGAATATGATCCAGGCCACAAGCTCAGTGAAGAACAATTGCCATGTATGATCAATGGAATTGCCAATCGCGTATGAAAAAAAAGCGACTGCTGACAGCAGTACATAGCTTCCCAGCAAAAAGTACGAGCCAGGCCGTAGTGAACTTAGTGATCGTAGTGAACGTAGAGAAAAGCGCGTCATCATGGCATTTGCCGTTGTCTGGCAAGTCTTAAAGTCAAAGAAGTGAGTAAAAAACGGCATAGAAAAATAGTGACAAAAATGAATTCACTCAGTGACGACACGTTTTTTTTTAACAAAGCGCGACAATATAAATGATTTGTGACGCTTGTGGTAACGACTTCGTAACAGTGATTATCAAATGCGCTAAAGAAATAAAGGTAGCATGACGTAATGTGAGCGGTTTACTCGGAGATCTTCTTAAAAAGCGCGGAAATACTTGATTTATCGAAGAAATTTTCTACTCTGAGAGTTCTCATTTCATCTCTGCATTCGCGAGCCCCCTGAATAAAAATCGTTGACAGGCTTGTCCAATGGGGCATAAAATTGCGAGTTCTCGATTTTGGGTTTGCACTTTTTAGTCATTTGTTTGCATAACATGGTGTGAATTGACTGCTTAAAAAGCAGGCGGATTCAGATAAATCGGGCTCGTCTGAATATAAACGGACGTAAAAAATGATTCTTAGTTCCCGGGCAACCGTTTCCGGGTTTGTGTTTAACGTTGTATTTTGTTGGATTAAAAACGATGCCAACCATCAATCAACTGATTCGCCAACCACGTGTTTCCGCACGTGTAAAGAGCAAATCGCCGGCGCTGGAAAACAGCCCGCAGAAACGTGGCGTTTGCACCCGCGTTTATACTACAACTCCAAAAAAGCCTAACTCGGCTTTGCGTAAAGTTGCTAAAGTTCGCCTGACTAACGGTTTCGAAGTTATTTCGTACATCGGCGGTGAAGGTCATAACCTGCAAGAACATAGCGTAGTTTTGCTGCGCGGTGGTCGTGTTAAGGATTTGCCAGGTGTTCGTTACCATATGGTTCGCGGCGCATTGGATACCCAAGGTGTTAAAGACCGTAAGCAAGCTCGTTCCAAATATGGTTCTAAGCGCGCTAAGGCAGTTAAGAAGTAATTATCTCGTAATTTAATCTCCGTAAAATTTACGGATCAGTGTCGGTTCGGAATGAGCCGAGTAAGTGACTGGTTATGATGGCCTGTCGCGAGTGCCAGTAAAGTGTTATTTGGTGCTCAACTGAAGATTGAAAGGAATTGAAATGCCACGTCGTCGTGAGGTCCCGAAACGGGACGTATTGCCGGATCCAAAATTCGGTAATGTAGAAGTAGCAAAATTTGTTAACGTATTGATGTTGTCCGGCAAGAAGTCTGTTGCTGAAGGCATCATCTACGGTGCATTCGACCATATCCAACAAAAATCTGGTAAAGATCCTTTGGAAGTGTTCGCTCTGGCAATCAACAATGCTAAACCACTGGTTGAGGTTAAGTCCCGCCGTGTTGGTGGTGCAAACTACCAGGTGCCTGTAGAAGTTCGTCCAGTTCGCCGCTTAGCTTTGTCTATGCGTTGGTTGCGTGAAGCCGCTAACAAGCGTAGCGAAAAATCCATGCCACAACGTTTGGGTGGAGAGTTGCTGGAAGCCGCTGAAGGTCGTGGCGGTGCAATGAAGAAACGTGATGAAGTCCATCGTATGGCTGAAGCCAACAAGGCCTTCTCTCACTTCCGCTTCTAAGAGTAAGAGTAGGGAGCCTTTGTATGATATTTATGCAACGGCTCCGGCAAGTATTTTGAATCAGGCCGGGCGCGATTTTTACAAAAAAATTGCGCTCGGTTTTGTCCATTAAAAGATTTAGGATTATCTATGGCCCGTAAGACCCCCATTGAGCGCTACCGCAATATCGGTATTTCCGCTCACATTGATGCAGGTAAAACGACGACAACTGAACGCGTTCTGTTCTACACCGGTGTAAATCACAAAATCGGTGAAGTGCATGACGGTGCTGCTACCATGGATTGGATGGAGCAAGAGCAGGAACGTGGTATTACTATTACCTCAGCAGCGACAACTTGCTACTGGAGTGGTATGGCGAATAATTTCGCACCTCACCACATCAACATCATCGATACACCAGGCCACGTTGACTTCACTATTGAAGTTGAACGTTCTATGCGTGTTCTCGACGGTGCTTGCATGGTTTACTGTGCGGTGGGTGGTGTTCAGCCTCAGTCTGAAACTGTATGGCGTCAGGCTAACAAATACAAAGTTCCACGCTTGGCATTCGTTAATAAAATGGATCGTACAGGCGCGAACTTCTTCAAAGTGTACGATCAAATGCGTGCACGTTTGAAAGCGAACCCAGTACCTTTGCAAGTACCTATCGGCGCTGAAGACTTGTTCGAAGGCGTAATCGATCTGGTGAAGATGAAAGCAATCATCTGGGATACAGCATCTCAAGGTATGAAGTTTGAATACCGTGATATTCCTGAAAATCTGGTCGCTGAAGCGCAAAAATGGCGTGAAAACATGGTTGAAGCAGCTGCTGAAGCCAGTGAAGAGTTGATGAACAAATACCTTGAAGAAGGTGATTTGTCTGAAACCGACATCAAGCAAGCATTGCGCGCTCGTACTATCGCTTCCGAAATCGTTCCTATGATGTGCGGTACTGCATTTAAGAACAAAGGCGTTCAGGCGATGTTGGATGCGGTGATTGAATACTTGCCATCTCCAGTTGACATTCCACCAGTTCCTGGCGTGAATGAAGATGAAGAGCCAGTTGTGCGTAAAGCAGAAGACACAGAGAAATTCTCTGCGTTGGCGTTCAAAATCGCCACTGACCCATTCGTTGGCCAATTGTGCTTTATCCGTTGCTACTCTGGTACATTGAATTCTGGCGACAGCGTATTTAACTCTGTTAAGGGTAAAAAAGAGCGTATCGGCCGTCTGGTTCAAATGCACGCGAACCAACGTGAAGAGATCAAAGAAATGATGGCGGGTGATATCGCTGCGGTTGTTGGTCTGAAAGACACAACAACGGGTGATACGCTGTGTGATGAAAAGTCTATCGTTGTTCTGGAACGTATGGTGTTCCCAGAGCCAGTTATTTCTCAAGCGGTTGAGCCAAAAACTAAGGCTGACCAAGAGAAAATGGGCTTGGCATTGAACCGTTTGGCTGCTGAAGATCCATCTTTCCGCGTACGTACAGACGAAGAATCTGGTCAGACAATTATCGCTGGTATGGGCGAGTTGCATCTGGACATTATCGTTGACCGTATGAAGCGTGAATTCAACGTGGAAGCGACTGTTGGTAAGCCACAAGTTGCCTACCGCGAAACAATTCGCAAAACTTGCGAAGAGATCGAAGGTAAGTTCGTTAAGCAATCTGGTGGTCGTGGTCAATACGGTCACGTTGTATTGAAGATCGAACCGCAAGAACCAGGTAAAGGTTTCGAATTCGTTGACGCGATCAAAGGCGGTACTGTTCCACGCGAATACATTCCTGCGGTTGAAAAAGGTGTTCGTGAAACATTGACATCCGGTGTATTGGCTGGTTACCCAGTGGTTGACGTTAAAGTGACACTGTTCTTCGGTTCTTACCATGACGTTGACTCCAACGAAAACGCGTTCCGTATGGCGGGTTCGATGGCGTTCAAAGATGGTTGCCGTAAAGCAAGTCCAGTTATTCTGGAACCAATGATGGCTGTTGAAGTCGAAACACCAGAAGACTACGCTGGTACTGTGATGGGTGACTTGTCTTCCCGTCGTGGTATGGTGCAAGGTATGGATGAAATTGCTGGTGGTGGCGGCAAGATCATTAAAGCTGAAGTACCTTTGTCTGAGATGTTTGGTTACTCCACATCCCTGCGTTCAGCAACTCAAGGTCGTGCGACATATTCCATGGAATTCAAGCATTACTCTGAAGCGCCTAAGAACGTTATCGATGCAATCGTGACATCTAAAGCTAAGTAATTCGTATCAAATAAACCTGCCCCAAGCGGGGCAGGTACTATGTTAATAAATCGTTCTTTTTGAAGGAAGAATAAAATGGCAAAAGGTAAGTTCGAACGCACCAAGCCGCACGTCAACGTCGGTACAATTGGTCACGTTGATCACGGTAAAACTACACTGACAGCAGCGATTGCAACAGTTTTGTCCGCTAAATTCGGCG
>JBMPOY010000014.1:0-112466 GCA_049340365.1 Undibacterium sp. Ji67W | reverse complement strand
GTACATTCCCATGGTAATCACCTTGAATTCCCTCACAGTCAAAACTGCAAGGATAGGTTAATTTACCTGGTCAATATTCAGTGCGTATAACTGCGCTTATCTGGTCAATATTCGGTGCGCGTCAACAATTAGGCCGACTCGGCTGACCGGAGATATGCTGTGCGTAAGCCTGTCGGAATTCTTTACCCAGCCTGTGCGTTTGCATCAGCCGCCATGCAAGTTCGCCGCCATTATTCTGCTGATCGGCAGACATATCGTTGGCGGCAGCAATGGCTGCGTCACACTGCTGGTTATGGTTTTCAATAAATGATCGATGCCACTGCTCAGAAATTTCAGCGACGTGCTCGATGGGCGAGGCCTCCAGCCATGAACACATGATTTCGCCGTGTGCCGCAAGCACATCGCTGCGGCTTGCGTACCTCCGACGAAGATGGCAATCTAAGGTATTCGACAGCTCAAACAAGAAGGAGCCAGCCAGGTCTAGTCTGGCTATAAACTCAAGCTCGGAAAATTGGCCGCATTCCAGCAGCAATTCTGTCTGGCGCAGCCAGCTCGTCAAAATTCTGCCTGACACTCGGCTGACCACGCCAGCGCTTCCGTGGCCCGAGTCCCACATAATGAGGAAGCGCGGTACACGGTGAGCCGAAGCCAGAAGGTTGACGAAAGAGTTTAGCTGGCCATCTGGTCTAGACCAATCCGCCGCCACGGTTATAGGTTCCCGTGGCAGGGGCTTTCGGTGGTGGCGTCTGCTGGCACCTTCAGCCGACTGGCAGGAACTTCATCAGGCGGCGTCCCTGTGTCCTCTGCTCCGCCCATGATCGGTTTCGTCATGTCCGAAAAACGTAGTAGCGCTTCCAGACAAGTCTGATGCCATAATCGGCCTTCTGCCTGTCCGAGAACGAGCCATCCGGCAGCGCGGGCTTTGGCAGGATGCTGATCATCGCCAGCGCCTGACAAACTTCCTGATACTCGTCGTCGGACAATCCGGCCCGGAGATTCTGGTGAGCCTGTTTCGAATGCAGCGCATCGACGGCGTGCTTTGCCATGATGCTGATGCCGAAAATCGTGAGTCGGTCATGGCTCCAGCTTAGGACATGCACGCCAAACGTGCGGTTGTAAAATCGGCACGCAGCGAACAACGCTCGATCCATGACAGTGATTCTCACATCGCTCGGCGTCACGGCGATCACCGAAATAGAAGGCCGATCTGGTTGCCGCCGCCGACGCGACGGCCATGCCACTCGAAAGTGTATTTGGCCGTCGCGTCGAAATATCCGAGTGGCTTTCCTTCTGGCGAGTACGCGACGATGTTGCCATTGGACCGCGTTTCAGTAAACCCGACTCTGCGGCCAGAGCCATCAAATAAAGCTGTGCTACCGCCCATCTTCTACTCCTTCGCAATTCTTTAGGCGACAAAGATGCCGGTTGACGGCATCTTTGTCGCCGCCGATCACTGAGCTATCGAAACGCCATACACAGCATTGCCGCTAACAATGTTGCCTTGGTACGGCAACATCCACTCAAACCAACGACTGCCGTTCGAGTAAGCGCCAGTGTTCGAATAGATGGTGGACGAAGCCAACGTCTTATAGTCAATTTTCTGAACGCTGGTTTCCGAGTAAGCCAAATCAACGCGCATTACATAGATGCTGCCGTTGGTGTACACGATGTCGAGCGTAGTGGTGTCAATGGCCGCAGCGCCAGTTGCAGCGGGAAGCACGGTGGCCGTAGCGCTCGTAAAGTTGTTAGCGCCGGGATTGTGGAATATCGTTGACGAGAAATTCCCCAACGATTTGTCTTCAATGCCACCGAGCCACAGATCGAATTTTCCGGCCTTGTCGAAGTCGATGAACTCAGCCGAGTAGATGCCGCGTGTGCACGATGGGTTGCAAGTTGTGTTCGGTGCGGTCGCTGCGGGCATACGCGTGTAGTCAGGCTTAAACGTTCCGTCCTTGTTGTTCACGAGGTAGAACGGCTGCTTGTTGATGGCAGTATCGACGACCACGATGTCAGCATATCCGTTGCCGTTGACATCAGCAGCCGTCGCGCCGTGGCAATAGCAGTTCACTGGTGCAGGTACGTTCTTATACGTGCCGTTTGGTTGGCTCATCAAGATGCGCGGAACTTCGCCGGCAGTATATCCGGGTGGAAGTGGATAAAGATCAGTGCCATGACAGGCAACGAATACGTCAGGCACACCGTCGCCGTTGAAGTCGGCGACAATTACCTTACGTGGACTGATGCAGCCAGTTTGATCTGCTAAGAGGTCGGACGTGTGATCCACCCAGTTGCCATTGCCATCTTTTTTGTAGAAATATGCGTGGCCTGGCGTTCTGCCGTAGTTGGCATCTGTCGATGGCACGAAGTTGTTACTGAACCCGACCATAGAATAGCTGCCGTCCTGGAAGAAGTCACCGAAGGCATAACCTGCGGTGATCTGCTCCGTCGACGCGATGAACTTGACTGGATTTGCACCGGTAGATTTCGGCAAGCTTTGCGGGGCCATGCCGGTATTTTTCGCGTTCAGGTAGGATGATTTCTGCACTGGGATCGGCACGGTCAACGCTACCGATTGGTTCGCTGTGCCGCCAGTACCAGTGCAGGTCAGCGTGTACGTTCCCGAACCCGAAGCAGTTGGCGTTTGCGCTGACGTGCCGGATATAGCCTGAGTTCCAGCCCATGCACCCGATGCTGTGCAGGAAGTTGCGTTCGTGGACGACCATGTGAGTGTGGCCGACGATCCTAACGTGATCTTAGGCTGGCTGATCGCCAATGTGACAGTTGGCGCTGGCGTCGTCGGCGCAGTCGGTATGACTGGCGTTGATGTTGATGGCGCTCCACCACCGCCGCCACCACAACCTGCAATGGTGATGAGCACGGCCAGTATGGCCGTGATGTTTCGTGTATTCATTCAGGCTCCCAAGTAGTTGTTGATCTTTCCAAATTGCAAGTTAATTTTATCTCAATTTGGGTGATTTTTAAACCAAATGAGATAAAATTAACGCAATCAGTTGACGTACTGGTAGATGATGTCCAGCAGAATGCGGACATGCCTACCATTGATGAAAAATCAGACTTCTCAAAACGCCTAAAGCTCGCACTACGCCGAAGCTCAGAGCCAGTAAATGGCGCGACTGAACTCGCTTTGCGATTTAACCTGCGATATAACGGCGAAGCCGTCACAGCGCAAACGGCACATAAATGGATAACGGGGCGAGCCATTCCAACAAACGACAAACTGGCAACCATCGCGAAATGGCTGAACGTGGACGAGCATTGGTTGCACTATGGCCCTCCCTCGAAAAAGACCGCAACAGCCCAGATACCATCATCGAAACCAGCGCCCGAACTCATCGCTCTCGCGGCGAAAATTCAGACGCTTCAGCCGCATCAGCGCTATCTGGTGGAAGAGCTGGTCGAGCAACTACAGGATGCGCCGTGATCGTGCAGGTCACATATCCAGAAATGATCGAATACTGCTGAGAATGCGCTGATATCATTTAACACACATAATGAAAACTAACGTACTTGATTGGCGTCGAAAACAGAGCTGGCTCCGGGCTATCCCCAAATACGCATCCGACTTACTGACAGCCGATGTTCGAGAACACTTAGCCGCTACAAGGCCGATGTGCTGGGAAGATGATCTCTCGTGGCTACCTGACCCAAGCATAGTGTATGAATTCTCTGGCCGAATTTCCGAGTTTTACACTCATGCGAAAGCGTTTCACGGATGCCGTCCGTTGAGCGTTGCGTCATACTATACGCACGGAATCCTTGGGCAGCGAAGTGACCAAATCATCGCTACATTCCGTGAGGTATTCAGCGATCTTGACAGCCAAGACCTAGACGCTGCTATCGCCGTCATGGAGCATCGCGAACAAACTGAGGGTGGGAAAATCTGGTTTGTCGGTGACGATAAATTGCTCATTGAGGAATGCGGCCACTATATGATTCAAGGCAGCGAATACCTCATGGCTCTTGCCGCATCTCTGTATCGAACCGGGTCTGGCAATGAAGACCACAGAATGAGGTTACGGAAGTTTGGAACACCAACCGTTCTTGAAATTGACATTCCTTTCTACTACATACCTACCGAGCAAGTGATTGCAGTTTCGAAAATGATCTTGTCTGCTTGGGGGCAAGCCGCAGCGAAGAAATATACGGGGTTCGGCACAGATGATCCTTGCTATGTAATTCACCAAAATATCGAACCCAGTCACATCAAGGCGCATTACCATCCTGAAAAAATTACTGATCCACACCAAGGACACAGGACGTATATCGTTAAAAATCCGGTGTGCGATGCCTGCTCACAGCAATAAGATTAGCTATGTCCAAGTCTTCCAAATCCTACACGGCCAATATTCGGTTCGACCAACCCGGTTATCCTCCTGCTACCGTCACGGAATTTGAAGGGGTGCGTAGCCTGCACCTTGGCACTTCGTGGGTACAGGGGGCGATGCGGCTTTCCAAGCCCGACAACATCGAGCTTGAGTATGTTCAAATGATGATGATGTGGCTTTTATTCGATAACAGTCCTCGTCACATCGTCCAGCTAGGCCTTGGCAGTTCGGCACTGACCAAGTTCTGCTACCGCCGCATCCCTCAAGCCCGCGTCACGGCCATTGAACTCAATCCCAATGTGATCGCCATGTGCGAGGCGCAGTTCGGCCTGCCTCCCAACGATGCACGGCTCAATGTGGTGGAGATGAACGCGCTCGATTTCGTCCTCAATAAAGCAAATCATGGCACGGTCGATGTGCTGCAAGTGGACTTATACGACCAAGAGGCGCGTGGACCAGTGCTTGACTCACAAGAGTTTTACCAAGGCTGCTTCGATTGTCTGAGTGAAGACGGCATCATGACAACGAATGTCTTCGGTGACGATTTCACCAACTACGATAAAAACCTGCAAACAATGGGCTTGGTATTCGATGCGTTGGTGTGGCTGCCAGAAGTCCATGACGCCAACATCGTTGTCATCGCTTTCAAGAAATCGCCATCGCTGGATTTCAGCGTGCTCTATGAACGCGCTGCCAATATCAAGAAAACATTGAACTTACCGGCCAAAAATTGGGTAAACGGTTTGAAGGGCTGGATGCTTGATCAGCAGTAACCATTCTCTGCCAGTGTTTAGGTATGGCGCCTAGCATCAGGCCACTTTCAAGTCGCCTTAGGCATGGGGAGGCGTTTCCAGCACCCGCCCATTCTTCACAGTTCTCGCAATCCCATTGCGCATAAAGGCAGTGAAGTAACGCTGAGTTCGATCTGGTTTGATCTCCGTATCGAAGTACGCCCTGATTGCGTCATCGTCATGTCCGTCGCTACGCAATGCAACCGTTAGCCGTTCAATTTCTTCCTGCGATGGTGGTTTGCAAGGGCCGCCAGAAAATAGCAACAACCTGCGAACAACCTTCTGCACTTCAGACTGCATGCGAACCCTGAATTGAGTTCTTTCGTCCGGTTCCGCATCCATCGTTTGAAGTTGTTCTATCAACTTGCCCAGTGCCTCGTAGGAATGCTGCTCATCTTGTGCCGTGTTCATCAAGGATTGAAGTTCACTCTGAAGTTCAAGGCGCTGCTTCTTCAGGTCATTCATCTGGCCTTCAAGGGTGCGCGTCCGCGTGACCAGCATTTTGATGTCCCCACCTGTTTCCATGGCAATCATCAAGTTGCTGAAACGCTTTTCGGCGTCTTCCAATATGCCTTCGCAAGCAACCAATTCGCTACGCTTCGCGGTGATCGCATTCTTGCTTGTTTCATCGCCTAGAACGCGGAGTGCGTCGAGTTCACGAGTAAATTCCATGAACTCAGATTCCAGGTCTCCGATATTGTACGAGGTGCCGATGCAACCTGCGCCCTCCAACGACTTCCCACAGTAAAGGTTCCCTGGGCGCGTAGTGGATCTATTTCGCACATGCATTCCAGTTCCACAGTAGCCACACTTCACGATGCCCTGAAAGATATTGAGGTAGCGTCCCTTACGGCCTGCTGAAACTGATCCTTGATCACGGTCACGCTCTTTCCGAAGTGCTTGAACTTCGTAAAACAGTGATTTCTCGATAATTGGTGGATAGAAGTCTTCGATGAAGGTATTGGTCGTGGTTTGACCATTGTGGTCTTGATCAAGCTGAAGTACGCCAATTGCAGCGATGTTTTTCAGGGTGAAGTTCACCGAACTACTTTGCCAATACTTTGCACGGTGGATAGTCGGAATGCCTTGCTCATTGAATTGACGGACAATGCTCCAGCCACCCATGCCATCCCTAGAAAGTTGAAACATCTGCCGAACGATAGCGGCTTTCTCTTCAATAATCTCGTAGTGCGACCTATCGGCGGAAACTTTCAACCACCATGGGCATCGCTTTGACAGCACTTCTTTATGCTGTTTCGCCCTGTCCTTCTTGGCATCCCATGAAGCCTTCGACCGTATGGACTTCATCGCTGATTCTTCATGGGCGCGTGACATGGAGACCAATGCAGTCAACAATGGCAACCAATCGTTCTTCAAGCGTTCCTTGCTGTAAATCGCGGAGTCGGTCAGGGTAACGATGGTGATGCCACGGTTGATAATCTCCTGAAAGATGACCAGTGCTTCCGTTACAGGTAAGCGAGACAGGCGATCAAGCGATTCAACCAGCAGGAATGAATCTGGAGAGACCGTTCCGTTGTCGATGGCGGCGATGAATTGGCCTAACGCACCATGCTCATAGTTGGAGCCATGGAATGCGGAAACGCCGAGATCATGGACGTGGAGCGTTTCGTCGAGGGTCAGGCCATGTTGGGCAGCATACTGCGCAGAGGCCGTCATCTGGCGGCGGAGTGAGTCGCCTTTCCGCTGCTCTAGAGAGGAAAAGCGGACGTATGAGTATGCTACTGGCATGGACTAGAGGGATGGTGACCGAGGGTTCAGATTATATCCATCCTTGACTATTAGGTGTGTCAAATTGACCAAAGGATCATGATGTGGTTGCTGTTTAAAAAAGAGCCGCAATATATCGCGCAGCTGGGGCTGGGCGCTGCGTCCTTAACCAAGTTTTGTTACCGTCAGTTTCCGCAAGCTAAAGTGACGGCGATTGAACTCAATCCCCATGTGATCAAAGCCTGTCACGAACATTTCAAACTACCACCCAATGATGAACGTTTGCGGGTGTTGGAAATGGACGCCATGGAATTTGTCTGCGACAGCAATAACCACCATCAGCTCGATATTTTACAAGTCGATTTATACGATGCCGCCGCTGAGGCACCAGCGTTAAGCAGCCCGGCATTCTATCGTGCCTGTGCCGATTGCCTGAAAGACGATGGCATGCTCACCGTCAATTTGTTCGGCAATCCCGATAATTACGAAGCCAACTGCAACGCCAATATTGAAGCCCTGGAAGCCGCCTTTGATGCCGTGGTCTGGTTACCGATGGTACATGATGCCAACACGGTAGCCATCGCTTTTAAGCAAGCCCCCTCCGTCGATTTTGAAGCGCTCTACGAACGCGCGACAGAAATCCGACTGACGATGAAATTACCAGCAGCCAAATGGGTGAATGGTTTGAAAGCGTGGATGGCTGATTAGGCACATTGGCACAACAAGTTTGCCAAATCCAAAGCATGCAGCCCGTCAATTTGGCGGGTACAACCCGCCAGATAGCAGCTATCCCATCCAAGATTTTCAACGCGCCAAATTGCTGTAAGTCAAAATCGTAACTTCAGAACAATCTATCATTTTTAGATGATCACGAAAAAGAAATTTCCATATGGAAATTTTTCATCAAGTATTCACAAAATATTTTTAAAATAAGCAAAAAACTTAACCTTTTTTAACTCCAAAAAGTTGGCATTCGGCTATTCTATTGGTCTGAATTGTAAGCAAATATCACTGATTATGGCGCGTAATCCGTCGTTTCCCTCATTTAAGATGCGTCAGCGTCTTACAAAAAAAACTCGTGAAGGAAGCGTCATGCGTTTGGGGACAGATTTAGTCTGGATTCCTGAAATTCAACGTTCTATACTGCAATTTGGTGACCGCTATTTGCGCCGCATGTTTAGTGAACAAGAATTGCAGGACTGTCACTCTGCACAACAACAAAGTTATGCCAGCCTGGCGGCAAGAGTCGCGGCAAAAGAAGCAACCATGAAAATATTGGGACTGAATAAAGATACGGTGCTCCCTTGGAACTCGATTGAAGTTGTACGCCATGCTAACGGCAGTCCTGGCTTACGCTTACATCGCCAGGCGCAAACTTTGGCATCAGCAGCGGGTTTCAATAATTACCTGCTTAGCCTCAGTCATGAACATGAATATGCCATTGCAACCGTCATAGCAACACTCACAGTTTCCGAACAAAAAGCGACCGGGATCTCTGTCAGAAACTAAAAAAGATCGGCAATCCATTTACTTTCCACCAAGCAATTGAAAGACTTTTATGAGCAAAGAACAAATTCGTCAGGTATTAAAAGAGCAGGGCAAATTTTCCGCTGATATCGACACGTTGGCTGACGATGCAGATTTGTATGAAGCTGGCATGACATCCCACGCAAGTGTCAACGTTATGCTGGCGTTGGAAGACACGTTTGATCTGGAATTTCCAGATCGCATGTTAAAACGTAGCGTCTTTGAAAGCATTAATGCGATCAACGCTGCTATCGAAGAACTGACTGCCTGATATGAAAACCGATTCCCCCCTACTCACTTCCGCACGTCTGGTCGCATTGGAATTTGCGGCGCCTCATGCTGATGCGGTCGATAAAACAGCACGTTTCCCAATCGAGGCGGTGAACGCTTTAAAGCAAGAAAAATTGTTGAGTGCCTATGTCCCGGTTGAGCTGGGCGGCGCAGGTGCCAGCCTCAGTGAGTTGGTGGAAATCTGCGATATTCTGGCGCGCCAATGTGCGGCAACAGCGATGATTTTCGCAATGCACCAGATTCAGGTCATTACCATCGTCAAACATGCAATCAATCATCCCTGGTACCGCAATTATTTGCAGGAACTGGTTCAGCATCAGTATCTGATCGCCTCTGTCACCTCAGAAGTGGGGGTCGGTGGTGAAATGCGCCGCAGCCAATGCGCGGTGGAAATTGAAGGCTCACGCTTCAAACTCATCAAAGATGCGACCACCATTTCTTACGGCGCGCAGGCAGATGATTTGTTGGTGACTGCCCGTCGTGCACCAGATGCCGCCAATAGTGATCAGTCTTTAATTCTGGTACGCAAAGCAGACTACACGCTGGAACAAAAAGGCAATTGGGATACCATGGGTATGCGCGGTACTTGCAGCCCACCATTCCTGATGACTTCCAGTGGTGATGTTGCACAAATCATGGAAGCCCATTTTGGCGATATGTCAGCACAAACAGTCGTTCCAGTTTCCCACTTATTGTGGGGTGGATGCTGGACTGGCTGCGCGGCGGCCGCTGTCAACAAAGCACGTGCTTTTGTCCGTGGTCAGGCGCGTGCCAATCCGGGCACAGTGCCACCGACCGCTTTACGTTTAGCTGAACTCGTCAGCATGTTGCAAAGTTTGCGTACCTCTGTCAAAGCCTGCCTGACAGAATACGAAGAATTGTCTGCCGCTGAAGACGCAGCAGACGGCGTTTTGTCCTCCATCGGCTATTCACTCAAAATGAATAACCTCAAAGTAGATGCGACCCAGGCTTTGCCACAGATCGTCATTAAAGCCTTGTCGATTTGCGGCATTCTGGCCTACAAAAACGATAATAAATTCAGTATGAGCCGCCATTTACGCGACGCGTTGTCATCCATGTTAATGGTAGGAAACGACCGCATTTTAGCCACCAATGCAAATCTTTTGTTAGTACTCAAAGACGACTAAACCCTAAGAGGAAGCCCATGTCTATCGATTTTTCTCCTGAAGTTCTGACCAACGATCTGGTCGAAGCTGGTCATATTATTCCGGTCGGAGTACAAGGTATTTTTGGTCGTGGCCCGGTATTTGAAAAAGTGTTGCGTCTGTTCGATGATTACGTCTCACGTGTTGCTGCAAATGATAACGCCACCAAAATGTCGTTCCCACCATGCCTCGATCGCAAGGTATTAGAGCGCAGCGAATACCTCGATTCTTTCCCGCAATTAGCAGGCACTATTTTCAGTTTTACGGGCAACGAAGCACAGCACAAAGAACTCATAGAAAACGTGCATGAAGGTCGTCCGTGGACACATCTGCAAACCATGACCGCTGTCTGCCTGACCCCTGCCGCTTGTTATCCGGTGTATCCAAGTTTTACCGGCACGTTACCAGCCGAAGGCAAATTGGTTGATATGCAGAACTGGGTGTTCCGCAATGAACCCTCACCTGAACCGACCCGTATGCAGTCGTTCCGCGTACGCGAGTTTGTCCGCGTGGGTACGCCAGAAATGGTCGTAGAGTGGCGTGATACCTGGCTGCAACGTGGTATCGATATTCTGCAATCACTCGGTTTGCCAGCACATTCGGAAGTAGCATCTGACCCATTCTTTGGTCGTGGCGGTCGTATGCTGGCTGCAAACCAACGTGAACAACAATTGAAATTTGAAGTCGTGATTCCGGTGATTTCCCAAGAAAAACCAACCGCTGTCTGCTCCTTCAATTACCATCAGGATCACTTCGGTAAGCTATTTGAAATTAACACAGCCAGTGGCGAAGTCGCACACACAGCATGTCTGGGTTTTGGTCTGGAACGTATCGTCATGGCACTATTTAAAACACATGGTATGGACACCGCGACGTGGCCAACAGCAACCCGCGAAATCCTTGGCTTATGAGTCTGTGCGCATTACCGAAAATTGATGTCAGCAGCTACCAGCCCCATGCATTGCACGGGGCTGAGCGTGCATGGGCTGAAACCAATTGCTATATCGATGTCTGGGTTGAAGTCTTGCACGCACAAGGCCTTAATCCACTGGCTTGCCTGTCTATGGTATTTGCGAATGACTTCGATGGCGATCAGTGGACTTTTTACAAGCCACCACATGAAGACTTATTTGCACTGTATGGTATCGACGTTCAAGAACTCAATGTCTGGCGTGGTTTACTACCTAATGCCTGCGAACAATTGCGCCGTGGACGTTTGGTCTTAACTGAATCCGATTCTTTTTATCTGCCAGATACATCGGGTACCGATTACCGCAGCAATCATGTCAAAACTACGATTGCGATTCAGGAAATCGATCTCGATGCACAACGCATGGGCTATTTCCATAATAGTAGCTACCATGAATTACACGGTGAAGATTTTGTCGAAACCTTTCGTATCGGCAAACCATATGATCCAACGTTTATGCCCTTGTTTGCCGAATTCGTCAGGCTTGATCGCGTACAGCGACGCGATGACGCAGCACTTGCAAAAATTGCCCTCGGTTTGCTGCATAAACATATTGCGCGTCGCCCGGAACACAATCCAGTCACCGCGTTCGCCCCCGTATTTTTGAGCGATGTTGAAAATCTCAAAGAACAGGGCATGGCGGCGTATCACGCGTATGCGTTCGCTACCTTGCGCCAGCTGGGTGCTGGTTTTAGTCTGGGCGCGCAATATCTGCGTTGGCTGAAACAACATGGACAAGGGGACTTCCGTGTCGCGGCACAAGAATTTGACAGTATTTCTGATACGACTAAAACTTTATTACTCAAAACGGCTCGTGCCGTAATGGGGAAAAAGGCGGTTGACTTATCTCCTCTGACACATCAATTATCACACCACTGGGATCAGGGTATGACGGCACTTGCGCATAGCCTGCAGAAGACAGGCTGAGGCATGGTGAGTAACGCATTCAGTCACCGATCAGATCATTCAACAGACAGCAGCAGTCCACTCCTGAGCGCTGACTGGCATATGGTGATGGTAGCGCCGTCGGCGTTTGCCTTGCCTTCTGAATTAGCGGTCCAAGGATTACAAAACTTACCGGCTAAGCTTCCTTGTACCGCCGCATCGGTGTTGCGTGAAGCGAATCAATTTCAATATGGTGAGCATCAATTTGATGCGCTCGATATCTGGTTTTTTTGCGAAACAGAAATCAGTCCAGATGCGGCATTTTTGCATTTTGACGGACTGGCTGGTGTGGTTGATATTTTTTGGAACGATACGCTTTTAAAGCGTTGCGAGAATATGTTTGTGCGCCATAGCCTGGATCTGCAAGCCATGCAAATCCGCGGTGCAGGAAGGCTCAGTCTACGCTTCCTTGCGCTCAACAGTTTGTTAGCAGAACGCAGGCCACGTCCGCGTTGGAAAACCAAATTAGTTGACCAACAGCAGTTACGTTGGTTTCGCACCAGTCTGATCGGGCGTATGCCAGGCTGGTCGCCACCAGTCGCACCAGTTGGCCCGTATCGCGCCATTAGTCTGGAAATGCGTAACCCGCTTCGTTTGTGCAACCAACAAATGCATAGCCGATTGATGGGCACAGACGGCATCGTTGACGCTGTTTTAGAGTTTGAAACTGGCATTGCGATTAGCCAGGTACGCTTGCATGTGGGTGATCGTGCACAAGAACTCAAACTTGCGCAATCCGAAAAAAAATTAGCACGCGCCAGCGGAGAACTGGTATTTACGGATCCACAATGGTGGTGGCCACACACTCACGGCAAACCACATTTATATACGGCGTTTGTGGAAGTAATTTACCAGCAAGAAGGCAAATCGGTCTCTCAATTTTTTGCCTTAGGTGAACTTGGATTCCGTCATGTCCACGTAATCCAAAGCAATGACGATTTTCATTTGCATGTGAATGGCGTGTCGGTTTTTTGTCGTGGTGCATGCTGGACGCCAACTGATCTGCTCTCGCTCAATGCCGAAGAAACAGCACAAAGAAAAATGCTGACATTGGCACGTGACGCCGGTATGAATATGCTGCGTGTCGTTGGCACCATGGTGTATGAGAATCCGGTTTTTTATCAGCTTTGCGACGAGTTGGGCATACTGGTGTGGCAGGATTTTATGTTCGCTAACATGGATTATCCGGTTGGTGATTTGACGTTTGCACTCAACATACAAAACGAAGCTGAACATTTTTTGCAACGCACGCAGATGTCGCCATGTATTGCCGTCTTGTGTGGCAACAGCGAAATCGAACAGCAAGCAGCAATGTTAGGTCAACCGCCAGAACTTTGGCGCAATGCATTTTTTGCCGAAACCTTGCCGCAACTCTGTCATAACCTGAGACCCGATGCAATTTACTGGCCATCGAGCCCGGCAGGCGGTGTGATGCCATTCCAGGTCGATGCAGGTGTCGCACATTATTTTGGCGTTGGTGCGTATTTACGTCCCTTAGAAGATGCACGTCGCAGTGGCGTGCGCTTTACATCTGAATGTCTGGGCTTTTCAAATATGCCAGATGATGCACTGATCGATAGCATGCTTGCCAATGGTGTTGCACCAGGTCCGCATCCGGACTGGAAACGCCGCGTGCCACGTGACAATGGTACTAGCTGGGATTTTGAAGATGTGCGCGATCACTACATGGCCGAGTTGTATCGCGTTGACCCCATGCGCCTGCGCTATGCAGATCGTGAACGCTATCTGGCGTTAGCCCGTACCACGACTGGCGAACTGATGGCGCAAAGCATACAAGAATGGCGTCGTCATGGATCAAGCTGCCACGGTGCTTTGATCTGGTTTTGGCGTGATTTGTGGGCAGGTGCGGGTTGGGGTGTGGTTGACGCGAATGGCAATCCAAAAGCTGCTTACTATTTTTTAAAACGTGCAATGGCTCCACTGACGGTTTTTCTGACCGACGAAGGTTTAAACGGGCTGGCGATGCACGTGGTAAACGATACCACGAACACCTTCGATGGTGAGCTGGAACTGTGTTTATACAAACACGGCGAAACCCGTGTCGCTCGCGCTCGCCAGCACATCACGCTAGCCGGTCACAGTAGTATGATGTTACGCGCTGACGCCATCTTGCCGCATTTTTTAGATACGACTTACGCCTATCGTTTTGGCCCCGCTGGACACCATCTCACCGCATTGCATTTATATGCGGCAGACCCGGAAATCCCCCTATGCAGTGATTACCATTTCACTAGCGGACAGGATTTGGCAACAGAACGCGATTTGGGCTTGAGTGGCGAGTTAACACAAGTTACTGATAGTGAATTTTTGCTGACCTTGCAGACGCAACGCGTGGCACAAGCGATTTACATCACTGCGCCTGGAATGACAACCGATGACAATTATTTCCATCTGAGTCCCGGTATCAAGAAAATGATACGTCTGAGAGCACAACAGCGCCCGTTCACGCCTAAAGTCAGCGTGCAAGGTTTGAATATGCAAAGTAGCGTCAAATGTCAGATTCATCTCAACCCAGACCCATCCGCAGGCTGACCGTGGCAACCCAACTTTATCCAAGTAAAGACATTTTATTTACACCACAAGCCTTTTGGTTTGGCGAAAGTCACGCCCCTTTGCTTGGTTGGTATCATCCGGCGCGTAAGCGTGATCTTGGTGGTAGTCGTCAGTGCGGCGTCGTACTATGTCCGCCATTTGGCCATGAATATATGGTCTCGTATTTATCGTATAAACATCTGGCAAATACGCTGGCGAAAGCTGGTTTTGACGTTCTGTTTTTTGATTACAACAATAGTGGTGATTCTGCCGATCTGGACGGCGACAGAGTCGCCATCTGGCAATCTAATATCCGTGCTGCAGCGGCGCATTTACGTCAAATCGCCGGGCTCGAACAAGTTAGCTTGTTTGGTCTGCGCCTGGGGGCGTTGTTGGCCGCGAGCGTCGCCACCGATATTCAGGCGTCGGCATTAGTTATGTTGGCACCTGCAGTTTCCGGACGCGCTTATTGCCGCGAGTTGCAAGTATTACGAAACATGAGCGCATTACAATCAACATCATCTGCAGATGCCGCCGAACCTTCAGCATCAAGAGATAAAGCTGAATCAGAGAAGCAAATCAACGATGATGAATTAACTGGCTATGAATTTAGCGCAGAAATGCGTAGCAGTGTCGGCAAACTCGATATGCTGAAAATGCCCGCACCAGAAATGCCAGTGTTGATTATTGCCAGAGACGATCTTACGGGACAAGAAGAAAAGCTCGCGAATATCTGGAACCAAAGCAATACTCATTTACACTTGAGCAGCAGCCCCGGCTACGCCGACATGATGAGACCCGATGCCCACGACACCAAAGTACCGGAAGAAATTTGGCTGGAAGTCGCAGCCTGGCTCTCACCACTGTTTGATATTCAGCCAGCGCCAGCCAACGATGAAATTAATTTAGAAACCGCCATCACACTGCAAATACAGGAACAAAGCATCACCGAAAATTTGGTCTCCTTCGAAGAGTTGGTTGGTGTCGTCAGTCGTCCCGTGAGTCCAGTTTCTCAGCCCCTTCCCACCGTTTTACTCGCCAATATCGGTGCCAATCACCGGGTCGGGAATCATCGGTTATACGTCAAGCTGGCGCGTGATCTGGCTGCTGCCGGGTTCACCGTTTTACGTTTCGATAAAGCCGGTATCGGATACAGTAAACCTACTCCGGAAGGCAAAGAAAACGATGTGTATGCCAATGGCGGCCTCAATGATATGCGCTCTGCAATGCAATTTATGCGCATTGCATTTGGCAGCGAACATTTTGTCGTTGGCGGTTTGTGCTCTGGTGCCTATTTCAGTTATCTGACTGCCCTCGAAGAAGCTAGCGTCAAAGGTGTCATTTTAATGAATCAGCTGGTGTACCACTGGAATGAAGGCGATAGTCTGGAAGCGCGTCGTAAAGAATCGATTAAATCGACCCATTTTTATGTCAAAGCAATCCGCAACCTACAGACCTGGAAGCGGGTCTTGCGGGGTGACGTACAATTCCGGCAGATTTTCGTTAAATTATCACAAAGGGTCAGCAAACGACTACATATTTTGTCGCAAGCGTTCATCACAAAATTCATAGAAAGTCACCATTTTTTGGGAAAAGTGGCGCGTCAATTCAGACAAATGGAAGCACGTGGAACGGAGATTTTAATGATTATGGATGCGGGCGACAGCAGCGTCGATCTGATGACCGAAAATTTCGGAAGACATGGTGTGTTGTTAGGAAAAAGCCCGCGCGTCAGGCTGGAAATATTGAAAGGTGCCGATCATACTTTCACGCCACGTTGGGCGCAAAAGCATGTGACAAACTTGATTACGACACATTTGCAGAAACGCTTTCAAGCGGCTTCTGCAAACGCGGAAAGATAAATTTCCAAACGACGATCGTCTCAAAAACTTCAACAAAGATCAGTGCAAATATGGCACCGACAGTACCCCAATAAGGAATCGCAAAAGTCGTAATACCCAACACTAATATCAGCGTCACCGTTCCTAAGAAAAACATGGAACGAAACGCGCCACCGCTCATCAACCATGTGGTACCAATCCAGCGTACCGCATTGACTGCAAAATAAACGCCCCACATCATCATGAGTGGCTCCAGACCGTGGTACTTCGTCTGGCTACCAATCCAATGTACTTCGGTAAAAGGGAAAGTCAACAATAGCAAGCCAACGTAGCCAACAACGATAACTTCAATGCCAACAATAGATAGAAATGTAAATTTTTTCAGCCGCGCCCATTGCTGAGCTGCAATCAGACGGCCTGCTTCTGGTCTGGCGACTCTTGACCACGCGGCCACAATCAGAGGAATCGGCATCAGCAATAAGCGCGATGCATTCAAATCAGCGACTGCCTCACTATTCATCCATAGTTTTGCTAAATACAAATAGCTGTAGTTGGTCAGCCATCCAACAATCACCCCGACCACTGCCCAACGGCCGTGTCCGGTAATCGTTGTCTGATGCTGGGCAATGAGCTCCATGTCCTCTTTATCGATTTCAGAAGATGTTGTTGCCGTGCGATCACGTAAGCGCTCCCTGCCAAACAAGGCAGATAAAAACGACGAACCGGCTAATACAGCAAAGACATAAATGACTTCGACATGCTGGTAGAGGATTGACAACGCCAATCCAGCAACGACCGCAAGTACATAAACAATGTCTTGTCGGAAGACAGTATGCAGATCCGACTGAATAAACCCGACAGTCCGGCCATATTCACGAAAACCATTACCAATAACGTAAAGCGCAAAGATTAGCCCCATTAATCCGTTGACGCTACTCACATCTGAGCTAAACAATGGCGAAAACTCGGCGGCCAAAAAGCATACGCCACCCATCCACAAGGTGCAGAAAATCTGGCGATACCAGTAACGTCTCAACAGAATCCGACTGGCATTTTCGTGTACCACATTAGCGACGGTTGCAAGCGGTCCCGCTATCCAGGAGTCAATCACCAGTCCAGCCAACAGACCCACTGCGTATAACATGCTGTATAAACCGTAATCACTCTTGTCGACCATGCGTATCAACAAGGCGCCAACAAGCAAATTCAAGGCGCTTAGCATGCCTTGATCAATGACGGACAGCAAGGAAGTAGAAAGAAATTTTTTAGAAAAACTCATGGGCTTGCGTTAACATTCGTATCAGACGAACCTTACCATCACTGTAGCTGGATGTAAAAAGAGTTTCCATATTTTACAATTCGGCCTCAACTTTTACTTTGCGATATGAAACCACACTTCGAAAACGATCGTGCCCTTGTTCTGTTTAGTGGGGGACAAGATTCTACTACCTGTCTGGCTTGGGCCTTGTCACGCTATGCGCATGTCGAGACGATAGGTTTTGATTATGGTCAGCGACATGCCATAGAATTAACAGTCAGGCCTGCATTGTTGAAAAAAATGCGTCAACTGTCACCCGAATGGGAAACGCGTCTGGGCGAAGATCATATGATCGATCTATCACTGATTTCGCAATTATCACAAACTGCGATGACCGAAGATATTGCCATAGAAATGCAAGAAAATGGTTTACCCAACACGTTTGTACCCGGTCGTAACCTGATGTTTATGATGGTAGCGGCAACTTTAGCGTACCGCCGCGGTTTAAATGTTTTGGTTGGAGGTATGTGCGAAACTGATTTCTCCGGTTACCCGGACTGCCGCGATGACACCATGAAAGCTTTGCAAGTCACGCTCAATCTCGGCATGGCAACACGCCTGAAGGTGGAAACACCGCTCATGTGGATCAACAAGGCACAAACCTGGGAACTGGCAGAAGATTTAGGCGGCAGTGCCATGATTGATCTGATCCGCGCTGATACGCATACCTGCTATCTGGGGGAACGTGGCGAATTGCATGAATGGGGGCATGGCTGTGGTACCTGTCCTGCTTGCGAATTACGTGCCCGTGGTTATCTTCAATACAAGGACGGTTTGCAATCACCTTTATAAGCTGATTTCGCTGGTTTGTAAGTTCAGAGTTAGAATCAAACCGTAATATTCAGAAAGGAATACACTAGGTCTGCACCGGTTTACATTCCGGCGTCGTGATATCCAACATTTTCTTAACTTACCTGACGTTGAACTCATTATGCTGCTAGCTCTCATGACAGACCTCCATGCGAACCGCGAAGCGCTTTCCGCGTGTCTGTCCCATGCGGAGCAACAAAAAGTGACACGCTACGCTTTTTTGGGTGATATCGTCGGTTACGGTGCAGACCCGGCCTGGGTCTTACAAACAGTGATGGATTATGTCACCAAAGGCGCATTGGTACTGATGGGCAACCACGACGCCGGTATCTTGCAAGAAGACAAAGGTGATATGAATCCGGTGGCTAGACAGGTGGTCGAATGGACACGTGCCCAGTTGAGTAAGGAACAGATTGCGTTTATTGCGGCTTTACCCTACCGCATAGAATTGCAGGATATGTTACTGGTACACGCCAATGCCTGGGCGCCAGACAAATGGGAATACATCGACGGTGTGATGGAAGCTATGCGCAGTATGCATGCGTGCAAAGCCGCAATTACCTTCTGTGGCCATGTACATATGCCGACCTTGTATCACATGACGCTGACTGGCAAGACGGGTGAATTTTTACCGACGCCTGAAAGTAGCATTCCCTTAAGCAAGCAACGCCGTTGGCTGGTCATCCCGGGCTCAGTGGGTCAACCACGCGATGGCAATCCTGCGGCCTGCTATGCGACTTTTGATACAGATACGCAAGAACTGACGTATTTCCGCGTTCCTTACGACTACGAGAGCGCTGCCAGGAAAATTCTGGCAGCGGGGCTTCCTGCATCTTTAGCGGCACGTTTATCGACCGGAGATTAAAATGAGTGCGCGCGGCCTGCAGATAGGAATGGAGTTTGACGGCTACCGGCTGGAAGAAAAATTGCATACCGGCGGCATGGCGGCATTATGGCGCGTCAGCGATCTGCGCCAGCGCCATCTCAACAAACCCGGCATGGAAAACGGCGTACCGCCGCTGATCATGAAGGTACCCCTGCTGTTTGCCAGCGACGATCCGACCGCCATTGTGGCATTCGAAGTCGAACAAATGATCATGCCCAAGCTCAAAGGTGATCATGTGCCACGGTATTTTGGTGCGGGAGATTTTGATGCACAACCTTACATCGTCATGGAACAGATTGCCGGTGAGTCGCTGCGCAGCCGGTTTGAAAAAGCACCATTGCCTTTAGATGAAGTCGTCAGCGTCGGCATCAAGATCGCCAATGCGCTGCAAGACCTGCATCGCCAACATGTGATACATCTCGATATCAAACCCAGCAACATCATGTTCCGTGATGGGGTGGCGGTGTTAATTGACTTTGGCTTGTCACGCCATGATCGTTTGCCTGATTTGCTGGATGAAGAATTTCGCCTGCCTATGGGTACTGGCCCGTATATTTCACCCGAACAAGTGATGGGTGTACGTAATGAACCACGCAGTGATTTATTTGCGTTGGGGGTGCTGCTCTATCACCTGGTAACGGGAGAACGCCCATTTGGTCATCCGACTTCGGTTTCGGGTCTAAAAAAGCGACTCTACCGCGACCCGATTCCACCACGTAATCATAGAGCAGATCTACCAGATTGGTTACAAGAAATTATTTTGCGTTGTCTGGAAGTCGATCCGAATGCGCGTTTTGATACGGCGGCTCAATTGGCTTTTTTGTTGCAACATCCAGAGCAATTGACGTTAACTGGCCGTGCAAAAAAGGATCAACAAGATGGCTATCTGGCGGTCGTCAAACGCCGCTTTAAAGCGGTAGGTGCAGATCTGGTGCTACAACATAGTGTTTCCGAACAATTGTCAAAAGCCCCGATTATTGTGGTGGCACTCGATTTAAGTCATGGCTCGGAAAAACTGGCGGAAAGTCTGCGGCAAATTACGCGTCGTATGCTACAAACTGAGCCCGGCGCGAGACTCGCATGTCTTACAATACGAAAAACTAGTCGCATCGGTATGGATGAGAGTCTGATACAACAAGGCGAAAACATTCACGTTAAGCAATTGGTTGAGCTCAAACACTGGGCACGCCCCTTGAATCTCAACAGCGATAAAATTACTTTTCATGTATTAGAGTCGCCAGATCCTGCCACGGCGATCATTGATTACGCTCGCAATAATGACGTTGACCACATCATTATTGGCTCACGCGGGAGCTCTGCATTGAGACGCTACCTCGGTAGCGTCTCTGCGCAAGTGGTCGCAGAAGCAGATTGCACGGTGACTGTGGTAAAGAATAACGAGAAATAAACAGCTTTTATTTAACGGTCTCTACTAAACTGTTTTTAGGAACTTCCTACTCAGGCTTCATTTTTACTGATTTATTTTTTACGTACTATCAGCGAACTCTTTTCATCTTCCTTGTAAGCGTATGTCACTTTCCCACGGCGAACTTCGCCCATGAATAGCATATTCTGTGTAATTGCTTCATGATCCGTTTTAGAAAATGGTTTTTTGTAACGCGTCACGACGGTTGAAGTCGCGTCGTATTTCATATCTTCCAAGGCGTTTTTAATTTTCTCAGGTACGGTGCTATTGGCCTGCATAATCGCCAGACTAAGTATGCGCAATGCATCATAAGTCTGTGCCGCTGCAACTGCTGACGGAATCCGCTTGGCATTGTTCAGACGCAGATAGGACAAGACAAAACTGTCGCTGCGGGTCGATTCGTTTTCTATGAAGGTCACTGGCATCCGAGCACCTTCAGCATTCGCCCCCGCTTGCTCAATAAATCCATGATGTGACAATATCCATGAACCAACTAAAGGAATGTTGGCTCTTAGCTTGCCCATACTGTTGGCAACCGCAGCTGCTTCGTTGGCCAGGCAATAGGTGACGATGATTTGAGCTCCCATTTGCTTGGCATGCAACACTTGCTTGCTCATATCGACGTCGCCAATTTTGAAACTTTCAACGGCGACCGGCGTCAGGTTACGACGTTTCATTTCTGCGATCAGACTATCTTTACCGAACTGACCATAAGGGGTTTCATCATGCAAAATCGCGATTTGGTTTAACTTGCGTTTATCAATTACGTCGTTGAGCATGGAAACAGGTTGCAAACTATCGCTCGCAGCGACCCGGAAAATATAGCTATTCGGGACTGCTGGTGGCATAAATTGCTGAGTGACTTTGGCACCGGTCGCACCGCTGATAATGAGTGGGATTTTGGCATTTTGAAAAACTGGGGCCGACTGCAGAGCAACACCGGTGTTGGCAAAACCAACGACTGCAACAACTTTTTCTTTTTCGATCAATTCTTTCGCCATCGCCACACCAACTTCTGGCTTGGCCTGATCATCACGTTCAACCAGTTCGATTTTGCGTCCCAAAACACCACCGATCTGGTTCAGATCGCTTTCAAAAACACGCGCACCACCGCGAATACTCTCGCCCATATCCAGCGAAGATTTAGCACTGAATGGTCCAATAATGCCTATCCTGATTGGTGCCTCACCTGCGAAACTGACAGAAGTTAAACTCGCACCGATCAAGGCGCAGATAACAATAGATTTGATACGCATTATTTCTCCAGGATTTTAGGCATAACTTACGCAAAAGCGCTAAAGCAGCATGTGGCACCTAGAAGTACAAGTGTACTTCTTTGGTAGCCATAGGTCGCCAGAATATTTTTTGAGTAAGCCAAAGTTGTGTGAAACTTTTAAAATCTGACACCTATTTTCACAGGAGACAGACGCTAACCCTTTGACACAATGTTGTCAATGAGCAATAAACATTCAAGCGCGAATGTTTCGGAAGGAATTATTTGAATCTGCCCATACAATCTCGGCACCAATTGCCATGAAAAGGGAATCGGGTCATATGAAGCAGGCGATTTGGGACAGACAGAGAGAACTAACGTAGGATGAGTTATTGTGTTGCGTAATTATTAATGGCAAAGTGTTGTAAATTTACACGAACAAATACATCATGCTCACCATCAGTCAATTAAACCACGCCGTCGATCTACTGGAGCAATCAGATTCGCTGATTATTGCTGCTGGTGCGGGCATGGGTGTTGATTCGGGCTTACCTGACTTTCGCGGAACGGAAGGCTTTTGGAAAGCGTATCCAGCATTGGGAGCGCAAAAAATAGCATTTCATGAAATCGCAACGCCAGCAGCTTTTCGTCGAAGGGCTCAGCAAGCGTGGGGGTTTTATGGGCACCGGCTGAATTTATACAGAAATACGGTGCCCCATGAAGGGTTCCGCGTTTTACATCAATGGGCGGCCACAAAAGCGGCGGGCTACAGCATTTTTACCAGCAACGTGGATGGTCAGTTTCAGCTTGCGGGATTTGATCCTCAACGCATTAACGAATGTCATGGTTCTATCCACCAACTCCAATGCATGTTGCCTTGTAGTGAAACAATCTGGTCCGCACAACAATTCCAACCTGTTGTGGATACCGTTAATTGTCGTCTTGAGAATACGGCACCAACATGCCCACGCTGTGGCGGTATGGCACGACCAAACATTCTGATGTTTGAAGATTGGCATTGGCTGGATCATCATCAAGAACAGCAAGCCGATCGTCAGCAACGTTGGTTACAAACTATTTCCCGACCACTCGTCATTGAAATTGGCGCTGGTACTGCGATTCCAACGGTGCGCCATTTCAGTAACAAAATCGTGCAACAGTATGGTGGCAGACTCATCCGTATCAATGTGCGTGAACCAATGGTCTCAGGCAAGGCAGATATTGGTCTGGCGGCGGGCGCGGTTGAAGCCCTGAGGGCTTTGGAGCTGACCTTAGAGGCGCGTCGCAATTCAATCTGAACCCAACTGGAGTGAAGCTCAGGCGATTTGTCGTCCTTGTTTCCAGACGCCGATCACTACTGGTACGCCCTGAAACATTCTGACACGCAAAAAATCGGCACGTAGCCCAATCGCAATCTCTCCTCTGTCGTGCATACCTATTTTTTGCGCTGGCGTGCGACTGACCGTCGCAATAGCTTGCGGCAAAGAATAGCCGTGTTCTTGCAATAAGAAGGCTCCATGCAACAAACTTGAAGGAACGTAATCCGACGATAAAATGTCCAACAAACCATGACGTGCTAACTCTGCGGCAGCAACATTGCCCGAATGTGAACCACCTCTGACGCAATTAGGGGCACCCATCACAATCGCCAGCCCATGCTCACGCGCCGATTTCGCTGCTGCTAAGGTAGTAGGAAACTCTGAAATACTAACTCCTTCACGCCCCCCCTCAAGCACGTGTTCAGGCGTGGTATCGTCGTGCGTCGCCAAGGGAATGGCTTGCGAATTATCAAAACACAGATGCCTGATTTTTTCGCGATTTTGGCTTGCAAATCGCTGCTGCCGATCTGAAAATATCTTCAACATGGCATCGACTTTTTCGTCACACCATCCATGCCTTCCAGCGACCTGAGTTCGGTAGGCGTTTAAGTCCGTCCATTGTCGTTGACCGGGCGTGTGATCCATCAAAGACACGAGCTTTAAGCGTGCATGTCGGGCTAAGGGTGCAAACAGCGACAATAAGTCCTGCTCTCCAAGCTCAAGGCGCAGATGCAAATAATGCTCGGCACGCAATAGTCCTGCTTCGCGTGCATCGTCAAAACCTTTAACGCAGGCTTGAAGTGTCTGCGTTCTGAAGCTATCCGGCTCAAGATCCCCGACTGCAATCGCATCTAAGACTGTCGTAATACCAGCTGCAATTATCTGAGCATCATGCGTCAGAATGGCAGATTGCACTGGCCAGCCTACTCCAGGACGCGGCAAAAGATGTTTTTCAACATTATCGGTATGCAACTCAACCAAACCAGGCAACAGATAATCACCGTGCCAATCATCGCCGACCAATCCATGGCAGCCTGAGGTCAGCTCGCTGAACTCGCCATGACGCACAGCAACACAGCCAGTAAATGCCTGATTTGCAGTAACAATGCGTGCGTTACGAATAGAAAATTCAGTGACTTGAATAAAATTCATGAATTAATTGCCTTAGAGAAACCATTACGGGCAGCACCTTACCATACCTGTCCTGCAAACTCCTCACACCTTAATCGAAAGATAGAAAGTTTTGTAAAAAAAATAACTATCACTTTAATGACTTTCATTTAAATCATTAACTATCACTTGATACCACTTTTCATTCACAAAATCTTATTCAAGAAAAAAGCAAGAATTCACTCTTTTGTATTGAGGATAGGCTGTTAAATTGAATCTGGTAAATCATTTTTTATTTTGATTTTCCTATTTCTCAGATTTTATTGTTTTTACCACCAACTTTCATTCACTGACGCCCTGTCTACTTCATCAGGAATACATTATGCGTTATGCCGTTTTGTACTTTTCCGTTCTGATCAGCCTGTTCACTCCGACGCATGCTTCCGCATCTGACACGTTGGCAAAAATCCGAAAAACACAAACACTGACGATAGGCGTCAGAGAAAGCCCACCATTTGCTTTCGTTGGTGCAAATGGGCAAGGAATGGGTTACGCCATTGATCTATGTTTGAAGATTGCAGATGCAATGAAGAAAGAATTAAAACTGCCCAACTTGAAAGTGCAGTTTTCATCGGTTGACTCAAGTACGCGTTTCAGCGCCTTGCTCGAAGACAAAATTGATCTGGAGTGCGGTAGTACCACTAACAATGCTGAACGACGAAAAAAATACGAATTTACGATCCCACATTTTTTCTCTAGTGTTAAAGCGTTAGTCAGGGCGGACAGTGGCATCAAAAATTGGAATCAGTTCCGTAACCGCACTATCGTTACGACTAAGAGCACGACCACCGTCAAACTATTGACCGATCGTAACGATATTAACTCTCTCAATATAAAACTTATCGAAGGCAACACAGATCAGGACTCATTCAAAATGGTCGAAGAAAATAAAGCTGATGCTTTTCCTATGGATGACGTGTTGTTGTACAGCTTGCGCGCAGATTCCAAAAATCCAGCCAGTTTTGCGATTGTCGGCGACGCACTTTCGGTAGAACCGTATTCCATCATGATGCGTAAAGACGACCCTGGTTTCAAAAAGATTGTTGATACCGAGATGCTGCGTCTCATCAACGATGGTGAAATTTATAAAATTTACGACCGTTGGTTCATGCACCCTATTCCACCAAAGGGTTCGAATATGAATATGCCGATGGGATTTTTATTGCGCGATTCTTTGCGCTTTCCAACTGATCAGGTCGGTAACTAAATAGTAGAAATATGAGCCGTTACGCACTTTATTTTGCACCAGAACAAAACAGTAAATGGTGGCAGGCAGGTTGCCAGTGGTTAGGACGTGATCCGGCAAAGACCGAAAGGATGGAACAAATCCGCATCCCGAAGGTATTGCCGAACGTCTTGCAACATTTGACTACCGACGCCCGAAGATATGGCTTTCACGCGACGTTAAAGGCACCATTTCGGCTGGCACCGGGGCACCATGTAAAAGACCTCGAACGTACGTTGGAGGCTTTTTGTCGACAGCAGCAAGCGATAGAAATACCTTGTCCGCAATTAGAATGGATGGGTAATTTTCTGGCCATTCGCCCTATTGGTGATACCAGTTTATTAAATCAATTGGCAATGCAATGTGTGAGTCAATTTGATCATTTACGTGCTGCACTTAAGCCGGGAGAGTTGGCACGCCGGCAGCAACAGCAATTAAGTGCGCGGCAGCTGCGCTTATTGCAGCATTGGGGATATCCTTACACGGCAGAAGAATATCGCTTTCATATGACCCTCACTGATAGTCTGGATAACACTGACTCCGCTGAAGCAATACTGCGAGCCGCGCAAAGTCATTTCGATATTGGCGAACCACTCGTCATACGCAGTATTGCCTTATTTCACGAAACCAATCCCGGCGAAGATTTTCGCTTGCTGAAGCGCTATCCGTTTGGTCATTAATTAGGTATTGTCCATACCCAACATTGTGAATAGATTTCAATGACGCATTGTTCTTTTCTGTTAATTTTAATTGTATTACCTTTGTAGAATCGTGCTGACTATCTACAATGAACTAAATCATTTTTGATTTTATTCTGGCATATACGCTGCGATGACCATCACACCCGAACAACTGACGTTGTTGATGAAGGAAGTAGAGGCTGAAGATCCTATCGACTTCGCGGATCTCCCTTTTGAGGATGATCAGTTAAGAACTTTAATTGCTGGCCACTTGTGTGAAATGGCGGAAAAGCTTGAAAGTTTTAGCGTAGAAGACCGACAACTCACACTGCTGGCAGTAGCAGCGAAACTCGTATTGGAAAATATGGTTTTGCATATTCAGTTATTGCGGCAACACGGGATCCCTTTGAGTGCCGAAGTCAATAATTTGTTACAGAGCTTGCGTCAAAAAAAATGACACCAAGGTAATCTCCCATTGAAAGCATGAAGTGAAGAAACATCCGCAACACCCTGTCTCCATTGCTAATGATATCGTACTGATTCCAGGTTTTATGTGCGATACTTTTTTGTGGGAGTTGATACTCCCGGATTTGCAGGAGCTAGGGTCAGTTCATTTTGCTGACTTAAATCATGGCGATAGCATCGATGCGATGGCCTTGCGAATTATTTCCGAATTGCCTTCATCCTGCATACTCATCGGTTTTTCTTTGGGAGGTTATGTCGCCCGTCGTATCGCCGTATTAGCACCAGAAAAAATCAATCAGCTCGTCCTGCTCAACACTTCTGCGCGTGCAACAAGCCAAGAAGAAAAAAACCGCAATCTGCAGCAAATAAAAATGTTGAAAGCTTTTCCGTACAAAGGTCAGACCATCACTGCATTGAAACGCGCCTTGCATCCTGACAATGCCGACAACACCGCCTTGCTGACAAAAATGCAAAATATGTCGCTGGCTTTGGGGCGCGAGGTATTTATCCGGCAATTAAGCCTCGTACGTGAGGACGGCTATGCGGATTTCGAAAAGATTCTATGCCCCACTCTGGTCGTCGCAAGTCGTCAGGATCAGATGCGATCCTTGGTTGAATCAGAAAATATTGTGTCGGCGCTCCCTCATCCAACTTATCACGTTCTCGATCAGTGTGGTCACATGTCACCACTAGAAAAGCCACGAGAGCTGGCAAAATTATTGCACAGTTTCATCACTATCGAAGTTACCTGTCCTGCACTTTCCCAGCAAGTGCCACTGCGTAAATATTGATCCTAATTTTTCAATAATTCCTTACCAAATAAGTGTTATTGCTAATTTTGAATTAATACCACTTAATATATCAACTCTCTAAGAAAATATTTACAGTCTTGAAAAACAGGATCAAGCGGCAAGGCTCTAAATATTTTTATCAAAATATAAAATGATTTTAAATAATTTTAATGAATTTTAATTAAATTTAATTACACTTAAATACAAATATATTTCATCAGAGAATTAAATCCGACTATGCCAATTTTAAATGAATAGACTTTTCTTACCGAAGTGTATAAAAAAACAACAATACCACAACAAATAAAGTATTGCCTTTTTTATACTAATGCCTCAATATAGATTTTAGTGTCAATTATTTAATTTTTTTAAGAGGCTCACTTTGAAAACGGTCATCATTTTTCTCATCGTTTTTGTTTTGGCGCTCATCGTTGGTCGTCTTTTTAAGAAAACGCAACGTCCGGCAAATAGTCAACAAGTCTGGCCTTATTACGTCAAGCGTCCGATGGGGGCCGCCGAACAAGTGCTGTACTTCCGACTCATCAATGCCTTGCCTGATTACATTGTGCTTGCTCAAGTCAATATCGCCCGCGTACTCAACGTCAAGCCAAGTGAAGACTTTCACGAGTGGAACAATCGCATCAATCGTCTGAGCTTTGATTTTGTCGTATGCAATAAAGATTTCAGTGTCGTTGCAGCGATAGAGCTTGATGACGCCAGTCAAAATAATTTTTACCAGCAAGATGCGGATGCTAAGAAAAATAAAGTTTGTAAAGATGCAGGATTGCGACTGATACGCTGGCACGTCAAACTATTACCTGATGAAGCGGCGATACAAGCCGCATTCAGTGAACCTTTGATTTCAACATCCAGCCGCCCCGATCCTGATCATGATGAGCAATTCGATCAAATGCTCTCTAGTGTTGGCTGAACAAGCCGATCCGGGCTGAATTCAGGTATGTCCTGTAAAAATAACTTGCCTACTCCCGAGAGACAATTTATGTTGTAAGCATCAACCATGGCTCTCTTCATATTTACTACGTCTTGTCCCAGGAGCAGAAATCATGATACGCACTATGCTAATAGGAACGTTAATGGCCGCCTGCACCAGCCTTGGTTTTGCACAGGACATAAAACGAACACCGATACGCCCCAGCCATCCTTTGCTCGGTGCCTGGAAAATCGAACTTCCAGAATTCGCCTGCTACGAAATGTACAACCTGCGGGCTAACGGTACCAAGCGCACTATCAGCGGAAAAGAAGTGAGTGAATCTGTGTTTCAGATCTCAGCTTACCCAAGTGCTCGTGGCTTCTATAAGTGGGTTGATAAGATTATCAAACACAATGGGCAAGTTGATTGTACGGGTGACAAATCCCCAGTTGGCGACATTGCGATCAACTATATCCTGCTACACCCGGACGGCACACAATTTTTGCTCTGTGCAGAAGAAAATCTCAACGAATGTATTGGTCCGTTTGTGCGTCAGGAATCAATTTGATCGTCTACATCAGATATTGCGATACCATCCAAAGCATGACCGTGGTACTGCGTTCCAGCGACGACATCTGGTGTGTATGCCAAAATATCGCCGGGCTGACAATTCAATATTGAACAGATTTTTTCTAAGGTATCAAACCGGATTGCTTTCGCCCGTCCCGTCTTCAAGACCGACAGATTCTGTGCTGTGATACCGACAATAGCGGCCAGTGTATTGAGGCGCATTTTTCGCTGCGCCAACACGACATCAAGATTAACAATAATGGGCATAATGGTCAGATCGTGAGTTCTACTTCGTCATTCAGTTCAGCGCCGATTTCCAGAGACCAGATAATCAACAAAGAAATTCCTATCCACACCGTGTCGCCAAGTGCATCAGCGAAGATCCTGAAAAAATAACTGACCTTGCCATCCTGCCAGAACATCAAGCTACAAGTCAGCGCCAGCAATTGCACAGCGTAATAAAATAAACTACTAAAGAATGCGATATAAAACGCATAACGCGCATGACCAATTGCTTTGCGATTGAAAATTTCCCCACTAGAGAAGCAAGTCAGCAATTGATTCAATTGCAGCATCAGGTATTCCAGACTTGCCGCCAGCGCCACAATACAAAACATCAGAAAAATCCGGGCTTCTGACGTCACACCGTGTCTCTTTATCCAATCAAAATAGTCATCACCAGGATTAATACTTTGCAGTATGAGTCTGGGTATATTGAGATCGCCTGAGGGAAGGCTCATCCAGGTCACGCCTAACGCGCCAAGAGCACACACCAAAATAACGAACATAGAAAGTACGGTGAACCAAATCAGATAAGAACTGACCTGACCAATAGCAACAACGCGTGATTTTGAAGTAGGTGGCATAACAAAGCTCCATAACAGGAATGATGGAGCTTATTCTAGACCGATAAAATTAAATATCAAGTATTTTTTATCGTTTATCGATAATTTAATATCGATTTTTATATTTTCCCCACTTAGTGTTTGATATTGATCGGTTGCACACTTCCTACAAACGCTTGTCGATCAAGAACATCTGGCACCTAAAGTTTAGTCACACTTTCCAAGATTTGATCGATGTATTCACCATTCGCGTCGCTGAATTTTAATCTGACCGGATACCATTCCATTTCGGGTGCAAGCCAGATATCCAGTGCCTGATCTTTGGAATCAGGTGGGGGTGCTTTACTGATATGTACCGTATTGAGCTCACCCATAGCGGTCGTGATCTTTTCGCTCGCGACAACCTTGAAAATCCACTCTTCTGCATCACGGCGACCGGCAACAAACATTTTCCATTCAGAGCCCGGTTTGAATTTCTCACCCGCTGCTCGCGCTTGTGCGACCAATTGCCATGTTGCGCTGGTACGATCTTGTTCGCCGCCTTTAATTACGTAGGTTTCAGCAGAAGCGGTGAATGAAATAGTTTTGCTTTCGCGATTAAAACCCGTGGTGGTCGCTGGTTTTCCAAAACGTTTTTCCACAAATTTCTCAGGTGCCAGACCAAAATCATCGATATTGCCAACGCTGCTGGCATCGAGAATTTTGCCAAATAACATGGCGCGTGTTTCAGTCAGAATCTGATAATTGTGGTTGTTCACCAACCATTTAACGCTGGCTGATCCGCCCAAAGAGATACCACTTTGTTTGGCTTTGATGCTGTATTGCAGCTCAGCTGCCGGCGGTAACTGAAATGCAGTTTTACTAGCTATAACGGAATTACTTGCATGTGCCTGTGTCAAGATGCCAAGTGTCAATACAGCACTGTATAACAACGTTGAAAAGCGATGAAAAGCAAAAGACTGGAGGCGCATACTATTTTTCCGTAGAGGTATTAAATTGAATCTTGCTGGCTGTTTGAGTCGTAACGGCACCATTCGGTTCCGTATTGCGGATTTGCACCGGATACCAATGATACGCGGGAGCGAACCAGAGTTCTAATGTCGAATTGTATAAGCCGGGGCGCGGTGGGCGTGTGACGTGCCAGGTGTACAGTTTTCCAAGTGAAGTTTGAATTTCTTCTTGTCCGGAAATGACAAAAATAAATTTATCCGCTTCGCGATTTTCGGCGACTTGTATTGTTATCTTTTTTCCTGCAACAAATTGTTCTGGTGCGGCGATGCCCAAACCTGCTAATTGCATAAAAACAGTCGCTCTATCCTGCGCACCTTTGCTCATCTCTACGGTATTCGTAGTCGCAGAAAAACTAATCGTGTTCGTCTCGTAATTAAAATGTGTCGCGGTCTCACTACGACCACGCCGGGTTTCGCTCATCATTTGCGGCGCGATGCCATGATCGCCAATAGCACCATCACTTTGTAATTTATACAGACGCAGTGTGGTGATCAAAAGATCCAGCGACGCTTCAATTTGCATTTGGTATTTACTGTCCTTGATTGACCATTGAATTTCACCCAGACCATAAACTGGGTTCATATTTTTGGCGACGTAAATTACCTTCAAATTCATTTTCCCAGACGGCGGCGGCAAGATACTGAGGCCGGATAAATCAAGGCTGTCATCTGCTGGCGGCTTAATTTCAATTGCTGGCTTATCGTCAGCGTTGAGGTTCTTCGTTGCGTCCGGAGCAGCAGGCGACTCGTCAGATGCTTTACTGACATGCGTTTCACTGCCTGCCATATGCTGTTCATTGGATGATTCAGCCGTTGGTGCACTATCTTGCGCTACGGACGGCGCTGTGGTGGGCGCAGGATCTGCGTCGGTTGTTTTTTGGGTAACAGCTTTTGGTGTTGCCTTAGTGATGACTTTAGGAACTGGCTTTGCCACAGGCGGCGCCGCTTTTTCTACTACCTTCGTGGTATCTGCGGGCTCCGCTATTTGCACGGACACCATTTTTTCGCTTACCGGATTGGACGTAGCGGGCTTGGCGATATCTGATACTGCTCCCCATAACAGATAATGAAGTAGCAATGCGACGCCAGCAAAAAACAGCAAACTGAACCGAAATCGAGAGCGCACTGGAATAGAATTAGGTAATGTCATAGGCGAGAGTGTAAACGCTTGCGCGCAGATACGCGATGTCTGCGTTTTTTTGATGCAGTTAAAATATCAGCTATGGCACTCTTTACTTTGCCGGCAGGTTTTTTGTCGAAACTGGCGAAGATTCCTGTTATTTCCATCCAGTACAATAAAACTCGGCACTTCCTTATGTTCCTTCTTTCTTTAAAACGCCTGAGCTTTTTAGTCGCACTTAGCTCCCAGATTTTCTTCGTCAGTACAGAACCTGCGTGCGCTGCGCCACCACCAATCCGTATCGCGATGATAGAAGGCATGAGTGGCGCATTCAGCAATGCTGGTCAGGCCGCACAGCGCAATGTTCAAATGGCAATCGATAATATCAATGCACACGGCGGTGTCATTTTGCCAGACGGCAAGCACCAGTTAACTCTGACCATCATCGATAACAAACAAGGTGTAGAAGAATCCCTCAATGCGCTCAGACAAGTCACCGATCAGCATATTCCTTTTGTTATACAAGGGAATAGTTCGGCCGTTGCATTGGCGATGGTCGATGCCATCAATAAACATAATCAACGTGCACCAGACAATCAGATATTATTTTTAAATTATTCCGCCGTCGATCCGGCGCTGACAAACGACAAGTGCAGCTTTTGGCATTTTAGGTTTGATGCAAATGCTGATATGCGCATGCAAGTGCTCACTGAAGTCATCAAAAATGACACCCATGCGAAAAATGTGTATCTGATTAGCCAGGACTATAGCTTTGGTCGTAGCGTCAACAAGAGCGCACGCAGTATGCTCAACAGCAAACGCCCCGATATCCACATTGTCGGGGAAGATCTGCATCCGATCGGCAAAATCAAAGATTTCGCCCCTTACGCCGCCAAGATCAAAGCCAGTGGCGCCGATACCGTCATCTCCGGCAACTGGGGCAACGATCTGACTTTGCTTATCAAAGCCGTCAAAGATGCCGGAATGAATTTGAAGTTTTACACTTTTTATGCCAATGCGCTGGGTGCGCCCGCTGCGATCGGCGAAGCGGGTGTTGGTCGCGTCAGAGCGGTAGCTGAATGGCATCCAAACGTGGGCGGTCAAGCCAGCGATGCGTTTTATCAGGCCTTCCGTTTGCGCTACCCTGATCCAAGAGATGATTACTTGCATTTGCGTATGCATGTGATGATAGAAATGTTGAGTCGCGCCATCGAAAAAGCACACTCCATGCAAGCGGCTGCCGTTGCGAAAGCACTTGAAGGCGCAACGTATTCAATTGGTTTTCATCAGACACAAATGCGTGCACAAGATCATCAATTGTTACAGCCTTTGTACGTTTCGGTGATGCAAAAAAAGGGCGAAGCCGGTACCCGCTTTGATAATGAAGGCAGTGGCTATGGATTTAAAACCGAGGCTTTTTTTGAATCGAGATTGACGGCATTGCCAAGCTCATGCAAGATGGATAAATAATTAATATGTCCACAAATCTGCCGCAAACACAGGAGTATTTTGATGAGTAATCCGTTTTCTGGTTCTGATCGATCCGGATTGAATTCTATGTCCGATCCACTGGGCTTTATTAAAAATTTGTGGGGCAGCATGAATATCCCAGGCATGGTAGCGCCGCCGATGTCACTCGATGAGTTAGATAAAAAAATCAAGGATCTGAAAACGGTAGAATCGTGGCTGAACGTCAATATGAATATGCTGCGCGGTACGATACAAGCGCTCGAAGTGCAACGTGCAACCATCGCCGCTTTGCAATCATTAGGTGAAAGTTTTGCCCAACACGCACAGCAAGCGACTGCACCAGTTGCGCCAGCAACAAAAACAGAAAGCCATACAAGCAACGCCGATTGGCCGATGCCAACCGGAAGTCATAAAATTCCGGAACCTGCGGTTGAAGATGAAGAAGACGATGACATTGACATGCCGCCTGAGCATACTGAAGCCGCCGCAACTACAACCGACGAATCGAGCGCCAACAATCCATCACAGAACGCCAGCGCAGCCGATGGCAGTGCCCCATTTGCGACACCCGCCGCTTGGTGGGGATTATTGCAAGATCAGTTTAAACAAGCGGTCAGCAAAGCTTTAGAAAGCGAATCAGGCGTCGCGGAGAGTGTCGCCGCCACGACCAACAATGCCAATAACGACAAAAAATCAGCAGCGTCGATAAAAGCACAAAATAATCCAGTCACTGCAACCAAAGCAAAACCCAAAGCGACGACAAAAACAGGCACCAAATCGGTAACCAAAACCGGTCCTGCCAAAGCGAAGCCTGTCAGCAAAGCCGCAGCCAGCACAGTCACAAAAACAACCGTCAAGCCACCATCTGCCTCTCAAAAGACTGCCGGCAAACTTGTAAAAAAATAGCTTTTGTGGACGGGTGCAACTCATTCGAATTCAAATAAAAGTCAGCGCGGGCATTCCCGGCTTGGCTCCACAAAGAGCGAGCGTTTTACATATTAAAAGTGACGCATTAAGGAAGGCTTAGGATAAGCTTGGGTAACAGTATCTGTGGCGTTTCGTCATTCCTGCCTGCTTTTAGCTCGAATGACAAGTTAGCTTTGGATAAGCGTATCTATTCAATGCAACACGTCATTGTGAATCCATCATGCCCCTTGCGCCACTTCCTCGTCTAATTTCAATCTGCACAAATCCCTAAAGCGCTGCAAGCCACCAGAGAGAATTTTTTCCTGGTGATACACCAAATAAAAGCGGCGATTAAGCTGTGCCCATGGTGTATGGATGGGCGCAAATTCGCCACTCGCTAATTTGTCACTGATGGCACGACCAGATACGCAAGCGATTCCCAGTCCGGTACCCACAGCACGCGCGATCGCTTCAGCACTGCCTAATTCTAATACGCTGTTGAGAACGCCTAAATGTGGCGCAAATGCCGCCTCGGTTACCTCGCGTGAGCCCGAACCGGGTTCACGTAGTATCCATGCCGCTTGGCGTAATTGCCCTAATTCTGGCGTGGTATGCGCTAAAGCATGGCTGGCGTGACAGAACAGTTGCATCTGGTCATGCAGCCAAGGTTCTGCCACCAGACGGCTGTCGTGGCATGGCGCTTCGATAAGACCAAAATCAGCTCTGAAACTTAATATCGCTTCAACAACATCTTGGGAATTGCCGATAGCGATTTCTAGACGGCTATCTGGCTCCTGACGTAAGAACTGCGCCGCCAGTCCCGGCAATACGTCATTGCCTATCGTCATACTCGCATATAGACGCAAACGAACAGGAACGCCCGTTTTAAAGCTCTGCTCGATCTCGCTGGCACCTTCTAACAGGGCTTCGGCCTTGGGCAGCAAATATCGACCGTTTTCATTCAATTGCAAGCGCTTGCCCACACGATTGAACAACGGTTCACCTAATTGATATTCAAGATCACTCAAAGCACTGCTGGCCGCCGATTGCGATAAGGCGAGCTGACTTGCCGCCGCAGTGCCAGTACCAGCACGGGCGACAGCGACAAAGACTTCTAGTTGGCGTAGCGTGATATGCATCAGGAATGGCTTTCTTTGGCAGGGAAAATGGTCATATTCATTATATCGATATTTCCGATATTGAATATAAAAACAATCTGTTTTACCTATTTATACAAGCAAACTACACTGGCCTCACTTAAACGTTTTTTGCATAAGCATATACGCATCATGAATAAGCTCAATAAATTAGCAGGTATGGGTTTAACCGCGGCGATCGCCGCTATCGCTATAGGACTGAGTAGCAGCCAATTGGCACATCACACCCATGCGTCTGCGCTGACCATCGCTTTATTGCTAGGCATGTTGGTTGGCAACACGATTTATCCACGGATTGCCGCACATACCGCTGAGGGCGTGGTTTTTTCCAAAAAAAGTCTGTTACAGCTCGGTATTATTCTTTACGGTTTTAAGATCACGTTCCAACAAATCGGTCAGGTTGGCTGGGCAGGCATGTTGATTGATGCCACCGTTTTATGCTCAACTTTCTTTCTGGCCTATTACATTGGCACACGTTTTTTTAAGCTGGATAGCAAAACCTCAATTTTGATTGGTGCTGGTAGCGCAATTTGTGGCTCATCGGCAATTCTGGCGACCGAAACCGTAGTCAAAGCCGACGCCGCAAAAGTCGCTGTTGCGGTATCAACGGTGGTCATCTTTGGCACATTGGCGATGTTTATTTATCCTATGCTGTTTCAATTGAATCACCATTTGGGTTACTTAGTCGATGCACAAAGCTTTGGCATGTTCACTGGTTCAACCATGCATGATGTCGGTCAGGTAGTTGCTGCGGGTATGCAAATGGATGAAAATACCGCTGCCTCAGCGGTCATCACAAAGATGTTACGCGTTATGATGTTGGCACCATTTTTGGTTTGTTTGTCGATGTGGTGGGATGGCAAAAAAGCACATGCCCACGCTGGACAGGGTGGACATGCACCAGTAAAAGCGCCTATCACGATTCCTTGGTTTGCCCTGTTATTCATCGCGGTTGCAGGTGTGAATTCTCTGAATATTTTACCAACAGCCGTTGGCCAATTTGGCCTCACTCTTGACACCTGGATATTGGCAATGGCAACCGCAGGTCTGGGTCTGGCGACACATATCCAGGCAATACGTCAGGCTGGTATTAAACCTTTGTTGTTGGCTGGAATCATGTTTGCGTATTTGATTTTTGGTGGAGCATTGATTAATCACGTCGTCCGGGCCATGTTTTAATCAGAATTTTAGAAACACCGCGGTCGCTCATTGCCCGCCAAAACGAACCGAAATAGCCGTTCACCTGAATTGAAGTGTATTGTTAAATTGGTCAGTCATTAACCGAAGTTGTCCTGTCTCTGATTCTGGTGGATAATTGCTGCCATGAACGATATATCCCAACTCCCCCCATTACCAGACCGCTTGTCGATTGACCCAAGCAGTCCATTTTTTAACCGTGATGTGTTCCAGCACGACGTTGGCATCAAATTCAACGACAAAGAACGCATGGACGTCGATGAATACTGCATCAGCGAAGGCTGGATCAAAGTCTCAGCAGGTAAAACCCTGGATCGTAAGGGCAAGCCTATGTTGATTAAATTAAAAGGCAAAGTCGAAGCGTTTTACCGCTAAGCTTTTCCTGATTTGTTTTCAGCATCGTGAAAACAAATCACAATGACACGCACTGAAACGTAATGACAAAACGAACATGGCTAGCCAGGTAAATCCAGCTAGCCATTTTTCTTCTGTTGTACCGCGATGCAATCAAACGGCAGACGAAAGCCACTATGAATATCACCGAACTGCCTTATCGCACGACCAGCGAGCAAGCTTGCAACTGGCTAGCACTACATACTGAAGAAACATGGAATGTGGCACGCTTATTGGAAAACGGCCTCACACCTTACGTCTGGCTTGATTACGACGCCGCAATGCCTGAATTGTTTGGTGATGCGAACGGTGGCTATCCGGCACCGATTTTTTTTAAAGACGATATACAGCGTTTAATTGATGGCTACGAAGACGTGATCATCACCATCACCAAAGACGTAGACAATATTGTCAGCCGCTTACCAGCACCAGGTATCGGCAAGGCGTTGCATGAACTACGCTTCTTAAAAAAAGATTTGCAAAAATTGCTCAAACAATTACAGCGGCAAGCATTAGCCGAAACGGCTACGCCCCAAGTCGTCGCCAGCGCAGCGGAATCACAAGATGGTATCAATAAGGCGCAAGTTCTGATCGCCTTTTCAGGTCTGGCAAAAATCAATCTGGAGCAAGCACTCGATAGCGGCCTGGCGCTGTTTGGTGACGAAGGTGCGAGAGTCAAAAGCAGTACCAAAAAAGCCAAAAATAAAATCGTCTGGAACCCAGTAACGTTGGCATTAGGATTCAATGATCTGTATCGGGTACCAATGTCACGTCTGAGTAAGGTATTTCAGACACACGATTTTTTAGAGACGTGGGAAGCAGAGTGGCGGCGTACCTTGGAATTATTAGACTATTGAAAATGACTTCATCACGTTAGCAAGCTTTGTTTAACAGGTTTTGAGATCTTGTTGCCAACGTCAGGTACTTGCTTCTTGCCTCAACATTTTGAGCGCTTCCTTGGTCCACTGAACGCGCCCCTCTTCAAATGCGATACCGGCTTTGAGAATCAGGTAATGAATTTGCGTTTCACGCGGCATGTCGGGATCACTGAAATCACGTAGCTCGATCTCCCGATACGTCTGCAATTCTTGCTCATGCAAACGCAGGCGGCGTTCAAATTCTTCTGCCAACCCCAAAGGTCCGACGGCTGCGTCAGCGCGAAGCTTGACCATCATTTCATCACGCAAACGGAAAGGCTCACTTTGCTCGATCGCCCAGCGCCGTAGTTCTTTTTTGCCTGCCGCCAATACGTTAAATTTCCGTTTTCCTGCCCGCCCACCTTCTACCTCCACGGAACTGACCCAGCCTTGTTCTTCCATGCGGGCAAGTTCGCGATAAATCTGCTGGTGCGTTGCATGCCAGAAATAGCCTATCGATTTATCAAAACGGCGTGCCAGCTCATAGCCAGAACAAGGTTTTTCGACAATAGAAGTTAATAAGGCGTGTTGTAAAGACATAGTTAGAGTGCTTGCTCAATCGGATTTACATCAATTTTATATGCAACTGGTTGCATAAACAAAGTTGTTTCGTTATTCTCATCGCATTAAGGTTCTATTTTCTATTTTAAGTTGCTTGCTTGCATCTCAAACTCATTCACGAAGGAAACGCCATGTCTTTTTATCCGCACCTGACAAAGCCATTAGATCTGGGATTTACCACTTTACCAAATCGTCTGTTAATGGGTTCCATGCACGTTGGGCTGGAAGAAGTCGACAACGGCTTTGAACGCATGGCAGCGTTCTATTCCGAGCGTGCGCGCGGTGGTGTGGCTTTGATGGTGACGGGCGGCATAGCACCAAACGAACGTGCGCGTCCTATGCATGGCGGCGCGATGTTGACAACCGAGGCCGAGGCCGAGCACCACAAAATCGTGACCAAGGCCGTGCATGTAGCAGGCGGTAAAATTGCCATGCAGATTTTGCACTTTGGTCGTTATTCGTATCAGCCAACGTTGGTAGCACCAAGCGCACTGAAGGCGCCGATCAATCCTTTCACACCACATGCTTTAACGACGGCAGAAGTTGAAGAAACGATTTCAGACTTTGTTCGCTGCGCAAGTCTGGCACAGTACGCAGGTTACGACGGTGTGGAGGTCATGGGATCAGAAGGTTACCTGATCAATGAATTTATTGCTGCCCGCACGAATCAACGCGATGATGAATGGGGTGGCGCGTATGAAAACCGGATTCGTTTTCCAATTGAAATCGTGCGTCGCATTCGTGAAAAAGTCGGCACAAATTTCATCATCATCTATCGTTTATCGATGCTTGATCTGGTGGAAGGCGGTTCAACGTTAGAAGAGGTGATTCAATTAGCAAAAGCGATTGAAGCCGCTGGCGCGACCATCATCAACACCGGCATTGGCTGGCACGAAGCGCGCATTCCAACGATTGCCACCAAAGTCCCACGCGCTGCGTTTGCCTGGGTCACACAAAAACTCAAAGGTCATGTCAACATTCCATTAGTGGCAACGAATCGTATTAACACGCCAGAAATTGCTGAACAATTATTGGCAGATAATTTCTGCGATATGGTTTCAATGGCCCGCCCGCTACTGGCAGATCCACTGTTCTTCAGAAAAGCAGAACAAGGTAAGGCCGATGAGATTAACACTTGTATCGGCTGTAACCAGGCTTGTCTGGATCACACTTTTGGCGGCAAATTAACATCGTGTCTCGTCAATCCACGCGCTTGCCACGAAACAGAAATCATCGATCAACCAGTAACGACAGTCAAAAAAATTGCCGTCGTCGGCGCGGGTCCTGCTGGTCTCAGTTTTGCAACAACCGCAGCTAAGCGCGGCCACAGCGTGACGTTGTTTGATGCGGCAGCAGAAATCGGCGGGCAATTTAATATCGCAAAGCAGGTGCCTGGCAAAGAAGAGTTCTATGAAACTTTGCGTTATTTCGCAAAGCAAATCGAATTAACTGGCGTGCAGTTACGTCTGAATACGTTTGTAAAACCGGACGAACTGGCTGATTTTGACGAAGTCGTTTTAGCTACTGGCATCACACCGCGTACTCCAGACATCGAAGGCATAGACAATCCTAAAGTACTGAATTATCTCGATGTCATCAAGGAAAAAGCGCATGTTGGAAAAACTGTCGCGATTATCGGTGCAGGCGGTATTGGCTTTGACGTTGCCGAATATCTGAGCCACTCCGGCACCAGCGCCAGCCTTGATCCTAAAAAATTCTTTGCTGAATGGGGTGTCGATACCGACTACAAACACGTTGGTGGTCTGACCGAAGCACATATTGAAAAATCACCACGCCAGATTTATTTGTTGCAACGTAAGACTTCCAAAGTGGGCGATGGCCTTGGCAAAACAACGGGCTGGATTCATCGCACTGGCTTGAAGAATCACGGCGTGCATATGTTTGCTGGTGTGACGTACAACAAAATCGATGACGCAGGCTTGCATGTGACCGTCGATGGTCAGCAAAAAACGCTGCCGGTCGATAATGTGATTCTGTGTGCGGGTCAAGAACCTCGCCGCGACTTGCAAGCAGGGCTGGAAGCCGCTGGTAAAGTTGTGCATCTGATCGGCGGTGCGGATGTTGCAGCAGAACTCGATGCTAAACGTGCGATCAACCAGGGCACACGTTTAGGCGCGTCGATTTAAAAATGGTAGGGCGGGTGCAACCCGCCCCTACAAAAAACCGTCGTTTCAGCATTAATTTGCCATGGCTTGTACCACTAAAAATTATATCTACAAATTGGGAAACGAAAGGGAGACGAAAATGCAAACACTACAACCAAAAGTGACCGCAAGCCTCGCACAATGGCATCAAATGGTCGCCACACATGATCTGTCAGGTTTAATTGATATCCTGCATCCGGATGCCATTTTTCGCTCACCCATGGCGCACAAGCCCTACGCGAGTGCGATTGCCGTCAATTTGATTTTGACGACCGTCTCCCATGTTTTTAGTGATTTTCAATATCACCGTGAATTCGCTACCGATGATGGGCTCAGCGTGATTCTGGAATTTAGTGCCAATGTCCAGGACAAGCAACTTAAGGGCGTGGACATTATTCGCTTTGACGAAGAAGGCAAGATCGTCGAATTTGAAGTAATGGTCAGACCCATGAGTGCTTTACAAGCACTGGGACAAGAAATGGCAAGCAGACTGGCGGCGTTTTTACCTGCCTACAAAGCATTGTAGGACGGGTAAATTATTTCTTCATCAACCCCAGATAGGTTTCCACCACGCGCTGGTCTTCTGCCAGATCAGCGGCGTTTCCTTCGAGCGCGATTGCTCCGGTTTCGAGCACATACGCATAATCTGCGACTTGCAAAGCTGCACGTGCATTTTGCTCCACTAAAAGAATCGCAACGCCAGTTTGCTTTAAGCGTTGGATGATCTGAAAAATCTCTTTAACGATCAACGGCGCCAAACCCAGGCTAGGTTCATCCAACATCAATAAACGTGGCTTTGCCATCAAAGCTCTGCCGAGTGCCAGCATCTGGCGCTCACCACCGGACAAGGTTCCTGCTTGCTGCGAGCGACGTTCTTTTAAGCGAGGGAATAAATCATAAACAACGCGCAATTGATCCGCGTAATCTTTCTCGCCTGCCTGATAACGTCGGTAACTGCCGAGAAGCAAATTGTCTTCCACCTTCATGCTGGCGAATAACTCACGTTTTTCCGGCACTAGCGACATACCCAGTGCCACCCGTTTTTCTATGGCGATACCAGTCAGATTTTTTTCACCAAACAGTATTTGTCCCGATTGCGTGCCATTCGCCGGAAGTGCGCCAGCAATCGCATTGAGCATTGTCGATTTGCCCGCACCATTTGGGCCAATGACGGTGACGATTTGTCCGGCATCGACGGCAATAGTCGCAGGCCGCAAGGCTTGTACCTTGCCATAAAACACTTCAAGATTGCTGGCGCGGAGTAAATTCATCGTTGATAAGCTCATCATTCCAGCCCGCCAAGGTAAGCTTCTAACACGGCAGGATGCTGCTGTATCATCTGTGGTTCGCCTTCAGCAATCTTGGTGCCAAACTCCATCACGACTAAATGGTCAGTGAGGTTCATCACAAACTCCATATCGTGCTCTACCAACAAAATACTCATTCCTTCGGCACGTAATTTTTTTATTAGCGCTGCCAGTTCTTGCTTTTCCTGATAACGCAAACCTGCTGCTGGTTCGTCGAGCAATAGCAATATAGGATCACAACATAAAGCGCGCGCAATCTCTAAAATGCGTTGCTGCCCCAACGCCAGACTACCAGCCTCTTCATGCATCAGATGCGCGAGTCCGACGCGCTCAAGCTGACTGCTCGCTTCTGCTAACAAGCTAGCTTCTATCTTTCGGTCACGTCGAATGATACTGTTAATCACGTCGACGACTTCGTTACCTTTATTACGCAAATGGGCACCGATAGCAACGTTTTCGAGCACACTCATGGCACTCAGCAAACGCACGTGTTGAAAGCTTCTGGCAACGCCGCGACGGACAATGTCACGTGAAGGAAGAGCAGAAATATCTTGTAAGCCATCGTCAGAATAAAAACGTATCGTGCCGCCCGTCAGCGGGAGAACACCAGTAATGAGATTGAACATCGTTGATTTACCCGCACCATTCGGACCAATCAGCCCAACGATTTGCCCAGCCAGAACGTGAAATTGAACGTCGTTGACTGCCAGTAAACCACCAAATTGTTTGCGCGCCTGATCGACTTCCAAAATCAAAGTATTAGCGATTGGCTTTTTCCGTTGAGGTAAAACGGCCGCGTGTTTGTCGACGACCAGCATGTGCTTTTCGGGCAGCCAGTTTTCAAACAGAGAACGGCTAAGACGTGCCAGCGGCGGGAAGACGCCGTCACGCGCGTATTGCAACAGCAGCACCAATAACACGCCAAAGACGATAATTTCAAAATTGCCCTCGGTACCCAATAAGACCGGTAAGATCGTCTGCAATTTATCTTTAAGGATTGTCAGTAAAGCTGAACCAAGCAGCGCACCCCAAACTTGCCCGGCGCCACCAACGACGGTCATGAACAGATATTCGATACCCGCATTTAAACCGAATGGCGTCGGATTGACCGCCCGTTGCAAATGCGCGTACAACCAACCGGAAATGCTTGCCAGCATCGCCGCGATGACAAAGATCACTAACTTGACGTTGAAAGTGTTCACGCCCATAGCTTCCGCCATCACAACACCGCCTTTGAGTGCCCGGATAGCGCGTCCTGAGCGCGACTGCAATAAATGTTGGATTGCAATCATGCAGAGGATTAAAATCAGCCAGATCAACACAAACATACTACGTCCACTGTTGAGAACAAAGCTAAAAAGATGAATCGCAGGTATGCCATTGAGCCCATCGTATTTACCCAAAAATTCAGCATTTCCGAATAAATAAAACAGCGATAGTCCCCAGGCGATGGTACCCAGCGGCAGGTAATGACCAGATAACCGCATGGTAATCATGCCAATTGCCAAGGCCGCGATAATCGTGATGCACAAACCAGCAATTAAACCCAGCCACGGTGAATAAGCCAGGGTCGTACTCAAATACGCACTGCTGTAAGCGCCGATACCAACAAAGGCGGCTTGTCCGAATGACGTTAAACCACCAATGCCGGTTAACAACACCAGACCAAGCGCAACGATCGCATATAAACCGATGTAATTGCCAAGCGTTATCCAGAATTCTGGTACTGGCAATGCAGGAATCAACAACAGGGCGGCGAGTAAAATAAACTGGCCGTGAGCGAGGATTTTTTTCATGCTTCTTCATCCTCATCATGCGTTTTTGTTGTCAATGAACGCCATAACAGGACCGGAATAATCAAAGTAAATACGATGACCTCTTTATAGGCACTCGCCCAAAATGAAGAATACGATTCCAGCAAACCAACCAGAATCGCACCGGCTGCCGCGAGCGGATAACTCACCAGACCGCCAACAATGGCACCGACAAAACCTTTGAGACCGATCAGAAAGCCACCGTCGTAATACACCGTGGTCATCGGTGCGATCAACACGCCACATAGAGCACCGATGGCAGCCGCTAACGTGAATGCAAGACGCCCAGCTTGTTGAGTCCCTATCCCCACCAGCTGGGCGCCAAGCCGGTTCACCGCGGTGGCGCGCAATGCTTTACCAGATAAGCTGCGTTCGAAATAAAAGTAAAGACCGCCAATGAACAATGCAGAGACTGCAATCACCACCAGACTTTGGCCGGATATCGTCAAAGCACCAATCTCAACGTGTGCATCACTCAATGCCGTGGTACGTGAACCTTCAGCACCAAACATCACGAGACCTAAACCTGTCATCGCAAAATGCACACCGACCGACACAATCAACAACACCAGCGTACTTGCCTGGGCCAGTGGTTGATAAGCGAGCCGGTAAATCATCGGCCCCATAGGAATCACGATTGCCAGCGCCAACACGACTTGTGCAAATTGAGGCCATTCTTGTAAAGCAAAGTGACGCGTACTCAAGCACAAAATCATCGGCAATACGATCAGCCGCAATCCTGATAGCAGGATGTCTCGTGAGACGCTATCGGTAGGTGCCTGTGCAGACTGCATACGCAATACAAGAAAGGTCTTTTTCAGCCAACATAGTATCCCTAAGGTCAGCAGCAGGTCTGCCGTTAGCGGTGCTTTACCGTTTTGTATAGCCGCCAGTGTTAATGCACCATAGGCGACAAATTCGCCCTGTGGGATAAAAATAATCCTGGTGACGGAAAACACCAATACCAAAGCGAGTGCCAACAAGGCATACACCGCCCCGCTGGTAATGCCATCTTGCGCCAGGATGGCAGCAATTGATAAATCCATGGAAGGCTAACTTTCTGAATAAAACTGCGCCTGATCATCATAAAATAACGATCATACGCAGCGAAAAAATTAATATCCTGTGCTAATCAGTTTCCATTGGCCACCAACAATTTGCACCATCACTCGTGAGCGCTGATCAAAGCCCACATGATCATTGGCGTTCATATTGATGATACCGTGTGATACCGCCAGGTTGCTGGTGTTTTCAATCGCCGTGCGTAAAGCAGCGCGGAATTCTTTACTGCCGGGTTGGGCTTTTTTAAGTGCCGTTGGCACCGCATTGTCGAGTAACATACCAGCATCCCACGCATGCCCACCGAAAGTGGAAACGCTGCCGGCACCATAGGCTTTTTCATATGCTGCGGTATATTTCAAAGCAGAGGCTTTCACTGGATTGTCTGCGGCTAATTGGGCAGCTACCAATAAAGGTCCGGCCGGCAAGAACGTACCTTCGCAGTCCTTGCCACAAACGCGTAAAAAATCATTATTAGCGACGCCATGTGTCTGATAAATTTTTCCTTTATAGCCACGTTCTTTCAAGGTTTTTTGAGGCAATGCAGCAGGTGTACCAGCACCGGCAATCAGAACGGCATCCGGGTTGCTGGCCATGATTTTCAATACCTGACCAGTAACTGAAGTATCTGGTCTGGCAAAACGTTCATTGGCAAGGATTTTAATTTTTTTGAGTTCAGCGAGTTTTGAAAACTCTTTATACCAACCTTCGCCATATGCATCATTAAATCCAATAAACGCCACCGTTTTTACCCCTGTGTCAGCCATGTGACTGATAATCGCGGTCGACATATGCGAATCATTTTGTGGTGTTTTAAATACCCATGCGCGTTTGGCATCCATAGGTGCGATGATGGAGGCTGATGCCGCCATAGAGATCATCGGCGTTTCGCTTTCTGCTGCCACGTCTGCCATCGCCAAAGACGGCGGAGTAATCGTCGAACCTATCAATAAATCGACTTTGTCTTCGGAAATTAATTTGCGGGCGTTTTTGACTGCTGTCGTGGTGTCAGACGCATCATCGAGAATGATGTATTCAATTTTTTTCCCGGCAATTTCTTTGGGTAATAAAGCAAAAGTATTTTTTTCCGGAATACCTAATGACGCACCTGCTCCCGTTGCCGATACATTGACTCCCACTTTGATCTGCGACCATGCTGGTGTACTTAAAATCAAAGAAAACACGGCAGGCAGTGCCGCCAGAACAAAACGCTTCTTCATGGGTAGGTCTCCGGAGTTAATGAATGGTGTGGGCATGTTCCTGCCCTGATTTTCGAGTGTACCCCCGGCGTGAAAAAAGCACAAACGGGGACTCACCCAGACTGTGCTTTTTGAAACAGGATTGCGCTATATCAGCTTATTTCACATTACTCGTGTAACTAGCCAGACACTAAATCCACGCTAAACACTCCCCTGAGTGAATTGCAGAGCATGATTTGTTGAGCGTGTTGTAAATCATCCCGTGTTAACGATTTTTCAGATAAGCGATAGCGAGGATCATTCAATAGTTCGCCACGCATAATGCCTGGCAATACGCCATCGGATAAGGGTGGTGTGTACCAACGTCCATCAATCTGCAATAGCACATTGCTGCGCCCGCCTTCGGTCAGATAACCGTGCTCGTTAAAAAAAAGCATATCAAACGCACCGCGTTGTTCGGCGGTTTTCCAGGCAGCATCGTATTGCTGTCTCAGGCTGGTTTTGTGTTGCAGAAATAAATCCCGACTGTGAGTCGCGGTATCTGCCAGCAAAACCTGAGGAGGCGAATCAAAAGGCGCAAATACGCCAGTGTTGACCGAGACCTGCCCGTTCGGATTGATGCTTAAGCGCAGACGATAAGGCGTTTGGGGGAGCAACTCGTCACAGGCTTGTTGCAGCCTATGCGTGATTTCGGTTTCGTCCCATTTAAAGCCAAAATATTCGGCGGAATGACGCAAGCGTTGCAAGTGTTGATAACGGCGACGACAGCCATCTTCATGCGTTGCGTACATAGTTTCGAATAATTCAAACGGCGCTTGCAAACCAGTCAGAAAACGGGCTTTGAGCTGACACTCCGCAAACTCATCGCTGGCGACACTATCGTAGACAATGCCTGCGCCCACTCCCATGACACCACGTCGGATTTGCAGCGAATCTGCAATATCCGGCGCTTGTAATTGCAAAGTACGGATTGGCACTGACAAACAGAAATCGCCAAGTATTTGTTGCTTATTCAGTTCATGCGCAGGTGGATCAAACCAGCCTATCGCACCCGTATATAAATCACGCGGTGCAGATTCGATTTCACGTATGATTTCCATCGTACGATGTTTGGGCGCACCAGTTATCGAACCACATGGAAATAACGCAGACAACACATCTACCAGTGTTAAGTCTTTGCGTAATTGCGCATTCACAGTTGATGTCATTTGCAAGACGCTGGAAAAACGTGTGACTTCAAACAGTTTAGGAACGCTGACAGTGCCGGTTTCCGCGATACGCCCAAGATCGTTGCGCAGCAAATCAACGATCATCAGATTCTCAGCACGGTTCTTCATATCGGCTGCCAATTCTGTGGCGATTGTCTGATCTTGTACCGCATCACCAGTCGCAGCAGCAGTGCCCTTCATAGGGCGAGCTTGTAATTGCCCCTTGCTGTGACGTACAAATAATTCCGGCGACATTGAAACCACCGCCTCACCATCCTGCAAGACAATCAAAGCCCCGTAGGGGACTGGCTGTCGCTCACGTAAGCGACGATACAAGTGCAGCGGGCTGCCATACGCATCAAAATGTAAGCGATAGGTGTAATTCACCTGATACGTGTCACCTGCGGCAATATAGGCCTGCACTTTCGCAATCGCTGCATCAAATTGTTGTTCGTTCACATTAGCGCGAACATGTGCGATACCCGCAGTTGCATGATGCTGATCTTGCTCACCGTCGGCCATGTGCGTGAGAAAAGCGACTACCTCATCTTGATTCAATGGATAGCAGGTTTTGAACAGCAGAATTTTTGAAATAGCAGGCGTCTCACGTTCTTGAATGTTCTGTAACTGCGCACCAGTCTCATACGACAACAAGCTCACCGCATAGTAGCCTTGTTGCAATGCCTGTTCGAGATTTTCTATCAACGTTGGCCATTGCGCTTTCTCTGCACATAGCAATACCTGTTGCAAATCAACATAGAGGCGTGACTGTGCCGCCTCTGCATGAGCATCGTCGAGCAGTACAAATGCCTGGTTTGCCTTCTGCAATTGTGTGGCAACCGTCAAACTATCAAAAATTGAAGACACGATTTTTCTTAAACATGAGTTGGTGTCGAAGTTTACTCGGAGATGACTCACTTTGCATCAGATGACAAATTTTTACGAACAACCCAAAATCATTCAATTTAACCAACCTGCCATGGAAGCAATGTACATAAGCGACAAATAATTGCAATACAGACGAAGAACTGGAGTTTTTCTTGCTCTCCGTGAAAACTTACGCAAAACTATAACTAGCAGTTAAGATATCGGCAAGAATGAAAACTGCCTGGCTTAAATAGGATATTTTTTGCGACGCATGAATGCAAAGAGCTTTATTTTTTTGTAAATTTACATTTTGAAAACAAAAAAGCTTAACAGACTAATGATTCCTTAATTATTCCTAAGAGTCCAATAATCAGATGGAAAACAATCACTTACGCTCGCCAATCTCACCGTCTATTTTCAGACAACATTTAATCGTATTGAGCCTGGCAATGAGTGCGGCGCTACTGTTAAGTACCTTTATTGCAGGCTCTTTGGTCTATAAGCAAATGCGCAGTGAATTGCTGCTCAAGTCAGTCATGCTCGGAAGCAATCTTTCCGACCGACTCATTGCAGGTGATACCCGTGGCATGCAAAATCTGGTGTTAAATACTGCAAGCGACCACGAAATTCTGACAATTACTCTATATGACTATAAAGGTCATCCCATTTTGTCGTCCGCTAATGGTAGTTTAGTCAATACCGATAATTATCCGGATAGCGTTGTAGAGCCATCGTCTCGTTTTAATTTTTATCCGGGCAATATCCTGATCAGCACGCCGATTACTGACAACAGCGGCGTACGCGGACAACTCATCGTACAAAGCAGAACCGTGCCTTTATATCGACAAATATTTCAACTTTTTATTTGTTTCCTGGCGGGTTTCATTGTAATTACTATCGTGACGGCCTACATTCTCACCAAGAAGCAAATACGCCTATTACAGCCGGCACTTAGTCTTGCCGATGTGGCTGAGAAAGTAGCAAGCACTGGCGACTATAGCTTGCGTGCATCGCTAGAGAAAACCGGAGATCTGAGTAATTTAAGTATGTACTTTAATCTCATGCTTGCACGCATGGAGGCATGGGAAGCGGATATGCATAGCGAAGCGCATGAACGACGCGAAGCGGAAAGTCGTTTAAGTATCCTGGAAAATCACGACAGCCTGACCAAACTACCAAATCGTCATTTCTTCCACAGATTGTTGACGAATAATCTTGAAGACGCCATCGCCAATCATGAAATGATGGCATTGATGTTTATCGACCTGGATCATTTCAAAAATATAAGCGAAAGCTACGGCTACGATGCCTGCGATCAGATTCTGACCATTATGGCGCAACGTTTATCGGAAGTTTTACGCAGTACCGATACGCTGTGTCGAGTCGATGCCGATGAATTTGCAGCGGTATTGCCCCGTGTAGAAAAACTCGACACCGTGAAAAACCTGGCAGAACGTCTGGTCGCAGCAATACAAAAACCACTGACGCTTGATGGCAAACATTTTATTGTGACCGGCAGCATAGGTATTGCGTGCTGCCCTTTGCATGCAGTTGACCAGCGCGTGTTTTTACATCTGGCGGATGTGGCGCTCAAGGCAGCCAAGCAAGCGGGTAGAAATACCTGGTGCCTCTATGACGCGAATAGCATGGGCGATGCTGATTTGATACTTTGACTTTCGCTGTTGACCGCCAACACAAGTAGTGCTGGCGGCTACAGCCTGTCAATACTTGATATTCAAACGACGGTATAAAAAGCCGAGTACGAATAAAGGGCCAATCAATAAAAGGCGCAGATCCTCAAAGAATGAAGGCTTCTTTCCTTCAATTTTGTGCCCGATAAACTGCCCTATCCACGCAATCACAAAGATCAGCAAAGACAGCTTCCAGACGTGCGCTTGTGGCAATAGCTGCAAAATCACCAGCATCACTGCCGACATCAACAGCATCCCAATCGCAAAACGAACCGATAAAAAGAAATAATAGATCAGGCTGGTCATCACCGCTGCACATGCTGCCAGAGGATGCGCCGACCAGATCATGCCTAAAAATGAAAACACGATGGCTGGCACACAAATGCAGTGAATGATTTCATTGGTTGGATGCAAATGGCTTTCGGCATATTTGCTCAACAATATATCGATTTGCCGCCGTCGGTTTTGTGCATCCTGGTTGCCATCAAGATGGCTATCCGATAGTTTCATTTCTGTCTCCTGTCACAGTTTGCTACTGTGTAATTTTATAATGTCAGAGGTGCGCCGCTTTTTGCGGCGCCGCTACATCATACTGCGGAAACAGAGAGAATTGCGAGCTTTGAAGGCTCAGAGTAAGCGTGTGAGGGTACTCAGCGCAACAGCATCGCAATTTGCAATGCTGCCTGTTCGGTAGGCAATTGCTTAAAGCCCGTTTTGGCAAAACGCATCCAGCGCCCAAGTACAAAGCTGCACAGTAAAGCGGCACGTGCTGCAGCTTCTGTCTCTGGCAGATGACCTTGCGATGCGGCTAAACGTAAAGATTGCCTGAATGCCATTTCAATGCGATCTGCCAACTGATTCATACGCACTTGCAGGCGTTCATCCTCGTTGACCAGTACATCACCGATCAGCACCCGGGTCATGCCAGGATTACGTTCAGAAAAGTTGAGCAACATCTGGATAATCGCCTGCGTCTGTAGCAGACCATCTTCTTGTTGTTCGCTGATCTGATTGATTAAGCCAAATATGGAGGCTTCAATAAACTCAATCAGGCCTTCAAACATTTGTGCCTTGCTAGCGAAATGACGATACAAGGCAGCCTCAGACACTTCGACCTTCGCGGCTAAGGCAGCCGTGGTGATCTTTTCGCCTTTCGGGTTTTCCAGCATGCTTGCCAGCGTCTGAAGTATCTGTAATTTGCGCTCGCCAGGTTTGGTACTTGCCATTTTTCTTTGTTCTGAGTAACTAAATAAATTGAATAATTTGAAGCGTGGGCGTCGCAACCTTGCCGTTAAGTGCAGAAATGGTGACCAAACACGATTTGTGCATCGACAACGGATGCGGGCTTCAGATTCTATGTGAAACTGGCTATGTATGTGAAGTGATAAAAAGAATATTCTGTCAGATATTCGACTTGACTTCAGACCATATTTCATCAGCTTAGTCTATTTCACGCGACTTATACTAAAAACTGTCGATATCGCTGAGACAAACCTAAGACCGATGTTGTGCTGAGATCAACGCACGCTGCCGGACGTTGGTGTAAATGTGCTGGCGTGTAGCCTTTAATTAAGACCGTGCGGAGGCCTACACTTTTAGCGGCACGCAGATTATCGAGACTGTCTTCAACTAACACGCATTGCTTGGCACTCAGACGATTCATTGCTAATAATTTATGCAAAAATGGTCGTGATGGCTTGGGTTGCAATTTACCGTGCACCCGCATTTGTTCAACTGAGATATGCGCATCAAAATGTCGATGCAATTTCAAATGCCGCATCACACGCTGAGAATAGTCTTTTGGTGCATTCGTGAATAATATTTTTTTACCCGGCAAACGGTGCAAAATGCGAACCAGGCCACGTTGTGCGCGAATCATCGCACGCAGGTCATCAAAAGCATGGGCTGCTTGAAGAAACTCTTCAGCTTTGACTCCATGATGCCTGACCATACCCAACATCGTGACACCATACCGCTGATAATAATCTTGCCGCACGGCGTTCACGGTGGCTTCATCCGCCGGTTTGGTGCCATCGCCAAGCACTTCAGCGATGTAAGCATTCATGTTCCGGTTGATCGCCGGAAAGATCGCATGCGAAGCATTGTGCAGCGTATTATCGAGATCAAACAGCCAGACCAGAGAGGATTGCTTTTTCATTGCACACCTCTGCTACTGAGTGTTTGACCTGGAGACGCAAAAAAAGTCAAAGGAGATAAAGTTTGCAAATGAATGGTACGAATTAATGACTGCGAATTAATGACTGCGAATCATCGTACCAAATGCCTGTTCGGTCAACACTTCCAACAGCAACGAATGCTCGATACGGCCATCGATAATATGCACCGTGTTCACGCCAGATTTTGCTGCGTCCAATGCAGATGAGATCTTCGGCAGCATACCGCCAGAAATCGTACCATCAGCAAACATTTCATCGATTTCACGCGCCGACAAATCAGTCACGAGATTGCCTTGTTTATCCAACACGCCTGGAATATTGGTCATCATGATCAATTTTTCGGCTTTCAGGATTTCCGCAATCTTACCTGCAACCAGATCGGCGTTGATGTTATACGCCTGACCGTCGTCGCCAAAACCGATAGGGGAAATAATAGGAATAAACGCATCGTCTTGCAGCGCTTTAACCACCGCTGGATTAATGGCGTCAATTTCACCAACATATCCGATATCGAGCATTTCACCCGGATTTTCACGATCTGGCATCAACATTTTGCGTGCGCGAATCAAGCCACCGTCTTTACCAGTCAAACCAACCGCCTGACCGCCGTAGTGATTAATCAGCATCACGATATCTTGTTGAACTTCGCCACCGAGCACCCATTCAACGACTTCCATGGTTTCTTCGTCGGTGATGCGCATACCCTGGATAAAGTTACCCTGCTTGCCCATTTTCTTGAGTGCATTATCAATTTGCGGGCCGCCACCGTGAACGACAACCGGATTCATACCAACCAGTTTTAACAAAATCACGTCGCGTGCGAAGCCGTGTTTCAGGCGTTCTTCGGTCATTGCGTTGCCGCCGTATTTAACGACGATGGTTTTGCCGTGGAATTTGCGGATATACGGCAGCGCTTCTGCCAGGATCTCTGCTTTGATGACGGGTTCGACGCCAGCTAATTTATCTACTGGTGTTGCTGCGTTTGCGTTCAAATCGCTCATAATGACGGTATCCTGAAGGTATCATGAAGGGTTTATTCGATAGGCCTGAATTTTACAGGATAATGCCAGCTTTTCCGCGCCAATTCATTTTTGAATTTTATGACATCGTTAATCGACCTGCATCAACAACTGGAAGGTATGCGCCCGGCATTGCTACGATTCGCGTTGTTGCAGTTACGGAATGAAAATGCGGCAGAAGATGCCGTACAAGAAACCTTGCTCGCTGTGCTGGAAAAACCGGACAGTTTTGCTGGTCAATCAAGTTTGCGTACTTATGTGACGGGAATATTGAAGTTTAAAATTATCGACCACATCCGCAGCTTGAAGAGAGAAGTCGCGCTCGACACTTCGGACGACGAGTCTGAGGCCGATTTGATTGATAGTTTATTTAAAGCCAAAGGTCACACTGTCAGCATGCCAGCAGCCTGGGGAGAGCCTGAATCAACCCTGCAACAAAAAGATTTTTTCCGTGTTTTAGAGATTTGCCTGGAAAACTTGCCTGAAAAAACGGCACGGGTATTTATGATGCGCGAATGGCTGGAACTGGATACCGAAGAAATTTGTAAGGAATTAGGTTTGACTACGTCTAATCTATGGGTCGTCTTGTATCGTGCCCGACTGAGGCTACGTGAATGCTTAGACCTGAATTGGTTTGGCAATCATTGAAACAAGGAACCAGACAGAAAGTAATATATGCGATTTTTCTTATACTCTTGCAAACAAGCACACCGGATCGTCTCTGAGGGACTCGATCGGTCTTTGTCTATGAGTGAACGTGCCCGTTTAACAATGCATCTATCGATTTGCGACGCCTGTACCAATTTTAATGGTCAGATGCAATTGCTACGCAAAGCAATGCACAAAGTATCACACGACGTTGATCCGACAGCAAAACCTGAAGCGAAAGACAGGCAGCAATGAGTATTTGCCAGCGCTGTCAGCAAGAATTTACATGTGCGGTAGCAGACAAATCAGAGCAGCCTTGTTGGTGTATGTTCGTGCCTGCGGTGGATTTGTCTTTATTGCCAGATGCTAAAATCAATGCGGACGCGACTTGTCTGTGTCCAAACTGCCTGCCGGGTTGGAAATCTGAACTTATTGCCGCAAAAAGCAAAGTGTAAAGATTTCAGTTACCATAGGCACTCCGGTAATAGGCCTTTCCTATAGGAATTTTGCATGTCTAACGATCAGCCCATCGCTTACCAAGCGGTCAACATCCCCACTTCTCAACGTATCCGTGAGCGTTTGCAAGCAAGCAAAACGCGCTTTCACGCCAATGACAATATTGCTAAGTTTATTGAGCCTGGTGAATTGGCAGAGCTGCAAGCAGAAGTAGAAGAAAAATTACGTGCCGTACTACAGAGCCTGGTGATCGATACCGAAAGCGATCACAACACCCAGGACACCGGGCGCCGAGTGGCAAAAATGTTCATCAACGAAGTGTTCCACGGTCGTTATGTACCTATGCCTTCGGTGACCGAATTTCCGAACGCCTCGCATCTGAATGAGCTGATGATTATCGGACCTATCACGGTGCGTAGTGCATGCTCACATCATTTGTGTCCGATTATGGGTAAAGTGTGGATAGGTGTGATGCCGAATGAACATTCCAATCTGATCGGCTTGTCTAAATACGCACGTATTGCTGAATGGATTATGAGCCGCCCTCAAATTCAGGAAGAAGCCGTGGTACAACTAGCCGATGCCTTGCAAGAAAAAATGCAACCGGACGGTCTGGCAGTTGTCATGGAAGCTGACCACTTTTGTATGCATTGGCGCGGCGTCAAGGATACCGATGCAAAAATGATCAATAGCGTGATGCACGGATCTTTCCTGAAAGATCCCAATCTGCGCCGCGAGTTTTTGTCGCTAATTAAGCGTTAACTAGTCACTCAATAAGCACCAATTCAACGTCAATTAAACGTTCATCCAGACAGGAAATCACTATGCTAGTTCGTTTGTTGTATGCAAGCCGTGCTATCGATACGAATATTTGCGATACCGTGCAGTCGATCATGTTAACTTCACGTTCACATAATCCGCAAAATGGTATCACCGGCGTTTTGTGTCATACCGATACGGTTTTTATGCAGGTATTAGAAGGTGGGCGTGAAGCCGTCAATCAACTGTATAGCCATATCTTAAAAGATGCTCGCCACCGTGATGTGATTTTGCTTGATTATGAAGAAATTACCGAACGCCGTTATGGCGGGTGGACCATGGGTCAGGTAAATATGAGCAAACTCAATCCATCAATGTTGCTCAAGTATTCACCATTACCGGTATTGAATCCTCACGACATGCCAGGAAAAATGTTGTTGGCATTGATCGATGAATTGATGGCGACTGCATCGATTATTGGTCGTTCCTGATCAGGCCTGAATCGCTTAACAGCAAAAATCCAGGATAAAAAACAGCCCGGTATGCACATAGCAAACCGGGCTGTTTTATGATGAGATTCAGAAAATCACATTGCCGAATCTTAGAAATTCCCACTCATCCCAACCACATCGGGTACCGGCGCATCGACCGCTGCACAAATGCCGCGAACCAGATCGAGCATCTCTGCATCCATACGCGCTTGCTGTGGGCGTGTCGCCGCTGCTAATACTGCCTTAATGAGAAACGGTTTTGCAAGAGGAGCGAGCTGATTCAATTTTTCTAGCGCCTGCCGGACGACAAAAAAATCTAAGCTTGACGGTTCAAGTAAATCACGACTCTGAAACGCCAACTCAGGCAAAGTGGCTGCGGCACGTTGAAAAGCGATACCAGCTTGCTCATCGTCACTGTGGCTGCGAGCGACCAGTGACAACAGCAATTGCACTTCTGACTTCAAAGCGGTGACGGCATTAAACTTGACCTTCACCATACGTCCCGCTTGTGGTCCAAGGCGTCGTTCCAGCACGGTTTGCAGTACAAATTCCGACTGGCTCATTTTTTGGTCAGCAGCGATCAATTTGGACGCAATGCTCAATAACTGCGCCTTACTTTCAGACGATAACTGCTTCAGTGCTGGCATCGCCAAATCCAGTATCGGCAAACGCGGGCTCGCTTGCATGCCTTCCAGATAATTCAATAAATTTTCTGTCAACGCTGCTTTTTCCGCCCCCAATCTGGCGACCAGATTTTGTTGAATTGCATACGCTTGTGGCTCACTGCGGTCAGATAACAAGGCAAACACCAACGCATCCGCTGTCGCGCTGTCGCGAGCAGCAGTCAGGATCACGGAATCAATACCATGTACTGGCGTTGATTGCGGCACGGCAGTTGCTGCGGAAGTTTTGGGCATGCTGAAGGGAATCGTATTCGCCGTCGGAATCGCATGTTGACCAAATTCAGCATTCAAATCAGAGCTTTTCTCAACGGCACGAGCACGTTGAGCTGCCTCCACATTGCGAGCCCCAAATCCGTAGACACCTTCCGGCATGGCTGCTAAGTCGGCTGGATCTACGATTTCGCTGGCATCCAAAAATTCGACATTATGACCATATACTCTTTGCAAACGTTCCTTTAAAGGTGGATGGGTAGCAAACATTCCATCCATTAAGTTGACTTTTGCTGCACCTAAAAACATGTGCGACATCTGCTCTGCACGAGGATTATTGATGCGCGAACCACATTGATTGACCATGGTCAGGCCACCGATTTTTCTTAGCGCACCACCGATCGTCTCCGGGTTACGTGTAAATTGTACGGCGCTCGCATCAGCCAGAAATTCGCGTTGTCTAGAAACCGCCGACTTGATCAGGCGACCAAAAAAAATGCCGACGTAGCCGATCACAAATAGCGCTGCACCAAAGACAACAATTACTAATTGTATTGGTGGTCCTTTTTCTTCGCGATCGCGTGAGCTACCAAAACGGGATGCCCAGTACATTAACTCCTGACCAAAGCCAGCAATCATCTGTATCCCGAACAGCACACCGATGAGCTTGATATTCATGCGCATATCACCATTGAGGATATGGCTGAATTCATGCCCAATCACACCTTGCAATTCATCTCTGGTAAGGCGAGTCAGACTACCCTGAGTGACGGCAACAACCGCCTCATTTTGATGATACCCAGCCGCAAAGGCGTTGATCGCATCTTCGCGATCAAGTATATACACTCGTGGGCAAGCGATGCCAGAAGCCAGCGCCATTTCTTCGACGATATTTAACAGACGCCGTTCTTTGGCATCGGTCGAGTCTGGCATCACCAGTCGGCCGCCTGCCATCTGTGCCACGGCATCGCCACCGTCGCGCAGACGGAAAGTTTCAAACATCGTCCCACCGACAATAAACAACAACGTAACGGCAGTGTTGATGAAGAAGAAGCCCGTAGGATAGCCTGGATGCCCTGGGGTACGCATCGCGAAACCCCATTTCCAGATCAGCGCCAGGCTCACGTTTACCGCAATGAGAATGGCAATGACCGCCAAAGCAAACAGAATTAAGAGCTTGCGGCTCTGGCGATGAGCCTGATCTTGCTGTTCAAAAAAGTCCATAGTGATGCAAGCTCCGGGGCAAGAGATCAGAAGGAGACTTTGACGGCTTTACGCTCTTCTGCTGACTCGGTCGCTTGCAGTAGCTCTGCATTTTTAAAGCCAAAATTATTGGCAATCAAAGAACCCGGAAATTGCTCAATGCCAGTGTTGTATTGCATAACACTGTCGTTATACGCCTGACGGGCAAACGCAATTTTATTTTCAGTGCTGGTCAACTCTTCAGTGAGCTGTATCATGTTCTCATTGGCTTTCAGATCTGGATAAGATTCTGACAAGGCGAACATTTTTCCCAAAGATGCAGTCAGGGTTCCTTCGGCTGCGGACAATTGCTGCACAGACGCTGCATCCGCTGGATCGAGACCCGCTTTGCTACTGGCGGACACGGCTTGATTGCGCGCCGCGATCACTGCTTCCAGCGTTTCGCGTTCGTGCTTCATATACCCTTTAGCGACTTCCACCAGATTTGGTATCAGGTCATAACGGCGTTTTAATTGCACGTCGATTTGTGCAAACGCATTTTTAAAGCGATTACGCAGGCTGACCAAACGGTTATAGACGCCGATGACCCAGAATACAATCAGCGCAACAATAGCTAACAAAACGATCAATGCAATCATTTTCTCTCCAGAAAAAAGAAAACCGATGAAAAATCATCGGCGACAGGTTTAACTCAATTATTGGCTTCGGTTTTTTCTGCTTTAGCAGGTTGAACCAGCATCGCTTTCAGTTCTTCTTCACTGATGTATTCAAATACTTTTACCACCTTACGTACGCCGCTGACAGTACTGGCAACATCAGCCGCATGAGTACCTTCACGCTGCGTAACGCGCCCCATCAGATACACGACACTGCCTTCAGTAATCACTTTAAACGAACTCGCATATAAATCTTTGGTATCGACAAATGCAGCCTTCACTTTAGTGGTGATCAGCGCATCGTTAGAACGCGCTGAGAAGTTTGAAATACCTGAAATTTGAATTTCATTCATTACGGTTACAACACCTTCAACTGCCTTAAGTTCGCGCTCTGCATTATCTTTGGTCTGTTGATCAGCGACTTCCCCGGTCAGCAGTACATGACGATTAAACGAATTGACATTCACATGAGCCGTGTCGCCCAGTGCTTTAGAAAGACGCAATTCGCCTTTAACAGCAATAGATTTATCTTCTGTTTGCGCCCCCAAAGTCCGGCGATCTGCAGCAGCGAACGTGCCCATAACAGCACTACCAACAACGAGTTCTACGCAGCCTTGTAAACTCAATAGCGCAGAACCACAAAAACCTGCTACCAGCAGCGATCTTGAAAACTTACCCAGACTTTGTTTAATCATCAGCATCACCTCCAAAGAGCGCGGTATCAATACCATCGCAGATACAATGTATGGTCAACAGATGCACTTCCTGGATACGCGCAGTTTTATCGTGCGGAACACAGATATGTACATCCAATTCACCCAGTAAATTTTTAACTTCGCCGCCCCCTTTACCAGTCAGGGCAACAACTCGCATATCACGTTCCAACGCAGCATTAATGGCGTTAATCACGCCGGGCGAATTACCCGATGTAGAAATCGCCAGCAAAATATCGCCAGACTGCCCAAACGCCTGTACCTGCTTGGAAAATACTTCTTGAAAACTATAGTCGTTGGCTATGGCCGTCATGATCGAACTATCAGTCGTCAATGCCATTGCGGGCAGAGGCAAACGTTCGCGCTCAAAGCGACCGACCAGTTCCGCAGCAAAATGCTGGCAATCCGCCGCCGATCCGCCATTCCCGCAAGCGAGAATCTTGTTACCGTTAGACAGTGCCTGAAACATAAGTTCCACTGCTTGAGAAATAGGAAGCGCCAGCTCTTCAGCGGCCTTGATTTTTAATTCGGCACTTTCATTGAAGTGCGCCAGGATACGTTGGTTTGTCATAGTGTGTCAGATTATACGATAGTCGCTAAGCAACAATTACGTTTTGTAACCAATGAATTGTACCCGCTTCGATGGCAATCACGTCAAACCGGCATGGCGGCTGTTGTTTAAATTGAAGCAAAAAGACCTGTGCTGCATGCTGCATTTTTCTTTGTTTTGCAGGTGTAATGCTGGCAATAGCACCACCAAATTGCATAGAAGCCCGTTTTCTGACCTCTACAAATACCAGATTTTTGCCTTCCTGCATGATCAGATCAAGCTCACCACCCTTGCAAGAGAAATTTTTCTGAACCAGCTTAAGGCCAGCCTTCTCCAGATACAGTAAGGCGCACAATTCACCATCATCGCCGCTACGGCGGCGGCTGGTTCTCTGGTCTTGGGGAGCACTTTCTTGAACGGGTTCGCGTCTCATTGTCGTACAATCTGGTTTTGATTAAATTGGAATGCCGGGTATGAGTACTACCGAATCCACAGCAGAATCCACCATGTTCACCAGCCCGACCATTATTGATGCGGTGGTTCGGCAAAATTACCCGGGTGGAACATTATATGTAGTCGCTACGCCCATCGGGAACGTAGCAGACATTTCCTTACGCGCCTTACACCTGCTAACAATAGTGGATGCCATTGCCTGCGAAGATACGCGCAATACAGCACAACTGCTGGGACGCTACGGAATCCATAAGCCGTTAATTTCTGCACACCAGCATAATGAACGTGAAGTAGCAGAAAAAATTCTGCTACGTTTGCAAGCAGGTGACCGCATTGCGTTGGTTTCTGACGCTGGTACACCGGGTGTATCTGATCCGGGTGCAAAAATCGTTGATGTGCTGAAGGCAGCCGGGGTGCCGGTGACGCCACTACCTGGCGCATCGGCTGCAATCAGCGCTTTGTCTGCAAGTGGTTTGTTAGCAGATCGTTTTTACTTTGTTGGCTTTTTACCAGCCAAAGCAGGGCAGCGAGAAACGGCACTGCGCAGCTTACTCAATGTCCCCGCTAGCCTGATTTTTTATGAGGCACCGCATCGAATTACAGAAACCGTACAGGCCATGTTGGACGTATTTGGTGGTGATCATCAAATCGTATTAGCACGTGAGGTCAGCAAGTTATTTGAAGAAATTCACCGTTGTCCCTTGAGCGCCGCACCAGCATGGCTGGCAGCAGACGCTCACAGAGAAAAAGGTGAATATGTGATTTTGCTCGATGCCAGCCACGCTGCAGAAGGTGAAAGTGATCTGGAAGCGCGTCGGGTACTGCGTATTTTGCTCGAAGAATGTTCCGTCAAACAAGCCGCCAGTCTGGCGGCACAATTAACCGGAATGAAAAAAAACGCTTTGTACCAACTGGCATTAGAGATGAAGCAAGGCGACGCTGATTGAGATCGATTAAATGCCTCGATTGTGATCGGGGTGTTCAATTCTGACGATGGCAACTTTTCACCAGGTTCATCACTGATATTTAACGTTGCACCACCAGCGGACGGGCTACCCCCAAATCGCCAGCCTGTGCCAATGCAGACATGGCTTCCGAACGACTTTGAAATGGCCCGCTAACCAACCGATATAAGCTACCCTGCTGGACGATATCAAAGCCGGGCAAACGACTCTCTGCACGGTTTTTTAAGTGATTCATGATAGATTCAGCATTCGAACGAATCGCATATGCACCAAATTGCAAATAGTACGCCCCGCTGCTCGCAGTCTGAGTTGGTGCCGATACCTTGTTATTGACAGCAGGTTCTGCATTACTGGCTTGGATTGTCTCTTTACTTTGTTGAGAAGCCAACAAATCTTCCATACTAATCGTGTCAGCTTGCGGTGCCGGTGCGCCAGAGGACGCAACAACCGGCCTGCCAGCAACGATAGCGGTAGTGACTGGCAGCGCCTGAACCACTTGTGGCGTCGGTATCCTGGCCACCGGCTGGTTATGCGATATATCATTCGCCGCTATCACGCGAGAATTATTGTCAGGTTGATTTTTTCGGTTTTCTGCCATGCGCTCTATGTCGGCTGGCAATAAGCGTTCAACCTCAATCTGGCTACTGCCTTTTCCCAACAAATCCAACTTTAATGCGCCTGTGTACGAAAGGTCAATAATCCGATTCGAATGGAAAGGCCCACGATCATTGATACGAACAATAATCTGCTTGCCATTGCTCAGATTGGTTACCCGGGCATAAGAGGGAATAGGTAGAGTCGGATGGGCAGCGGTAATTTTGTACATGTCATACAACTCACCGGATGACGTCTTTTGTCCGTGAAATTTTTTACCGTACCAACTGGCAATCCCGCGTTGAATGAAAGGTGTAGAACTGTCTACCAACGGTGTGTAAGTTTTTCCAAACACTGCATAGGGTTTATTTGCTGAACGCGAAAAATCTTCCATGACAGGAATCGGGTCCATCGTGAATTCAAGACCTGGTGGAGGATTATCCCCTGGACCGTCATCTTTGTAATAGCCACCTTTACCAGACCCTGCTTTTGGCAAAACCGGAGCTGCGCTGCTATTGACTGGAGCTTTAGCTTGCGGGCGGCTGCTGTCAGCGATAATTGTGGGTTGTTTTGGTGCAGTTCCACATGCTGCCAGCAACACCGCTGGCGCTGCCATCAGATAACATCGTTGCAATTGCTTATTTGAAAAAATTTTCTTCATGTCTGCACCAGCTTACGATTTCGTTGAACGCTCATCATAATACCCGCGGCCATGCCCAGCGTGACTAAGGCAGTACCGCCATAGCTAAGAAACGGCAAAGGTACACCAACAACGGGCAAAATTCCACTGACCATCCCCATGTTCACAAATGCATACGTGAAGAATATCATGGTTACCGAGCCAGCCATTAATCTGGCAAACAAGGTTGGTGCATTTGCAGCGATCATCAGGCAACGCAGTATTAACAAGAAATACAAACTAACCAATATGATGTTGCCTATAAAGCCAAATTCTTCGGAGAACACTGCAAAGATAAAATCAGTCGTCCGTTCCGGAATAAATTCCAGATGCGCCTGGGTTCCTTTTAGCCATCCCTTGCCATGCAAACCACCCGAACCCACGGCAATCGTTGATTGAATAATATGGAAGCCTTTTCCCAACGGGTCACGAGTAGGATCGAGCATGGTGAGAACGCGATCACGTTGATAGTCATGCAGCATATAAGGCCAGACGATAGTCGGGGTCACAACCGCAACAAAGGTAATCAGCGAGATTAAAATCTTCCAGGATAACCCGGCCAAGAAAATCACTGAAAATCCGGCAGCAACCACCAGCAACGCAGTTCCGAGGTCGGGTTGTTTTGCAATCAAGCCAGTCGGTATCAACAGAATAATCGTTGCCACAACAAAATCTTTTAAACGCAAAGCACCTTCACGTTTTTGGAAATACCATGCCAACATCAACGGTGTGGCAATTTTCATGATTTCTGAGGGTTGGATTGGTGTGCCAACATTGAGCCAACGGCGCGCACCTTTCTTCACCATGCCGAAGGCAGCGACGGCCAGCAATAAAGCCACACCAAAGGTATAAATCGGAATGGCGAAGCGCATCAAAGTTTGCGGCGGAATGTTTGCGAAGATCCACATGATCACAAACGACACCAGAATATTGCGCAACTGATCCTCGACCCGCCCCGGAAAATCGATGCCAGCGGAATACAGTGTAATAATGCCGGTCGACAATATCAGAAACAGCAAAATCGCCAATGGTGCATCGAAAACCATGATATGCGAACGCATGGATTGCCAGTTAAAACGTGAATGTTGCATCATCAATCCCTTACTTCTTGTGCCGCCGGATCCGTCGTAGTATCAGCCTGCGCAGCAGAAGTGGTAGTGCCATCCGCCTTGGAGGCTGGTAGCTTATCTTTATCCGACGGACGTTTTCCCAGCAGATAATAATCCAGTGCCTTACGCGCTATCGGCGCTGCAGACTCTGCACCGAAACCAGCATTTTCTACCACCATAGCAAGCGCAATTCGCGGCTTATCAGCAGGTGCGAAGGCAATATACAGGGCATTATCACGCTGTCTTTCTGCGGTCGTTTTGGCATTATATTTCTCACCTTTTTTAATCCCGACAACCTGCGCCGTCCCTGTCTTACCACCTGATACATATTCTGCATCACGAAATTTCATATATCCTGTTCCACCAGGTACAGAGGTTACACCAACCATTGCATGTTTGATGAAATCAACATTTTCCTGTTTCAATGGAATACGATAACTTTCTTTAGGTACGGTAAGTGTCTTCAGGCGCGTTTTTGGATCTTCGGTCATTTTGACCAGATGAGGTTTCATAACGATACCGTTGTTCGCCAGTGTCGCCATTGCATGTGCCATCTGGAGCGGCGTAAAATTATTATATCCTTGGCCGATGCCTAAAGAGATTGTCTCGCCGGCATACCATTTCTGTTGCGCCGCTTTTTTATAGGCAGTCCGCTTCCATTCAGTCGAGGGCAATAAACCCGTCTTTTCATGTTCCAGGTCAATGCCAGTCTTTTGACCAAAACCAAACGGTTTCATAAAGTCATGAATTGTATCTACACCAAGATCATTTGCCAGCATGTAGTAATACGGATCACAGGACACAACGATAGAGCGGTACATATCAACTATGCCGTGACCTCCAGGCTTATCGTCGTTGAAGCGATGACCGCCAAACATAAAAAATCCCGTATCTGCAATTGCTTGTGAAGGAGTGCGTTTGCCTAATTCCAGTGCTGCTAAAGCCATGTATGGTTTATAGGTAGAGCCGGGAGGATAGGTACCTGACAATGGACGATTTAGCAGTGGACGATCTTCAGAAGTATTTAATTCGGTCCAGCTTTGCTGATCAATGCCTTCAACAAATAAATTCGGATCATAGGTCGGTTTAGAGACGAACGCCAACACGTCACCAGTTTCAGGTTCAATAGCAACCAAGGCACCACGTCGATCACCAAACGCTTCTTCTATGACTTTTTGTAATTCAATATCGACTGACAATATTAAATTTTGACCCGACGTCGGTGGCGTACGGGAAAGAGTACGAACAGCACGACCATTGGCAGATACCTCAACACGTGAGAAACCCGTTGTACCATGCAGGGCTGTTTCGTAACTTTTTTCCAAACCTTCTTTGCCGATATAGTTCGTGCCTTTGTAATTTGCACTGTCCTCCATATCGTCAATAATTTCCGCATCCTTAGGACTGATACGACCAATGTAACCAATCACATGCGAAGCACTGTCGCCTTGCGGATATTGTCGGAACAATCGTGCTTGAATATCGACACCGGGAAAACGAAAACGTTGCGCAGTGAAACGGGCGACTTCATCATCGGTCAAACGGGTACGAATCGGCAGACTTTCAAAATTTTTGGATTCTTCCAATAGCTTACGAAAGCGCTTGCGATGCTTGGGCTGTATATCAACTAATGCTGACAAACTGTCGATTAACAAATCCATATCCTGCGTAATTTTGGATGGTGTAATTTCCAGTGTATAGGCGGAATAATTCTGTGCCAGAATCACGCCATTTCTATCCATAATCAAACCACGATTCGGCACGACGGGAAGCACGTCGATCCGATTATCATCAGCCTGCAATGCATAGTCGTCATACTTCACAATCTGTAGCCAGACGAAACGTGAAATTAAAATGGAAAAACAGGCGAACACGAATATGCCGATAAAAATCAGACGCATACGGAAAAAATAGAGTTCGCGTTCCGTGTTTTTTAGTTCATTCATGATGTTTAGTTTGCTTACAGCTGCGACAGGAAATTCACCTGATGATCAAATGGGACGCGTATCGTCTTTGTTGATCGCACGACGTTGTGGGGCGAGCAGTATCAGCGTTGCAATAGGCCACAATGCAGTGGTCACGACACTTTCGGAAAAATACAGCCAGCCAGGAAAATGCGCGTCAGGTGCGACGATCAGGCGCACGGCGATTTGCAAACATTGGACAAACAAAAACAAAGGGAAGACATACAAAGATTGCGTTAATGGATGAAACCATAAAACACGGCGATGGATAGTAATCGCAAAGTAAGTCAGCAATGTGTAGGCAAGTGCATTTTCGCCCAGATGAATCGCGTCATGCACATCCATCAGCAAACCCATCACAAACGCAACACCGATCCCAACCTTACGTGGCTGATGAATACTCCAGAACACGAGCACCAATGCCACAAAATCCGGGACAGCAATAAAGCCACCCCAAGGTAAAAAATTGAGCAAAAAAGCCAATGCCAGACTAAATGCAATGAATAGTGGATTGACTGGCAACAAAATGTAATGCGGTTGTGTCATTTTGCAGTGTCCTTATTCAATGGCTTTACTGCCTCGATTTTTGCAGGTTCAACTTTTATCGCTTCCGTTTTAGAGGCACTAGTTTTGGCAGCATCGATTTTTGGCGCCATGACTCTGCCAACCTCTAATGTCGCTGCCTCTTTGCTTGCCACCTGAGCCAGCGATTGTTGATCCACAGGCTTGATATCGCTTTGTGGTGGAGCAGTATCGCGGGTCACTTTACGATTAATTTTTTCTTTTTTCGCACGGACATCTTCTGTGTCTGGTCGCGGCAAGTTATCAGTGGAGACTTGCAAAATCAACAGTTGTTTATTGCGGTCGATACCAGCGGCGGGGATACACAAAATATTTTCCAAAGCAGTCACCGCCTTACTTTCAACCTGCGCCACTTTTGCAACAGCCAGACCTGGTGGGTAAATTCCATCAATCCCCGAAGTGACCAACTGATCTCCATTTTGGATATCTGCATTCGAAGTCACACGCATATCCAGGTAAGAAGATTGACCACGACCATAGGCAACGCTGCGTAAGCCATTACGTAAAATTTGTACTGGTATCGCCTGATTTTTATCCGTTAACAGAGTCACTTCTGCTGTCAAAGGAAAAACCCTGGTGACCTGCCCGACCACACCCAGATCATCAATCACGGGCTGTCCCAGAGCGATGCCATCTTTAATGCCGCGGTCAACAATCACTTTGCTCGTGGAAGGATCGCGCGCATCGTAGATAATTTCAGCCAGTACCGATTTAACAGGCAGACGTTCGCGGGCATCGAGTAATTTACGAAGATGGTTATTCTCTGATTGCAATTGTGAGGTCTGTTGCAACACATCTGCCGTCGATGTTTGCAAACGTTTGAGATGGGTGTTTTCCCGCTCCAGATCGTTCAAAGACACAAAGTAATGCGATATGTTTTTGTACGTCATACTGGGAACAACAGCAATCATTTGCACCGGATACAACACGGTTCCCAGAACCTGCCGCACTAATGTCAGAGACTTAAGCCGTGAATCGACGACCAACAAAAAAATAGCAAGTATCGCGAAAAAAATCGCTCTGGCACGAGCTGACGCGCCTTGTTTGAAGAGAGGTGGCGGACTGTAATCCATACTATATCAATCATCAGAAACAGGTTTGCCTGTACACATCACATTGCCAAATCAGGCTGCGAGCGTTCTAAAAGCAAAAAGCCGACACTTCATTAGCCGGCTCTGCAACAATATTTTTACATCCGGACCAGATCAGCAGACTTCAGTAACATCACACTTTCGCCTTGCACTTATCTGGTCGGACACACTTCTCAATCTTATCAACTAACACAAACTGTCTTTGCAGCACATCGTAGTCAGGTCATACACTTTATACAATGAGTACAGCCATCAGCTCGATACAGAAATGACAGTTTTGCGGTGTTTTTAATTACTCGTAGGAGAAGATGGAACCAAGTTTGTCCATGCGCTCCAATGCCATACCAGAACCACGCACTACGCACGTCAGAGGATCTTCTGCTACGATCACTGGCAAACCGGTTTCTTCCATCAGCAAACGATCAAGATCACGCAACAAAGCACCACCACCAGTCAGCATCATGCCTTTTTCGGCAATATCTGCACCGAGTTCTGGTGGCGTTTGTTCTAGCGCATTCTTCACCGCAGAAACGATGTTATTCAAAGGATCAGTCAAGGCTTCCAGAATTTCATTGCTGGAAATAGTAAATGACCGTGGGATACCTTCAGACAAATTGCGTCCTTTGACTTCCATTTCTTTCACTTCGGAACCTGGGAAAGCAGAACCGATTGCTTTTTTGATCGCTTCTGCTGTTTGTTCACCAATCAACATGCCGTAGTTACGACGGATGTAATTAACGATCGCTTCATCAAATTTGTCACCACCAACACGCACCGAGCCTTTGTACACCATACCGCCCAGAGAAATGATACCGACTTCGGTGGTACCACCACCAATATCCACCACCATCGAGCCGGTCGCGTCAGATACGGGCAAACCGGCACCAATCGCCGCTGCCATTGGTTCTTCAATCAGATATACCTGAGAAGCACCTGCACCGAGCGCTGATTCACGAATCGCACGACGCTCTACCTGGGTAGAACCGCAAGGAACGCAAATGATGATACGTGGGGAAGGTTTGAAGAATTTCGTGTCATGTACCATGCGGATGAACTGCTTGAGCATCTGCTCAGTTACCGTAAAGTCAGCAATGACTCCGTCTTTCATCGGACGAATCGCTTCGATATTACCAGGAACTTTGCCCAGCATTTGTTTTGCTTCTTTACCAACGGCCTGAATGGTTTTCTTGCCATTGGGACCACCTTCCTGGCGAATCGCCACGACGGATGGCTCATCGAGGACAATGCCCTGACTACGAACATAAATCAATGTATTTGCGGTACCCAGATCGATCGCCAGATCATTTGAAAAATAACTACGTAAGAAACCAAACATGTATTGTCCTGTATTTTAACTATTGTTGCGTGCAGCACATCAAGCAAATCATCACGAAAAATCACGACGATCATTGTTCCGCTACACCACGAATTTTGTACCCCGTCTAAGGTCTTAAAAATGCTAGGCAAATCCGCTATGCAAATCCACAGCTGAGACTAAGCTAAGACTAAGTTGAGGGATTTAGCACGCCTTTAGGGCATTAACCCATCATTCTACCTTATAATCTTCTTAAATTTACTTGATACCAACACCTAAAAATGCAGTATCGGGATTAATAAATATTTACGTGGAATTAACACTGTATTGTGACATTAAGTAACCAGATCAGCGAAAACCCAATTTTTTGAGTAGAGTCGACTGACCGCTCATCAGTTCAATATGCAGCACTACAATTTTGTAACAATTCCATCACTCTTTTTTGACACTCTTTTGGACTTTTTTGCGCTTTAGGCGCCAATAAATCATGTCACTGACACTTAACGATGTAACTCGCATTGCCAATTTGGCAAAGTTAAAAATTTCCGACACGGAAGCGGACTCGACGCTCGACAAGCTCAATGGCATTTTTGCCCTGGCTGAACAGCTGAAAGCCATTGATACCACTGGTGTTGCACCGCTGAGTCACCCTATCGCTGCCTTATTGCCTGAAATGGCATTGCGTTTGCGCGAAGATGTGGTTACAGAAAGCAATCACCGCGAAGAATACCAACAATGCGCGCCAGCCACCCAGGATGGTTTATACCTGGTGCCTAAGGTAATTGAATAAGATTGTCGGAAAAGAATTCGGAATAAACAAATGCATACAAAAACCCTTGCCCAATTATCTGCCCTGCTGCACAGCAAACAGGTTTCTGCGTCTGAACTCGCACAACATTTTTTAGATCGTATTGCCACTAGTGATCTGAATGCATTTTTGCATGTTGATCCAGTTTTAACCCTAAAACAAGCTGCCGCTGCTGATGCTCTGTTGGCAAGTGGCAAAGCCACAGCACTGACAGGTATTCCAATTGCACACAAAGATATTTTTGTGACGCGCGATCTGCGCTCTACTGCTGGTTCACATATGCTGGAAAACTACGTCAGCCCATTTGATGCCACCGTAGTTGAAAAACTGGCACAAGCAGGTATGGTGACACTTGGCAAACTCAATTGCGATGAATTTGCGATGGGTTCTGCGAATGAAAATTCCTATTTTGGCGCAGTAAAAAATCCTTGGGATAAAACTGCAGTGCCTGGTGGATCTTCGGGGGGGTCTGCAGCAGCAATCGCCGCACGGCTGACGCCAGCAACCATAGGCACAGACACGGGTGGTTCCATTCGACAACCAGCCGCTTTTTGCGGTGTGACTGGAATCAAACCAACTTACGGTAGCGTATCGCGTTACGGCATGATTGCCTTTGCCTCTTCGCTCGATCAAGGTGGCCCGATTGCGCAAACGGCTGAAGATTGCGGCATGCTGCTCAATGCCATGGTGGGCTTTGATGAAAAAGATTCCACCTCAGTAGAACGCAAAGCCGAAGACTTTAACCGTGATTTGAACAAATCTCTGCAAGGCTTGCGCATCGGTGTTCCAAAAGAATTTTTCAGCGAAGGACTGGCTGCTGACGTTGAACAATCCGTTCGTGCAGCGCTGGCAGAATACGTCAAGCTCGGCGCGACATTAGTCGATATCTCGTTACCAAAAACCGAATTATCCATTCCGGTTTATTACGTCATTGCGCCAGCCGAAGCCTCATCCAATCTGAGCCGTTTTGATGGTGTGCGTTATGGTCATCGCGCCGCGAATTACAAAGACCTCAATGACATGTATCGCCAGTCGCGTACCGAAGGTTTTGGCGACGAAGTCAAACGCCGTATTCTGGTTGGTGCCTATGTATTATCGCATGGCTACTACGACGCATATTATTTACAAGCACAAAAAATCCGACGTCTGATTGCTCAGGATTTTGCCGCAGCCTTTGAAAAATGCGACGTCATCATGGGACCGGTTGCACCAACAGTAGCGTGGGATTTGGGTGCGCAGTCAGATGATCCGGTGGCTAACTACCTGGCGGATATTTTCACTTTGTCGACCAGCCTCGCTGGTTTGCCAGGTATGTCGATACCTTGTGGTTTTGGACAGGGTGAAAAAAATTCCAAGCGTCCGGTCGGCTTACAATTGATCGGCAACTACTTTGATGAAGCACGCTTATTAAATGTCGCTCATCAGTACCAACAAGTAACCGACTGGCATCAACGTTCACCTGTATGAAAACACGCCACTTTAAGCTCAGTTTAGTTACCGCTTTGCTGTTTTGCACAGCCAGCATAGGCACGTTAGCACAAGAGCCAGCGCTGGATTTGCATGTGCAGTGTACGCAGACCAAGCTTGAAGATGGTGATGGTGAGCGCCTGATTTTTGCCGATCAGGCGCATATAAAATTGCATGGCGATACCATCGATGATTTTCAGTGGGAATCATCTTTGTTTCGCACCGATCATGGTCATGAATGCAGCATCGATAAAGATGATCAGTTGCTAGCTGAAGTGACTGAAAAAGGTTGGCGTATCAGCTTAAAAGATGCAATCGCCACCCGAACTCAGCGTGGCTATGATTTTGATCGCGGTTACCAATGCAGCATCCGCATTGAACGCGAGGGCGAGATGGTACATATCAGACCGACCTGCCCCGCTTTATGTGGGTCAAGAATGAATTTTACTGAACTCAAAATCAATACCAGCAACGGTCAATGCCAGTATCAAGACTGAGTCAAAGTAAGCCAGATTAAAACAGATTAAGATTAAATACGAAGGAACTACTATGCAATGGGAAGTGGTTATCGGTTTTGAGACACATGTACAGCTCAAAACCAACTCAAAAATTTTTAGCGGTTCATCGATACAATTTGGCGCCGAGCCAAATACGCAGGCCAGCCCAGTTGATCTGGCGTTGCCTGGCGTATTGCCGGTGATGAATAAAGCTGCCGTAGAAAAAGCTATCCAGTTTGGTCTGGCGGTGGGTGCCACGATCGCGCCAGAATCCATCTTTGCGCGTAAAAATTACTTCTACCCAGATCTGCCGAAAGGCTATCAGATCAGTCAATTTGAAATTCCGGTGGTTCAAGGCGGCTACGTCGCTTGTGTGGTTGAAAAAGATGGCAAGTCAGAAGTCAAAAACATCCAATTGACACGCGCACATCTGGAAGAAGATGCGGGTAAATCGCTGCACGAAGATTATCAAGGCATGACCGGTATCGATTTAAATCGTGCTGGTACACCATTGCTGGAAATCGTCACTGAACCCGTCATGCGTAGCGCTGCTGAAGCCGTAGCTTACGCCAAAGCCTTACATTCATTGGTCATGTGGCTGGACATCTGTGACGGCAATATGCAAGAAGGTTCGTTCCGTTGTGATGCCAACGTTTCTGTGCGTCCAGTCGGCCAAAAAGAGTTCGGCACCCGTGCTGAAATCAAAAATCTGAACTCTTTCCGTTTCCTGGAAGAAGCGATCAATCATGAAGTACGTCGCCAGATCGAACTGATCGAAGATGGTGGCACCGTAGTGCAAGAAACTCGCCTTTACGATCCGGACAAAAAAGAAACGCGCTCTATGCGTAGCAAAGAAGATTCACAAGACTATCGCTACTTCCCTGACCCAGATTTGCCACCACTCAAAGTCAGTGCCGAATGGGTAGAAAAAGTACGCAGTACTATGCCTGAACTGCCTGGGGCGATGCGTAGCCGTTTTGTGGAACAATTTGGTTTGCCGGAGTACGATGCAACGATATTGACGCAGTCCAAAGGTATCGCGAATTATTTTGAAGCTGTCGTTAATGCCGCAGGTGTAGCACAAGCTAAACCCGCCGCTAATATGATGATGGGCGACGTTGCATCAACGTTGAATCGTGAAGGTATGGAGATTAGTGCTATCCCTGTCAGCGCATCGCAATTGGCTGTGTTGTTACAGCGCATTGCCGATGGAACGATTTCCAACAAGATCGCTAAAGAAGTTTTTGCAGCAATGTGGCAGGCTCATTCTGCGGATGTGAATCTGGCAGATCAGGTGATTGAATCTAAAGGCTTAAAACAAATCTCCGACGTTGGCGCGCTCGAAAAAATCATTGATGAAGTCATGGCAGCCAATCAGCAATCCGTCGATGAATATCGCGCAGGCAAAGAAAAAGCCTTTAACTCACTGGTTGGACAAGCGATGAAAGCCACCAAAGGCAAAGGCAATCCAGCGCAAGTCAATGAACTGCTCAAAAAGAAATTAGCAGGCTAATCCCAGTGCTGCATGTCTTACATGCGGCACATTTATAGCGATTAAGAAAGAATATCATGAGCAATTTAAGACAAGAATTTATCGAGTTTTCCGTCAAAGCTGGCGTCATTCGCTTTGGTGATTTTGTGACCAAAGCAGGCCGTAACTCACCTTATTTTTTCAATGCGGGTCTGTTTAACGATGGCGCTAATTTAGGCAAATTAGCGGCTTTTTATGCTGACACGCTGATCAATTCCGGCGTTGAATTTGATATGTTGTTTGGCCCGGCCTATAAAGGCATTACGCTCGCGTCCGCCACCGCGGTAGCGCTGGCAGCACGCGGTCGCAATGTGCCATTTGCCTACAATCGTAAAGAAGCCAAAGACCACGGCGAAGGTGGCACCATCGTTGGCGCAGAACTCAAAGGAAGAGTAGTGATCATCGATGACGTGATTTCTGCAGGTACTTCAGTGCGCGAATCGGTAGAAATGATACGCGGAGCAGGTGCTACCCCTTGCGCCGTACTGATCGCCCTCGACCGTATGGAACGTTCAGGCAAAGACGACGCTTTATCTGCCCACTCAGCAGTGCAAGAAGTGAGCAATACCTACAACATGCCGGTGGTTTCTATCGGGAATTTAAATGATTTGTTTGATTACTTGTCCGCTGCTGGTGCAGATGCGCAATTAACGCAGTACAAACAAGCTGTGGCGGCTTATCGGGATAGGTATGGGGCGGTTTAACTAGTTAGCGAGGCAGTAATTGTATAAAAATGCAGCTACGGCCTGAGTCAATCGCAGAACCAATCTTCGCGACAGATTTAAGAAACGCTTATTTTTCTTGCAAGCGATTAATCATATATTGAAATCGTTTAGACCAATCATTATCGGATCTAAACGATTTAATATTTTCAAATTCGATTTTGCTTAGTGTTGCCTCTTTCCAGAGTGATCGCCAATTAATGCCTCGTTTAATTTGTTTGACATTTGGTTCACCAAAACGGTGTTTCATACTTCCGAAAGCAGTACTCCATACAGGAATGCCCAAGGCTCTCAATTCATAATATTTGATTGGGTCGACAGAGTCTGTTAATTCATTAATTTTGAAAGGGATCAAACCGACAGTAAAACCCTGGCAATGCTCTATCGCCTGTTCAACGGAACACGCAGGTAACAATTCTATATTCGGCGGCAAATTTGAAGGCGGACTTTCCATACATGGGCCGATCAGACGCACCTTTAGCGTTGGTAATGACAATGCCAGATCAATTACCAATTCCCAATCAAACCATGATGCGATTGTACCGACAAAACCGATCACACTGTTTGTAGCAGGTTGAGAAATAGCTGGCAGGCGCTTCATGTCATAGCCATTTGGTACAAGCAAAATATCCGCCGCATTTTCAAATTGAGCAATTTTGCTTGAAAGTGTAGAGTCACTACAAAAAATATAATCGCATTTTGCGGCAATTCTTCGCTTGCTATTCCTCATAGAAATTTTGGATAAGCCGCGATAGAACGCAGGAAAATCATCCATGACATCCATGAAAGTACGTCGGGCCTGTAAGGTATTTACCGCCCATGCCGCCAGTCGACTAGGCCGTCCGACACCAATATCCCACTGACCGTCTGCAAATTGGGTTTTCAGTTCAGTCTTGATATTCGCCCAGAATAAAACGTCGTTGAGACGATTAACCAGAGGCAGGGGCTCAATTGGCAAACTACGTAATCTTTTTACTTCAATTTGAGAAGGAATTTCTCCTTCAATAAGATCGCAGCTCTTTTTGCTAAAGTAAATCAAATCAGAGATTTGAGGTAAGCGCGTAATCGTAGGATCAATCCAGATCAACTTATCATATACACCACCAAGCAGTGTCTGCGCCATATAGTGCGGACGCTGCCAATAGCTTTGGTAGGGAACGGGGGCAAAATATAATAAGTTCACGGCGTAAGGTTCAAGAAAATACGTAAAACGATTTAGAAAAATCTGATTCTTCTACACACAGCAAAAAATCAGATTTTTCAGGATAGACTAAAAGAATTAACTAAATGCACTTAGTTAAGAAGCCATGTTCTTATCAGGCAAAGTAATTTTTTAAGATATCAACGATACGCTTTGAACCGTGACCATCACCATATGGAGACACACCTCGTGCCATAGCTTTATAGGCGTTTTCATCATCTAAAAGAATCTGAGCTTCTTTTACGATTGCATCATAATTCGGACCGACCAATTTGACGACACCTTGATCAACTGCCTCTGGCCTTTCAGTCTCATCTCTGAGCACTAATACTGGTTTCCCCAGCGCAGGTGCCTCTTCTTGCACACCGCCGGAATCACTGATAATCAAATAGGCGCGCTTCATTGCAGCCACAAACGGAGCATAATCCAACGGTGCGCAAAGCTTAATGTTATTAATTGTCGCGAGCATTTCGTATGCAACATCTTTAACGTTTGGATTTGGATGAACCGGATACAAGAATTGTACGTCCGGATTATTCGTCGCCAGGGTTTGCAGTGCGCGGCAAATATTTTTAAATGGTTCACCAAAATTCTCACGGCGATGCGAAGTAATAAGTACCATGCGCTTGTGTTCGTCTATCTCTAAGCCCAACTCCAGGTCTTTGGCCGCTGTCATCAATAGCGCATCAATCACGGTATTACCGGTCACTGTAATATCAGCATCAGCGACACCTTCTTTGAGCAAATTCTGACGGGAACTTTCAGTCGGCGCAAAATGCCATTTTGCAAGACAGCCTGCAATTACCCTGTTCGCTTCTTCAGGAAATGGGTTTTGCATATCCCAGGTACGTAAGCCCGCTTCAACGTGACCAATAGGAATACGATGATAGAAACAGGACAAAGCAACGGACATCACTGTCGTTGTGTCGCCTTGAACCAGAACCACATCTGGCTTTTCATTATTCAGAACTGTATCCATTTCCATTAGCAGACGCGATGTTAACGCAGATAGTGTTTGATTTGGGCGCATCAAATCCAGATCAATATCTGCTTTAATGCCAAAAAAATCCAACACCTGATCTAACATCTGACGATGTTGCGCTGTCGCTAAAACACGTACGTCAAATTGCTTTTCCGCCTGCAAAGCCAGTATCACTGGCGCCATTTTGATCGCTTCCGGACGGGTGCCTACTACGCATAATATTTTTTTCATTTTTCATTTCCTATTTGCTTAAAAACCACTTCCATCGCACGAGCGCGCTGATCCCAATCATTTTCGTCCGCCAGTGTTGCGAGTCGCAATTTGAAGTCAACATTGTCTTTGACTAAAAATGCCTCATCAATTGCACTGCTTAAACTCTCTACGGAATCTCCTCTGAAAACTTCGTCAAAGGCGACGCACTCTTGCATATCACTGGTAACTACAACTGGTTTTTCTAAAGCAAAGTATTCAAATAATTTCAATGGTGAAGTCGTCTTGGCAATTTCACTCGGTGCAAAAGGAATAAAGCAAATATCAAAATTTAAAGCATATGCCGGCAACACTTTGTAATCAATTGCACCCAGATACAATAAATTATCTGCATTTTTAATTAATTTATCGGCACCACCATAGTAATCAGGACCAATAAATACGAAACCAATATCTTGTCGACTTTGAACTAACTCATTGACGACTTCATACCAAAGCCATGGTGCCAGAGCGCCAAAGTAACCAACAATTTTGCTATATTTTTTTCTGAATACCGTTAAATTTTCCGGTAATACGGTAGCGAGATGTTTCTTATCTCTGTAATGACGTGTATCAACTCCATTTTGAGCAAGAACAACGCAATCATTTCCAACTTCAGAAATCGCTTCGGATTCAAGTTTTTTTGCAGATGCAACGACAAAGTCTGCCCCCCCACCGAATGCAAAATCCTTTAATGCCAGCAACCGTTTTATATTCCCGTCATCTCCACTTATTTGTGGATCAATATGATCAATATATTCGTAAACAAGCACGCCTCGCTTACCATTTTTAAGAATCAAATCTGGAGTGTTAGCGTATGCAGTTGAATAAAGTGATCTAACAACATTATTGATCTTATCAACGTCAGGGGAATTTGAAATCCAAACGTTTTTAACCACTTCCCTGAAGCCGTTAACATCGTCTCCTGCCCAATTGTCCGTTTTGTAAATAACCAAATACCCAAGTCGCCCAAATGCGGCAGCAATATGTTGTGGTCGTTGAAATAAAGGGACATTCCAGTCAATAACTAGTTCCTGAACAAAAACCCCTTTATATTCGTGACGTTTGGAAAGAACCTGTTCATTGAATTGTACCCAGTCTAAATCTTGCGCCTGCTGCACAGTCTTTTCTACGGTGATAGCATTAGGAATTTGACGGGAGAACCGGATAAATTTATGTCTTGGTCCATGCAATGCCTCTCTTACAGGCAAAGGGCAGCGCCAAAATACAAATTTTGCCAAATCATATGTGGCTTTCTTAGGGTTTTGAAAAAACAGCTTAGTAAATCTCAATGGTCGTGTGATGCGCCACGAACTTGATTGCCTTAGCATTGCATCTTGTCTAATTAAATAATTCAGTTGATTATCTTTTTCTACAAGAAGCTTTTCGTAATGACTATTGTCATCCATAGAAATAGCTAATTTTTTTTCTAATTCAATTTCATTCTGCCTGTGACTCTTAATTTGATTCTCATCCAGAAGAATTTTTGCTTCTTTTGAATGAACGGCGTTTTGCAAGCTTTCCTTTTCTTGGTTACTTGCATTCAACAAGGCCTTTATTCTGGAATTTTCTTCAATACTATTATTCAACAAATCACTCATCGCGGATTTCTCTTGTTGAGCTAAATTGATAGTATTTTTAATCTCTAATTCCAATTTGGAAATTTCGCTGTTAAGTCGCAGATTCTCTTCTTGGTTCAGGGCAGTCACATTTATATGCTGTTGTTCCAAAAGCTTATAAGCGTGTTCTTGTTCCAAAAGCTGAGATACATGCTGTTTTTCCAAAAGCTGATATTTCTCCGAATCTTCAACAAACACCGTTGACGACGAAATTTCAATATCTGCCAAAGTTAAACCCAGGGAGTCGATCCAATTTGGCTGTGCATAAAACAAAATTATTTGTTCGCCTAACCAAGATGTGTCGGCCATTTTTTGACAGTCAATTACACGTGACCAAACGAGGCGAAAACCATTTTTCAAAACCAATGGCAGGTTCTCTTTTACAAAAGAATAAAAGTGCTCCGAAATTCTATCCGCTTCATTGAATGGCAAAGCCAAGACAATACCAAGCTTCGATCTTTCACAAATCTTATCCAACACCTCAAACGGGTTATGAAAATGCTCCAGCGTATTCGACGAAAAAATCAGATCAAAACTTTTTCCATTTTCGGTCAAGTTTGAAGAAACCCAATCTTCATTTATAAAACGTAAAGCAGGATATTGTTCAGAGGCTTGCTCAATCGCAATAGATGAAAAGTCGACACCCGTAATTTGAGATGGAAGCAAGTAGTTTAACCATACATTTGTGCCATCGCCTTGCGCACATCCCCAATCGGCTATACTCAGTGCTTCACGGCGCATTGCGGTGATTAGCCATTGAGGTAAATTTTCAAGCGCGATTTGCGCAAAAAAACGTGATTGCTTGGGACCCGCATTAATTTGCCAATCTTCCTTAAATCGACGATCCCAATAATTTTCTGAATTTATTTCTGTAATATTAGTCATTTACAAACTTCTATCTTTTGATCAATTTCCGGTTGAAAAATGCCGAAAAAGCGTTGTTCTGATAACGAGGCAAAATAATGTGCGCCTTCAAAATACTCGTAGTAGTGAATATCGTTATGTTGACGATTCTCTACCGCTGCAACCAACAAATATTTACCCGTAGTCAAGCCATTAATAAATTCAAAACTTATTGAGAATTTTGACCCATCAGTAAATTTTTTTTCTTCAAAATCGTGAGTTGTTGAAACGATTAAATCAGTACCTTTTAAGTCCTTAATGGAAAAAGCAACACTAAGATGTTCGCGTGAAATATGAGGCGGAAGATCTAATTCAATATTAACTACCAGCGACTCACCCCACGGATGCAAATCTTTCTTTTCACCATCCTTATTCAGTACGGCCGCTGACTTGATAATACCTTTACAAGACCCCCAATGAGTGACTGGTCTGGCATCAAGCAAGAAATTCGAATTTTTAGAATCCGGCGATAATTCAGTATTTTCAGAGCTTAAATCGTTACCGAATGATAGACCCTTATCATTTATTGATTCAACTTGTCGGTGAAGCTGTTCTTCTTCACTTTCCTCATCTTTAAATAAATACTCCATATAGCGTCCGGTTACAGGAAAGGTATCTCCGTATTCAATCAAGCGCCCTTTATCTAACCAAATCGCTCTTTCACACAATGTCCGGACTGAGCTGACATCATGACTAACAAAAAGGATCGTTGTACCTTGCGACTGAATTTCTTTGATGCGACGCATACACTTGGCAACAAAGCGAGCATCACCAACTGCTAATGCCTCGTCGACTACAAGAATTTCCGGGTCTACGTGAATTGCAATTGAAAATGCCAACCTGGAATACATCCCACTTGAATACGTCTTTACCGGTTGATCCAGAAAAGAACCTAATTCTGAAAATTCCAGTATTTTTCCCATTCGCGATTGAATTTCACTTTTCGGAAAACCAAGAATTTCGGCGTTCAATATGACATTTTCCCGTCCTGAAAATTCTGGATTAAATCCAGCACCTAATTCAAGCAACGCGGACAAACGGCCTTTCGTATTTACAACTCCGGTTGTTGGCGTTACCGTGCCACATATCATCTGCAGTAAGGTTGACTTTCCACTGCCATTTCGCCCAATAATACCTACTGTTTCGCCACGTTTTATTTCGAAAGAAGCTTCTTTCAAGGCCCAGAATTCTTTGTATCGCTTTTCACCGCTCAAAAACATTTGTTTTAATCGGTCGCTTGGATTTTCGTAAATCTGGTAGCACTTGCTTAAATTTTCTACTTTGATAACAACATCAGATGACATCAGCAAATCCTTTGCGTGTTTTTTGAAACCAAGCGAAGCCCAGACTAGCAATAGCCGAAGACACTATCATCCACACTGACCACATTGGCCAACTCATCGGTTTCCCCCAAATCATCAAGTCACGAGCTTGATCAACGATAAAAGTCATAGGATTTAATCGCATAAAGTCTTGATATTCAGGCGGCAAATTACTTAATGGATAAAAAATCGGCGTCATAAACATCAATACAGTCATCGCTACCCCGATGATTTGTCCTATATCGCGGATGTACACACCTAACGATGACAAAAACCATGAAAGTCCCAATGCCAGCAATAGCAATGGAATCATGACTAAAGGCAACTCTAAAAAATAAATTGATGGTAGTCCAAAAAAAATAAGATAAAAGAGCAGCCATACAGAAAGACTGACCAGGAAATGAAAAAACGAAGCGCCAAGGGCAATCACTGGCAAAATTTCGAGTGGGAAAATAACCTTCTTCACATAATTGACGTTTCCAAGGATCAATCCGGGCGCTCTGGTTACGCACTCAGAAAAAATATTGAATATCAATAAGCCAGCAAACAGGACCAATGCAAACTCCGTCTTAGAGGTGCTATTGACGTTCCAGCGTGCCTTAAATACGACACTGAAAACAAATGTATATACCGCCAACATCAGGATGGGATTGAAGAATGACCAAAATAGTCCCATGACGGAACCTTTGTATCGACCCAAAACCTCACGTCTTACGAGGCTAAAGATTAATCCTCTATTTTGCTTACATGACCGGAGCAGCGCGAAAGGCGAAATTGAGTGTCTGGCGTGCGGATTCAATGAGAAACTTTCCAAAAATACAAAATGATGCAAAATGAGGTGAAAAGCGATGCAAAAAACACCCCAAACTAATATGAGATAAAATAGATTTATTCTAAATTCATACGCAAATAAATGGCGTCGAGAAAGTTATCTCGTAAACCTGCTATTTGACACTTAATTTGCAAAATGTTTCAATTTTACAAAAAGTGAAATAACGTTACATTATATCAGTACTTATATTTGAATTCTTATTTTTGCCTTCTGGCACAAATGAGAAAAGCTAAATTATACTCAATGCAATTTTCTGCAACGGGTTCTCATTTTTACTCTTTTATTCCACCAAGAGTCTACGTTTCTTAAATTATATCCATGACCAAAATCATCTCCGCCAATCTGAACGGCATCCGCTCCGCTGCAAAAAAAGGGTTTTTTGAGTGGATGGGAAAAGAAGATCCTGACTTTGTTTGTGTGCAGGAACTAAAGGCGCAAGCGCCGGATATGACAGGTGATTTTCTGACACCGCATGGGTTTCATGGGCATTTTCATTATGCCGAGAAAAAAGGCTACTCTGGTGCAGGCGTTTACAGTAAAAAGAAGCCTGATGCTGTACACATTGGTTTTGGCAGTGCGGAGTTTGACCCTGAAGGTCGCTACGTGCGCTGTGATTTTGGTGACTTATCGGTGATCTCTGTCTACTGCCCATCGGGCTCTTCATCGGAAGAAAGACAGCAAGCTAAATTCCGCTTTATGGATGAATTTTTTCCACACCTGGAAAAATTGATTGCTGAAGGTCGTGAGCTGGTGATTTGTGGCGACTGGAATATCGCGCACAAAGAAATCGATTTAAAGAACTGGAAAAGCAATCAGAAAAATTCCGGCTTCTTGCCAGAAGAACGTGCGTGGATGACGCGTTTGTTTGATGAGTTAGGCTGGGTAGACGTCTATCGTCATCTGCATCCTGACACCACGGCTGAAGCTTATACGTGGTGGAGTAATCGGGGTCAAGCGTGGGCGAATAATGTTGGTTGGCGTATCGATTACCACGTCGCGACACCGGGTATTGGACGTAAGGCGAAGTCAGCGGCGATTTACAAAGAAGAGCGTTTTTCTGACCACTCACCGTTAATCATTACTTACCGTTGAAGTTTTTTGTCGCGCGGGTTGCCACCGCCCTGTAAAGGTTGCCATTCCTGCGTATTTTTAGCAGGAATGACTTATCTATCGATCAAATTATTGTTTGTGCTGAACCCGGTTCAAATTCAAACCATGATCAATCACGGTGCCGTGATTAACAAGGTAGGCTTCCAAAGCATCGAGATCGCGCCCGATGATTTGACGATTGCGGCCTTGTTTGAATACGTTAAAACCATCCCCACCGTCAGCTAAAAAATTATTGGCGACGACGGTGTAATCTTGGTTTAAGTTCAGTGGCTGACCGTTAATTTTGACGTTGTCGATTTGTACGTCAGCACCATTCCCACGCTTCCAGGAATACGAAAGCGAATCAGAAACAAATAATTTTTTGGGTTCATTTGCTGTCTTATCGGCCCATTGCTGCTGCAAGAGTTGCATGATTTGAGCACCACTCAATTGCATGCGAATCAGAGAATTTCCAAATGGCTGTGCCGCGTACAAGTCACCAAATGTAATCGTCACAGGTAGTGGATGCTGGCCTGAAGGTAAATCGCTACGTAAACTTCCTTCATTGATAAAAGCGATATCTGCCTGTCCATATTGATTTGCGATATATAAATGTGCATCGGCGATGACATTCCCGAGTGGGCTATCAAAATGTTGTGCATCACTATCACGCGGCAATGGCTTGTTGAGCGTCACGACCGGACGCAAGCGCATGGCGGCAGTTTGGGTAGTCACCGCGCTGACCAGCTTTTGTGCGACCGGATCTGCAACTATTTTTTGTTGATCGATCAAATGATTGACCGCAACAGCATTAACCACCTGATGTGTTTGCTTGTCGAAGGTTAACGTCGATTCCGTCAAAAATGCCCCGTAGCTGCGTCCTTGAACAATCAAGCGACCATCAATTTTGCAGGTATATCCTTGGTGGGAATGTGCCGATACAACCAGATTGATTGCCTTGTCGAGTCTCTTACTGATATCAATAATCGGGCCTTGCAAGCCTTCGCAACGATACGTAGGATCATTCTCATTACCTTTGTAGATTGCTCCTTCATGAATCAAAACAACGATTGCATTCACACCTTGTTTTTGTAGTTCTGGCACATAACGATTAATGGCAGTTGCCTCGTCTTCAAAACGGAGTTGTTTGACGACATCGCCCGCAACCAGATTTGGAACATCAGCCGTGACCGCGCCGATAAAGCCGATTTTTACATCTCCAACCTGGCGTATGACGTATGGTTTTAACCACGGTGTATTGCTACCAAGTTGATAAACATTGGCACCGAGATAGTCGTAATTGGCACCATGAAAGCCAGTGAAAGAACAGCCACTGCTTGGGCATGTCCCTTTCATTTTGCGCATCAATTCATCGGTGCCGCGATCAAATTCATGATTGCCAACGGCGGTCACTGATAAATCGATTTGGTTCAAGGCCTCGATCACCGGTTCTTCTTTGAGCAAAGCAGATCCCATTGGTGATGCCCCCATTAAATCACCAGCACCAACCAGAATACTGGCATGAACTGCCGCCCGACGTTCTTTAAGTTTGCTTGCTAAGTAGGCATAACCGCCGGCAGGTACTTTGATTTCCTGCCCCGGATGTTGCACATCTGGCTTCGTCGCGAAATAAGGTACAGGCTGATCAGCCTGTAAATTGCCATGAAAGTCATTGATGCTGAAGATCGTAATGTCTTCGTATCTGCTACTCTGGCTGAAATTGCTAGTAGCACAAGCTGACAAGCCAGCGAGGATCATCAGGGCCGAAATACGTTGAATAGCGTTCATGGTTTTATTATTTTTCAATGTCATCATCAGATAAGTAAATAACCGTTCCCTAAAAAAAAGGTCTGCAACATGTCATTGTTGCAGACCTTTCGGTATCAGTTAATTTGCTGAGTTTATGTCACAGCAAAATGCTTGTCATCAGATTAGTAATCGACTGAGAACGTGACTGAAGTAAAGCGTGGCGCACCAACATAGTAGTAAACATTTTGTTTTGCGTAAGTAGGCGTTGCTACCGCATTTGTTACGTTGAAACTAGATGGGTTACGATATTGTTTGTTCGTCAAGTTGCTCACATTCAAACGCAAGGTTGGTTTTTTCATCCAGCCATAATTTGGGAACTGATAACCAGCATCCAGACCCAATAACGTGTAAGCAGGCACTAACTCATCGTTAACCATTGTTGCCCATTGGCTGCTAGTGTATTTGGCTTTCAAACGTGTATACCAAACGCCTGTTTCATATTGAACGCTTAAGCCAGCTTTGCGCTCAGGAACCAAGGTCATGTTTTTACCAGCAGTTGGCAAAGTAGCTGTGGCGCTCACAACCAAATCATTTTGGATTTCGCTCTTCGCGTAACCAAACGATCCGTAGAAGGACCAGCCATTAATTGGTGTATTGCCCAATTCAGCTTCAAAGCCATGCGTTTTTACAGTGCCGATATTGGTGTAGCTACTAACCTGTGTATTTGGATCATAGGCTGTTGCTTGACGATCACGGAAATTGATCTGATACGCTGTCAATTGCGCTGTCAGTTTATCGCTTTGCAAACGGTAACCAACGTCCAGATCCCAAGAAGTTTCAGTTTTAACGTTATTCGCTAAAACTGGGCTACCGTTCACCACTGGCAAGTTTTGATAGACAAAATTTGGCGGTGCTTTCATGTTCTTTGCCAAGCTGGCAAATACTTGATTGTCGTTATCGATTTGATATCTAGCGCCCAACTGTGGCAACAACTCAGAGTACTTGCGGCTCAATGTATAACCAATCGGAGCTGCCTCATTTGCGTAGTTAGTGAAATCACGCTTCATTGTTGGCGCACGCAAACCGAGATTCACAGACAACTTGTCGTTCATCAGGTTGATTGTATCTTGAGCAAAGAACTGATATGCAGTACTGATCGTTTTTACGTCACGTGATTGGTATGGCGTACCATCTTGGCGTAAAACGCGACCATTTGTGAACCAAATGTCTTTAGCTGTGCCGTCGTTACTGACCAGACTCATTGGACCAAATTGCTCGTGTGCAGCACGTTCGAACCAGAAGCCAGCCAACACTTGGTGGTTGTCAAAATTGTGTGTAACAGATGCAGTTACACCTGGACGGTTAGTACGTGTCACGCTACCGGTCGCGACAATTACGGAGTCTTTTACGTCGCCATCGCCATTCAAATCTACATTACCCACCAAAGTTGTCTTACCGGTTTTAGGATCGACCACGGCTGGAAGGAATGAACCTGCCTCTGTCTTGGTTTTTTGTTGCGTGCCGCCATTACCAAATCCATACCAGTAGTAAGGTACGATCTTGATGTCTGTGTCTTCGCCAACACGGAACTTAGCAGTCGCCGATGCAATCACGTTCTGGAACGGATTTTGGGAGAGCTGGTAATACGCACCGGCACCTGCTGGTGTTGCAGCATCAACGTCAGCTTTACCTGGTGTTGGAGTCGCACGAACAGGGATTTTCGTTGAATAATCGTAGGTGTAACCGTTCGCATTCAATTCCGGTAACGACGGATTGTAAATATTGTTATTTTTTGCACGATTCATCAACACTGTAGCGCTGATAGAATTAAAGCGATCCATGTCAGTACGATAGCCCATATCTACGTGATCACGGTTTGCTTGTCCGAGACCTTTCCACTTGTCAGTGTGAGCTTGAGACGCTGAGATGAAGAAACGAGATTTACCATCTTCCCACAAGCCGGTGTCATAGCGCATGTAGGTTTTGTACATGTTCAGTTCGCCGATCGTTTGCGCGACACGGAAACGTCGTTCTTTGGATGGGTCACAAGTTGTGATACCGAAGTTACCGCCAGTTGCACCGATTTGTGGTGAGTCAACATCAGTAGAACCTTGTGTCACGAATTGCGTGCAGGTATTTTCCGGATCAATGAATTCTTGCGGATATACCGCAAAGTTACCTGAATCGTTCACAGGTACACCGTTAATCGTAGCACCAATCTGATCGCTGTTGAAGCCGCGCAGTGTCAAACCGCCACCGAACAAGCCAGTCGCATCGTAGTTGTAGCTGTTAACCGCAGGCATCAATTCCAGCGCTTCATAGGCATTGCCTGTCGGGCGTTGTTTTGAGATTTCTTCGGCAGTAATCGTGCTACGTGCTTTCGGCGCGTTTTCTTGCACCATCAAGCCCATACCGACTTTTTTGCCAGTAATAGTCACTTGTTTGGAATCAATTGGATCGTTGTTTGTTTGTGTCGCCTCTGCAGCATAGGCAGAAGACATACTCATACATACCAATTGGCATGCAATAGCGACCATCGACATGCGTGGCATCAACGCTGACGATTTAGCGGTTTGTTTCATTGACTGCTCCCTGATCAGATTTTAGATAAATAAAAATTAATTTTAAATTTGCATCAAATTTTGTCTGTGGCTTCAAGCAATAGAGCTAGCTTGATCACATTTCTCTCACCACACATGCTTGCCAGATTTATTGGCTTTATTGCTTTAATACAACTATTCGCCGACCGTGATATCGCCTATTACTGAGATCGTCGTTTAGACGCGCAAACGATTGCTACAATGATCGTGGATTGTTCCGTCAATATGGCGCAAACGATTGCTTATTCGGTAAAAAAAACAGACGAAGGCATAAACTCGTCTATTTTGTACGATATTCGTTCTTAAAAAGAATTTATAAAATTACAAATTCCTACAAATTAGATATATCGATATACGAAAAAGTCTATCACAGAAGTTTTCCGAATCTTGCAGAGTGTTACATCCAATTATGAAAGGATGATGACAGGACAAGGAAATTAGCTAAAAAGTGTCACAAACAAGCCACAAAAGTAATTTTCAACCAAGTTTTTGCCTTAAGGAGATGAAAATAGGTAACAACTAGTAGCACCATGAAACATTACGATATTTGACCGTATTTCTTTTTTGGAAATATAAGCTGTCATAATCATGATTATTCTGTTCAGGGATAAGTCACCGGCTCGATGCCCTTTACGTTCGGGCGATATGGTCCAAGTTGATTGACATTAAAACCATGGACCTTAGCATATAGAGGCATGACTTCTGGCAAGTGCTTTTGAATTTCGGCGATACGATTATTACCCGCAGGATGCGTCGACAACCATTGCGGTGGTGCAGATTTATTAATCATGCCCATTTTTTGCCACAGCACAATACCTGCGCGCGGATCGTATCCGGCTCGTGCGGCGATATCAAGGCCGACAATATCTGCTTCGGTTTCGTCTTGCCGCGAAAAAGCCAACATACCAACCTTTGCGAGAGTTCCTGCCGCAGCACCAGCAACACGGGTATCGTAACCTTTCAAACCGGCAAAAATCTCCGCCAACTGTACGCCAAAGTTAGCGATCCTCGCTTTGCCTTCACGTTCAGCACCATGCTCACGCAAGGCATGGGCAATCTCATGCCCCATTACAATAGCGACTTCATCGTCAGTTAGTTTCAGTGTATCGAGGATGCCAGAATAAAACGCAATTTTTCCACCCGGCATGCAGTAGGCATTGACTTGTTTAGAGGCGAGTAAATTGACTTCCCATTTCCAGTTCCTGGAACGGGCATTCCAGCTCAAAGTGTATGGAATTAATTTATTGGCGATGGTGCGCAAACGAACCACTTGCGGGAAGTCATCCGGGCCAAGCGCGCGTGCTTGCTGCGCCTGTTGGATAATCTGCGCATATTGCATGGCCGCTTGTTGTTCAAGAGCGCCTTTTGGCACAAAATTGCGTGCCCAAGACATCCCCCCCACCTTCACGCCGTCATCACGTGGTGCATCTTGTGCTACGGAAAATGGCGCACTGACAACACTACACACAAACAGGCCAGACAAAACCCATGATTTGATTGTTGGCGAAACAAATTTCATGAACACGCACCGTAAATAATTGACGCTAAGATGGTAGCAGAATCACTCCGCCAGAGGGCGAGCACGATACCTATGAGGCTTATTTAACGTTTCGTTTGCGCAAACGAAACACCGCCAGACTGCCACGTAAATTCGGCAATACATGCACCGGCTTACCTTCGTGTAAAGCCACGCACTCCTGGACTTCCAGTCCAACCTCGTTGGCTAAATCTGCAAAGTCATAAATCGTCGCGCAGCGCACATTGGGGGTGTCATACCACTGGTAAGGCAAGGATTTAGAGACCGGCATTTTTCCCATGAATAAAGCGGTACGGTGCGGCCAATAACCAAAGTTGGGGAAAGAGACGATCGCGTCTCTGCCAACCCGTGCGATGTCACGCAGCAAGGCTTCCACGTGCTTCATCATTTGCAAAGAATTCAGACATAACACAGTGTCAAAAGCATTATCATCAAACATGCTCAAACCGTTTTCCATGTCTTGCTGAATCACACTCACATGGCGCTTCGCACACGCCAACACTTTGTCATCGGCGATCTCGATGCCATAACCAATGCAATGCTTATCCGATTGCAGATAATCAAGCATCACACCGTCGCCACAGCCAACGTCAAGCACATGCGTTTCAGGTTTTATCCAGTCGGCAATAAATGCCAAATCCGGACGTAATTGATTTAATTCTGAAAAATTCATACGGATCTTCCTTGCAGTTGAGCGTCGATGCGATCGAAGTATGCAGCGATGAGATTCAAATAGCGTGCATCATCGAGCAGGAAAGCATCGTGACCATGTGGCGCATCAATTTCAGCATAACTGACGGTACGTTTATTAGTGATTAAAGCACGTACAATTTCGCGGCTACGTTCCGGAGAAAAACGCCAGTCGGTCGTGAACGATGCCAATAAGAACTGTGCTTTTGTATTCCCGAGTGCCTTACTTAAGTCACCATTGGTATGGCGTGCCGGATCAAAATAATCGAGTGCTTTGGTAATCAGCAAATACGTATTGGCATCAAAATAATCAGAGAATTTATCGCCCTGATAACGCAAATACGATTCGATTTCAAAATCAACGCCATAACCAAATTGATAGTCGCCAGACTTGAGATCACGACCAAATTTTTCCGCCATATCATCGTCAGACAAATAGGTGATATGGCCTATCATGCGAGCCACCCGTAAGCCATTGCGGGGCACCACCCCATGGGCATAAAAATCACCGCCGTGAAAATCCGGATCGGTCAATATCGCCTGTCGCGCGACATCATTGAAGGCAATATTTTGTGCTGACAATTTAGGGGTAGAAGCGATCACAACACAATGCTGAAGACGATCCGGGTACAGAATACTCCAGGCCAATGCCTGCATGCCACCGAGAGAACCACCCATCACTGCTGCAAACTGCTGGATCCCCAATTGATCGGCAACCCTTGCCTGAGCATTGACCCAATCTTCGACCGTCACCACGGGAAAATCCGCCCCATACTGCTTACCAGTACTCGGATTGGTATGCATAGGACCGGTAGAGCCAAAACACGAGCCTAAATTATTGATGCCGATCACAAAAAAACGATTGGTATCGACCGGCTTACCAGGCCCGACCATATTGTCCCACCAACCGATATTTTTAGGATCGTCGGCATAATAACCGGCCACATGGTGCGAGGCATTTAAGGCGTGGCAAATCAACACAGCATTAGATTTATCGGCATTCAGGCTGCCATAAGTTTCTACCATCAAGGTATATTCTGCGATGCTGGCACCACTTTGTAATGGCAACGCCTGCTCGAAAAAAAACGCTTGTGGTGTAACCGCACCAACAGATTGAGGTGAAACTGACATACACACTTCCATCGAGAAATTTCTCGTTCAAAAAAAATCAAGGAAGGCTAAAAGGTGGGCTGAATGTGGGAGAGAGAAAAGCTGCATTCAAGCTCGCTTTAGCCGTATTTATTGTCTGAAATTTCCAGACTGCGCCCGCAAGCTGATTTTCAAATCGGCGCACTTTTTTACATCAAATTTGTTATGAAGAACTCACATTGCTACCATGACGAGATGCAGCCAACGGTATACGTTCTCAACGTTAAGCAATATTTTCAAATTCTTAGCTAGTAAGGATAACCAAGTCTGCCGCTGACGTCAAACGCCAATCTGCCAACGCACAACATCAATGTACGGTCTGCCCAAGCATTTCCATCGCAGCCAGTGTCTCCCGTATCACCACTGGTTCGTAACTGCGTAATATCTTTTTAACATACGGTTGCACGTTTTCCAGATGGGTATTCAAAATAGCCTGTTTAATTTCTGGCAACAGTGCCGCTGGCATCGACAATTCGCGGAAACCCATACCAGTCAGCAAGCGGGTCAGGCGCACATCGCCCGCCATACCGCCACAAATGGAGACTGGAATTTCAGCTTTTTGTGCGGTTGAGACAATCGTATGCAAGAGCTGCAAAATAGCGGGGTGCAAATCGTCATACAGATGCGCCACCTCGTGATCGGCACGATCAATCGCCAGCGTATATTGAATCAAATCATTGGTACCTATCGACAGGAAATCGAGTTTTTTGACAAACATAGGCAACGCCAATGCAGCCGCAGGAATTTCTATCATCGCCCCGACTGGCACATCAGTATCGAACTCTTTTGATTCAGCCTGCAATTCTTTTTTGGCCTGAGCAATCAGGTTCAAAGTCTGGTCGATTTCGAAACTATGCGCCATCATCGGTATCAAAATCTTGACCGGACCAAAAGCAGAGGCACGCAGGATTGCGCGTAATTGCGTTAAAAATAGTTGCGGCTCAGTCAGACAATAACGGATTGCCCGCAATCCAAGTGCTGGATTCAGAATATTGTGTTCTGACGTATCGAGCGGTTTGTCTGCGCCAACGTCGAGCGTGCGTATCGTTACCGGACGCCCTTTCATGCCTGATACGGCAGCGCGATATGCTTCAAATTGTTCTTCTTCACTTGGCAGTTTATGTTCCTGCCCGCTACGTTCCATAAACAAAAATTCGGAACGGAACAAACCCACGCCACTCGCGCCTGCATCCAAAGCATGCGCTGCATCTTCGGGTAATTCAATGTTAGCAAGCAAGGTCACTTCTACACCATCCTGTGTGATCGCTGGCGTTTTCTTGAGTTTGCCTAATTTTTTTCGCTGCTTTTGCAGCAGAACCTGACGTTCGCGATATTGTTCCAACACCAAAGAGGTCGGCGCCACAATCACCACACCAGCATCGCTATCGATAATCAACCAATCGTCTTGCTCAATCAGATGTGAAGCATTGCCCATGCCGACCACGGCTGGAATGCCGAGGCTACGCGAAACAATCGCGGTATGCGAATTCTGACCACCTTCGTCGGTCACAAAACCAGCAAACGCGACATCGCGAAATTGCATCATATCCGCCGGAGAAATATCTCTGGCGACAACGATCATATTGGCGCTGCGCTCATCGATGCCATCAGAACGTGGAACAGAATTGGCGCTACCAGTCAGCACTTTCAAAATACGTTCAGCGACTTGTTGAATATCGGCTTTACGCTCGCGCAAATATTCATCTTCAATTTCATCAAACTGCGCAGATAGTTCATCTACCTGCGTGACCAACGCCCATTCAGCATTGTAATGACGCGAGCGGATGATATCGAGTGGTGCCTCCGACACCATAGGGTCAGACAAAATGAGGACATGAACGTCGATAAACGCACCAAGCTCCGTCGGTGCATCCTGAGGCAGATCGGCCCAGATTGCTTGCAATTCTTTATGCACCTGCGCAATGGCAGCCTGCAAACGTAATACTTCTGCCTCCACCTGCTCCTGGGCAACGAGGTAATGTTCAACATCCAACGCAGCAGGACGTAAGAGATGTGCCCTGCCTATCGCAATACCGCGAGAAACTGGGATGCCTTGCAAAGTAAATGACGCCATGCTTTGTCCCCAATCTGCTATTTGTTCAGATCCATCTATGTTTGACGGACTTTTGTGCTGCTATCAAGAAACCTCATGATTCCGATTTCGTGATTTACTCGCCTTCACCAAATTTATCATTGATAAGTGCTTGCATCGCAGTAAAACATTCTTGTTCATCACCGCCGTCGGTTTCCAACAAAATTTTGCTGCCTTTACCTGCAGCCAACATCATCACTCCCATGATGGATTTACCATTCACGCGACGATTATTGCGGGTGACCCAGACTTCACTTTTGAACTTGCTGGCGAGTTGAGTGAATTTTGCCGACGCACGTGCATGCAAACCCAGCTTATTGACGATTTCGATTTCTTGTTGAATCATTTTTTTCTTTCCATTTAATTGGGAGACAGCCGAACCCGGTTATCAATACGAACAGCACCATTTTGCCCGCCGGCCAGGGCCATTTCAACGACCACGTCGAGTTCATCCTGGCGATAGGTAATTGCTCTGAGCAACATGGGCAAACTAATACCGGCAATGATAGCCACCTGATCTGGCGCACCAAGTTGGCGACAACAATTGGATGGTGTGCCGCCCATAATATCGGTCATCACCAACACACCCGAGCCGTCGTTGAGTCTCTGTACAGCAGCATGCGCTAACTGATTGACTTCATCCGTATTCTGATCAGCGATGACGTCGATCGCTTCGATCCTCTCAGGCTTGCCGCGAAAAACATGCGCCGCTGCTTGTATAAAAGCAGAACCCAAGGGAGCATGTGTCATCAAGAGTATTCCGACCATAATTTCTTTACCCTGGGAGTATGCGAAAAAATAGCCGCATACTCAGTTATTTCATCAAGGCAATTAAAATACTCGACAGGAGTATATTAAATGCATGTGTAAAACGTGTGTCAAACACTTGTTTTTTTGTAAGGACTTGTGACTGCTACTTCGAGTGCATCAATGAACATTGCAGCGACGTCATAAGCTTTTTGCTGCGTAATTTCTTGAAAACATGTCGGGCTGGTGACGTTGACTTCGGTCAGATAGCTACCGATCACATCTAATCCTACCAGCAACAGACCTCTTTCATAAAGCTGTGGCGCCAGAGTCTGCGCAATCTCAAGATCGCGTTCTGACAAATCTTGCGCGACACCAACACCACCTGCTGCCAGATTACCCCTCACTTCGCCATTTTGCGGAATCCGCGCCAAAGCGTAAGGCACTACTTTACCGCCGATCAATAAAATGCGTTTATCCCCGTGTACGATATCAGGAATATAACGCTGCACCATGATGGTGCGAGTACCGTTCAAGGTCAGTGTCTCAATGACCGAACCGAGATTCATACCATCTTCACGAATGCGGAAAATACCAGCGCCGCCCATACCGTCAAGCGGCTTGAGGATAATGTCCTGGTGGGTACGGTGGAAAGCGCGTATCCGTTGCTCGTCGCGCGTGACCAGCGTCGGTGTTGTAAATTGACTAAACTGAGCAATACTCAGTTTTTCATTGTGATTGCGAATTGCTGCTGGTTTGTTAAACACCCGTGCGCCTTGCTGTTCTGCCATTTCCAGCAAATAGGTGGCGTAGATATATTCCATATCGAACGGTGGATCTTTGCGCTGCAAGACCGCATCAAAGCTGCTTAACGGCGTAGAAACCGCTGTTTCGGCACGATACCAGTCTTCGCTGTCGCCAGTCAGAATGATTTTGCTGATATTCGCAACAACCTGACCACCCTCCAGCGCCATATCGTCAGGGCCAAACACATAAATCTCATAGCCACGGCGATGAGCTTCGCGCATCATCGCAAAGGTAGAGTCTTTGTAAGTCTTGAACTGCGATAATGGGTCAGTCAGGAAAGCGATTTTCATAGCAAAGTTCCACGCGCCGGGGCTACCAGCAGTTTAATAAATTTCGGGGTTCGGATCAGTTTTTTCCATCTCTAAAGACGCCGCCAACAAAGCTAAACGCGCAACCACACCATACATATAAAAACGATTTGGCGCTGCAGTGCCGGGTTTCGCGCGCATATCAGGCACGGCGTGTTGTTGCGCAAACGCCAGTGGTACAAAATGCATGCCCGGGGTATTGAGATTTTCATCGACACCACGTTCCTCATGGAAGCGATAAAAACCACCCACTACATAGCGATCTATCATGTACACAACTGGTTCAGCCACGGATTCCTGAATTTGCTCAAAGGTATATACACCCTCTTGCACAATGACGTCGCGCACTTCCATGCCGTCTTTCACCACTGACATTTTATTGCGTTGCTTGCGGTTCAGATCACGCACTTCATCAGAGTTGTGTACCGTCATAATGCCCATGCCATACGTACCGGCATCCGCTTTGACAATGACGAAAGGTTTTTCTTTAATGCCGTATTCTTTGTATTTTTTACGAATTTTTGCCAGGATAGTATCAACTGCGGCCGCCAACGCTTCTTCACCCGTGCGCTCATTAAAATCAACGTTTTTCACTTTAGTAAAAAACGGATTAAGCATCCACGGATCAATGTCCACCATTTTGGCGAATTTTTTCACTACTTCATCATAAGCAGAGAAATGATTGCTCTTACGGCGCAAAGCCCAGCCAGCATGCAAAGGCGGCAATAAGGTTTGCTCGTTGATCTCTTCTAAAATCGCCGGAATACCCGCCGACAAATCGTTATTGAGCAAAATGGTACATGGATCAAAGTTCTTCAGACCCAGGCGACGTCCATTTGCTGAACGTTCCAAGGGCTCTAAAATCAGTTGCGTGCCATCGGGCAAATCGATCGGGGTAGGTTCTTTGATATCAGCAGACAAAGAACCAAGACGCACATTCAGCCCGGTCTGGCGGAAAATCTGCATCATGCGTGCCACGTTTTGCAGATAAAAGGTATTACGGGTGTGGCTTTCCGGAATCAACAGCAAATTTTTTGCATCCGGACAATATTTTTCTATGGCTGCCATCGCGGCTTGTACCGCGAGCGGCAACATTTCATTGGCAAGATTATTAAACCCGCCCGGAAACAAATTCGTATCAACCGGTGCCAGCTTAAAGCCCGCATTGCGCAGATCTACTGAGCAATAAAAAGGTGGCGTATGCTCTTGCCATTCCATACGAAACCAACGCTCAATGGCGGGCGTTGCTTCGAGGATTTTCTTTTCTAAATCGAGCAAAGGCCCATTCAGAGCCGTGACGAGATGCGGAACCATATTGACCTTTTGATGAGCTGCCTGTTTGATCGGCAGCTTGAGCAAAATATACGTAGCAGACTACCGATGTCTTGATGACTGTCCTAGCTTGGGGTGAAACGACAGGAATCAAGGAGGAACAACCTATATCCCTACAGTCATCAGGCTGATTTTGCCAATAAATTGAAATGCTCTACGACAGGTGCCTGTGCAAAAAATGGACCCACAATCGCACGCCACTGCAGAAACGCCGGAGATTCACGAAAATCAACCGTGTGATTTTCTAAAGTTTCCCAGTAAATCATCAGCACGTAACGCTCTGGTGACTCGATACCATGATTAATTTTAAAGCCGCTAAATCCTTTAGCATGACGTATTACTTCATCAACACCACGTTGTATCGCGGCGTCAAATTCTGCTTGTTGACCGGGATGAATACGAATATCAGCAATTTCGAGAATCATTTTCTAGCTCTTGTTAAGTGTGTAAGTTAATCGGCAAAGCGAGTAGTCATAACGCCGCTGAGTTAGGTTTACTTCAGTTCACCTGAATTATGGCATCAAACAGGCAAAAATCAGGTCAAAATCAAACCAAACCCTGATCGCTCAATTCTTTTTTCAAATACGCATAAAATACCGGCGCAGCCACCAGACCCGGAACACCAAAAAGCGTTTCCATCACCAGAATAGCCGTCAACAATTCCCATGCTCTTGCGTTGACTTGTGCGCCAATGATACGGGCATTCAAAAAATATTCACCTTTATGCACCAAAACCATGAACACCAATGAGGCGATTGCAACATTCAAAGAATGTGATAAAGCAACGATAACGAGCACCGTATTAGAAACGATATTACCGGCAACCGGAATCAGGCCGGCAAGAAAGGTCACAGCGATCATAGTTTTGGTCAACGGCAAATACACACCGGATAAGGGCAAAATAACCAAAAGATAAATTGCCGCAAGTACCGTGTTAATGAAAGAAATCTGGACTTGCGCAAATACAATTTTCTCAAAAATTTTACCCAAAGTACTGATTCTTTGTTGCAAAGCTGAAGCAAACGGCCTGAGATCTGAGTTGTCGATGGTTTCACGCAAAGCGACCATGCAACCGATGATCATGCCTAACAACAAATGAACGATAAGATGACCCGCTTCCGGCACCAGTAACTTTGCCTCTCCTGCATGTTCACGCAGCCATCGCGTAATCATTTCTTGCAAAGCCCCTACATCTTCCGGAAAGTTAGTACTCACCCAGTCTGGCATCTGACTACGTGATGCTTCGATAATATCCGCCAGTTTTTGTAGCAAACTGTGCAGATTTCCACCATCACTGCGCAAAAATAAATGCATTCCCCAAGCGGCCAGCATCACACTAATGATCAACATAGCAGCTAACAAACCAACTGCAATCGCTCGCGGCCGACGTTGGTTAAAAGTACGGGCAATGGCAGGAGCCATCAGGTGTATCAGTGAATACATCAATAAGCCGGAAAACAAAGCAACTAATAATCCAGCTTTCAGAACGATAAGCAGTCCGATACCAATCAGGACATAAGAAGCAATGATAGAAACATTATTTTTGGGGCTGACAGTCATGGTTGCTTCCTAATTTAATGAATTAAACCAGTTAATCCTACAATGGCGCCAAGCCACAAAGCGAGGGCGGCAAGTGTAGAAACCAGAAATCCGACAGCACGTTTTGAAGGATTTTTTAAATAAGCCAGCGCATATAAAATACGACCGATGACCCACACTACACCAACGATCGCGGCTGTTTTATCACCGAGCCAAATCGCACATAGCCACAATGCCGGAAAAAAGAACACCAGTTGCTCTACCGTATTGGCCTGGACGCGCAAAGTTCGCTGGAACTCTTCCGGACCTTCAACCGAAGGTGCTTTTACGCCATATTTGCCACGTGCCTTACCGACAGTAAATACTGTCCAGAAATACATCGCTAAAACAACAACACTTAGCCAGGAAGTCCATAAAATCTGCATGATAGCTCCATTGGGAAATCGATAATTCAGGGTGGTCACGATCTTAACCTAACATCGCAACTCATATGCGGATGATTAAAATATTTGCAATATTTTATTTGATAGCATGAAGTTAGGCCCGCTGGTCACAAACGAATGCAACAATCCACAAGCTCACGCATTAGCAATTTCGGATTGCAGATAATTTTTATAGGTAAAAATATACGTTAGGACATAATGCCAGCAGTGATTTTTTGTACAATGAAGCAAATATCGCGATGACAATTGGAAACTTTTTTTGTTATTTGTCTTCTTTTTGGGAACTTCACGCGTTAAATACTGACTAAATGGTGACAAATGTACCGGAGTAAAAAATGAAACTGACACTGAAACAACTTACGATTTCTACTTCTCTGCTGGGTATGACATTCGCAATGCCTGCAGTTCATGCTGCAGATTTTGAAGAATATGCGCGTATCGTCAACGTCGTTCCTCAAGTTGAACAAATTAACGTTCCACGTCAAGAATGTCAGACGGTATATGAAAATGTACAACAACCACAAGAACGTAGTAATACCGGCGGTATTATCGGTGGGATTGCAGGTGGCTTGTTAGGTAGCCAGGTTGGTAATGGTAATGGCCGTATTGCGGCAGCGGCGGCAGGCGCTATCACTGGTGCTATTGTTGGTGATCGCGTCGATAACAACAATAATGCGCAGCCAGGTTATACCACTCGTCCGGTTCGTCAATGTCGCAATGTTGACAACTGGCAAACACGCACCAACGGCTATGCGGTAACGTATGAATACAATGGGCGTAGTTATACTTCTGTGATGCCATACGATCCGGGTTCACGGGTTCGTCTGAGAGTTTCCATTACCCCCATTCCTTAAAACTGGAATGCAGGAAAAAAAGTTAATTAAATAAAAAAATGCCGCACTTTGCGGCATTTTTCACAAATATTGCCGTAAAACAAGTTTAAACGAACACTATATTGAGCAGAAAGTGTGCTGGTTTATAGTATGATCTTGCAGCAAACTATATGCACACCTTCCGTCTACAGCTCATGAAAAACATGTTAAAAAAATACGGCTGGCTGATTTGGCTATTTCTGATACTTCTTGTTGGCTTTGCAGGGACGACTGTGGCCAGTTTTCTCGCCGCCAGAGATACCCTCGAGCATACACTGACTGAAGATACGCTACCCGCCATTAATGACCTGGTGTACTCAGAAGTTCAAAAAGACATCTTACGCTATACAGTTATTTCATCTCAAATCGCTTCCAATTCGTTTGTGCGAGAGTGGATCGCTAATAATGAAGAAAATCCAGAACAAATTAGCCAATATTTGAAAGAAATCAAGAATAAAAATAATGCCTTGTCGAGCTTTTTAGTCTCCGATCAATCCCGCCATTTCTACAATAGCTTAGGCTTAGCCAAAACCTTAAGTAATGCGGAACCGCGTGATAGTTGGTATTTTCGGGTCAAAAATTTAAAATCCGCGTATGAAATCAACATCGACACAGATAATATCAACCGCGAAGCGATAAGCATGACGATCAATTACCGCATGGCTGATACCAACGGTAAATTCATTGGCGTGACAGGCACTAGCTTTAGTCTGGATAATTTAAAACACCTTATTGATCGCTTTCAGCAGCGCTTTCGTAGTGAAATTTATTTTTTTGACAAACAGGGTAATGTTGTCTTCTCCTCAAATCAGCGCAGAGATCGCCACGATAATGTCAATGCAATCGATGGCATTAAGACTATCGCGTCACAAATTCTGGCAAACCAGAAAAGTAGCGCGGTTGCTTATGAATACAGCCACGATGGCAGTTCGAACCTTGTCAATGTCCGCTATATACCCGAGCTTGGCTGGTACTTGATCATTGATAAGAATGTTGATGCCGATTTCAAACCGTTACAAAATATCGCGTTGTTCAATCTCGCTGTTGAAACAATTGCTACCCTGGCACTCATATTTTTGGCATTTTTTACAATCAGAAAATATCAAAATAAGTTGGAAAAGTCCGCCAATACTGATCCTCTGACGAATCTGCTGAATCGCCACGCATTTGATTTTATTTTCCAGCAAGCTTTACTCGATGCTGAACGCTCGCGCCAACCAATGTGCGCCGTGTTACTGGATATCGACCTTTTTAAGAAAATCAACGACAAACAAGGACATCAGGTCGGTGATCACGTCCTCAAAGAAATCGCAGCGATTTCAAAACGATCATTACGAGAGAGTGATGTACTTTGCCGATGGGGTGGTGAAGAGTTTTTGATTTTATTGAAAAACTGTACGCTGGAAAAAGCGACTTCAATTGCAGAAAATTTGCGCGCAACGATCGCTAATAATGATTTTTCACGTACCACAGACCTGACACGCACGCGCTTAAGTATTACCGTTAGTATGGGCGTGGCTGAATGTCGCGATAGTGAAACTGAAGATAGCGTATTCGAACGTGCTGATCAGGCGTTGGTGCAAGCGAAAGAAAATGGTCGCAACAGCGTTTATTTTTCAGAATGATTTTTGCGTACCGCCAACGCTTGTGTTGGCGGTGTAAATGCCTGATACAACTCCCCCGCTTTTACATCCCAATCGGCAACAACAGCATGCTGGCGAGCCACTGTCTGCATATCACCGCGCGCGATCGGACCAGTTAAGGCCTGGGCAGCGCCCATCGCGAACACATTTTCCATCGACTGCCGTGCCAACGGAGCCGCCATTGCCAGCGCCAACTCAGGTGGGATTCCGGCGGCCTCATAAGCACGCAACGCCGTATCGAGCAAAGTCACCAGGTAGTTACTGGCAAACACGGACCCGGCGTGATACAGCAATTTTGTTTCGGCACTGATCTGCACTACTTGCGCACCAATCGCCTCTAGCGCTGGTAGCAACACGGCGAGCGCACGTTGATCACCTTCAATGCTACAAATCGTACCGGCAAAATTATCTGCCACATGTTGTGGATCAGCAAAACTAGCAACCGGATGTAGGCTGGCAACAGCGGCACCTGCCTCGATTGCCTCGACTAATTCCGTTGACGCCTTAGAACCGCTGCAATGAAAAACCATACTATCGGCATGCAACAGCCCTTGTACTTGCAACATTTTGCAAGCTGGAATGATCTGATCGTCACTGACCGCCAACATCCAGACATCAGCTATTTGTAACTGCCTGCAATCGGTTAACGCAGAAACCGGATTTAAGCCGATAAATTCACACGCGCTTAAGGCACTTTGAGGACGACGATTCAGAATTTGCGCAATGTTAAAAACACCGTGTTGTTGAAAGCAACGACCTAATACTTTGCCAACTTTACCTGCGCCAATAATCGTCAAATTTTTCATGATGGTATTTGTTTCTACGGCAAAAGTAAGCAAACGACATTAGTGCGAAACAAGGCACACCTCCTATCCTGGATCAAACATCGCCATGTAAGCGTGATCAAAGCAAGCATTTTTCTTGTTTATTGCGCCACATATCTACGTTCTGTTATACCCTAGCATATATTAATTTGATAATGCAGATTTACAAATAATTTGCCTCAGAGAATTTTTCATTGCTCAATCGCGTTTAGGCACCCATATGAAAATATCTAACTTAAAAGTTAACACTCGACTGATCGCAGGATTCTCTATTGTCCTTTGTCTATTGTTGATGATCACATTGCAGGGCATCTGGCGTTTACACAAAATTGATCAGGACATGAAAATGATGGTCAATGAGGTGATGCAAAAAGAACGCTTATTCTCAGAATGGTCAGCCAGCACCAACCTGAATGGTGCCAGAACCATGGTGGTCGCGGAGTCTAACGATCCAGAACGCCAAAAACACTTTGAAGCCCTGATCAAAGAAACCAGCAGCCGCATCAGCGAAATACAAAAGACACTGGAAACGTATACTAAATCACCGGAAGAAGCGCAACTCATTGCTTCAGTAGGTGAACAAAGAAAAATTTATCTGGCTGCCCGGAACGATATTTTTCAAGAGAAAAAATTGCATCCGGAAAATATAACGCAGTTATTGCAAAGCAAACTGGAACCAGCCTTAAATAACTACGTCGATAGCATTAAAAAACTTTCCGCTTACCAGAATGCCAGCATTGCTCAATTATCCACAATCACTAGCGCCGATTCTTCAACATCCCGACTCGTACTGGCAGTATTAGGTGCTCTTTCCATTTTGGTGGGGATGGTCGTCAGCACCCTGATCACCAATAGTATCAAAAGCCAGCTAGGTGGCGAACCAAGTGAGGCAATTTCAATTGCCGATCATATCTCAGAGGGAGATTTATTTACGCGAATTGATATCAAAGCAGGAGATCAGAGCAGCATGCTACATGCCATTATTAAAATGCGCGATAGCATTGCTGACATCGTCAGAGAAGTCAGTCAAGGCACTGACCTGATCACGGCTGCATCACGCGAAATTGCTTCTGGAAATATCGATTTATCATCCCGGACTGAGCAGCAAGCCCAAAGCCTGGAACAAACTTCCCTATCAATGGAAACACTCACCAAAACGGTGAAACTCAATACGGAAAATGCCGTCGCCGCTAATACACTAGCAATGAATGCGGCTGGTGTCGCAGAAAAAGGCGGGCTGGTTTTCAGTCAAGTAGTGAACACAATGAGCTCGATTCATGCTTCATCCAAAAAGATTGCCGATATCATTGGCGTCATTGATGAGATCGCTTTTCAAACAAATATTCTGGCTTTAAATGCTGCTGTAGAAGCCGCGCGGGCAGGTGAGCAAGGGCGTGGGTTTGCGGTTGTCGCCTCGGAGGTACGCAATCTGGCACAACGTTCTGCCAACGCAGCAAAAGAAATCAAACATCTGATTACTGCTTCTGTCGATAGTGTTGATGCAGGATCAAAATTGGTTGATGAAGCAGGCGCGACGATGAATGATATTGTGAGCAGCATCAAACATGTGACCGAAATCATGACAGAAATTACCAGCGCCAGTCAGCAACAAAGCGCAGATATTGAAGATGTTAATTTATCCGTCATGAACATGGATAAAGCAACGCAACAAAACACGGCCTTGGTAGAAGAAGCAGCTGCAGCTGCAGAATCGTTATCTGAGCAGGCGAACAATTTATCGCAAGTTGTCAGCCGGTTCAAATTACGGCCTGTTTAGATCAGGATGTGCAAGTGTTTCATGCGAACAAATTACCAACGGCGGTAACCATAACCCCAGCCATGTACAACCACAACTGGGGCGGGAGCGACAACATAGGCGCGTGGTGGGGTTGCATACACAGCGCAGCCGCTGGTCATGGCAGACGTGGCGATGATTGTTAATAAAGTGATGCCAGAAAAAGTGGGCATACGCATGACGGACTCCTTTAACGCTTCATTACGGGTTAATCAAGGATTGATTACCTATATGTCATTAAGCGTTTGACCGTTCCTTTCGTTGACCTGCTTTATGTATGCGTATGTAGCAAGGAATAGGATAAATGTAACTTAAAACTGGATGGCACTTTTTACGACATAAGCTGTGAAAAAAATTTCAGCTCAAAAAAAAATACTCCCATGCAGTATTTTTAATTGTCATTGCGAATATTGATTCGCAAAAGCCTTTTTAAAATATGTCAGGGGAGTATATTCAGATTGCTTGGATCATTAATTCGATTCTTTAATCAGACGTCCGCTACTTTTTTGGATAGGGCGGGCATTCATAGAATACAAACGATTGAAAATCCCGATCTGTTCCGGCGACAACTCTATCGGTTCTTTCATGACCATCCACAACACACCTTCTGTGCATGGTGGCGTCGTCAGCGATCCCATATAGGTATAGTATTCGCGTTTCTGTGGCAAAATCTTATTCAGATCAAGCGGCATCAAGGCTTCCTGAGGAATAGTCTTTTCAAGAGGCAGATTATTCCAGACTTGTTGGATTGCGCTATGTGGCTTGCCACGTTCGATCAAAACGGCAATCACCGCATACTTTCCATCTGCATCTTTATGCACCAGATGCACAACCATTTCGAAACTTTTACCGTTAATCCTTTCCTCCGAGGGTTTATGAAAGTGGAATTGCACCAATTCATAATTACGCCCCATTACCGTAATGTAATTGCCAGCACCAACATTGACCTGTACTGTGTGGCCATTGTCGATGACATTAAATCCAGAAACGCGGTAATCGAATACGATAGGATCCAGATCGACGCGAATACCGTCGCGAATATCAATCGGTGATTGACGATCCCCGATATCGCATTTGCTATTAGCCGGGCTTAATTTTCCCCAGCTCAGTGGCCCCGTCTCACCTTGATAACTCCAAGCGCCGGCGCCGTGGGCATCCATTGCCGCAGCAATTGCGGCGGCGCCGTGATCTGGCATTGTCGGTGCGGATGCCACCATCTCGGCTTTTGGTTTCACAGGCTCAGTACGACGTGGAGCATAAACTGGACGCATTACTGAACGTGCCGAGGCGCGTGAATTAACATCTTCTTTTTCTTTGCGTAAAACAGCCAATCGCTCGGCAATTTTTGCTGCTAACTCGTCAGCAGCGAGGGCTTCTTTCGCCGATTCTTTTGCTGCATCTTTACTTTCCTTCCCTTCCTTACCTTCTTTGGACGATTTTCGTCCCTCCTTTTCTTTGGCAGGAGGTGTTTCTTCTTTTTCCTTGTCCTTCTCTTTGTCCTTCGTCGACGATTGTTTTATAGGTTTGGAAGGCGGTGATGACGAAGACGCGGACGAAGAACTATCGTTCGCCGAAGCGGATATCGCCAACAACAAGGAAAGCAGTAATACGGAGTAGCGGCGCATAATCGACAGAAGTTGGATGGGATAGTCCGGTTACGGCAACTCTGTCTTTAAACTTGAATCTTTTTGATGCGTTCAGGATACACTTCGATTATTCAAGGAGATTCAAATGGCTTGCAACCTGCCATTAAGCCAATTTGCATCGTTGTGTTGCGTCAGATCTGAAACTCAGGCTGCCAATACGCGGGCTTTTGCAGCCTGGTACTCGTCCTGCAAACGTTTGACAATCTCAGCAACGGTCGGAGCGTCATCCATCAAACCAACGCCTTGACCAGCGCCCCAGATATCGCGCCAGGCTTTGGCTTTATTGCCGCCCGTACCAAAATCCATCTTCGTCTTATCAGCGACCGGTAAATTGTCAGGATCAAGCCCCGCGGCGACGATTGATTTTTTCAGATAATTTCCATGCACACCAGTGAACAGATTAGTGTACACAATGTCAGCAGCGGTGGATTCCAGAATCGCCTGACGATACGCATCGTCTACATTGGATTCTGGCGTTGCCAGCCAACGCGAACCAATATACGCAAAATCGGCGCCCATTGCCTGCGCTGCGAGCACCGCATCACCCGTCGCAATTGAGCCTGACAATGCAATCGGTCCCTTAAAGAACTTGCGCACTTCGCCAACTAAGGCAAACGGTGACAAACCACCAGCATGGCCACCGGCGCCAGCGGCAACCAGAATCAAGCCATTAACACCGGCCTCTAATGCTTTTTGTGCATGACGAATTGAAATCACGTCATGCAAAACGATGCCACCATAACTATGAATCGCGTCCAGCATCTCTTTTGGTGGAGCGCGCAGCGACGAAATGATGATAGGCACCTGATGCTTGACGCACACGGCCACGTCATGCGCCAGCCTATCGTTTGATTGGTGGACAATTTGATTAACCGCGATCGGGCCAACTTTGGCATCTGGGTTGTCAGCCTGAAATTGAGCGAGCTCTGCTTTTAAATCAGTCAGCCAGGTATCAAGCAGCTCAGCGGGACGCGCATTGAGTGCCGGAAACGAACCAACAATTCCTGCTTTGCATTGCGCAGCGACCAGCTTAGGGCCGCTGGCGATAAACAAAGGCGATGCGATCACGGGTAAAACGAGATTTTGCAAAATTTGGGGCAGATGCGCGTTACTGGACATAGATCTATCTCGATACGTAGAGGTATTTGTTGGGACTTCTTGGGATTTGTTGAAAATTTATGCGTTCGACTGATATGATGTTATCAGAAAAAACATAGTTATTTACCTTGGGGCTGACACAATAATACCCCCGTGTGTGCCATCTTCATTTCACTGTAACATCCCGTCTAGGAAACCTAATGACTTACCAGTGTTTTGACTTCAGTATCGACAATAAAATCGCCCATTTACGTTTTAACCGGCCAGATAGCCTCAACACGATGCAGCCGGTATTCTTCAGAGAATTGGTCGAAATCCTGCAGCAATTACAAAATCAGGCATCCGCCCGGGTGTTGGTGATTTCATCCACTGGCAAGCATTTCACCGCTGGGATGGCTCTGGATGTATTTGCAGGCGGCGGCATTTCACTGGACGATAACAATGCTATTGGGCGGGCAAATATTGCGCTGATACTGAAAGATATGCACCATTCGTTCAACCTCATTGAGCAATTACGTATGCCAGTGATTGCTGCGATCCAAGGTGGCTGTATTGGTGGTGGCGTGGACATGGTGTGTGCGGCGGATATCCGCCTGGCAACGAACAATGCATTTTTCTGCATACAAGAAATCAACATTGGCATGACCGCTGATCTGGGTACCTTACAACGCCTGCCCAAGCTCATTCCTGAAGGGATTGTGCATGAAATGGCGTATACCGGTCGCCGCCTTAGTGCACAACGCGCACTGAGCTGCGGTTTAGTCAATGATGTATTTGAAACGCCAGAGGCGATGATAGAAGCCGCGTTGCAGATGGCCAAAGAAATTAGCGAAAAACCACCAGTCGCGATCTGGGGCAGTAAGCAAGCGATCCACTACGCGCGCGACCATAGCACGCACGACGCATTGCAACAAATGGGTTGGTTGCAATCAGGTATCTGGCAGAGCGCCAATCTGATGGAAGCCTTTATGGCGAAACAACAAAACCGCCCAACCAACTATCCTGATCTCGCACCAGTGCAAACATTTAGCGATGCACCCTACCAGCTGAAATAAGCCAGATATTGCTAACAACTCAACAGGTGCTCTCCCTCAAGACGGGCAGCGCCTGCTTTGATCAGTTCCTGTATCAACTGTGGCAATAAATGTTCAACCGGCAGCGCCAAATGCGCCGCAGCGATACGCATCATGCGAACCTGATTCAGGCAAGCAGACAACTGAGTCAGCGTCATTTCGCGTCTGTCTAGCAACATAAAAGCCATCAATACTTTGATCGCGTTACGAGCATTTCGTTTTGGATCAGCGGACAGATAGTCCAGACGGCTACGCGCTCTATCCACGGCAGCTTGCTTATCTGTAAATGCCGCACCGTGACCAGGAATCACTAAACGTATATCTAATTCTTCAATCAATTGCAAAATCGCAGCTTGCTCAGCAAAACCGGACTTACCTTCAAGTTCAGGAAAAATTATGCCAAAGCCGTTTTCCCACAACGCATCGGCCGAAATTAATATGCCTTCTTGGGCACAATACAAGATGACCGAATGTGGATCATGGCCGGGTGCCGCTAAGACTTGCCAGGACAAATTCGCCAGTAGCAATTGATCATCCGCTTTGAGCACGTGGTCAAAGCGAAAACGTGGGCACTCCTGTCCCGTCGCGGCGAAGGATAATTGCTCTTCATTCCAATGAACGACGGCATCCTGATCGGCTTCCGGAATCAACGTTTGACAGCCGTAGCTTTGCTGCAACAAAGCATTCCCGCCACAATGGTCAGAATGCAGATGCGTATTGATCAGTAAATCAAGTTGACGACCTTGCAAAGCGTGCTGCACCAAAGCCAACGTCTGTGCAGCGTGGCTGACATAACCAGAATCAACTAAAGCCGTTTGGGTTTCACTGATGAACAGAATATTATTGGATGACAACCAGCCACGCTGAAATATCTGCATACCATGCGGGAGCTTCAGCGTTTCGTCATCCATGAAGTCACTCTCAAAAAATGCCGTAAAAAAGAAACAAAAACCCGGCAAAGATCAACCTGCCGGGCTATAAAATCATCTCAAAACATCCGGTGTTTTACTAAACGCCAGACCTGTAATTTGCTCTGATTGCTGGAAGTGCTCCAGGCAGTCAATTCGTCAATGGTACGAAAACAACCTGCGCACCAGCCTGCCTTCTCATCCATTTTGCATACGCCGACACACGGTGAGGGAACTGGCTCAGTCGCTAAGGCGGTTTCGGGATCAAAGTCGTACAAAATACTCATAATACTTATTCAATTCAAGAAAGTAAGGCAATGTCTGCTACAGGGGCATTGGTCATTGCAATTAATTGTTGTGGTGTCAGGGCAAATACCGCATGCGGATGGCCAGCCGCGACCCAGACTTTAGGATATTGCAACAGATCCTGGTCAATCAGCATGACACTTTTTTCGACATGACCGATAGGACATACGCCACCAATCACATAACCGATTTTCTCGCGAACAAATTGGGCATCTGCCTTGCCCAAGGCACCGACCATTGCCGCTACTTTATCCACATCGACCCGATTGCTGCCACTGGTAACGACCATGACTGCAGCATTGTCAGAAAGTCGACGGAACACGATAGATTTGGCAATTTCAGCAACACTACAGCCCAATCCTGCTGCCGCTTCAGCTGCAGTTTTTCCAGACGCAGGCAGTACGACAATCGGCTGATCGTGGCCAATTTCAGATAACAGAGCAGCAACTCGCAAAGACGAATCAGGCAATTTTTGTTCAGCAAGGACAGTATTCATATTCGCGATATTAAAAGTTCACTCCGAACCAAGGTGGGGACTCATCACGTCGCCCTGAAGGAACGTGTTTTTGGCGGACTGTACTCACCCTATCAGAGTGCCATTTATAACACGGGGGGAAAAACTTTGCTTTGGTAAGCCTTGAGGGTCAAAGGCGTTAACCGCCCCAGCTTTCTAACAGCTCGCGGTGTTGCGGTGGGAAGTCAGAACACTTCATGCCGGCTCGATATTCATTACCACTTAAGATGGTGTAGAGACACGTTGCTTTACAGACGACCTGTGTACGCGACGAGGCATCTTTGTGACTTGGTACTTCCATCATCATCTGGTAGGTCTGTTTTTCCTTAAGCATTACGCTGGTTTGTAGCTGTATGCCTGAAGCTGAAAAATTAATTATTTTTGCTGGCACAATTCTACCCACCGCTACTTGAATAGCGGCTCGCCAGGCAACCGAAAGACGTGGTGAATTTCGAGAATCACTCATAAGAAAAACGTTCTGAACAACAATGTGGAAATGTAAGCTATGAAGCAAGCCTGAGATTGTAACAACTTATAAGCAAAACTTGATGAATGAATCGTCAAAACACCGATTTTTTCACCCTTCTCTCGCTTATTTTTTCTTCATTAAGTCATCTTAAGTTACAGTCAGGTGAATCTCACATATCGCGCAAATAACTGAGCACAGACAGTGCGCTGTGTTTTCCGCTCGCAAGACAAGCTGTGAGCAGATAACCGCCTGTGGGTGCCTCCCAATCCAGCATTTCACCTGCACAATATACACCTTGGCGTGCAAGTAACATTCCTTGCTGATCCAACGCCTCAAATTTAACACCACCTGCGCTGCTGATCGCCTCGTCAATTGGGCGGGTGGTTAGCAAACGAACCGGACATTTTTTTATAGTAGTGGCAAGTACATTCAGCGACTGCATTTGTTCCTTACTCAATACTTCATGTATCAAGGCAATCTTGAGACTATCCAATCCTAATTTAGTCTTCAGATAGCTGGCAAAAGAACGTGCGCCCGGTCCGCTACCAAGCTCTTGCAGCACGCGCTCCGGACTTTTATCAGGCAATAAATCCAATTCCAAAATTGCTTCTCCGGCGCAATTTATTTCTTCACGTAAAGAAGATGATAATGCATAAATCAGGCTACCTTCAACACCCCCATTCGTAATGACAAATTGCCCCTTACGCATGCCATTTGGATCGCCACGAAGCTGTGCAGCAACGGTGAGTAATGGTTTTCCGGCAAATTTACTTTTAAAAAAATCTGTCCATGCCACATCAAAACCGCAATTGGCTGCCTGGAGCGGTGCGACATTAACACCTTGCTGCTGTAAAAGTGTTACCCATTTGCCATCTGACCCAAGGCGCGCCCAACTGGCTCCACCAAGAGCGAGTATCACCGCGTCCGATGTGACGAGAGATTCACCGCCGGGGCTATTAAAACGTAAAGATTGCCCATTATCAGTCCATCCTAACCAGCGATGACGCATATGAAATTGCACCCCTTGTTCACGTAAGCGATGCAACCAGGCACGCAGCAAAGGAGCCGCTTTCATATCTACCGGAAAAACCCGTCCTGAACTGCCGATAAACGTCTCTATACCCAAACCTTGTGCCCATTCACGCACAGCCTTACCATCAAAATTTTGCAGCATATTCCGTAGATTTGCTGCGCGGCTACCGTAACGGGACAAGAACGTACTAAATTCCTCAGAATGGGTCAGGTTCATGCCGCCCTTCCCTGCCAACAAAAATTTTCTTCCCACTGTTGGCATTGCATCATATAAATCAACTCGTATTCCTCGCGCCGACAACACGTCAGCGGCCATCAATCCTGCGGGGCCGCCGCCAATCACGATGACATGGCGCGCAGGTGCACTAGGGATGTCTTGGTTTGTTGTTTGCATGAAAAGAATCAAAGATAACTGCCGACTGTGAATGAAACACTCACCACAATATAGAAAATAAACTTAGGGGCGTAATGATACGCTTTCCTATGACATCTGTAATTGTCTGCGGAAAGTGAGAAGCTGGTTTAAGCTAAAGCATCGTTGATAATCGATGCCTGAGAGCAGAATTGCTGCCAGCTTGAGGGAATGTTCATTTCAACAATCGCCCAAGCTGACAGGATGTCATCAGTTGATGAAATCCGAGTACGTTTTATTTAAGCCAGTTTTGTTGATAGCGATTGCGATAATCATTTGCCGGATCAAACTGATTTTTCGCACCACCATCGTAGGCAATATTTTGGGCGGTGACCAAATGTACCGGTGTGACGTAACCGCTTGGCGCCTGGCCGTTCATGGCACGATTCAATTCATCGACCAATTGCCATGCATGCATCACCAGAGGCTCTGGAACGGTGCCAGTTTGCACATCATTAGCACGAATACGTTTATACGCTGTCGGCGAGCCGTCTCCAGCTGATACACCCACCAATTTATTTGCTGCGACCAAAGGAGCGATCGAAGAAGCATTGAGAAGATCAAAATAGTAGTCGTTAACAGCGATCACATGTGTCCATTTGCTGCCATGACGCTTTACTACATTTTCGACCACCGATTTCATCTTCAGATAGGCATCACTTAATGCGACGTCTTCGACACTGAGCAAACGACAACCTTCGCATTGTTTGATGGTCTCAATAATCGCGCTCGATTTTGCCAGCATATACGGGTTCGTCGAATCGGTGAAAACGACGATACCAGCTTTATTGTTTGATTCCACCACAGTATATAAAGCTGCCAATTGCGCTACTTCTTTGGGATTAGAAGTGATATTGGTAAATAAACCATCGACTGAACCACTCTTAACTGAGGCATGCCAACCAACCACAGGTACTTTGGCTTTTGCAGCTGCAGCCATTCCTTTGGCCTGCGTATTGACATCGACACCAGCCAGAATAATGCCGTCAGCCTTCATATCCAATGCCTGTGTAATGATAGCCGCGCCCTGATTGCAACGGCCCCGGCAATCAATTGGCAATGTCTCCCAGGCTCCCGCCGTACCAGCTTCCCGCACGCCATTGAACACTGCCGAAATCCCGGCATCACTCAAGTCAGCAGCGATAAAGATGATTTTCTTTTTCTTTTGAATTTTCGGTCCTTCAAGAGGGCCTTCCCAACGATTTTTTAAGGCTTCTGCGCGGGCGACTTTCGCATTCGCACTGCTCAGAAATTGCATGGGGTTTTCCTGTGCGAATGCACCGGAGATAAAGCAAAACGTAATTAACAACGCTGTCAGGCACTTACTGTGAATAGTAATCATGATTCTGGAAGGTCAGGTTGGAAGCAAACCTGCGTTGTGGGGCGCAGGTAGAACAGTTCATTGTTGAAACAAATACTTACATCTGCGCGACGATTATTGCAGAAAAATTTCCAAGTAAATAGAGTTTCGCTACCAACATTAAACATACAAAGAAGCTAATTTCGTTTTTGCTATTTTTTCAGCGTTTATCTGATATTTTTGTTATATATACGAAATGATATTTTGATCTAAATGATTTTTGTATTCTTCCACGAGACGAATTTACAACGGTTTAATATCATTAATATATCAAACCGTTAAATTAAATTTCAGCTAACTTCTGAAAAATTCTGCAATCTATAAATAAACGCGGCTTATTGCAAAATGATTTGCCCCGAACCAGTATTGTGAATATGGCGTTTCGGAGGATTTCCCAGTATAGATATGTTGCCGCTTCCAGATGAATGGCCTGTAATTTCATCACTTACATTGAGACTAACATCACCCGACCCCGTTGATAAAATCGTGGCTTTGTGTAGCTTCATCGTTTTTCCGTTGACGTTTGCTGAACCCGCGGTGGTCACCACTAAATGATTAGTTTGTCCATCAAGCATAATGTTTCCGGATCCATGTGATTCAATGCTCATAGTCTGAACGCCTGTCACTTTCACCTGAGCACTACCGCTTCCTCCTGATACCATTTGCATCTGCAAAAAAGAACCGTCCAACAAAAGATTTCCTGAGCCATGGAGAGATAACTCCAGTCTATTTCCCCTGAATCCCTGTACAGTGCTATCACCACTTCCGGTAAGCTGTAATTTTTCTAAGGTGGGTAAATTTAACTCCACCGTTGTTTGCTTGCTCTTACCAGTGGCAATATAGATTCCCCGGGTGGCGATATACAATGTGTTCCCTTCTATTTTTGTTGTTACTCTGGACACCAGTTTCGGATCGCCTTTTACGTACAATTCAGCGGAAGGTGCAGATCTCAACATTAACTTCAAGGGTCCACTTAGGACAACGTTTACGACACGAGCATCAACAACACGTTGTTCGCTAACCTGCCCGCTAATAATCTCCGCAGGTGTTGTCGCTTGGGTGGGTAATGTGATGATCGCTGCAAGAATGCATATCACAGCATAAGCCAATGAAGTGAGATAGCCAGATTTAAAATTCTTCATCATTTTCTCCCTTATCTTACTAAAGCATTGATCAATAAGACAATCTCTGTGCATAAATACAATGCAATAGATGAAGAATAGCGACTTAAAGTGGGATCTGCGGCTGCCATGCGACAGTGCGTAAAATGCAAAGGATGAAATGCAAAAACAGACTCTTAAATGAAGAGTGGGTTAGTGAAGACTAAGCAGAAATGGTCATGTTGTGGATGAGAAAGACAATCAGTGAACCAAGCGGCTTGCATCGTACGTCCGCAACCATGTTAATTGCAAAATACGTGCGTCATTACTTGCCCTATGGCGTGAAATATTGAGATCGTCTTCAATTTGGCTTTTTGTGATATGCCACAACTCTTCTTGTTTTGGGGAAATTATTTCTCGGAAATCCGCTAATCGAAAGTGAGGCCTCATCTCCGCGGCATCATACAATTTTGAAAGCCAGACATAATCGTGTGCCCAACCATCAGTATAGACAGTATGACCCGCAAGAATCTGATTCAGGTTCTCTGCGACACTGGCAACCGACCGACCACGTTCAATTAAGGTTTCGCGTGGTATTTTATGAATCAATGCCGCGCTTTCGTCCCAATGTTGCCAATCATTTTCCGGTCTTACCAGCGTACACCAGCCTTCACCGTGGCGGCGTGAGAATCCGACCTCAATCGGATAACTCCCTGCACCAAAGCCGGAGGCTTCTATGTCCATCACAATTGGCACGGTCATCATGGCGGGGTTCCCATCTGGTAAGGTCAATTAGTCTGGACTTTGTTCAGTTTTATACGAAATGTAAAAGTCTGCAAGTTTTTTCAGCAGATTTTTGAATGGAGGCGACGAGACAATCTGCACCCGATAATGTCGAAAGCAAAGACATTTCTTCAGCACAAAAGCAAAACCCCTCGCTGTTTTCACAGAGAGGGGTCGCATAGGGGAGCCTGACGATAACCTACTTTCACACTGGTTGCAGCACTATCATTGGCGCAGAGTCGTTTCACGGT
>JBMPOY010000013.1:0-116914 GCA_049340365.1 Undibacterium sp. Ji67W | reverse complement strand
ATCCAATCAATAAGGTTGCTGATTTGTTGCCGTGGAATGTCGTTGATCGTTTGGTGTAAAAAGCAGACTGAATCAGACTTCGCGTTAAGCAGAAAAAGTCAATGACGGTGCTGGCGAGGCGCTTACAATAATTCGGGGGTGTTTTTGAGGGTCGATGCAAACAACGGTGGAATTATTGGGAAAAATTATGGGTTTAAGTCGATCGACTTAGAGGAGGTTTTGAGCTTTAAAGAAAAGTTCTTAGCTGATCATCTTTGTCCGAACTTTAGTGCTAGTGAAAAATTAAAGTCGGATCGTATTAAATCAACTAATACGGGTCGATGCTTAACTCAACGTTTGAATTTATACAGAGATGCTGCACTGATTCATTTTTTTGGCACCCCGTCGCCAATCGAAAATTAATCTATTGAAAATTTGCAACGCTTTTTTACGCTTGTGGCGATAGCACTGCAAAAATTCAGTCCTTTTCCCTCCGCAGTATTTATATTTTTGAGAACTGTATGAATCAAAATTTGAAAACTTTAATGAGACCTTCATTAATTTTTCTCGCTTTTCTGACTTTTTCTCTATTCGGCTGTGTCGCTGGACCTCGGATTGTCTCTCATAGCTTTGGATTCGATTTTCTTGAAGGTATTCGTCAATTGTGTCTTACATATTTTTCCTGCCACGCAGCAAACTCCAGAGGTCTGATACCAAAACGAACGGCATTCCCTGGATGCAGGGTCTTGAATTCTGCAAGTGCCAATCCAATGCAATGATCCTTGTCAGCATCCGTCACAGTAGCTGGTGTTCTGGCACGTAACGTTGCATCCGTGGCGGCGAACGATGGCCGCAACAATTTCAGTCAATTCCTGTCGATAACGTAGACAAATAAAGTGGCACGCAAATGAATTTGTGCCACTTTTTGTGCCAAATAGATGTCGCGAAAAGCGTTTTTGTGCGTTCCATATAGACACCATTAAACACAATCAAGCCACGATTAAACACCTTATCGCCATCTACTTAAAATTGATCACTATTGACGCATTGCTATTACAAAAAAGCCACGCAGTGTTGATCGCACGCGGGCTTTTTTCAGAAGCAGTAATAACAAACTATTTAATGCAGGGTAAAAGCAAACTGACCACTTAAAAACGATCAGTTGAAATACTGATTGAGTTGCAAGAGATCGGCCTCGAATTATAGCGAGACGACGATCACTTGTTCCTAGTGATTGTCCAAGGACTTATTTTCCAATCATTTTTTGAGCTGATTTTGGGATTCGTCTGCGGAAGTAGTAAATGGTTCCGTGTCGAGATTTGGTGATGAACTTGTTGGACATATGTGGCACCTTTGTGCGACACCAACATAAAGAGCGCAATGCAAAAAGCCGTTAATTCTTACGAATCAACGGCTTATGCGAATTCTGGTGGGATAGGTGGACTTGTATATTCTATTAAAGCCCTTGTTGGTATTGGATTTTTTATTATTAATTTAAAAAAATACCGTCACTGATACCGTCAAAAATAATCACTAAGCGATTTGAGCTTAAAGGTTGAATATTATTTGGTTGTTCGATCGAAAAATTATTTCCAAAATTAGTCGATATGTAGGACGTTTACAACAAACTCCAGATTAGAAATCCCATGTTTACGATTCAGCTTCTATTGATTTTATGGCGATGTATTCCGTCTTTCCTAGCTGCGTTTAAATCAAATTAGCTCGATTTATTTCTAGCTGCAATACTGGTCTCGATTTTTTTCAGTCTAATTTCGAAATCCTGAGTGAGCATATAGTCATGACGAATCTTTTCTATTCTTAGCCTAACTTCGTCTTCGGTGCCTTGGATCTCATGAAGCATTTCAATGCTCAAAATTTTAACTTCTATTAATTCTGGATTGTTTAAAGCGAAATTATTCAGTACATTGAAAGCGGAAACATAATCTTTTCTGAGATAAAAGCACTTCGCAAGATTGCATTGTGCCTTGTCGTGAGTCAGCGCGATTACTAAACCACAGCAACAATACTCTAGCAATACTTCGTAGAGTGGATGATGCTCACCGCATTCAATTGCAACGAGTAGACTAATGCCCACGTAGTCATTGCTCCTGATAAGTTGACTTAGCATAGTCGCTTTAACGTTATCGGTAGTATCCTTTATAAAAGGCAAACACAGTGTCTTAATCTCGTCTTGAAGTGCCTTATAATTTAATTCAAACGGTGAAGAAAAACTTCCATAATTAAAATGAACACTCGCAAAAGATAGCTTGCAGATCAACTTTTCATGGGGGGATAAAGATAGCAACAATGAACTAGTGAAATCGTCGTAATTAGATTTTGTCCGTTCCCTGTTATTTAACCTATAAACTCCCTCACTTTTAATATACGTTTTAAATTCAGCAATGACCGCCTGAATGCGTATTTGTGAATATTCCGACTGTCGTTGAACACTTAGAAATTGAGATACTGAATGATGCGGAGCACTACCCAGCTCTCCAAGTGCATAGCAGATATAAATTCTCCTATCTAAGGGGATATTTTTAGCAATTTTTATTAGTATTTCTGCAAGTGGATAAGGATCGCCGGTTCGACAAGAAATAATTAGGTTGATCGCGCTTTTAAATTCGATGTCGGACAGATTCGAAGATAATTTTAAGAAAAAAAATTGATGAGCCTTTCGAAATTCATGGCTATGAGTTGTGTGCCCAAAGCTAAACTTTTCAACTTCATTAATCCTCTCCTCTTCTTTCGAATTTAAAAATGCATTCCAGAAAAAGTGGCGTACTTCTTCCGCTTTACTGGCATCACCATAAATCCATTGAGTAAAATTTTCAAGATAAGCTGCCTCATCATCTACAGATTGTACTAACAGTGGTCTGGTTGCGTCGATAAGAGTATGTCCAGTAAATGAAACTGCTTTTTCAGATGTAGAGCTTACCCCATAAAGACGCCGCCCATCGGCAGCATAAATACGTAAGAATATGAGTTCGAAGCAAATTTTGTTAAAAATAGCATTTACACGAAAAAAAAATTCTAAGCTTTGTCCTAAATTGTAATCATCAAGGTTAACTAATAGGTCTCTAAGAGCGTGATTGTCACAATTTTCAACATGTGCACCAATTTTATCTCGCACGTTTCGCGCCGTGTTAAGCTCAATTTGAAACTTTGAAACTACTACGAAATTAATTAAAGTATCAGACAAGTGACCATCTTCGATTAACAGTCTATCTAACCCATTCATAGCTTGCAGTGCATTTTCAGCAACTGAGCGGGTCACTAGACAGTCACAAAAACTTACAATGTCGGTAATGATTCGAGCCTTTAAAATCCGGACTATATTGGGTAAAGTGGAGAGTCTCTGGATAAGATTAATTTGTATTGATATCCATCTACGAATAAGCGCGAGCTGACCGGCTCTTTCATGAATTGGGGTCATATTTAGACAAGCGACCGTATTGTTTCTTGTCATTGCGAGAGGGTCAGCACCCATCTCCACAGCATTGCCAAACTCACTACTGCTTTCAAATTGACGAAGAATATTTAGAAGATTTATATCATTGAGTTCTGACGGATCTGCGTAAACGATATATCCAGACAAATTAAATTGTTCAAGACTCTGGTAAATTTCCTTTGCCCCGTCAACAAAATAGCTTGTTTTGACAATCTCAATATCATTCCAAAGTTCGATGCGCTTACCAAAATCGAAATCCTGAATGTGCGCACCCAGTCGATGTCTTGCATCCTTATAATATTCGTCGAAGTTTGATGCATATGCATTTTTATGCTCTTGGAACTTACGTATCTTTTGTCTATCAATATTCGCTGAAGCATTGAATGCGCGAAGTTCTCCAAGCAACAAATTCGCATGAGAAATAAAATTTTCAGCCCTAACTAGAATGTGACGCGCAATAGTTCGAGCAAAAAACGGTTCCCGAAAGTTACTTGCCAAATGAAAAGCAATTTGCATTTCATCTACTATGAATTTAAGCTTTTCTAATCGAATTTCGGTCATCAAAAATTATTTCCTTAATGTCGCACCGCAGCGAATATTAGTTATTTATTTTTTAATTTTCCATTATATTACGTGATCGCTGGTGAACTAAGTATTAGATGAAACTTAAACGTATAAGGTTTCGGATATTTAAATCCCAGTTAGTGAATACAGTGGCAAGAAGAAAGACGAATTTTTCTAGGACTTTGCTTTTTTCATCGCTCCAATAAACTATTCAAATAAATCTACAAAACCGAAGTCGGTCAGTTCTGACTGATTTTTCAAGACAGTAACGAAAAGGGATGCCTTTCGTTACTGTCCTGCTCGTTAAGGTGAGATCACTGTATTGCCGTGGCAGTCATTCATTATCATGTACCGGCAAGGGTTTCTACTCTATTTAGATTGTTTTACTCTCCATGTCTTACGATGGATTGGTTTTAATTATTATTAATTACACACTTAATTGAAATAATGAATAATAATTATATTTTTATTATTAATAATAACGATCTCATTTTTTTAGATCCATTTCAACCATGTTAAAAACAAAAGCAGCCATCTTCGCATTGATCATTTCCACGTCTGTAACGGCACACGCACAACTGAAGGATACGTCGCAATGTTTGATTATTAGAAAGATCGCTATCGCCACCTTCAAAGCCAAGACTGATCCAACGATAAAACCCGATACTGTCGAAGGTCACGGTTTTAATGATAATGTGAAAGTGGCTGCTGAATACTTTATCAGCTACGCTAAGGATCGAGCTGATAGCGTAAAGGATATAGACGATTTAATGGATCGCAAGTGCTTCTTTGGAGTTCATGAAGCGAATTATTACGACTCTGTTGGAAGAATCTACACTGTAGAAAGAATGAGTAACTACTAAGGTGAAATATGGCAACTAAATTTATCAACAGAAAAGGCGAATCGACCACTTCAAAAGAGTGGAACCGACTATGTGCTGATCCTGCCGCATCCGCAACTCATTAAAGCTCACAGAATTTGAAAAGCTACTTTTCATCGAAATTTTAGCGTAAAAAAAGCAGCGTTACTTCATACTTATTTCTCGGTTTTATTGAAAAATATTGTTTAAAATCAAAGACTTATTTTAATTGGCTGTTGATTCAAAATTGTTCTTCAAATTGTCGTGTAATTTGTGATTTAAAATCTCCTTTCTGTGGATGCTCGGTACTAACGAAAATGCGGCTTAGGGGCTAACAGTGTTAGCACTCAGATTAACAATTTTGTGATTCGATTTGTTAGCCCCGATTTACCTATGAAAAAGGGGCTAACGAAAATAGTCGGGGATTCTATCCCCGAAAATGGCTACGTTATATCGATAGTGATTCATATTGTGAGCCGGTTCATATACCAATTTTCTTTGTTACTAGTTTGATTTTTTTGAGCTGATCAAACGCCACATAGCGAGTAATAGAGTGTCCGGTCATCAACTCGTAACGCCTCGCTGTATCGGTAGGACTCCCGCTTGTCATCTGAGAGCATACCCAAAGGGCATATCGCCGTTCTAAAGAGCTTTTGGCATCATCCTCAGTGAAGGTGGTTGAACGTACTACCCTAGCTAAATCATCCTCCAAAGCTCGTTTAACGTCCTCCCCGTAGTTAATAATCACGTCATGCTTCTTCTTGACCGGTTCTGATCTCAGCCACATGCAGTCATGTTGCATGTCTTCCTCCAGCGCCAGCGATGCAACTATGCGCCATGCGGGTCTGCGCCCTTCGTAAAACACATAATCTGTCGCATTACAAAACCTCGTTAGAATAGGCGTGAACATGTCTCGATAGCGAGCAAATCGAATCTTCTTTACATGAAAGCTGCATGTGCGCTCAAGCCACTGCATGTCAGCCATAAAAAGGTCATTTTTCTGATTTACATCATCAGCGCTCGGATAAAAGTCTGGGTAGCGAAATACTGGCGGAATACCTTTTTCAGTCAGCGCTGCATTCAAAACATATGCTTGGACTCGTTTTCCCTCCGACATGGATTTAGCTAATCGGTCTACAAGCTCAAAGCGATTGAAATTAGCAGCCGAATTTATAATGGATTTAAGCTTGAACGCATCCTCCGCTCTTAGTAATGCAGAGAGCGGAGAGAACGCAGCACCCAATGATGTACTAGAGGATGCTGCGTGTGTCATGCATGAACCTGACTCGATGTGACACTTGATATGACTTCTTGCAAACCGTCATCACCTAGACGTCCATTCTTATAGCGCTCGATGGCATTGGCGAGCGTCGATTGCTTGTCTGCCACAGTAGATGCTACGTCGAACATAGCGTTGTAATAAATTTCCTGCAAATCAGCATCGTTTATGTGCCCATTGTCATGATCTGTGAGGGCTTGAATTACTTTAGCCCTGTTGTTTGCCGGTAGATCACGCAACCTCTTTGCTATCGTCGAAGCTAATACTTCACTTACCTTAGTTTTATTATTTAATGATGGTAGATTCAAGGTCGAATACTCAATCAGATAGAGCATTTCATTGATCGTTAGCTTACTTTCTAAGTAATCATTTACCGCAAAAATTATTGCGTTTGCGACTGCGTCCTTCGTCTGAGGAATCGGTGCAGGAACGCCTCTAACTGAATAAGCGCGCTTCGATACATAAAACTCGTGTAACTTGCGTTTAGAAACTCTCATAATCAAATCCTTTCTTTTTTTGTTCCGCTCGTTTTTCTCAAACGTAAGCGAAGTGTCGGGATTTATCGTTTCTATCCAAAACGACATTGAGCTGCAAATCTAGAAAGTCAACAAAAACAATGATAAACACATTGGACAACTTGTAAGAAGCCTTCAGGGTGAAGTTTTGCTTTAACTGTTTAACTTGTTCAGCGCTTACTAGTGCGCCGGTGCGACTGCCAGTGAGTGATTCAAAAAAATCTATGATGTTTTTATGTGCATCAAGAAAATTGTTCGCAGGTTTGGGAAGCTCAAATTCAAGTTCTGTAGTCGATAAGTCGTCCAACAAAATATCTGAATATGGATCGAAAGTCGGAACCGATTTTGGTGATGCTTTTGATTTACAAGTGCGTGACATTATGCAGCCTCTTTATGAACGGAGGTTTTGCGAGATTCAAGCCATGCTGTTATGTCGGACTCAAACCAACCTATAGCCCGCTCGCCAAGTTTGTATGCCTTCGGAAAAGTTCCGTTCTTCATACCAGCGTAAATGCTCGTTTTGCTAAGAGACACTTTGCTTTGAACTTTAGGAAGTCGAAGGATAGAGCCGATCTTCTCGGTTTGTAGATTATGAATCTGGGTGATGTTTGTATTCATGGTTTATTGCCTTTCGGTGTTGTTCGTTACCGCACAATTGCGACAACACCGGCAAGATAAACCATGAAATTTGAGGTGAAAACTGAACGAACACTTATGCACACTTATGTACACTAAACATCACTTTTTGGGCTTCAATTTAGTAGCAATACGACTTTTAAGTGATCTCCAGCCTAAGAACGTATCTTCGCCACAATCTTTATATGGAAAACCTAATTTTTTTTGTCTTGCTCCAGTTAACGGAGATGGGCGATCATTAGCGTTTGCCATTTTGTCTAACTCGTAGCGAACTAGCTTCCAATCTTTAGAGTCAGTTATTTCAGAACGTTTCAAAGCTTCCTGTATGACGAAATCAATCGTGCCCCGTCCAGACATACTTTTATATGTTTTTGAAGCCATATTATTTGATATTTTGAGTTGCCTTGACTTCTTGATTGCCGCCTGAAGCTTCTCATTATGCGCTGTCAATTTTTTGTTGTGTTTCTCTGCTTCGTGCATTTTTTCTTTTGTTTCTTTTAGCAAAGCTGATATTTTTTCTATTTCCTGTCTCTGTGTTCTGTAGTCCAAAATATATTTTTCTTTTAACTCATCAAACTTGTCTACAAGCTCCATATTTTGCTTTTTTAACCTAATTAGTGCCCCAAGTTTTTTTTCATTAATCATGCTGCTTTTCCTACTCCAAATTTGCCAAGGATAATATTTCCACTCGCGGCGCTGTAAATATAGTCTGCATATTGCTGCATCATCACTCTGCGTTCATCGAGAAACTGTGCACGGTCGTATGCTTCGCCATAGGTGTCACCGGATGCGTGTGAAAGTTGACGATCAACGACCTCATGGCGATAACCGAGGCGCTCTTTGATGATGCCCATTGCCAGTGATCTAAAACCATGACCCGTCATTTCGCCCTTGTAGCCCATGCGTTTAACTGCTGCGAGTATGCCAAAATTTGTTGCTGGTTTTTCGTGGTCGCGCAAATTAGGGAAAAGGTATCTGTTATTGCCGGTGTGTTGGTGTAATTCGCGAAGCAACTTCCAGCCTTGAGTTGGTAGGAACACGTGATGGTCAACTTTGCGAGGATTGAGCTTCTTCTTTCCCATTTTCATTCGTTGCCATGGGATTACCCATTGTTCGTTTTCGAGGTCTATCTCTGACCATTCCGTTGTAGTGAGTTCGCTGGTACGTACAAATGTCAGCATCATTAGCCGGAACATAATCCTTGTTGGCGCATACATACGACCCTCGATAGCTTCGAAGGCGCGGATAAAATCCGGTAATTCATCTGGTGTAATCGCCGCATGATGCCCTTTTTCAGTTGCCTTGAGTGCGCCGCGTAAATGCGGTACGGGGTCAGTTTCAGCTTTTCCGGTCGCAATTGCATATCTAAATATTTGACCGCAAACTTGGCTTTGACGTTTAGCCATGTCGATAGCGCCCCGTTTCTCTATTTGGCGAAGCATATCAAGAATGAGCGGGGCTTTGATCTCTGTGATAGGGAATTTTCCGATCAAAGGAAATACATCCTTTTCTAAGCGGTGCAGAACGTTAGCCGCTGTTCTCTCTTGCCAAGAGTTGAGTTTGTTTGAATGCCATTCTCGCGCTACAGCTTCAAACGTGTTTGCCGCGGCTGTATTTTTTGCAGCTTTCTCAATGCGCTTGGCTTGAGAGGGGTCAATATCGCGATCAAGTAACTTTCTGACTTCGAGTCGCTTGTTGCGAGCTTCAGAGAGGGTGATTTCAGGATATTTCCCGAAAGCGAGTGTTTTTCGGGTTTCACCAAGCCGATAGTCCATTCGCCAGTATTTCGAACCATCGGGATTAATCAGCAAATACAGACCGCCGCCATCAGTTAGTTTGTAGGGCTTTGCTTTTGGTTTTGCTGTTCTGGGTTGGATATCGGTGAGCGGAGTGGCTAGTTTAGGCATTTTGACGGTATCTGTTTTGACGGTATGACAAGATACCGTCAAATATACCGTCAAAAGTTGCGGATTTCAATGAACGTTAAAACACCGTAGAGAACAAAAAACCCGCTGTAGCCTAAGCTAGAAGCGGGTTCTTTGTACGTTATTGAACTAGTCAGAACGCGAATCTGGTGGTGATAGGTGGACTTGAACCACCGACCCCAGCATTATGAGTGCTGTGCTCTAACCAACTGAGCTATATCACCAAGAAGCCTGAGATTATGGCAGGATGCGCTTATCGTGTCAATACTGAGGGCCATCTTTTTGCTGAAAACGCCTGCGAATATTTAAAAAGACAAGCTTTATCTCTGATTTATTTCGTTGCTGGCAGGTCAAGTTGCTGTTGCGCTAATTGCAGAATCTGCGCTGGTGGATTGGGGCTCAGGCAGTCGATGACGATGCGTTCTGGCATGGAACGTAGCCAGGTGAGCTGGCGTTTGGCCAGTTGGCGGGTGGCGATGATGCCGCGTTCGCGCATGTCGTCGTAGCTGATCAGTTGTTCGAGGTAGTCCCAGGCCTGGCGATAACCGACGCAGCGTATCGATGGCAAATTGGCGTGTAGCGCTGGCCGTTGCTTGAGCATTTTCACTTCATCAATAAAGCCGTTTTGAAGCATCAGATCAAAGCGTAGCGCGATACGCTGGTGTAAGACGCTGCGATCAGACGGTTCTAAGGATACGGCGAGCATATCGAAGGCAGGGCCTGCTTTGGTCTGGCGGGCGAATAAGGTGGACATGGTTTCGCCGGCAATGGCATAGATTTCTAAGGCGCGTTGTATGCGCTGGCTATCGTTGGGTTTTAAGCGTGCCGCGGTGTCGGGATCGATTTCTGCCAGGCGGGCATGCAGGCCGGGGACGCCTATGCGTTCGGCTTCGGCATCCAGTTCGGCGCGGATTGCCGGGTCGGCTCCGGGTAAGTCGTCCAGGCCATTTTTTAAGGCATTGAAATACATCATGGTGCCGCCGACTAAAATGGGCAGCTTGCCACGGGATTGTATGTCCTGGACTAAGCGTTCGGTATCTTTGCGAAATTGCGCGACGGAATACGATTCTGCCGGATCGATGATATCGATTAAATGATGTGGTGCGCTGGCCAGTTCTTCGGCACAGGGTTTGGCGGTGCCTATATTCATATCGCGATACACCAATGCCGAATCCACCGAGATAATTTCGGATGGAATATGCTTGGCGATTTCTAAGGCAGCAGCGGTTTTACCCGATGCGGTAGGGCCCATGATGGCGATGACTTTGGCCTGGTTCATGATGCTGACTTTCTGTGTGAAACTGCCGTCCAGCATTAACGGTGCAGGGCGGCGTGAAGGTGCTAACGTGGTGATTTACTGTCCACGTAAAAACATTTTATCGAGGTCATTCATACCCAATTGCACCCAGGTTGGGCGACCGTGATTGCATTGGTCGGCGCGTTCGGTGTGTTCCATCTGGCGCAACAGGGCGTTCATTTCTGGCACGGTAAGGCTGCGATTGGCGCGCACAGCGGTATGGCAGGCGAGGGTGCCAAGCAATTCATTGCGGCGATCGATCAACACTCGCGAGCCGCCAAATTCACGCACTTCGCGCAAGACATCGCGTGCCAGTGATTGGGCGTCGGCATTTTTGAGTAAAGCGGGTACGGCACGCACTGCCAATGTGGTGGGCGAAATGGCGCTCATATCAAAGCCCAGCGTTTTGAGGGTCTCCTGATGCTCTTCGACGGTGCCAACTTCAACGGCATCGGCATAAAACGTGACAGGAATCAGCATGGGTTGAACGGGCATGGCGTTCTCATCGAGCGCGTTTTTGAGTTGCTCATATAAGATGCGCTCATGTGCGGCATGCATATCGACCAACACCAGGCCTTTGCTGTTTTGTGCCAGCACATAGACACCATGCAACTGTGCCAGTGCAAAGCCGAGTGGATGATCATCTTCTGGCAAAGTGCTGGCTGGCGCTGATGGCGCTGAAGGAGCATCAAAGGAGTTATTGGTGTTGTCACTCTTGAAAAACGCACCATAGCTTTGCAAGCTTTGGGCGACGCCATGTTCATTCTTGCTGCCAAAATGATTGTAGTTCTGATTGCCACCAAAGCCGGATCCATTATTTCCCGCATACGGTGAAGGTGTCGCAAATTGGCTGGCGAATGTGGTTTGCTCACCAGCAATCCACGGCGTTTTACCTGACAGGACGGCAGTTGCAGATGCCGCCGTGGCTGGCGCAGGTACCGTACCAAATGCAGTCGCTGACGTTTGCGCTAATGCACGGCTGACGGCATGAAACACAAACTGATGCACGGCGCGGCTATCGCGAAAACGCACTTCAATTTTAGAGGGGTGTACATTGACGTCCACCAATGCCGGATCTAAATCGAGCGCCAATACATAGGATGGATAGCGGTCGCCATGCAGTACGTCCTGATAGGCAGCGCGCACGGCGTGGGTCAACAATTTATCGCGGACAAAACGGCCGTTAACATAAAAAAACTGGGCATCGGCACGCCCACGTGAGGCCGTTGGCAAGCCGACAAAGCCATGCACGCGTAAAGGGCCAGCGCTTTCATCAAGTGGCAGACGGGCGCTGGAAAACGCATCGCCCAGAATCTGCGCGCTACGCTTATCAATCGCGCTGACATTCCAGTGGTCGACGGCTTTGCCATTGTGGGTCAATGAAAACGAGACATCTGGTCTTGCTAAGGCAATACGACGCACAACTTCGGCACAATGACCAAATTCAGTTTGTTCTGATTTTAAAAATTTACGCCTTGCCGGGGTGTTGTAGTACAGGTCTTGCACGTCAACGGTGGTGCCAATAGCGCCAGAAGCGGGCGAAATTTTACCGGCTTCGATTTGCCACGCATGCGGCGCGTCGGCGGTGCGCGTCGTCAGCGTGAGCAACGACACAGAGGCAATCGATGCCAACGCCTCACCACGAAAACCTAAAGTGGCGACATTTTCTAATTCAGTCAGTGACGATATTTTGGAGGTGGCATGACGCGCTACTGCCAATGGCAATTGCTCTGGCGGTATGCCGCGCCCGTTGTCACAAATGGCGATACGTTTGACGCCGCCTTCTTCGAGGCGAATCGTGATATTGGTCGCACCGGCATCCAAGGCGTTTTCTAATACTTCTTTGACCACGGCAGACGGACGTTCTACCACTTCGCCAGCGGCGATCTGGGAAATCAGGTTGTCGGGCAGGGCCTGGATAGGCCGGTAAGCAGGTAAATTCGTATTCATCCCCCGATTATACCTGTCTGTGCTTGCACGTAATACCGCATAGTGTATGATTGCGTCGGCTTCATTGACTAGGATGATAATGGATTTAATGCAATTATTTGACATGATCTTGCATGTCGACAAAATGCTGGATGCGGTAATCAAGCAATATGGGACATTGGTCTATTTTGTCTTATTTGTAATTATTTTTTGTGAAACGGCGTTTGTTATTTTTCCGTTTTTACCTGGTGATTCTTTATTGTTCATCGCTGGCACGTTCAGTGCTACGGGTTCGTTGAACGTCTGGGGCATCATTGTTTTATTCTTACTTGCGTCAATTTTGGGCAATACGGTCAATTATTGGATAGGTAGTCTGATTGGTCATAAAATTTTGGAAAAGAATTACAGTTGGCTAGATAAAAATGCGCTCATGAAGACGCATGAATTCTATGAAAAACATGGCGGTAAAACCGTAGTGCTGGCGCGTTTTATTCCTATTGTCAGAACGTTCGCCCCGTTTGTTGCCGGTATTTCTGATATGACGCATAAAACATTCCAGACATTCAATGTACTTGGTGCTTTGTTGTGGATTTTTTCTTTGGTGTTGTGCGGCTATTTCTTTGGCAATATCCCGATGATTCGTGATCATTTGAATACCATCGTTTTATTTGGTGTCGGCGTGGCGATTATTCCGGTAGTGTTGGGTGCGTTATGGAAACTGCTGACAGGATTTCGTCGGACCTCCTGAGTTTGTAGGTAGTTCAACTGTGCCTTTCCATTGTCTGACTGGCACAGATGACGAGCGTCGGGGTGAATGTCCCGGCTCGGGGTCACACGTGGCTTACTGACACAAAATGCGATCGTTTTATATATTAAAAATGATCGCCATCACAATACATCAGGGTTGATGTGGTTTGATGTGGTTTCGCCAGAAAAAAAGTATCTGTCGATTATTGTTTCTTCTGGCGAAATCCTCATTCAATCTGTCACTTGTCACTCAATGTCCCACTTTACGTACCTCGGTCACCAGTGTTGGTAAATCCCAGGCACCGCCAGGAGCGATCAATTTGCACATGCCAGAAGTGGCGGCAGATGTTGGCACAAAATTCTTGCCGTCCCAAGTCCTGGTTTCGGTACTCCAGCAATCTCCCAGACCACGACCTTTTTGGGCAAAGCTGATTTTGCCATCCGCATAGTCGCTTGCATCGGTTGTCAGCAATTCAGCTGTGTAAGGCGTTTTGTCGTCGACTATCCAAAACGCATTGCCCTGGTTATAGGCACCCATCCAGCAGACGGCAGAAATGAGAACTTTATTTTTACTGAGTCTGTTGATTGATAAGCTATCTTCTTTCAAGCGATTTTCTGTCATTTCACTGCAATCATCTTTGATGTTTGCCAGTAGTGCTGCTTGTAGTGTTTTATTCTTTAATAGCTTCTTATCGTCGGGTTTGTCAGCAAATACAGTGGCTGCAAACACAACTGGCATAGCGAGTGCCGGTGCAACTTTATCTTCGTTCAAGCTCCCTTTTTTGTAGAGGGCAGCAGTGGTGCCTAATCGTTTTTGGAATTCGTCCATTTTCAGCAGCACTGCCGCCGCACCTTTGTCCGACAATTTCCAGCTTGTCTTGCCGATGCTCCAGACAATCTCACTGTCTTGATGCAAAGCAGTGATCAGCGCGTCTGTCTGTTGCTGATTTAATCTGGTCTCCAGATTGTTTTTATCAATGTTCAGGGTTCCCAACACTTGTTGGTTGATGCGCATCGATACTTTAAATTTGGGCGGAAGTTTTTGTAGTGCTTCGTTGTCGCCGTATTCGCCTATTTTCAGCGTGGCGATTACTGCTTGACTCGGACCAGCCTGACGCGTGAGCAGCACGGAAACTGCCATGTCGTCGCCATCTGCGTTATACCCAGCAGCTCTGCAGGTGCGCGTGTTGTCACAGGCAAGCTCCCAATCGTTATGCGAAAAACTTACACCTTGTGGTTCTGCTGCGAGCGAGGTCGTACAGCAAATCAGAGCGGTAAAACTAGAAAGACTAAAAAATGCAAAGCCGAATTTATTCATGTTATTTCAATTTGGTTTTTTAATAGAAATTTCAATTCAGTAGAGCGTGTGCAACCCGTCCAAGCCGTTCTGACACTATTGATGATACAAATAAAGCTAAGACGAAAAACTTTACCCTATTGCCTCTCAGATAAAAAGTCGCGATGCAACTCTTTTAAATCATTGACGCAAAATAGTTTTTCTCCCTGTGCCATTTCGGTATCCGCAAGGAGTGAAACAAAATCTGCGCCGTGAAATTGATCCCGGATACGTTGTAAGGAAGTACAAATTGGAAACCATAAGCCACATTTGCTGTATGTTGGAGCACCGGCCCATCTTACATCCTTGATTAGGTTTTCTTTTTGCTCCAGAAGTGTTTTAGCTATTGACGAATTCAGTCCTTCAATTGGCAATTTAAAGCAAATTCTCTTTTCTTTTTTAAGATAATAGTAGTTGATCAAGGTACCGGACAAAGAGTACAGCGCTAATCCTTTGTCAGGCTCATATTCCAGCAGTTGATCCAGCCCGCGTCGAATTGCTGTGCCAAGACGATTTCCCCGAAAAGGGATCAGTTGATAGGGTGTAATGTAATTGTTCCAGAGAGTGATACGATCTTGCGGATCTTCCATATCGTCGAGACCTTTTACACGGTAATCACCAACTCCCATCAGCAACAGATGCATCTCATCGCGCTTCATTGCCCTTGAAAATAAGCCCATTTTAATTTCCCACGATGATAAAAGTTCTTGCCTGACATTAGTGACACTGATAAGTACTTATCGAATATTACTGTTTGCCGATTTCTATTTGAATGCGGTTTCGTTCTGCACTGGCAAAGGGGCTATACGGGTATGTCCATCCCTTGAGGTAATTTTCTGTATCAAAATACAGTCTCAATACTCCCACCTGGCCACCCGCTTAATTAGTCCAATATTCAAAGGCGGTATATGCCGTCCCGATTTCTATCGAATTTGGAAACTTGTCGGGAAAATGATTCTCAGCGTATCTGAAAAAAATAGTTTGTTGATCGTCGATAATACCCTGTGTCATCTTAATGATATCGGAGTGATGCTTCGAAAAAGCATCATCAACTTGTTGTCGCGTCATTCCCACTTTCAGGGATGCGGCAAATGTAGCATTACCGACGCTCGGTGCTCTTTATTCGTTCAATATGTCGATTAAAATTTCTTCTACGATAACATCTGTTGTTGACACAGACAATCACAGTGGTAAAAAAATTGAACTGTAAAAAAAGGCGGGCAACGCCGCCTTTTTTTGCTTGCTTGTTTCAATGCCGTGATGCTTAACCGTTCAACACTTTCATACTCGCTTCCGGATAGCGTTCACCTGCCACAGCGTCAGGCGGGAAGATGTCGTTCAGTGCTTGTAAATCTTTGGCTGATAAATTCAGATTGAGTGCGCCCCAGTTTTCTTCAAGGTAGCGACGACGTTTGGTGCCCGGGATAGGTACGATATGCGGGTCCTGTGCCAGTACCCATGCCAAAGCCAGTTGTGATGCGCTACAACCATAGTCTTTCGCAAGTTGTTCTACTTTGTGTACCAGTTGCAAGTTTTTATTGAAATTCTCCCCCTGAAAGCGTGGGCTGAAGCGGCGATAGTCGTCTTCTGCAAACTGTTCGGGGCTGGTCAATGCACCAGTTAAGAAACCACGACCCAGTGGGCTATAAGGTACAAAGCCAATGCCCAGACGGCGGCAAGTTGCAAGCACATCTTGTTCGGGATCGCGGGTCCATAGCGAGTATTCGCTTTGAATGGCTGTGATAGGGTGGACTTGATGGGCGCGTTCTATCGTGGCAGCCGCAGGTTCAGACAAGCCGATATAGCGAATCTTGCCTGCCTTCACCAGATCTGCCATAGCCCCGACGCTTTCTTCAATAGGCGTATTTGGGTCGATACGGTGTTGATAGTACAAATCGATATGATCAACGCCAAGACGCTTGAGGCTGCCATCGACGGATTGTTTTATGTATTCAGGGCTGCCATTGATGCCACGTGCCTGAGGATTGCTCAGATCGCGGACGATGCCAAATTTGGTCGCGATAAAGACCTGATCACGTTTTCCTTTGATGGCTTTGCCCAATAATTCTTCATTGGTGTACGGGCCATACATATCGGCGGTATCGAATAAGGTGATTCCCAATTCGATGGCGCGATGGATGGTGGCGATGGATTCCGCGTCATCGCGATCGGCGTAGAAATCACTCATACCCATACATCCAAGACCTAGTGTGGAAACTACCGGGCCATTCACACCTAAACTGCGTGTGTGGCTAGTATCAGATGTGGGTGTTGGCGAGTTGTTGACTGCTTGCATGTTGAATTTCCTCTTTCGATGAAGTCAGATAAGTACCAGCGGCAGCTTGCAATTCTTCGTACATCACAATTTTTTTGTGCAGCACGTTGAGATTGCCTTGCAATTCCGCGATGGTTTCTTCCACGCTGCGCGTATGCTGTTCCAGCAAGGCTTTGCGTGCAGCCACACTCTCAGGCGTATTGCCCTGACGACGCAGTTCTGCGTAACGCAACATGTCGCGTACCGGCAAGCCGGTGCGGCGAAGCTTGAGCAAAAACTCTATCCAGCGGATATCGTCTTCACGAAACAGTCGATGCGTATTGTCGCGCCGTGTCACCGGATCAAGTAAGCCAATACGCTCGTAATAGCGAAGCGTATGGACACTTAAACCAGTAGCGATGGAAGCTTGTTGTATCGTCATTGAGGTGGTCATGGATCACAGTCTAGAAGTTGGAGCGCACTCTAAGTCAAGGCCATTATTGTTCATTTTTGGAAATATTCCAATCATATAAAATTGTTATTAAATTAGCCAAAGTAGCGATAAATGAGCATAATTTTTTGCAATGCAATATTACGAATTGGTAAGAATACGACTGTTTTCTACCAGTAAGTCTCAAGTGATGCTAAATTGCAGTTAGCGTTTCAATTGAATCCGGCTATTGAGGTTCGCTGTTACGCGATATTTGTTACGCTAAATGCACTGATCCAGCACTGAACGATCAGACTGCTTTCGTATTTTTGCGTAAATTTTATCGTTAAAAAAGTTAATCTTCCGTTTAAAACTTGGGACTCTCCATACTAAGTAAGAAGAGGGGGGCCACTTACCTTTTTTGATAGTTTGCCATTGCTGTCAGTTTCACCGTCTTGATTTTTGCAACTTTGCTGTGCAATTTAACGGGAGCGTCAGAATGAATTCACCCAATTCTTCAGAAAAATTTAGTTGCCCGGAATTTTTGGCGATGGAACGCACCATCATCGATGATTTTGTTGATTGCACACGCGAATGCTGTGCCGAGGTGGAGGCATGTGTCAAAGCCCTCAATAAGCAAGGTGGACCAGAGTATATCCATCGTATGTTTCGCTCTATGCATTCGCTGAAGGGGAATTGCCAGATGGTCGGCCTGGGACCGCTGAATGCTTTATTACACAGGATAGAAGAAGTCTTCTCACGTGCGCGCGCCCACCCGGATCAGTATCTTCCCGAACTAGGTGAATTTCTGCTACTGGCAACTGACGAGATCGAAGAACTGCTGTCAGAATTAATTGCCAAAGGTGAAGCAGACGAAGTTAAGCGGAAAAGACTTTCCGATGTATGCGAAGCACTACAAAAAAATACCATCAATGGCCTCAACGCTGCCGTCTTCAGAGAGGCGATCACAAGTCTTGGTGGCAGGGTATTCGATAAAAATTTATTACAAAAAAATGCTAAAGTTGAACTGAGCATTCCAGATGACCTGACCTTTATGCGTACACTGGCTGAGCATCTCGATGCGCTCAGTATTTTTAGAAAAAATCGCAGTGAGCAAACTTTAGAGTTGGTGAATTCTTTGAATCAGGCAATGGGTTTTCCTGCAGATAAAAAGCAACTAGAGGCGGCTTCGTGGATGCATGATGTTGGCATGAGTTTGATTCCGCAGGCGATCTTTAATAAAGAAGGGGCACTCTCAAAAGAAGAGCAAAAAATACTCCAGGAACACGTGCCAATTGCTAGTCAACTACTCATGCGCTTTGGTGGTTGGGACGATGCTGCGCGTATGGTCTTGGATCACCATGAATTTTTTGATGGTTCCGGCTATCCTAATGGTACCGTAGGTCATGAGATTCATCCCGGTGGCAGGATGCTGGCAATCGTTGATACCTTTTGTTCTATCACCACCGAGCGCTCCGATCGGGGGTATAAAAAAAGTTTAATGCAGGCTGTTTCTGAAATCAATGCCAATATTCATGTGCAATTTGATCCTGACATGGTGACAGCTTTTAATGATGTGGTTCGCAATCTGATGATGAAACAATAGGAATGACGCGAAAATGCTCCTGCATTGATATGACTTCTTGTTGACACGTGCGTAAAAAAATGGAACATGCCTCAAACATGTTCCATTTTTTTGGGGGAAAGCTTAAGGTGATTAACGCAAACCAGTCACATTCGCATCTTTAGGGTAACTGATGGTGTAGTCTGCGCCAAGCTTGATTTGCTGACCAGGGTTGAGTTTCATTTCCCAGGAAATAATTCCCGGTTGTTTGTGCCAGCTTTGTTGTGTTGGGGCAGTGCTAAACTGGCTGCTGACCTTGATATCTTCATTCTCTGGCTTTGGTGTTGGTTCGACCACCTCCAGTTTTACTGCCGTTTTGTGCTGATTCGTGATGCGGTAATTATGCGCAATTTTTTTCTCAATGCGGCTGCCGATAAAGCCTTTTGTGCTTGCATCTTTTTGTTCAGGTTCAACTTCGACTTGCACCATGTTGTCACGACCAAAGAATAGTTCAACTTTTTCTTCGCTGCCGAAACGTAATTGATTCTGACCAATGAAATCACCGTCTCTGAATAATTGCAGATTGCCAGCAGGCCATGAACCTGCGGGTCGCGTGGCCTCAGCTAACAAATAGGCTTGCGCTTCCTGTTGCGGCTGGATACGCACGCGGAGGTCCGCATCAATCAGTTGGGAACCTAAGGCGTAGCCAATTTTCTTGCCATTTCCGGTCAGGCTGACTTTTCCTGGCACTCCAAATTCAGCGGCGTATTCACCTTGAAAAACGCTGATGTCAAAATTAACATCGAGGCTTGGGCTACCGGGGCGAACATTCGATGCTGTACTGAATTTTGCTAAAGAAACAGGAGCAGGTGCAGGAGCATAGTACGCGGTCGCTTCTGGCGTAGGCATATAGACGACAGGGGCGACAATATCGACAAGCCACGGCGATGGCGGGTAGATTTTGTTCGCTTGATTCGGTTGCACCGTGGATAGCTTCAAATTCACATCATTCCAGTCTTCACCACTGCTCTGCGCGACTTGTGCATGCCGCTCAAGTTTGACTTGCCCCGTGCTGCTGTTCAGATAAGCACGATAAACGGGTGTCCAACCAGCTTGCGTCATGCGATACGATACATGTAATTCAGCGTCTTGCTGTGCTGCCACGCGGATGGTGACTTTTCTAATTTGTGGATTGGCTTGAACCTGGGTGTTCAATTCTGCGCGTAACGGGGTCAGTAATTTATCGATTTCTTCCAGGCGGCGTTGTGTCTGGTGTTGACGTTGCAGGGTGTCCTGACCGTTTTTGCGTAGCTGTTCTATGGTCGTATTCATAGGACTGGCGCTGGCCTGACGTTCAGTTCCTATATTCTTCAAATAGCCAAGGACCAAATCCTGCGCACCTGCCTCACTGGAAATCGCCGCACGTTGTTCTTCCAGATCACGAATGCGTTTGTCCAAGGCGGTATTGGCACACTCTGGTGCCCGTCCACGATCAAGTGTCTCGACACTGATGTCACCCACCTGGATACCGTTGTCTGCGTGAACGGATAATGAATCGGTATCAAAGCGGGCGGACAAGCAATTTAGTACAAGCTCTTTCATTCCTGCATTCACTTTGGCGACACGCTCGACGGTTGCACCACCTGGGTACACTAAAACATTACTGATGTTAGACGGCGTAACCGCTTGCGCCAGACACAACTGTGGCAGCACGGCACTAAGGGTAAGTAATGACTTTCGCATGATTTTTCCTAAAAACAGATCGTATGAGGTCGTAAGAATGGAACCTGGTAGCTTTGCCAGTATCGCAGAGTTTGCAATAAAACAAAATATCTTCCAGGACGCTTCAAAGATAGTTGATTGATTCGTTTTTCAAAAAGCCCATGTCGCAGATGTATAAAAAATCTTATTTTGTGGAATCTGTGCAAACACAGCTGACGCGGGGCCGCCATAGATACGAACTCCTGCATCAATGTGCCAACGATCGCCCTGCCAGTCAATGCTGGCACTGGTCGCATGACCTTTGTCCTCTGGTGTGTAGAGGGTATCGATGGCAGTTTCCCATGCACCGCTTTTTTTGCTCCAGCGCGCAAACAAATTTTTTCTTCGTAGATTATTGGCGGCAGCGAGCAAGTTGCTTTGCCATGCGAGGTTATAGGCAACTGGTGTTTGCAGCGATGGCATTGCACTGGCTAATTGTCCTAAAGCCAGATTACGTTGATTCCATTGCCCCCATTGAGCATTTGACGGAGCCGCACCATCCCACCAGGCTTCAATGATAAAGCTGTGCTGATCCTCCGTTGTATATGTCATTCCTAATGCTGCTTGTTGAATATTGTTAGTCAACGGCGCTTGCCACGGCGATGTTCTGGCGAGTAGTGCCGGAGGCGGTACCAAGGTCAACATCGCCATTTTTTGGCTATAACGGTAGGATGCATGCAATTCCAGCGATTCAGTAGCGACCCAGGCGACAGCACTGCCCAGGCTGGTACCAGTTTCCTGACCATATCGGGCAAAGCCATAAATATCCAGACTTCCGGCATGATGGTAAGCCCGTGCAGCAAAGGCTTGTTCTACCGTTGCGTCAGTGCTGGCGCCGTGATCCGGATTGACCCAAACCAAAGCAAGAGAACTATCGGCATTAAAATATTCTGCCATGGCGACGGGTCTGCCGATCAGGGTACTGGTGATAAATGTCTGGCGTTTCTCCTGCTGGATCATGTCGTTGGGACGAAATCCATAGGCGACATCCCAACTGATAATTTTTTTACCGACACTGAATTGCCATTCATTTTTACCCCAGCCGGTATAGAGCTCATTGAGCCATCCGGTAGTGTTAGTACGACCCTGATCAAAAGCTTGTCCATGCAATGTGGCTATCGCAGTGACGCCGCGTGCGCTGGCATGTAATTCTGCCTCAACACTGGCATCGTTATTATATTCAGATATCAAACCTGGTAATAATTGATTCGCTTTGGATACAGGGTCGTGGGTATTATTTTCCGTAGAGGTCCAAAGATTGCGTATTTGTCCGCTGAACTGAAAATCGTCTGCACAGGCACTATTGCTCAGCGCCATATTGGTGGCCAGGTAAAACAAGAATACGATTCTCTGAAAAACCGGACGTTTTGATGGAAAAGCCTTTGCAACGGGATGCATGGCTTACTCCAGATTAGGATTTTTTGCCAGAAACATCGGATTCAACCATTGATCCGGAATTGTTTTTGGCTTTCTGCTGACATATTGCACGCGGGTTTCTTTATGACTGCTTAACTGATCAAGTAAGATCATCTGATCAACGGCAGTTGGTGCTTGTGTTTTGTCCATCACAAAAGTTGCTTGTTTGGCGAGCTTTTCAGATTGCACATACAAATCTGCTTTCAATGGCTCGTGCAAGGTTTTACCCAACCACAATTCTATGTGTTGGTAAGCGACTGATTTGCGAGTGGCATTCAAACTCAGGTGCAGACAAGTACGCTTGTCGCATTGTTCTTCACCGACGATTTTTCCTTCATAGTCTTGCTCCCAGGCAGTGGTTGCGATATCACCGATGGAAGCATCACCGAGCAATTTTTGCATCGGCGTAATCCGCAAAGGGCGCTGGCTACCGGGCAATAGCATCCAAAAATCATCGCCGGACATAAGTACCTTCTGACCTTTTTCAGACGGACTTTGCATCAATACTAAGGACTGACGATTGGGACGGCTATAGACCAGATAGGCACGCTCTTTTTCTTTTACACCATCATGATTGAAGGTGGTGATGAGCGTTTCGACTTGCATGCTTTCGTCACCTAACCGGAAATGATCTGCGGTTTTCAATAAATTTTTGAGTTCATCAGCGTGGGCGACTCCACCGATCGTGGTGAGGCTTAAAATCAGGCTGGAAATAAGGTGTTTGTTTTTGATAGACATGCTATTTCTTTCTCTTGTTTTAATTGTGTGCCAAGGCATCAACGATAGGCTGCTGCAGAGTTTTACGGGCAATCACTCCTGACGACAACATCGATAAGGCGATCATCCCCAATAAGGTCACGGCATACATCGCAGCATCGATAGTGATCAGCAGTGGGTAGCCGGTAGAGCGTCCTGGTGGTGGCGGCATTTCAACCGGAAATATCAGCAGCAATACCGCAATCCCCATGGCGATCACCGCGCCGGTAACGGCACCGGTCGCACCAAGAAACATGCCTTCAAACGTGAAGCTGCGTATCAGCTCTGCTGGCATCGTTCCCATGGCACGCAGGCTACCGATTTCACGGGTGCGTTCGATAATTGCCATCGCCATCGCGTTGGCAACGACAAATACAACGATGACACTGATAATCAAACCCAGGGCGCCAAAAATGCGGTTGTACAACTCTCGCACTGATTTATAAAAGAAAGCTTCGTCTAACCATGTTTCCACTTTCATCGTTGGCAAAGCATGGCTAATCCGTTGTTGTGCTGAATCTGTCGCATCCATGCTATTTAAGAATACGCCGAGGCTGGAGACTTTTTGTGTGTTCAGAATTTTTTGTGCGGTCTTGATATCGGTGTACACCAGGCGCTTATCGATATCTGGAATCCCAGTTGAAACGACCCCTTTGACTTTAACGTCCATCGCATTCAATGCGCCATCAACGGTACTGACCATGAGTGTCAAGTCACTACCGGTTTTAGCTTTCAAACTTTTGGCTAAGGCTTCCCCCAACATGATTTCAGTATCTTTGGCATTGGCTTGCAAAATCTCTCCTTCTTTGACTGTCAGAAAAGGTCCTTTGACGGCAAATTCTGCGTCTGGATCTATCCCAATTGCCAGCATGATTGTGGATTTGTCTCCGTTACTAATGAGTCCGCTAAAATCGACGCGAGGGAGCACATAGCGTACGGCCGGATCACTGAGCAATTGCTGTTGTAATGCAGCAGAATTATCAATACCAAATTGCAGTGGTACATCTTCTTCGGTACCGAAATGTGCTGGTGTGCCCACAATCAGATGACCAGTCGTACGCGCTGCGGCTTGTGATAAGCCCTGATACGTAGAGTAGGCAAATCCACCTGCAAGCAAAACTGCCGCAGTACCCAAAGCTGCAATGGTCACGGTGACAAGTGAACGGCGGCGGTTGCGCAAGCTGTTATGAAACGCAAATTTCATCCAGGTGATATTGTCGGTGACGAGTTTCATTGCAATCTCCCATCCAGTAAAGAAACGATGCGATCGGCACGGCGGGTCAGGCGTTCATCGTGGCTGGCAATAATGAATGCCGCTCCTTCGGCATGACCGCGTTCACGCATCAGATCCAGCACCTGATCGGCAGTGTGAGAGTCTAAACTCGCGGTAGGTTCATCAGCGATTACGATGGATGGACGCTTAATCAGCGCACGAGCAATGGCGACACGTTGACGCTGACCGCCTGATAGTGCATCTGGCAAGTGTTGCGCGTGCTCGTCCAGACCTACGGCTTTGAGCTGTGCCGCCACACGTTGTTTGCGTTCTGCTGCTGAAACACCGTTTAAAAACAAGGGATAGTCAACGTTTTCAGCGACCGTCATTACCGGAACCAGATTGAAACTCTGAAAGATGAAACCGATGGTGTCGCGTCTTTGGATTGTCAGTTGTTTTTCGCTGAGCGTGCGGGTATCGATGCCATTAATGAGCACATCGCCGGCGTCTGCACGATCAATCAACCCGCACAAATTCAAGATCGTGCTTTTTCCGCTCCCGGAAGGACCGGTTAATGCCAGCAATTCACCGCGCTGAACCTTGAGGTCAACACCACGGAGTGCCTGCACCAAATGTTCGCCAAGGCGGTAAGACTTATGGACGCCACATAATTCCATGATCACAGCCTGGCTCATAATGGAATACCTTTCAATAAGCTGTTAGCGTTAGCTGCTTGCGGCGCATTGGCTTGAATTATTGCATTCAGATAGGTCTTAGCCAATTCAGGATGTTTTTGATCGATCGCCAGATTGGCGGCACGCATCCATACTGCACCACGGAAATCAACAGCAGTGCTGGAAAATAACGGATGCTGCAAAATCTCATTGAGTAGCTTTTGTCCTTGGCTACCACGATTCATAAAGCCAGGAACGGCAAGAAAAGTATTGGCTGCGACAAATTTGGCTTCCAATTCGACCGGGACTTTGCCGTGCATTGCTGGCGCACCATTGACGTTCGATGTTAATCGCAAAGCTTTATCCAGCATGGCTAGACCATCTTCCGAGTAAGACATTTTTTTCCACGGAAAAATGGTTGTGGTCGCAAGCTTAGTTGTGGCAGCGCCGGTATATGCCATTAAGAGTGGGTTAGCTGGTTCAGCTTTGAGCATTTCATGAAAGCCGCTGGCGGCTTGTTCCGTATCGGCATCACCTTGCGCCTGGGTAAATTTTTTAAAGTTTGTCTGGAAGTCAGACTCTGAAAAAGCGCTGGCAGTGTTGGTAACGCAAATCAAAGTGCTCAAAGTGCCGCTAAGCACGACTAGCTTAATGAGGTGTAGGCTATTTGTTGCTTTCATGTTGATCTCCTGTGGTTGGTGGCATAGCAAGGTTGTGCCGTGGCGGTGGTGCCTGGATGCGACATGAGCAGGATAGATTTGCTCGCAGTAAGACGCGACAGGAATGCGACTGTTGGTTGTTGTCAGGCGTGAAATGCCTGAAATTTGGCGTGAGTGGATGATGCCTGAAGATATAACGAGTGTTGAAACCTTGCTCAGCGGCTAGCAATAGGAGGCACTGCCTGATGCAGTGGTCTGAGCCCAAACGAGGTGTTTTGCTTTCTTTGCACCAAAAATGGAGGCTCTATTTTGATTGTGAAGCCTGATGTAGCTCGGGTAAGTCACCTGACAGGCGGCCTTTGGCCATCGCCGCATTGATTTTTTTCAGAATACTTTTATCGCTCTTTATGCCAGTAACAAAATAGACATCGTCTGCGAGAAATGGTTTGCTGATCACCCTGATACCAGGCTTTTCATTCAAATTAAGATGGATTTTTTTGTCTACCATATATTGGCTCAATTCCATCTCCAGCTCTTTCGCGGAACGAATTCTTGAATTGAGTAACATGGCATCCATGCGACCAGACAATAATTTTCTCAGGCGTGAGCTGAGTTGTGATGGATCCTCTTCAACTTTAAATACGACATTTCTTTGGTGATCTATTTCATCATTAAAATGGGTGCCCCTGACTATACCCAATGACTTTCCTCTTAATGCCTCAATATTGCTGCTATTTATTGCCGAGTCGTCGCGCACAATAAGCCAAACATAATCTGTGAAAATTACATCGGAATAGATCATCGTTTTTAATCGTTCTGATGTTTTAGAAACGCCAAAAGCGATTCCATTACCCTGTTTCACACCTTCAATTAGACGTGGTATTGGAAGGCGCTGCAGGTCAAAATGAACCCCAATTGATCCTTCAATGTAATCGATAATTTTTTTGTTTTCTGGTTTTAGCGCAATAGCTTCACCATTCTCGTTTAGTGCTTCTCCTATCATGAGAGTAATCGTTTTTGCTTCTGTTTGAGCATGGACGGACATCACGTTTGCACATAAAAGAGACAACATCAGAACATATACAGCTGATCTGGATAAAGAAAATAAGTGCATGAGCATTCAATTATATTATTACAAGCACACCGATACCTGAACGATGAAATTTAAAGATTACCGCAATTGAACGATGGCTCTATTGGATCATTTTTTAATGATGTTTTAACCTGCTCAAATGGAACTATTTCGCAAAAGTACTATTTCACTATTTGCATTCAATGTGAAATATTAAATAATTGATTTGTAAAATTAAGACTCGTCGATTATAGCTGCGGATGTTTCGTCGGCGATCAACTTGTCTGCGTAATCGTGATGAGAAACCAACAGTGTTCGCGATGTTATAGAATTTGAGTGTATTTTTTGTATGATGCAAATTTTTTCGGGGAAAAAAATTGCCACTCGTTACGATTACGGTACGACGTCCTAAAACGTCAGAATTTAAATCCAAGGTGTTTGATGCCATTCATGGTGCGCTGATTTCTACGGGCGTTCCAGTTGACGACTTGTTTCAACGCGTGTTGGAACTGAATGAGGAAGATTTCAGGTTTGATCAACGTTACCCTGACGCAACTCAGAACCGCGATGAAAATTTTGTGCTAATAGAAATACTGTGGTCAGTTGGCCGTAGCGTCAAAGTAAAAAAGAAATTGTTAGAAAGTTTGATGCAAGGTTTGACTGCACAAAACCTTGATCCGGAAAATGTCATGGTGGTCTTTAAAGAAACGACATGGGAAAACTGGTCTTTCGCTGGCGGACGTTTGATTCATACCTGAAAACTTTCACCACATTCACCACATTCATCACCGGAATCGCCGCAGTCCACTTGAGAGTGCGGCGATACTATCCAACGTCTTTTTTCTGTTCGTTGTAGCTTAGCTGAGACAACAGAAGTTCTGTCAATTTTGTATTTCTAAAATCACTGTAACAACTCTCATTGATTCGCCTCTCAGAGCGCGAAGAAATTTTCGTTGCTCATTTACTTTTCCTTACAAAAATGGTGGTCATGATCGGGTGAGTTCACATTGAAAAAGCTCGGTTTGATTGTGATTGAATGCAACAACTTGTTGACTGAGTTCGCGCTGTAGAGTGTTAGTGGAATGAGCAATAAATTAGAAAACACATAGTCGTCCGGCATTTTTCCAGATGGGCGAAAGTGTGAGTCTGAGCAATTCTGGAGATGCTCGTTGCATGTCGTTTTTCAACATCAGGCAATCGCGCAGTTCGCTTGACCACAAAATATCAGAGGAGCTTTACTTAACATATCTGCTCGGTCAGGAATTAGCAATTTAGTTGGCTTACCAGGTTGCCCAACGTGCCCCAACTCTTGCCTTAACAAGAAGTTGTGCAGTGGATAACGCTACGCTCGTAAGTATCTGCTGAAACAGGCTAACAGACTGTCCAAACAAACAGAAGCGCTTCTGTCGGTTGGCAGATTTTATGGTCGTCTTGTGCATATTTTGCCGTCTCTAACCAATACTCAGGAGTTTCTATGTCAGATATATTCAAAAACACGAAGCAGTTGTCTATCGTTACTACGCTAGTCGCCGCGGGAATGTTATCCGCATGCGGTGGTTCGTCGACGACGACGCCAACTGCAGTGTCAACGACACCAGTTGTACCTGTACTCGCGAATCAACTCTATACACAAACAAATGAACAAGCAAATGTGATCGTACATATGTCACGCAATGCCGATGGTAGTTTGACGCTGCAAAATAGAACATTTACTGGTGGCGTCGGAACAAATGGTGTGAGATTTGGAGATGCAACGAATACCTCAGTACCTGACTCGTTGGTGGGGCGGAACAGCATCGCGGTTTCTCCGGATCATACAACTTTATTTGCTGTTAATGCCGGTAACAATACGGTATCCACATTTGCGATTGATCAGGTATCTGGCGATCTGACTCTGAAAAAAGTGAACGTAACGACCGGTGTTTTCCCGACTAGTCTGGCATTTAGTAATGGGCACTTATATGTTTCATTTGAAGGTGGCTCGGAAAAGCTGCAAGCATATAACGTCGCTACGGACGGCTCTCTGAATTTGATTGGTGCGTATGTCGTTCCAGCAAATGCGAGCAATCCCGTGCTTCCGACGCAGGTGACTCTGTCACCGAATGGTAGTTTTGTATTCGTCAGCGCCGGGACTGGCTCGAATTCGGTGGTAAGCTATGCCGTCAATCCAGATGGCACATTGGGTTCACCGATCTTAAATACAACGGGGATCGTCTCACCATTCGCAGGTACCTTTGTGAATAATTCTTTGTATTTATCCACAGATATTACGGATAGAGCCTTGGCAGCATTCAGTGTGAACGCTGGGAATTTAACGCCAATTAATAGCCCATTAACCAGTGGGCAAGCGGGCCCATGCTGGTTAGCAGTTACGCCAAATGGTCAATTCGCATATGTAGGAAACGGCAGTGGCCCGATTTCTTCTTATGTTATTTCCAGCAACGGCACCCTGACTTTAAAGAATGCAACTGAGGCCAGGGACTCAAATAGAGTTGCTGGAGATTCATGGATCAGCCCGGATGGCAAGTTTTTTTATACAGCGTATCTGGCAGACGATCAAATCATCGGATATAGCATAGGTAGCGACGGCACTTTGACCAAAGTTGGCAATCCGCTACCTATCAACACTGTGACAAAGGTCAGTATACAAGGTTTAGTCGGTATTTAAGATTGTCGTATCTGAACCCCGGGATGGTGTGGTACGTTCCCGGGGTTTGGGGATTAGAAAATGGATCATTCAGGATGAGTAACGATACTATCCAAATCAATTTGAGAAGTTTTTCGCGTGTCGCGCATAAACCAGCAAACTAATAAGGTACAAGAAATGACGACGGTGGTGTACCAATAAAAGCCATTTTCAAATTCGATTTTTTTGAACCACAGCGCAACGTATTCAGATGTGCCGCCAAATACCGAAACGGCGAATGCATACGGAACACCAACACCTGTGGTGCGAATTTCAACCGGAAACATCTCCGCTTTAACCAGGGCGTTAATCGACGTATAACCGGATACAATCATCCAGGCTCCGGCGATCAAAAAGAATGCTTCCCAAGGCCCCTGTGCATGACGGATAGCGGTCAGGATGGGTACGGTGAGGAGCGTGCCGAGTGCTGCAAAGCCTATCAATAAAGGACGCCTTCCTATCCTGTCCGACAGTGCACCATACAGCGGTTGTAAGCACATCGCAAAAATCAGTGAGGCGGCTGAAACCGCGGTGGTCTGCGCATCAGTTAAACCAACTGAGAGGCGTAAAAATTTTTGCATATAGGTGGTATAGACATAAAAAGCCAAAGTTCCACCCATCGTAAGTCCGATCACCAGAAACACTTCACGGGGATATTTGGCTAACTGGCGAAGTCCGCCCATTTTTGTTTTTTTATGACGGGCGGCCTCAAACGACTTTGTTTCAGGTAAATCATGGCGCATGCGCAAAGCTAAAACAGCAAGAACAGCACCGACGATAAATGGAATGCGCCATCCCCATTCGCGTAACTGTTCCGTGCTTAAGAAATACTTCTGCAAAACCAGGAGCAATAGTAAGGCTAACAACTGACCGCCAATGAGTGTCACATATTGAAAACTGGCATAAAATCCGCGATGCTTAGAATCTGCCATTTCTGATAAATAAGTGGCACTCGCACCATACTCACCACCAAGACTTAAACCCTGAATCATACGGGCTATCAACAATAGCACTGGCGACCATACACCGATCATTGCATACGTAGGCGCTGCGGCAATGAGCAGTGAACCAAAACACATCAGCAGCACTGAAGACATTAATGCGGTGCGTCTGCCAAAGCGATCGCCTATATAACCAAACAACACGCCACCGATCGGGCGAATAAAAAATCCTAAAGCAAAAATCCCGGCGGTGGACATCATCTGAGCGGTGGCGTCTTGAGCAGGAAAAAATGCATTCGCAAAATACAAAGAAAATGCTGCATAACAATAGAAATCAAACCATTCAACGAGGTTTCCTGCTGAGCCAACCAAAATGGCACGAAGCCTGCTCATGCTGATTGCTTCTCTGACCGGATTACCTTGGTGAGTGGTAAGGCGGCTCCCGGAAGAGTAAGCGTCTGGCGATGAATCTAGTTTTAAAGAATTCATTGATATCTCCTTTAATGAGGTTGATTTTTTATTTTTTTAATACCTGTCAATTATTCAGAAAATATTCTGTTAATGAATCCGCGTTATTCTCCACGTAGCTCTCCGTAGTTTTACGGAGAGAGCAATTAAGCAACCATTTTGCAATCAACAGTCGCTATGATCCCAATGCAGCATATTTGAGAAACGTTGACGTAAAAAGCTTTCATATGACACTTGATTATTTCTCTTTGTTACGGCGTCAATACGGGTGGTGGGTGTTTGCTATTGTCAATATGGTATTCATTGTCGCGATCGGGCAATGGATGGAGTCCAGGGAAATTGCAAGTAAAACGCAAGTTGTTCAACAATCTTCGAAAGCGCAAGTACTAGGCTTGCGTGGTATTGTTGAGAAATACGACTACTTGCCCGGCACGGCTGCCCAACATCCTGACGTTACGGAGCTCCTGCTCCAGCCAGATAATTTGAACCTTAAAAAGAAGGTGAATCACTATTTCTCTGCGCTCCAATCTGAAACTGGTGTGGCAGCCTTGTACGTCATCAGTGTCAAAGGCATCACGCTTGCGTCGAGCAATTGGAATACTCGCGAAAGCTTTGTCGGTCAATCGTATCGTCAACGTCCTTACTTTGAGGACGCGCTTTCGGGACATACAGGTTTGTTTTACGGATTGGGACTCACAACCGGGACCTCTGGTCTTTTTATCGCTAAGCCTGTGCGTGCTGGACATGAAGTCGTTGGTATTTTGGTGGCTAAGTTGAGTCTCGATGCGTTGGAAAATGTCTGGTCAAAAAGTGCTGACCCGATTGTCTTACAGGATAGCCGCGGTATTATTTTTCTCAGCTCAGTTCCAGCCTGGCTGTATCAAAGCAGAAAAACTCTTTCTGAGCCTGATCTTCGCTGGTTGGAGGCTCATAGCCAATACGGTTCGCGCCAACACTATGCAGTGCTTCCCTGGAAAATAGAAAAAAACGACACGACACTTGAATTTGTTTTACACGCTAAGGTCAAGGATCGTTCCCGATCATATCTGGCATTAGAAACGTATCTGCCTGAATTGGGTTGGACTTTAATTGTGACCAGTGATTTAGAAGACGTAAAACAAGCGAAACTAGAAGCATTAATTATCGCCGCTTTATTGAGCATTGTTTTATTGCTGGCGATATTATATTGGCGATTGCATCAAAGCCGTTATATTGAACAGCAACAGGCCAGAAAAGAGCTGGAGCAACGTGTACTTGAACGTACACACGATTTGCAGGAAGCCCATGCCTTCAGAAAAGCAATGGAAGACTCCCTGCTAGTTGGAATGATCGCCCGTGATCATACGGGGAAAATTATTTATGTGAATAATGCATTTTGCGAAATGGTCGGCTATTTTCAGAATGAACTTTTAGACTGCCAGCCACCATATCCGTATTGGCATCCGGAAGAGATAGAAAAGCACTGGCACAACAATCAGCAATTGCTCAATGGCAGATCTACACCGCATGGTTTTGAGTCGAGAATCCGGAATCGTGATGGAGAGAATTTGTTCATTATGGTCTATACCGCGCCACTGATTGATTCCAATGGCATCCAGCGAGGTTGGATGAGTTCTATCGTTGATATCACCGTACAAAAACGTATCAAAGATCACCAGCAGGAACAGGAAAGAAAATTACAACGCAGCGCGCGACTGGCCAGCTTGGGTGAAATGGCCTCCACGTTAGCGCATGAATTAAATCAACCGTTAATGGCAATTTCAAATTTTGCATTGGCAGCGAGAGCGTTGACCAACGCAGACGTGCCGCCTATGCTGTCGATAGCGCTACAAGAGATTGTCGAACAATCAAAACGCGCAAGCGAAATTGTGAAACGGGTTCGTTCATTAATCAATCCACAGCAACGTGCTTACGAGATTATTTCGATACAAACTGTTATTGTCGATGCACTGGCGATGCTCCAGCACGAAATTCAACAAACACAGACACTAGTCAGTACCGACATTGAAATGGATTTGCCTGCGACCCGTGGTGATCGTGTCCTTTTGCAACAAGTGCTGATTAACCTGTGTCAAAATGCCATGCAAGCGATGGAGGACTTACCTTTCGCACGGCGTTGCCTTAGTATTCTCGCAGTGCAAATTGAGCGAGCAATTCAAATCAGCGTGTCCGACAGCGGGTCTGGAATTCCCGACGATTTTTCAGAACAGGTTTTTACTTCTTTCTTCACGACAAAAACTGAAGGATTAGGGCTAGGATTGAATATTTGCAGAACCATTATCGAGGCTCATGGTGGACGCATTTTTGTTGAAAATAATAAAAATGGCGGCGCCGTTTTTTCATTTACTTTACCCATCAGCCAATGAACGATGTGCCATTGATGTTGTATGTTGTTGACGACGATGAGGCACTGCGTCGTTCTCTGCATATGCTACTTTTTTCTCAAGGTTTACCAGTTCAAACTTTTGACTCTGGTGAGTCTTTTTTGGCAACTGTTGATAACAAAAAACCTGGTTGTGTCGTGTTGGATCTCCGTATGGCGGGAATCAGTGGTTTGTCCGTTTTAGAGGAGTTAAAGCTGCGTCATAGTCCGCTTGTTTCCTTATTTCTTTCCGGACATGGAGATATTCCGACCGCACTCGAAGCAGTTCGATTAGGTGCTTACGATTGGATAGTCAAACCAGATGTAGAACAACTTTTAGAAAAACTGCCGGGTGCAATTGCCGAGGCAAACGCGCGCATGAATGCTCTTCATCTTTGGAATGAACTGACGGTGCGTGAACGCGAAGTTGCACGTTTGGTTTGTCTTGGATTGACCAACAAGGACATTGCACGTCAACTCGTCCCACCCGCCGGCCCACGCACCGTAGAAACACATCGTTCACATATTTTTGATAAATTAAATCTGACAAATGCGAATGAATTGAGCCGTTGGCTGTCGCTTTATAGTTGGTTAGATTGAAAAAATATTTTACTCACTGATTGCCTCAAATATTGATACGATGATGTATTCCACGTTGTTATTGACAATAAAAGATTGGACTAATGATGGACAAACAAGGTTTAGAATTAATTGTTCAACGTGATCAGCTTGCACAAACAAAAACCAGAATTTTCTCTTTGCCAGATCGTGAATCGCTAGCTCCGGGACAGGTACTGTTGAAAGTAGATCATTTCGCCTTTACTTCAAATAACATTACGTACGCTGCGTTTGGCTCGGCGATGAAGTATTGGAATTTTTTTCCGACAGAAGCAGGGTGGGGCAATATTCCGGTGTGGGGATTTGCGGATGTATTGTTATCCAACGTCGATGAAATAGCACCTGGTGAGCGTTTCTATGGTTATTATCCAATGGCAAGTCATTTATTGGTAACGCCAAGCCGCATCAACGCTAATGGATTTAGCGATAGTGTCGCGCACCGGCAAGAAATGCACCCCTTGTACAATCAATATTTGCGCACTACCACTGATCCTGCCTACCAACAGGATACCGAAGCATTGCAGATGTTGTTGCGTCCCTTATTCATTACTTCATTAATGATTGATGATTTTTTGGACGACAATCAGTTTTTCGGCGCGAAGAAGGTCATCATATCGAGCGCCTCCAGTAAAACGGCGTATGGCCTGGCATTTGCCTTGAGCCAAAGAGCAGCGAGAGATTATCAGATCATTGGTTTAACATCGGAAGCTAATCGCCAGTTTGTCACCAACCTTGGAATTTACGATCAGATATTAAGCTACGATCAATGTACTCAACTCGATGCCAGTGTCGCCAGCGTGTATGTTGATATGGCTGGTAGTGCGTCACTACGTAGCGAGATTCATCATCACTTATCGGATCATGTCGTTTATAGCTGTGCGGTAGGGGGCACGCATTGGAACGACCTTGGCAGTGGGCAACATTTACCCGGTGCCAGACCCAGCTTGTTTTTTGCCCCAGCGCAAATTAAAAAACGCCTGACCGATTGGGGACCAACTGGTTTGCAACGTAAGCTGGCGGATGCCTGGCAAAAATTGATTGTGCGAATGACGGATGCCCAACAACCCTGGCTGCAAGTGAATTACAGTTATGGTACCGAGGCGAGCACGCAATTGCTGTTAAAAATGTTGGCTGGCAAGGTTGCAGCACAAGAAGGACATATTTTAAGCTTGAGCAGGTCGGCCTGATGGTGCAGCTTCGTAAGGCTGCTATTTAATTTTATGAAGGAAGGTTTCCACGATGCGTACAAACCGATTAGAAGCGTTTAGCGATGGCGTGATCGCGATTCTGATTACGATTATGGTCTTAGAAATGAAAGTACCGCATGGCGTTGAACTTTCAGCTCTATGGCCTTTATTTCCGGTCTTCCTGAGCTATGTACTGAGCTTTATCTATGTCGGCATCTATTGGAATAATCACCATCACATGCTGCATACCTGTCGCAAAGTGACTGGCGGTATTTTGTGGGCGAACCTGCATTTACTGTTCTGGTTGTCCTTGATACCGTTTGCGACCGGGTGGGTGGGAGAGAATCACTTCACAGCCAATCCCACAGCATTGTATGGATTTGTGTTGTTGATGTCGGCGATTGCTTATTTCATTTTGCAGCAAGTGATTATCGCCAGCCAAGGGCAAGATTCTGTGTTGAAAAAAGCAGTAGGAAAAGATTGGAAAGGTAAGCTATCGCCAGTACTTTATTTTTCCGCCATTTTCGTCGCTTATCTCGAACCTTGGGTATCGATGGCTTTATACGTGATTGCCGCTGTGATCTGGTTTATACCGGATCGCCGTATTGAACATGTTTTGCATGAGTAAAACATCAGACGTTTGCTGCTATTCAAGGGATTGAGTAGCAAGTGTGGTAAGCAAAAATGACGAAAAGACCTGGGGCGTAGAACGCGTACCCAGGTTTTTTTATTTTGCAGTGCAACTTTAGTGACTGATGTATTTTGATGCAAATCAATTGCCATTTTGGTCTTTGCTGTCTTAGTATGAAGCTGCAGCCCGACTATTTGTTTCGTCAAGAAGGTTCCATGAATAAAACAAGAATGGAGACAAGATGGCAGATTCAGCACAAGGCAGAGACGGTGACAGCGCGCCACCGGATATTAAAACTATTATTGATGAGCAATCAGCATTTCCACCGATACGCAGGGTAGGGGCGTTACGGCCGTTTGTATGGTTGCGCTTAGGATGGGATGATTTTCGCGCCTCTGGCGGCAGTAGTTTTTTTTATGGTGCATGCTTTGCGGCAATGGGTTTACTGTTGAATATGGTATTACACAATGCACCGGAATATGTGTCGGCTTTGAGTTGCGGGTTTTTATTGGTAGGACCTTTATTGGCCTTAGGTCTATATGATATCAGCCGTCGCATAGAAAATGTGCGTTCCGGCATGTTGGGTAGCGTGTTTTCTATGCGTGGACGTTGGAGCAATATCGGTGTGTTGGCGCTGGTACTAGCAGTCGTACTGATGGTATGGGCGCGTGCCTCTTTGGTGATCTTTGCCCTTTTCTACAATAAAGGCATGCCAACCATGCATGGTTTTTTGCAGCAACTCTTTTCTCTTGATCATCTGGAATTTGTTTTGGTCTATACCTGCATAGGCTTTGTTTTTGCGAGTATCGTGTTTGCCATTAGTTGGGTTTCTATACCCCTCATGTTGGATCGCGATACAGATGCCATCACAGCCATGATCATCAGTTGCGTTTCTTTGTTCATTAACGTGCCAGCGACGATTGTGTGGGCGCTGCTGATTGTTGCCAGCGTAGTGGTGGGATTTTTGAGCTGGAATCTCGGCTTTCTGATTCTGATGCCAGTCATAGGGCATGCGACCTGGCATGCCTATAAGGAAGTGGTCGGGACGGCGGAGGATCGTAAGAGCGATTAGTGATATCGCCGTCCAGGTTGATTCATTTTGAGGTAAGACGCTTAGGTGCTTGCAGTGTCCAGATGTAAATGCGCAAGACAGATGTTTAACGTTGCTTCATATGATCTGGCAATGTCGACATTTTCTTCGTTGACTTGCTGCTGATTGTGACCGAAGTGGCCGCTGTCAAACGGGCTTGGTAACTGAACTAAAACACGACGTGCATTCTGCAAGCGTTGCTTTACGTCTGCCAACAACAGCGTACTTTGCTTTTCCTCTTTGGATGGAGAAGTACTAATGACGCAGACGACAGACACACTTTCTGATTTGGCTCCTGGCGGCGGTGAGGCACAGTCAGCGAGTGAAATATGACGGGCATCAATGTTATGATGACGTAAAACACGGACCAGAATTTCGGTCGCTAATTCATTTCCGGCTTCGCCCAGTCCCACGCAAAGCACTACGCTACCAGGTGGAACATCAAACGAAGCTTGTCGTGGACCGCTCAACTTTTCGCGTTGTGTGCGCAAGTGTCGGCCGAGTGACATGTCTTGTAAGAACGTCGCGTGTTCGGCTTTTTTCCAGGTATGTGTTTTTCCATCCAGACTTTCGATCACCGTGCCAACTGCCATACCCAAACGGAGCTTTTCGTCCGGATTGATTTTTCCTTCTTCCAGATCATGTCCTGCGAGGTGCAATGCGGGCATTAATACCGTGTCACAATAGCTGGCAAAGGATTTTCGTTTCATGTATGCACGTGCTGCGGCGATGATTTCAGTCGCATCGCCAGACAAGGCGCGTTGGTAAAAGTTTTGGGCTAAGGTGAGGGCTCTGACTTCGCCAAATAAAATTTCCAGAATTTGCAAGGCTGGAACATAACGCCCCGCCACCACCAGGCACAAAGTTAATGGCGTCGATACGACCAACCCAACCGGCCCCCAGACCCAACTCCAGAAGATCGCTGCAATCACGACGGAGAGGGGTGATAAGCCGGTGGAATGACCGTATAACTGCGGCTCTACTAATTGTGCGACGATCATTTCAATCGAAAAGAAGATCACAAAGGTCATGATCGCCAGGCTCCAGCCAGGATCAATGGCTGCTGCGAGTACGGTGGCAAAGAGTGCCGCTAACCAGACCCCAACGTAAGGAACAAAACGTAGTATCCCCGCCAGTGTTCCAAACAGAATTGCATGCGGCAAACCAATCGCCCATAAACCCGCAAAGACCAGAAAGCCAACCGCAAAATTGACTGCAAATTGCGAAATAAAGAATCGCGATAAACGTTCGCCAGCGTCATTGACGGCGATCGTTGTTGCGCGTAAATCGGTACTGCCGATCAATCTGATCAGGCGATCGCGTAATGACTCATGTTCCATCAACACAAAGATCAGCACCATCAAAACGATGCCAGCCATTTCTATCGGTGGCCAGACGGAAGCCATAATTTTTTGCAGTAATTGCAAAGGGCGTAATGCTGGTTCTTGTATTTCTACCAATACTGGTGTTTCGGGGTTGTTATTCGCTGCGCTCAGAATTTTTTCTTGCTGGGTTTTATCGTCTGAAGGTGACTTGTTCAACTCGTTCATCACCTTACCCGCATGACTTGTCAGGCTATCAAATTGGGTGTTGCCCAGTTCTCGCATCGTAGCAAGCTTGTCACGTATGGTTTCTTCATACTCTGGCATACTGCTGGCGAGTTTGACCAACTGTGAACCTATTACCGTACCAGCAGCAGCAATGCCAAGTGTGAGTAGAAGGACAGCTACCCAGACAGAGGCGGTTTGGCCTATACCGATTTTGCGCATCGCACGTATCATCGGCGCGACCAGAAAGCTCAACAAGATGGCCAGCGTGATGGGAATCAGGACGTCGCGTCCAAAATACAATAAAGCGAGTACCACCGCAGTACCAACAATACCCGCAAGGCTATTAGAGGTTGATGGAGTCAGGTTATTCATTTTTTCAGGAGAATCGGAATAGGGCATAGCAGCCTTTGATTGTAATGAGTAAGCCAGAGAAATCGCTTAGATAGCACCAGCGTTGTCGCGAGAACTGATACTAGCGCAGATTCTAATGGAGCGAATATTAACAGGTCAACGGAATTGCTTGTAAGGAAAACATCCCCTGTTTCAGTTATACAGGGGATGTTGAGGGTGAGGAAAGAATAAAATTATTTAAGTGGTGGAAATGCTTTCGGATTCAGAGGTTTGACCGGCTCTGATTGCAGCTTATCTTGCAAAAGCCTGATCGCCGTCTCTAGTTGTTGGTCTTGCCCCTTAAATGTTGCATGCGGCAAGTTGTCGATTTCAATATCCGGCGTTACGCCTACCCCTTCCACTAACCAATGACCATCGATGCTAAATTGGGCATTTTCGGCAGCTCGTATCATGCCATTATCGGACAAAGAATTATTATCAGATAACCATACACCGGCACCTGCAGTACGTTTTCCGACCAATGGAGCAAGCTTTAGCGCTTTGATGCCTGCAGCGAAGGTTTCACCATCAGAATAAGTCAGCTCGTCAACCAGTACCACCAAATGGCCGCGGAAGGTTTGTTGCATATTGGTGCTTGGTGCAGACGATGGATTTGACCAGAACGCCCAGGCTTTGCGTAACAGTTTTTCGATAATCCAACTATCAATATTACCGCCACGATTACGACGGACATCGATGATCAGACCATCCCGATCGATATTGCTGTAAAAATCGCGGGCAAAAGAATTAATATCATCTGGCCCCATCGCACGTAGATGCAGATAGCCGATTTTGCCATTGGATGCCAGATTGACACGCTCGCTTCTGCTCTGTTCCCAATCACTGTAACGCAGGTCGGCATGCTTTTTCATGCTCACGGGCGTGACGATGACTTCATGCGGTGCTTGCTTGCCACGTTTGATTTGCAACAATACTTGCTTGTCTGCCTGATTGACCAATAAATCTGAAATATCACGCGCCGCCGTGATCGGCTGACCATTGATGCTCACTATCTGGTCACCTTCTTTAACGTCGATGTCCGCTTGCGCCAGAGGGCCGTGTTCATTTGGTAGTTCAGCTTCAGTGCGATAAATATGTTCTATCATGACCCCTTCACTGCTCCGTGCAAAGACTGCTCCTAAAGAGGCAGGCGTTCCTTCTGGAGTCGCTTTGCGTATATCGCCGGGGCGGAATTGTGAATGTAGCGCCCCCACTTCACTTGCCATCTGTGCCAGGACGTCATTGAGTTCCGCACGGTCGCTCACGCGATCAACCAAGGGGGCATATTTGATGCGGATTGCATTCCAGTCTGTGCCCCGCATTTTGGCATCGTAGAAGTAATCTCTATGCATGCGCCATGCATCGCCAAATATTTCACGCCATTCCTGACGTGGATCAACGATGAAACTCCAGTCGTTAATACCGACTTTGGCCTGACTGATATCGCCTGGTGCTTTGGCACCCGCATCAACGATCACAAAATCACCATTGCCAGCACCTGCTGATGTTGCTGTGCGGTAAAACACATGTTTTTTGTCTGCAGACAGTTCAAAGTCACGAATCCCATTAGCAAATACTTCTGGTTTGGGATTGCTGTTACCGATGGAAAATGTTTTTAGTTCGCCTTTTTCTTCATTTGCTTCTTGCTCAATGAAATAGAGCCGTTTGTCATCGCTGGCGAGATGACGATAGTTGCCTGAAGGTAGTGGAACCTGATACAAACGTTGGGCCAGGCCATGATATTCAATCGCAGGCAAGCCGGGTTTCGCGGCTTTTTCGCTCGTTGTAGCGTCGGCTTTTTTGCCCTCTGTTTTTTCTGGCACCGCTAGTGTTGCTGGTGTTGCTGGTACTGCTGGAACATGCAGCTCATCATCTGCCTTAAAAGGGAAGCGTAATTTACCTTGCAAGGCTATGGCATACACGCCGGTGCGCTTATCAAAACCAGGACCAAGGTTACGGTCGCCCCATGGCGCATTGTTGCCCGCTTTAAAGCTGCGATCCGATAAGAAATAGAGCCAATGCCCATCGCCTGAGAATACCGGTGAACGCGACTCATAATGATCGCTAGTCACAAATCGCATCTGTTTATCGGCAAGTGAATACAAACCAATTTGTGTGCGCTGCACGTTGCTGTTTGGTCGCGCTACAGCAATCGTCTGGCTATCTGCTGACCAGACTATATTGTCGAATTCCGGAATGCCTATTTTTCCGGCATCATCAATCAGCTGATTTGCTTTTGTAGTGAGATCCAATAACCATAGGCGTCCCCGTTTATCGGTATGTGCCAGCCATTTTCCATCTGGTGACGGAAACAGGTGGAAGCGATGCACCGAGCCATCTTTGGTCAGCACTTCGGCTTTACCTATGCCATTGGCAGGGAACTTCCAGATCTCGTTTTCTCCGGTCGTGTCGACAATGGCATACACCGATTTCTGATCGGCAGAAAAGACCGCGGAACGCGCGCGCGCGTAGGCGGGAATCGGCAGATCAATACGACGTTGTTTGCCCAGGCCAACATTGGTTACATGGCCACGTGCGGTTAACAATAAGCGATCTCCTTTGCCGGAAAAATCACTGTCCGTCAGGTATTCGAGCGGGTTCTTAATTAGCCGCTGTCTTTCCTGATCAAAGTCAGAAACGAGGTTGATATTCAGTGCATTATCGGACTGATCATGCAGATCCAGCAGGTGCAGGTCGGCACCAAGTTGATAGGTGATTTTGCCATCGCCGAGTGCTGCATTTCTTACTTCCCATTCTTGTTGATGAGTCAGGGCTTGGGCTGCGCTGCCATCTGGCTTGGCACTCCAGATATTGAAAGTGCCATCACGGTCACTCATAAAATACAAGCGTCCTTGCCACCACATAGGACGTTTGTTGTTGCTCTTATCTTGTGGGAAAAGATTAACTGCTTCGGTTTTTCCTTCTAAATCGTAACGCCATATTTGCGCATTTGCACCGCCACGATAATGCCTGGCATTGTCATTCGTCATCTGTAAGCCAAAGCGGGTGAAAAACAAATACCTCCCTCTATCGTCGAGCGTCGCTTCATTGGCGTCGGCAACCGGGAACACCCGGCGATCCATGGTTTTCGGATCAATGGCCGCAATAATTCTATGCGCTCCCGGGCCTGTGCTGTTTTGTGTGCTGATCAGCACTTCTCCTTGTGCTGTCCAGCCAAGGACATTCACCACATCATTTTCAAAGCTGATTCGTTTTGGCAATCCACCATTGATTGGCATCACATATGCCTCGGTCGCTCCCTCATACGCGGCAGAAAATGCCAGCCATTGCCCATCTTGCGAGATCGTTGGATAGAGCTCCATGCCAGGATGTGAGGTTAAACGTTGCGCCTGACCTCCATTGATGCCGACTTTCCATATATCGCCTTCCGCGGTAAAGACGACGTTCCCGGCTCTGACACTCGGGAATCGATAATAGGCTGAGCCATTGGCGGCGATCGCTGTTTGTTGGTGACTGATTCCTAAGGTAAGACTGATCAAAAGGGCAAGTCTGGTCAATTTCATGGGCGTCTCAATAGAGTGATTTGTTGTTGGAATTGAATGTTAATAGTAATGATATTTGTAGTGATTTGATATTGCTAAACTTGCTCTAAATAATTTTTTAACAAGGGAAATCTTGCATTTTTTAACTCAAAAGCCAGAGAAGTGTTACCGAATTGTAAGATTTATTGAAATCGGGAAAGTATTGGCTTAAAACGACACACGTCAACAAATATTTCCACATGGAAATATTTATTTCAGCAGCTATTTCAGCAGCTATTTCATCAGTGTATCGATATGTTCGTTCCCGGAGAATGCAATGAGACCCTCTACTATCGCCAAAGTTCTTGCAATATGCAGTATGTCAGCAGAATTTTCTTTATCGCAAGCACAGAGTGTGACTTTTAGCATTGATACGCAGTCGCAACGCAGCAACATCAGCCCATTGATTTATGGCTATAACGCTTATGCCGATGGTACTGGTCGTGCTGGCTGGGACAATCAGGGGGGGCAAGCTAATCTCCAAGCCCTGAATCTGACTTCGCGTCGCATGGGTGGCAATAATATGACCAGTTATAACTGGGAGAATGGTGTCAGCAATTCGGGTATGGACTGGTGTAATTCATCCAATGCTGGCGTTACTTATGCCACCGGAGCAGGCGAACCCAACAATAACGCTGGTCTGGCCTATTACGCGCCAGGTGCAGCAATCAAAACGTTTCATAGCCAATCTTTGACCTTGGGAACATATTCGTTATTGCAATTGCCTGCAGCGGGAAAGTTACCTAAAGATATCGTGAATCTGAATCCGCCAGGGATGTGTAATGGTTCGCAGCTATGGCAAAGTGCGCCCGGTGCATCAAATGTTGATCTGGCACGTTGGGTCACTATCGTCAACGATAAGCCAGCGAGTGCGGGTCCACTGAGTCTGACGCCTGCGATTGGTGATGGTGTAGTCTATATTGATGAAGAGATTAATTTTTTATTGAAAAATTTTGGCAAAGCCTCAGCAGCCAAAGGCGTCAAGGGATACGAGCTGGATAATGAACCAGACTTGTGGCACTTGTGGCCATCTCAATATGGTGACGGTACCCATCCTTTGCTGTATCCGAATCTGACAACAGTCGCAGATGTGATGCAAAAAAATGTCAGCCTGGCTGCTACAGTAAAACGGATGGATAGTACGGCAGAAACGTATGGACCAGCCGTCAGCGGTTATTTAGGATTGTTTAGTTTGTGGGCGGTATGGGATGGTTCACAATCGCGCCAGCCGAGTGACTGGAGTACATACAACGTTGAGCCTTATCTGACCAATAAAACGGGTGATCGTTATCGCTATAACGGCATGACTTTTGCCAATGTGTATTTGGATAAAATGCGTAAAGCGTCTGCCAGCGCCGGTCATCGTTTGTTAGACACGCTGTCATTCCATTACTACCCGCAAGCCTCCAGCAACCCGAGTGATCGTGTTCAAGCTGCGCGTAGTTTGTGGGATGCGAATTACGTTGAGCCGACCTGGATAACGCAACCAGGCTACGGTTTTACCGATGGCCGTGGTTTGCAACTGATTCCAAAATTAAAGCAATCCGTAGCCGATTTTTATCCTGGCACTAAACTGGCCATCACTGAATATGATTTTGGTGGAAAAACCGATGTCACAGGTGCAATTGCACAAGCCGATGCTTTGGGTGCTTTTGGCCAGCAAGGCGTGTATATGGCGAGTTATTTTGGTGATGTCGAAGGTTATATCGCTGCCGGTTTTAAACTGTATCGTAATTACGATGGGAAAAAATCAGTTTTCCCTGAAGTGTCGGTCAAAGCCGTGTCGACAAATAACGGCAATGGTACGGTGTATGCTGCAGTGAGCAAAAAAGATCCGAATACGCTGCACGTGATTGCGATTAATCGTTTGAGCACACCTCTTTCAGCCAGTGTGCAAATCAAAAATCCGGTGGCGTTTAAAAATGTTCAAGCCTGGGGCGTGGATGCAAGTAGTCCGAACGTTACGCCACGTAATGGTGTCGGGGCTTTGACCAACAACACTTTTAGTTATACCTTGCCAGCACAATCAGTGATGCACTTTGTGTTGAAATCTTGATAAAGTAAAAAACACAACAGCCACAGTAGATGACTACTGCGGCTGTTTTATTTTAAGACGAGAAAGTGAAAAAATGTGATTATTTTTTTTGTATATTTCTTTGCATATTCCTACTTATTTTTTACTTATTTTTTACTTGCTTCAATACGGTACGCAACATACTCAACATCAGATCCAATTCTTCTTTCGTCACATTCAAGGCTGGCATAAAGCGCAACAAATCTGGACGTGGAGAATTGAGCAGCAGGCCAACTGGCTCCATATTACGTGCGACCTCCACAATTTCTGCACCGATATTGCTACCGAGTTTTAATGCACGCAACAAGCCTTCGCCACGTTCACCTTGCAGGCCAAATTCTTCGGATAATTTATTCAATTCATCGCTCAGATATTGGGCTTTTTCTTTGACTGAACTCAGGAAACCCGGCTTGGTCAATTCTTTCAATACCGCAATACCGACTGCCGTCATCAATGGTGCGCCATTGTAGGTTCCGCCTTGATCACCTGGTACAAAACAAGCAACTGCTTCGGTGGATAGCAGCGCACCCAATGGAACGCCGCCGCCTATGCCTTTTGCCAGTGTCATGATGTCAGGTGTAATGCCGGACAGCTGGTAAGCAAACAATTCGCCAGTGCGACCCATGCCAGACTGCACTTCGTCGACGATCAACAAGATGCCGTGTTTTTTGGTCAATGCACGTAACTCATGCATGAATTCGCGATTGGCTGGAATGACACCACCTTCGCCCTGGACTGGTTCCAGCATCACTGCAACTGTCTTGTCGGTGATTAATTTTTCGACCGATGCGATATCGTTCAGATCCGCTTTAGGGAAACCAGATACTTGTGGTGCAAAGAGTTTGTCCCAACCTGGTTTGCCAGAGGCTGACATGGTTGCCAGCGTACGACCATGGAAACCGTGATCAAAAGTGATGATTTCAAACGCGCCATTTTTATTGAGCTGACCCCATTTGCGCGCGAGTTTGATTGCGCCTTCATTGGCTTCGGAACCGCTATTGGTGAAGAACACGCGATCAAAGCATGACTTCTGTGTCAACAAGCTTGCCAGTTCAACCATCGGTGCATTGTAAAAAGCCGGGGAAGGGTTCAGCAATTTCTTCGACTGTGCAATCAAGGCATCGGAAATCACCGCTGGGCTATGACCGAGGCAATTAACTGCCCAACCTTGCAGATAATCGAGGTAACGTTTGCCATTATTATCCGTCAGCCACATACCGCTACCTTCGGTAAATACGATTTCCGGGCGTGGTGTGATGTACATCAGAGAATTAACGTTGTACTGACTGAATTCCATTTCGAGACTCCTAAGGTCATTCCAGAGGTGGATAAAAAAACAAACGAAAAAATAAAAATTAAAACGTAAAAAAGCAAAAAGCCACAGGAGTTGGCCTGTGGCTTAGGTCTGGTGCTGCGGTCTCATCTGACGCGCAGGTACACTAACACATCCGCCCAGGCTCGTTCAACGAGCGGCGACGTCGCACGATATTTGGTGAAGACATGTCAGGAAAATTTTTCATAGACCGGATAGTAGGACTTTTTGCGCAGTGCGTCAAAATAAATTTTAATCCGGACATAAAAAATTTCCTTATGAAAGCAGAAGTACGCAGAAGTGTTAATTTGCTAAATCAGCTTCCGAAGTAAATGAGTCTGCATAGAACTCTTCCGCTGGCAATTGACGCTGTGCCACGAAGTCGCGCTGAGCAGATTCAACCACGATCGGTGCGCCGCAAGCGTAGACTTGATGCGCAGACAAATCAGCAAAATCGGCGAGTACTGCTTGATGCACAAATCCGGTACGGCCATTCCATTGATCTTCAGGCAAGGCATCGGAGACCACAGGGACATATTTGAAGTTGGGCAACTTGGCAGCCCACTCTTCGCATAATGCTGCCATGTACAAATCAGCCGGACGACGACCACCCCAATACAAACTGACAGGGCGGGTAGATTCTGTGTAAATCAGGTGTTCTACCAAGGCTTTGATCGGTGCGAAACCAGTGCCAGACGCTAACAGAACGATAGGTTTTTCGCTGTCTTCCCGCAGGAAGAAAGTGCCATGCGGGCCTTCAAAGCGCAAAATGTCGCGTTCTTTCATCGTCGAGAAAACCTGGTCGGTGAATAAGCCACCTGGCATATGGCGTACATGCAAAGTGATCTGCTCATCCAGGTGTGGGGCATTTGCCATACTATAGCTGCGACGTTTACCATCGCGCAGCATAAATTCAATGTACTGACCAGCACGATATTGCAGGCGTTCATTGGCTGGCAATTGTAAAGTGATCAACATGACGTCTTCGGACAGTTTTTCCAGCTTCGCGACGCGGGTTGGCATCTTTTTGACCGGAAACTCACCGCTGGCGGCAATTTCACGGGCTTCTATGGTGAGATCAGATTGTGGTTTCGCACAGCAGAACAAGGACATGCCTTGCGCTTCTTCGGTTTCCGGCAGTGCGCGTTGCTGATGGGTGCCGTGTACAACGTTGCCGCTGGTGATTTTACCTTTGCAGGAACCACAGGCACCGTTCTTACAACCATAAGGCAAACCAACACCCGCGCGTAAAGCAGCGGATAATACGGTTTCGTCTGCTTCGCAGCTAAATTGACGACCACTAGGGGTCACAGTTACTTGAAAAGTCATACAATCCTGAGCATGAAAAAACAGTTTAAAAAAATGGGCAAACCGCGCTTGCTGATCGTCGGTTGTGGCGATGTTGGCATGCGCTTGTTACCTTTATTGCGTGCACGTTTCCGGATTTTTGCTATCACCAGCCAACCGGCGCGTTGCGCTGAACTGCGTGAAGCTGGGGCAATACCGATTGTCGCCAATTTGGATAATGCTGCCAGTCTGGCAAGATTGGCCGGATTGGCGCCCTATTATGTCCATCTGGCACCGCCACGGTCGGAAGGTGAGTCAGATATCCGCACGCAAAATCTGATCGCCATTTTACCTGACAAGAGCCGCCTTGTTTATATCAGCACCACCGGGGTGTATGGCGACTGTGGTGGAGCGTCATTTGATGAGACCCGCACGGTGCGCCCACAAAATGCGCGTGCGGTACGTCGCGTTGCGGCCGAGCAAGCATTGCGCGCATGGGCAAAACGTAGTTGTTCCAGCCTGTCGATTTTACGTGTGCCAGGCATTTATGCAGCGGTTCGCTTACCCATTGAGCGTTTGAAAAAGGGCACACCAGCGTTAGCGGATGCAGATGATGTTTACACTAATCACATTCATGCTGATGATCTGGCGCAAATGATTATGCTGGCACTGTTTCGTGCGAAGCCGCAAAGGGTGTATCACGCTGTCGATGACAGCGATCTGAAAATGGCGGCATACTTTGACTTGGTTGCTGATGCTTTCCAACTACCACGTCCACCGCGCTTGCCAAGAAAGGATCTGGCACAACAAGTATCGCCCATGTTGCTGTCGTTTATGTCTGAATCGCGACGCATGCAAAACCAGCGAGTGAAATGGGAGTTAGGTATGCGGTTTCAATATCCGACAGTAAAGCAAGGCGTGGATGCTGCACTAAAAGCTCATCACCTCAGAAAAGAAATTTAAATCAATGATGATGTTACTTTTAATACTTCATCGGCAGTTGTCAAGCCCTCAATAATTTTTTCAGCGCCCGCAATGCGTAAAGGTTTCATACCGTCTTTGATACTTTGTACGCGCAGTGCATGGATGTCGGATTCTTTGGTAATCAGCTTGCTAAACGGTTGCGAGACAGTCAGTAACTCGTACAAACCGGTACGTCCAAGGAAGCCAGTTTGACGGCATTCAGGGCAACCAACCGGGCGATAAATGGATGCAGGTTTCGGCAGCGCAAATTCTTCTGACAAACTTTGCCAAACCGGATCAGGCAACTCGCCATCCGCTGTTTTGCAAAATTTGCACAAAGTCCGCACCAGACGCTGCGCCAGAATGCCAATAATTGTTGCTTCCAGCAGATAGTAGGGAACGCCCAGTTCCAATAAACGCATAATTGCTGATGGCGCATCATTGGTATGCAATGTTGATAGCACCAGATGACCAGTCAATGCAGCTTGCACTGCCATTTCAGCAGTTTCTAAATCACGAATCTCACCCACCATAATGATGTCAGGATCTTGCCGCATCAATGCCCGGATACCATCAGCAAAGCCAAGATCTATCGAAGACTGCACTTGCATCTGATTGAATGATGCTTCGACCATTTCAATCGGGTCTTCAACCGTACATACATTGACTTCAGCGGTCGCCAGTGATTTGAGGGTGGTGTAGAGCGTCGTGGTTTTGCCCGAGCCTGTTGGCCCTGTGATCAGGATAATGCCGTGCGGTTTTTTGGTCAGTGTGTCCCAACGTTCTGCATCTTTTGGCGGGAAACCCAGTTCTGGTAAGGTTTTAACCACCACTTCCGGATCAAAAATACGCATCACCATTTTCTCGCCAAACACAGTGGGCAAGGTGGATAAACGTAATTCTATCTCTTGTCCGTCGGCGGTGCGGGTTTTGATACGGCCATCTTGTGGGCGACGTTTTTCAATTACGTCAATCCGCCCCAGCAATTTGATACGTGCAATCATGGCTATCATGATGCTGGCTGGTAGCTGATAAACCTGGTGTAACACACCATCGATACGGAAGCGGATTGCTGCCATATCCCGCTTCGGTTCCAGATGAATATCAGAAGCACGTTGGTCAAACGCAAATTGCCACAGCCAATCAACGATATTGACGATGTGCTGATCGTTGGCATCGAGTTGTTTATTGGATTTACCCAATTCAACAAGTTGCTCCAGATTTTGACGCAGCCCAAGATCGTGCGTATTGACTTTGCGTGCGTCCTTAATCGATTTTGCTAATGAAAAAAACTGAACGATGTATTGTGAAATTTCCAGAGGATTGGCAAGAACCAGGCGGATTTCTTTGCGTGAAATACGGCTGATTTCTTCTTGCCATTCGTGATTAAAAGGATCGGTTGTTGCAACGACTACCGTCGCGCCTGTGGTTTCTACAGGCAGAATGTTAAAGCGTGTCGCATATTTTGCCGACATCACGTCTGATACTGACGTGAAGTCGATTTTCAAAGGATCAATCCGATAAAATGGCAGATTGACTTTACGCGCCGTCCATTCGGTGAGCCAATCGAGTGTCAGCAAATGATGGGGGGCTTTTACGGATTGCAATTTGCACTGCGCTGCCGCTGTTAACGGATGCATGCTGGCCGGACCATTTTTTAAAAGCCCCTGTGCTTCATTGTATTTAATTTTAGCATCCTCTTTTTTGAGTATGCCATCCTCCATCAACCAGGTAAAAATCTGTTGCAGGTTAAGACTGCGTTTCGAGGTCGTATTCATTTTTATATGGTTGATGGATGGTGAACGTCACCATTTTTAAATAGGGAAGTGCATTTTTTTAATCGAGCAAAAATAATTCTATTTCTCTTTTATTCTGGATCACAAGCCGCTTTCAAACCATTGACCCATGATTTTGCCGGAAGTTTGGTCTGCGTTTTAATTTCATTGGCGCGTTCATACAGCGTCGGGAAGTCCAGGGTCTGTCTTTGCTTGAATGCAATAGCAACAACATTGCCGTCATGCACTTCAGGCAGACACAATACCTCAGCGAAAGCAAAGCGCAAAGCCTTTAAGTTTTTGGCATAACTAGGATGGTCACCAAACAGGTTGACCGTCAACATGCCGTCTTCTTTCAGGCAAGCTGCACATGCCAGATAAAATTCTGGCGTGTCGAGCACCGGGCCTTTGGCGGTTGCATCATACAGGTCCACTTGCAGTGCATCGATCGTATCGTGATTGCTTTCATCCATGACAAAATCCATGGCATCCATTTCACGCACTTGCAGACGTTCGTCATTGAGCGGCAATTTGAACATGCTTTCGCAGATACTGATGACGGAGGGATTGAGTTCTATGGTTGTGACGCGCGCTTCTTCAAATTGGCGGTAACAAAATTTAGTCAGGGCACCGGTGCCGAGGCCTAGTTGCACAATATGCTCCGGTGCTGTTTTGAATAGCATCCAGATCATCATTTGTTGTGCATATTCAAGCTCGATACTATCTGGTTTGCGCAGACGCATTGCGCCTTGCACCCATTCCGTACCGAAATGCAAAAAGCGCACGCCATCAAGTTCGGATAGCGTGACAGGAGCGAATTTAGGTTTGCGCGGCGATTTGTTGGCAGAAGCTGCCTTTGGGCCTGTGCGATGATTCGCCTCGGCTTCGATGGATTTACGTTTAATTAGCATGTGCTTATTTTACCTTTTGCCCCAAGCTAAAGCAAAACACAAGGAGGGGGAAATGAACATTGATCGCTTGCCCTGTGTTTTTGAGCAAACTATTGATCGTTTTCCAGCCGGATTTTCTGCCAAATGAGTAATTTTTGTTCTAAAGTTAGCATAGCATTGGCTGGCGACGAAGAGGGTAAAACCAATGTCTCATAAGCATGCTCGTTAAAATAGGCTTGTATTTTTGCGGCAGTTTTCCCGTTAAAACAGATACGCCGTAATCGTGGATACTGATGTTTTAACGTGACAAAGTCATTGAGTTCGCCACCACGGATCGCTGAATCAAGACTTCCTTGTCGTTGGCAACTTTTAAATACGTCCCACAAACCTACGCCTGCCGATAGTAATTGGTCTAATTTATGACTATATTCAAGTGCCTGCAAATCTTTTCCTATCACCGCAGACATCAGGCGCCAGAATTGATTATGGCGAAAACCGTAATATTGTTGTGATTCGAGCGAGGCAACTCCAGGGAAACTTCCTAAAATCAGTGTATGCGTACCTTCGTCAATGACGGGGGCGAAGCCTGACAAACTGGATTTATATTCCATTTGTTTTTGTTCTTTGTTTGCAGTTTGAGACATAGTAAAAATTCAATTTAATAGTAAATTTAGCAATGTGTAAATCAATGTAATTGCAATGAAATTTTATATGTCTTTCGAAAAAAGGAATGAGTATTCGATCATAGATCGTTTTCAGCAGGAACGAATCAGAGCTGTAAAAAGCCTGTCCAATGTCGCAGTATGATAAGAAACGCTACAAAAAGAAGGAACTTTTTGTTTAATATGGGATCATAAGTTAGTGTTAAATACATGCTGATGCATTATTTTTAAATGCCTGAAACAAGGAGATAGCGATGAAAAATTTATTGATGGTCGTGCCGGTTGTTGCCGTTACTCTGTTGAGTGCATGTTCGACACCTTCGAATTCCGGGAGCGTTTATCGCGCCAGTCAAACTCAAACCGAACAGACTGTCCGTATGGGATATGTTGACTCTATACGTAATGTAACAATTGAGAAGGGGCAGACGGGTGTTGGCACTTTGGCTGGTGCAGCCTTGGGTGGTATTGCCGCAGGTTCTAACATCGGTGGTGGCAATGGTGCAATTGCTGCCGGTATTGTTGGCGCTGTTGCCGGTGGCCTCGTAGGACAGAAAGTTGAAAGTAATCTGAACCATAAACCGGGCTTTGAAATCACTGTCCGCCTCGATAACGGGGATATCAAAGCTATTACCCAGGATGCGGACGAGGCATTCAATGTCGGTGATCGTGTGCGTTTGTTGTCCAATGGCAGAACAACGCGTGTTACTCACTAATTAGTCGGGCTGGAGTGATTTGTCGTGAACAGCCAGCAAGTCTGGCTGTTTTATTTTGTAGTTTCTGTCTAGAAGTTGTCAGCTAAGACTGTGTTCGCGGCAGGAGCGAGTAAATAAGGAGAGCTGAAATGAAAAAATTTTTTCTTGCATTGGTCGTCTTGGGTGCTGGATTATTGACCGGTGTTGCAGGTGCTGGCGAAGTCAAAGTAACTTGGCAAGATCCGGATAAATATGCCGATATTCGCCCTGGAAATGAGAGTCGCGACAATTTTCGTGCGCAAGTTTTTAAGGAACTCGGGCAAGTTTTCACAGATCTTGCAAAAAAGTTGCCGGACGATGTTCAGTGGAGTGTTACTGTGACAGATCTTGACCTCGCAGGGGACGTTCGTCCTATGATGCGCGCCGGTGGCAATGAGATTCGTATTATTAAGGATATTTATTGGCCACGTATGTCGTTTAATTACACCATGACTAACGCCACTGGCCAAACTATCGCTGAGGCATCGGAAAATATCTCCGATATGGGTTTTATGATGAGCCGGCCACTCAATGTTGGCAATGGTAGTTTCCCATACGAAAGCAGGATGATAGAAGACTGGTTTCAAAAACAGTTGAAAAGCAATAAATTTCCGGCTAAGTAATTCTGGCTTCATGTCCGCTTGAAGAGAGAAAAGGCGATCTGTTAACCAGTTCGCCTGCAGGATTTACCTCGCGCTATCTTAGTGACTTAGTGACCTTATGGTGCTCAGCCTTATAAGGGTATTGTTTTCATCAGTATTCCCCGGGGTGACAATGTTGCGTCAGCCCCCATTTATTATTTATTGAAATTTATTTGTGTAAAGTGTGGTTTTAAATGCAAGTCATTCGTCTTTTTTAAGTAAAAGCCTTTATATTCAATAAGTTGAGATTAAATATATTTGAGGTGTTAAAACAGGCCTATTCTTTTCTCGATCCACAATAAAAAAGATGGAGACTTCAGAGATGAACGACATTGTTTTTCAGTGCGGAAAAAGCTTCACGGAAGTGGAGCGGATTTTAGTAAAAAATATTTACTCTGGTTTTCTTGAAGGCGTTGCGGATCAAAAAATAAATCAACATCTGGTTCAGCAATTTGTGAAAGATGTCGAAGAAAGTTCTTTCAATCAAAAGCCCCATTTATTTTTACAAAAAATCAAATCCGATAATGAATGCCCGGCATTACCGCCGTATGCGTGTGCGCTCAGCTTACGCAGCAATGAGCCTGCCAATAATCCAAATTACCTGATCTCAGTCGCGACTTTCGTTTGGTTTCAACATCATAATCCTTTGAGTGATGGGTTTGAAATCACAGATCTGGCTAAAACGCTGTGTTGGAAAGATGTGGCGAAAGATTTGAATTGGTAGATCCGTTGCCCGACGCGAGATTTTTCGATCAAATGCTTACGGATATGATTTAAGTGTACTTCGCATTACTAAGACGTGCGGCGGCAGTCACTTACCTTTTTTGTCCCCGCCAAGAAAGGTAAGCCAAACGCGATATTACAACGACTCCAATCAATCAAGCATAGTGCGGGTGTACGCCACGCTGATCTTGCCCGGGGGGAACTTAGCGGAGTACGCCCACACTAGGAATCATACAATTACGGTTTGATCTTATTCAATAACACGTCGATCATGGCAGCTGTTTGTGCATCGGGTGTGCCGTCAAATTTTTCAGGGCGATATTTCATTTGAAATGCAATGATCACGTTTTTGGTTGCTTCGTCAAAGATGCCAGTTTGCGGGATTTTATAGCCAATTTTAGCCAACTTTTGTTGGAACGATTTAACGTCAGGTAATTGCTGTTCATAGGTCGGTTGCAACGCAAAGACTTCATCCGCGTTTGGCCATGGGATCAAACCAGCATCGGCAAGTTGTTTCCATGGGAAAAGTGGACCTGGATCAGGTTTGCGTTGTGGTGCAATGTCTGAGTGAGCAAGAATGTATTGTGGTCGGATGTGGTAACGGGTTGAGATATCTTTGACCAGCGCAATGACACGATCGATTTGTGCCTGTGGGAATGGAAAATAAGCCCGTCCTTCTGGCGTATCTTTATAGCCGAGATTGACAATTTCAATCCCTATAGAACTGGCATTCAGACGGCTGAAATCGCGCCAATCGCTATAGCCTGCATGATAGGCCATCCGGCTTTCATCAACCAGTTGCCAGACTTTGACTGGGCTTTCGTTCCCGACCAGATAGTGGGCGCTGACATCCTGTGTACTTAGCACACGCAGTGAAGTCGCCTGATCAATCGCTGTGTAATGCAGGATGATAAACTGCACCCGGTCTTCCTGACCTTTTGCAGCAATGCTTTTGTCTATTATTCTGTTTTCGCCGGTGGTGGCACAACCACTGAGTAGTGCGGCAAATAATCCGAGGAGCAAGAGTTTTTTCATGAAAAAGTTGGTGGTAACGTCGATGATAAAGAAAGAGATTGTAGCTGTCTTGCAGCTAATCGTGCTGCAGAAAAATGTGCGTGGCAAGTGCTCTGTCTGAAACTGATTTCTGCCGGTAAATGTTGTTTCACTGATTCAGCGATAATGGGGTGCAGTTCTTGCACTCTGCCACTCAGTACGATGGGTTTATTGCCAAAGCGTTTGCACATGGCGATACCAAGGCGAGCCAGTTCTTCCCCGGCCCGTTTCAAAATATCCAATGCAACTTCATCGTTTTCTGCGGCACTGGCGACCGCCAATGCAAGTTTGCCTATATCTCCACGGCTACGGTGGTAAATAAATTCTCTGGAATGATTCCAGTCGTGACCACCGATAAGATGAAAGACATTACGACCTAATGCAGATTCGCGCCATTGTTCGGGTTGTTCGTCTTCTAATCGCCAGATGTGACGTAAGGCTTCACGGGCAATCCAGAATCCACCGCCACCGTCATCGAGTAAGTAACCTCTGCCGCCAGCGCGATGAAATTTAGCATGCTCATCAATATAAGCAGCGATAGAACCGGTTCCGGCATAAATCAGATAGCCAGTGCCGGGCCGGAAAATATCGAGATAAGCAATTTCTATGTCGTTGCCGACACGAATATGATGTTCTGGTAATCCAAAAATTTTTGCAAGCATACTTTGCAGATGTACGACATCGCCACCAAAGCCGGTAATTCCTGCCCGCACCGTTTGTAAAATTCCGTGTGCGCCGGCGGTTGCTGCCAGGCCAGAAAATACTTGTTGAAAAGTATTTTTCCCCTCCAGGCTGTTAAAGTTCAAGGCACTCAAGCCTTCTGCTGTGCCGCTGGCAATAATTTCCTCATCGACTCCGGCCAGAGCCCATCGGGTTTGCGTTCCGCCAGTATCTATACCCAGACCTAAATGCGGCGGGTGGCATATTTCCCGGACAGGTGCGGGGTGTGGATGGTGGGTAGAGTTCATTCCGAAAAATAAAAGCGGAAAAATTGTTCGTTGATTGAAAGTTGAAAGAATTTGCTTTGCAGATGATTGACTACAGCCAACTTTACGTTGATTCCTGCTTATTTCCGTTTATTATAGGGCGCATTCTGAGATGTGGTAAGAATGACAGAGACTAATATTATTGATTTATAGAAAATTAATGTACCTGTCTCCACTTTATCCGGCACGCTTAGCGCGAATGGCTGAATTAATCCTGAAAAACTAATAATACTAATAACACTAGTAATAACTCGAAGAAAAATTGCTCATGAGCAGAGATGTACCAAATCCAGTCAATATCATTTCCTCGTCAGTCGCTCAACCCTGGCGCTGGATACCTTCTTTGTATTTCGGTCAGGGAATCCCATATGTCGTCGTAATGACTTTATCGGTCATTATGTATAAAAACATGGGAATGTCGAATACTGACATCGCTTTATATACCAGTTGGTTGTATTTGCCATTTGTGATCAAACCCTTGTGGTCACCATTAGTCGAATTGTTTAAAACCAAGCGCTACTGGATCATCATTATGGAATTGCTGATCGGTAGTTTGTTTGGCCTGGTTGTAATGACGATACCGATGGCAGGTTTTTTTCAGGCAAGTTTGTTGATCTTTTGGTTGATTGCATTTAGTGCAGCAACCCATGACATCAGTGTCGATGGATTTTATATGCTGGCGCTGGAGCAGTATCAGCAAGCTGCATTTGCAGGTGTGCGCAGTATGTTTTACCGAATCGCAATGTTGGCCGGACAGGGTGCATTGGTGTATCTCGCAGGGAGTCTGAAAGACATCACAGGTAAGGTGGAATTTGGTTGGTGTGTAGTGTTTGGATTGTTAGCTATCTTGTTCATTAGTCTTGCGTGGTATCACAAAGTCGTTTTGCCACGACCGTCAGAGGATATGGCGCACGAATCGACGAACAACATGGTCGAACAATTTGTCACTGTTTTTAGTGAATTTTTTAAAAAGAAGAATCTCGTTTTGAGCATCGCTTTTTTGCTGCTCTACCGTTTTGGCGAAGCACAGTTAATCAAAATGGCACCGCCGTTTTTATTGGATGAGGTGGTAAAAGGAGGCTTGGGACTGTCGACTCAGGCGGTAGGCATTATTTATGGCACTGTGGGGATGTTGGCCTTAACCGCCGGTGGTTTGCTGGGTGGGGCGGCAATTTCACGCTTTGGTTTGAAAGCCTGCTTGTGGCCAATGGCGCTGGCGATTAATGTGCCGCATCTGGTGTATGTGTATCTGGCGTTGGTTCAACCACAAAATCTTATACTTGTTGGTGCAGCCGTGGCCGTAGAGCAAATGGGTTACGGCTTTGGTTTTGCGGCGTACATCTTGTATATGATTATGTTTGCCGATGGTGAGCATAAGACCGCGCATTATGCTATCTGTACCGGCTTTATGGCTTTGAGTATGATGCTGCCGGGTATGTATAGTGGTGCATTGCAGACGATGCTTGGTTATTCGCACTTTTTTATCTGGATCTGTTTATCAGCAATACCGACATTTATCGTCACAGCATTGATCAAAATTGATCCGAAGTTTGGTCGGAAAGTGTAGTGAGCCAGATAAAAAAAGCTTGCTTGATATTGAAAGTTATCGCTTTCAGAACAGTTTAAATTGGCACGTTTTTCAGCGTGTCTGGATGGGACAATAGAATGAAATTTCGGGTTTTATGTTTGCAGAGTTTCGCGGCACTCACTTTAACCAGTGTCGCGCTGGCAGCGACAGCAGCACCGCTCAAAACTTTACATGTACTTTTAACAAAGCAAGAGAGCGTGATGGATCCGGCCGTGGCTTCGGATATTGCGACTGCCAGTATCAATGAAAATATTTTTGAGCCTATGCTGACGTACGAGTATCTGGCGCGTCCACTCAAATTAAAAGCCAATACCTTGACGGCAATGCCGACCATCAGCGACGCCGGCAAAACCTATACCATGCATTTGCAGCGCGGCATTCTGTTTACGCCAGATAATGCATTTCATGGGCAGCCACGTGAATTGGTTGCGGAAGATTATGTGTATTCAATCAAGCGCCTGTATGACCCGGGATTGAAATCGCCTTGGTTATTTATGTTTGAAGGCAAGTTGCTGGGTGATGAAAAGCTGCGCACTGATAAGCTCCCTGCCGGGAAAAAATTTGATATTCACACACCGATTGCCGGTATCCAGGCGGTGGATAAATACACTTTGCGCATTCGTTTGAATGCACCGGATACGAATTTTTTATTCATCTTAGCGACAACGGCAAGTGGTGCGGTTGCCAAAGAAGTGATCGAAGCATACGGTAATCAAGCTGGCAATCATCCGGTCGGAACTGGCCCATTTATGCTCAGCGAGTGGCAACGTAGTTTTCAAATCGTATTGAGTAAAAACCCGCAATATCGTACAACCGTATTTTCTGAAGCAGCAGGTAGTGATCCTGCTGCACAAAGCGTTGCGGCTGGTTTGCGCGGCAAAAGTTTGCCTTTGGTGGACAAAGTAGAAATCAATATCGTAGAAGAAAATCAGGCACGGATTTTAGGTTTTCTGAACCGCCAGTTTGACGTCTTAGAACAAGTACCTGCGCCACTGGCAGAAATGGTACTCAAAGATGGTAAGCTCAAGCCAGAATTGCAACAGCAAGGCATACGACTCAACACGTTTCCGACATCGCAGACCTACTACATGTGGATGAACATGGAAGACCCTGTGATCGGCGGTTATACACCTGAAAAAATTGCGTTACGTCGCGCCATTGCACTGTCATACAACAGCAAAGAAGACATTAGCCTGATGGAAAAAGGTTTAGCGATACAGGCACAAACACCTTTGCCGCCGAGCGTACTTGGTTACGACGCGAGTTTTGTCAGCCCCGTGCAATATGATATTCAACTGGCGAATGCGTTATTGGATAAATTCGGCTATCAACGCGGCGCAGATCGCTACCGTACGCTGCCCGATGGCAAACCTCTGCAATTGCTGATGCATTCGGAAGCCAATGCTGCCGGGCGATTACGCGAAGAAGTATGGCGCAAAAATATGGATGCCCTCGGAATTCGGATACAGTTCAAAGCCGATAAACATTCTGAAATTATCCACGCCGCACGATTAGGTAAAGTGCAAATGAATGAGCTGGATTGGATTGCTGATTTTCCGGATGGCGAGAATTTTTATCAGCTTTTATACGGCCGCAATATCGGTCGTGCAAACTATGCACGTTTTAATTTACCTGCTTTTAATCAACTCTACGAGCAATCGCAAACCATGGCTGATTCACCAGAGCGCCGGAAGATTTATCAACAAATGGCTTTGCTTTTACATGCCTATAATCCATGGGTTTTGCGTACACATCCTTTGTCGGCAGATGTAATACAGCCATGGCTGCAAAATTATATGCGTCATCCGGTCAATTATACGAATTGGCGTTATCTGGATATAGCACCTGATGCCAGACAGAACAGTAAGAAATAGAAATGATTATCGGAATAAATACATTAAATAAAAAAATCCATCCTCAGTCTTTGTGGTCTGAGGATGGATTATTAACTAACTTAGGAGTGAAACTTTACTACGATCAGCTTAGTCTGCCGCAACCAGGCTGACACCACTAAATGTGGCATAGGCGTTCAGCAATACGTAGTAAGTACCTGCTGCCGGACGACTGATCGTGATAGTTTCAGTGGTTGTTGAACCATCGGATTTTTTCAAATACGATGTTGTGGTGGGCGCTGATCCCAATTTAACGTAGATATCGGCATCACCTGTACCGCCACTGGTTCTGATTGTCAAAGTAGAACGACCAGCAGGTACGACAAATGTATAGACTTTAGAGTTACCCGTGGTCAGTGCTAAACCTGTCACAGGAACGCCGTTTGTCAGTACATTGTTTGGTGGTGGAGGCGGAGGAGTGACGCCACCACCAATCACAGCTGCAAAGTTTGCAACGTTCAGACTACCAAAACCACTCGCATAATCCCAACCACTGCTCGCGCTGTAACCACCATTGCTGCCAGTGGTCACGTCATGGAACATGTTTGGATTTGTCGCAGCTTTTTGGTAAATGGCGCTCGCTGGGAATGGTAAGCTATTGTTGTTGGCTGATTGGACACGCGCCCAGAAACCAGTGAACAAAGGTGCTGCCAGACTAGTACCACCAATTTGTTGGTTGGAACCATTGATCAAAACTAAAGCACCACTGCTAGGATCTGCATCAAATGAAATGTCAGGTGTGCCACGTTTAGTCGAACCGCGCAGTACACCAGAGCTGATTTGCCAGCTAGGCGCATTTTCTGTCAGGCTTGGTCCACCGCCCGCGCCACCGCTGGCACTTTGTTGGCAGCTAGATGCATCCGTGCAGGACCAGACGGACTCAGAAGAATAGGCGCCATTGGTAGTATTGACCCGTGTACCGCCAACGGAGATCACGTAAGGCGAAACGGATGGGTAGCTTTGGGATGTGCCAGGGCCACCACATTCGTATGCGCCAGAGTCACCGGATGACACTGAGAAAGTTTGTCCTAGTGCTACCGCAGATTGGAAGATCTGATCGTTACTTGCCATGATGCCTGAGGATTGCGCATCCGTTTCGCATTCACCCAAGGACACGTTGATGGCTTGCGCTTTGTTATCGCTGATGACGCGGTTATAGGCAGAGGTCAAATCAGCGTCACTCAGTGTGTTTGCCGTGTACAGCAACATTTGCTTGATCGTACCACCAGCCGCAGCGAGCGCATCCTGCGTGTCCATGTTCCACTCGCCGACGCCAGATGTATCTGAGCTTGGAGAGCCGATTGTGACGGTGGAAACATTGACACGTGGATAGCCAGCATTTGCCGTGAACGTGTTCAAGTCGGCGATAGTTTGCGTCATGTCACCTTGGGTAATGACACCGATAGTCGCATTGGTTGCACTTGGCAGACTGGTGGCGTTGTAGATGCCAGCAAACTCAGTTGGACTATGACCGACAGTACTCAAGGTATGTGCCATGGTTTTCGCATCCGCTTTGACCAGCGTCGTATGATGCAAGTGCACGGTTTGCAAGCCATGTACTGCTAATACGATATTGCTCAGAGATTGTGGCACCATGACATCATTGACGTTGGCATGTGCTGTGCGACCATTAACGTTATAGGTATGCAAGTCGGTATTGAATGCATTTTTAACGGAACCAGAAGAGCCATCGGCGCTCACCAGCAAATTATTTTCTGAGACGCTGATGTTGGTGAAACCATTTTGTTTCAGGTGATTGATCACCGCTTGAACCTGATCTTGTGTCGGTGCATGGCGATCCATAAATTCGTTACTGCTGAGCTTTTGCGCATTTCTTCCCGCCATGATGTTGTTGGTCAGGGTATCCAGTTCAGCTTTGTTACGCAGCTTCAATGACACGACGACATGTGTCAGGCTACCCGCTTGCATCGCAGCGATGTGACTTGCTTTGGTCGCTGGAACAACGGTTGCCTTAGTAGCAGTCGACGCCCAGTTTTCTGCTTGTGCTGAAATGCTTGTCGCAGCCATCAACATTGCTGCAATCGGAAGCAGGGTAAATGTACGGCAGTGTTTCATACTTCTCTCCAGATGAATAAAGTAAAAGTGGTCGTCACCAAGGTGTTAGCGTTGACCGGCTTAGGTGAAACAAGCCCTTTAAAAGATCGTGTCTTCCAAAGGATTTTGGCAAATCTCTACCCCACCGCACTCAAATTGAGCGAGGTATCGATGAGCCTGCAGCAACTACAAGGACGGGGTGTTTGACCTTGCAGTGATGTGGTTTATATTTTTTTATTGCAATGAGGCGGACCAGAAATTTTGCGATTGGTCACAGGAAAGGCTGTAATCGGTGAAAGCAACGCGGGTAGTGCAGATGTTTTTGAAAAGCATATTTCTCTCCCCTGAAACAATTTTTTTTAAGACCAACGTAACATCATTTCAAGGATGGCAGAAATGTCAGGCTTAGCCTGTTACAGGATGCCCATCATTGAATTAATCTTACGTAAGTTTTTACGCTTTTTTGAGCTTATTTTTTCTTCCAGTAGGCGCTATATATTTTGCATCTTGAGGTTGCCAGATGATGCGCTAAGCTACCTTGCGTTACTTGGATTGGTTTGATTATAGGAATCACAATTTCGAAAAATCAATCGAATTATGAAAGCAAGTGTTTGGAGATGTAACAGAATTTAACAATTAAATATATTTAATTTATTTTCAATTGTTAAATTGAATTGAATTTTAAGATCATCTTAAAACTGAAAAATTGAGTGCAAATGTTTGTTTTTATTGACTATTTTTTTATATAGCCGGAAAATTTTACAGCGTATTGTTTTGAAGGGAAATGTGATAAAAGTGAAGAATAGAAATGAAACTCTATTTCCCTTTTTAAGAAACGAATTTGTCACCAAAAACAACAAAATAATTTTCACTGGTATTGCTCCAGCTGATAAATTAATTTCAAAAAAGGACTTTTTACCAAATCACTGTCATGAGTCCATTTTTTTTCAAGTTGATAGATATCCTCACAAAAAGCATTTGAAAATTGCTTTTGTATTCGCTCTTACAATTCTTTTTGATCGAATGAGGGAGGGGCGAAGAGCGCGATCTGACATACGTGTCGGCACTCTATCGCCCAAGGAAATGTGTATGGTCTGATCAGGGTAACTGTATGTTGCCTTTTATGCTTTCCTGACCGGAGCGGCTGATCGCCATGACGCTGATCTGTCGCACAGGGGCGTTCGATGCTTCAGCATTGGTATTGATGCTTAACTTGTTTGCTGGTTGTACAGAAAACAGCCATTGATGATCAGTGCGTCTCCAGATGGCCAGCCATCGGGAATTGACCGGGTCGGCAAGTTTGACATTCAAAGTCTTTTTATCTTCAGACAGCGTGAGCTGCGGGGGAGCAATATTGGTATTTTCCAACCACGGCGTCGCAGGTACCAACGCTTGCGACGTGTATTTTTCTGCACCTAGTCGTTGCGCAATATTTTTGCGATTTTGTTTTAAGCTGATCAGGCTGAAATGTACGTGTCCATCTCCGCCTTGTTCTCGCAGTGCATCGATTTGATTCAAGATTTCATCCGCACTCCATGAGCGATCGGAATTATCGATGCGGCTGGTGTATAAGCCCGGCCAGATATGGCGTTGCTGGACATTTTGTGATTGCCAATACGCGTGCAGGACTTTGAACGCTTGTGGTGCCTGATTGATCGGCCAATATAGTTGAGGTGATAAGTAATCAAGCCAGCCATTCGCCAGCCAGAATTCGACGTCTGCATACAGTTTGTCGTATTGACTAAATCCTGTGATGCCAGCCGGAATTTTATCGGAGCGGCCAATACCAAAGGGGCTGATTCCAAACTTAACCCAGCTTTTTTCTTCATGCACGACCTGATTGATTGCAGAAACCAAGTGATTCACGTTCGATCGTCGCCAGTCGGCCCGATTCATGGTGCCGCCGGTACTCAGATATTTTTGCCAGGAATTCTCATCCGGAAAATCCAACTCAGCGCCATTCGCGCCTTTGATCGGATAAGGATAAAAATAATCGTCAATATGAATGCCATCAACATCGTAGCGATGTAAGACATCGGTGATCACTGCGAGCGTCTGTTGCATGGCCGCGGGTTCACCCGGATCCATCCACGATAAATCACCGTATTGCTTGACTGCTTCAGGCATGGTTTTGCTGACGTGATTTTTAGCTGCATTGCCTTTCGACACCGCGGTTCTGGCGCGAAACGGATTGAACCATGCATGCAGTTCCAGGCCACGGGCATGCGCTTGTTCTATCCAGAATTGCAGTGGATCATAGTACGGAGACGGCGGGCGTCCTTGCTCTCCGGTCAAAAACTCAGACCACGGTTCTATTGCAGAGGGGTAAATTGCATCGGCGGCAGGGCGTACTTGTAAGACGATGGCATTTAATTTCATCTGCACTGCTTGGTCGAGAATCGCGATGACTTCGGCCTTTTGTTTGTCGCTATTTAAATCCCGGCGGCTGGGCCAATCGATATTGGCGACCGTCGAAACCCAGACTGCCCGGAATTCACGCGGCGTCGGTGGTGTTTCTTTGCCTGGTGGTTGGGTCGGTGGCGGTGCATTGGCAATGATATTCGATACTGGTGGCGTTGCGACCACTGGCGCTGAGGTGCTGGTATCCGGTTTTTTTACGCCGGTTGAGTTACATGCGGCGAGCGTTATCACGATGCTTGCCAAGGTCAGTTGTAAGGTATGGCGTCGCGTTTTGCTGGCGCGTTGCTGACTGGTCGTTGACGTAGTGAATGAACTCGTCAGGGATGTCAATGAGGTAAAGCACTTCACTAAAGCTGAAAGCGAAAACATGCGTCTAAGGTCGCTGGAATAAGGAAAGAGCTGAGATGCTACTGCATAACACTTTGGCAAACCAGCCTTTCTTTTGTCGGGGAGAGTATTCTGGGCAGTGGAGTGGACGAATTTTTATATACTCCCCATTGATTTTAAAATTTCATACCAAATCTCATTGATAGGTATAGGGGATTTTTAAGTACTGCGGGTAGTATATTTTTATTGCTGATTTGTCTGGTAAAGCAATCAGCAAAATAGTCCGCATTTTGTTTAACGACACCATTCTTTCGTCATCACAAAAGTGGCGGTCAGCGCGAGTATCGTTGTGCAACTAGTACCGATAAAACTAAAATAGTTGATTGGGTAACCTTGGCGACGATTATCGGCGAAGATGATCAGCTCGCCGACGGTCATGACTGCGCTGAGCAAGGCGACAAACATCACAATCAGCATCGCCAGTGCTTCTTTATCGCTTAAATTTCTGCAACTTTGTGAATACAGATGCGCAATTTGAAACGTATGGTCGAAACCCAGCATTTCGAACAAGACGGAAACAATGATCACCGCAATGGTGACGAGAGGGATGAACCAGGTAAGGAAATATTTGTCGGTGAACGCAACAACAATAATCTTGATCCAGTTTTTCAGAAACGCGAGCATACCCACCTTCCTCATCAGACATTCACAGCGATCTGACGAATCAAGCTCGTGAGTACATCGCTGTGACTTGTAGTATATGTTAGCCTTCTTTAACTACAAGTTGATGATACGTCAGAGTTTTTCTCCATAACGTTACCGATGCGCAACATCTCGCCGCTCACCTCGCAGCTTTGTTCGGGTTAAACAATATTGGCCGATGCTAAAGCGCGATCCCATTCAGGAACAGGTTGGTATTCTTCCACCAGAAAATCAATCAAAGCGCGGATTTTTGGCGCTACTTTGCGGGTCGATGGATAGAGCGCGGTCAAATTGTTTAAGGGCAAATCCCAGTGCCGCAAAACTGGAACCAGCTTGCCATCGAGCAGATCACGCCATGCCAGAAATGTGGTGTCGTACACGATCCCGGCGCCTCTCAATGCCGCCTGGTGTAAGACTTTGCCATTGTTGGAGCTAAAGCTAGGAACAATATCCACCATCAATTCTTCAGTTTGATTCTCATGCAAGCGACTAAAACGCCAACTGGCACCTTGCGTCAGATGGCTGAAGTGCAGACAACGGTGTTGGCGTAAATCGTAAGGATGGAGCGGTGTACCATGTTGCGCCAGATAAGCGGGACTCGCACACAAAATACCGCGACATGGTGCTAAGGGGCGCATTTGCAAACCACGGCTATCAGGGATGCCACCGACTCGTATGCTGAGGTCAAAGCCGTGCTTGAATGGATCGAGCAAGTTATCGTCGACGTGCAAACTCGCTTGCAGCTTAGGATGCAGCATAGTAAAGCGTGCCAGCGCATCGGCCAGCCATTCACTCCCAAAGCTGGTCGGTGCTTGTATGCGCAAAGCACCCGCGAGTTCGCTGCCAGATTGGGTAATGGCTTGCCGTGCAAGTTTTGCTTGTTCAACGCTGGCGCTGCAAGGTTCCAGATAGGCGATGCCAGATTCCGTCAGGCTGACTTCGCGCGTAGAGCGATGCAGCAGCCGTGTTCCCAGTTCTGCTTCAAGTTGCATAATCATCTTACTGACCAGGGCGCGACTGATGCCCAATTGCTTGCCGGCAGCACTAAAACTGCGCTGACGCGCGACTTCGACAAAAATTTCCATTGCTTTTAATTGATTCATCGTTCTATTGTCAATAAATCGAAGACAATGTGTCAACCACTATTTGTATTGTGGTGTCGTAGGGGCTTTCATTAAACTTGCGCTGAATCAAAGTGCAAAGGCAAAACCAAAGTCACAAAAATCCGCCACTGCGCTAAGTTAAACCTTCATTAAACCAATACAAGCTATCAAGGAGACTCTATGTTAAGTCATGAACAAATCACACAATTTCATCAGGATGGTTATGTGGTCATTCCCGATTTTAAATCGGCAGAAGAGATCGCTGCTTTGCGCGAACGCGCAGCGATGATTGTCAACGATTTTGATCCTGCATCTTCCGCATCGATCTTCACAACCAAAGAACAAGAAAAGAAGATAGACCATTATTTTTTGAATTCAGCCAACAACATCAGCTGTTTTTTTGAAGAAGAAGCGTTTGATGCCAACGGCAATCTGGGACAAGATAAATCGCTGTCGATCAACAAAATTGGTCATGCCATGCACGACCTTGATCCGGTATTCAGCGCATTTTCACGCGGCCCGGCATTGGCAACGGTCGCGCAGCAATTAGGTCTGCAAAAGCCAGAAATCTGGCAATCCATGTATATCTTCAAGCAACCGGGCATCGGTGGCGAAGTGCGTTGGCATCAGGATGCGACGTATTTTGAAACTGATCCGGTCAGCGTCACTACGTTTTGGTTTGCACTGGAAGACGCGACCTTAGAAAACGGCTGTTTATGGGCTGAACCAGGTGGTCATAAGACCCCGATGCGCGAACGCTTTGTACGTCATGGGGATATCGTGACGGTGGAAAAACTGTCAGATATGCCATGGCCTGGTGACGCTACGGCCGTCCCGCTGGAAGTCAAAGCCGGAACGTTGGTATGCTTTCACGGTTTGTTGCCACACTACAGCGCACCAAATCGCTCGCCGATTTCACGCCACGCCTATACTTTACACGTGACTGACGGTGCAACCAGTTATTCACCGTTGAACTGGATACAGCGCGATGCCAGCTTCCCAGTTAGTGGATTTTGATTAGCAGATCATTAGAACGAAAGTAAAGATGACCCAACAAATTTTAATATTTGCCCCGCACTGGGGCAGTGCCCATCTGAGCCGCGACGCGTTTATTCGTAAAGTCAGCGATGCTGGATTTGATGGCATAGAAATGTCGCTTCCCATGGATGTTGCTGAGCGTGACGCGTGGGTAAAGGCGATTGCCGATGCAGGTTTGCAATTGATAGCCCAGCAATGGGAGACCGCGTTCCACAGCAATTTTAAAGCGCATAAACAAGCGTTGGCTGAATTGCTGCTCAACGCATGTACAGCGCAACCACGGTTTGTGAATACGCACACAGGTAAGGATTTTTACAGCTTTGCGCAAAACAATGAATTGCTCGATTTAGCCGATAGTATCAGCATTGAAACGGGCATCCCTATCGTGCATGAAATCCATCGCAGTCGCTTTAGTGGGCATCCGATGTTGCTGATGCCGTATTTGCAGCAACGCCAGGCTTTGCAGCTAAACGCAGATTTATCACATTGGTGTTGTGCTTGTGAATCCTTGTTGGAAGATCAGGCTGAAACGCTGGAAAAAGTATTCCCACACGTAAGGCACATTCATGCGCGTGTCGGCCATAGCCAAGGGCCACAGGTCAATGATTTTCGCGCGCCGGAACATGCTGCCGCGTTACAACAACATCTTTCATGGTGGGATGCGATTGTGGCTTTGCGCCGTGCTGAAGGTGCTGAACAAATCACGATGACACCGGAATTTGGCCCAAGCCCGTACACGCAAACCTTACCCTACACCAATCAAGTCGTCAGCGACGCATGGGAATTGAATGTGGCGATGATGCAGTTATTGCGAGCGCGATACTCAGTTTAAACCCGGCACTTCAAATTCCTCTTGGGATTTGTCTTGTTAATGTTTATCCTTAGCAGAAGTTATTCATCTGGTGTTGAACAACTTTGAGGTTCATAACAGGACAAGCCCAACAGGAGTGGATATGAGCAAGCCGCAACAAAAAAAAGGCGCACGGCGTCATTTTCTCAGAACCGCTGGTGCCGCCGCCGCTGGGTTTGCTACTCAGCCATTATCTGCTCTGGCAGCCGACACTGAACAACAAGCGTTTGAAAACGGTACGCGTGATCTGGTTCGCTATCCGCAAAAGCGACCACTAATGTTAATCACGACCAGACCACCGCATCTGGAAACGCCGTTCAGCGTGTTTGATGAATCCGTCCTCACGCCAAATGATGCCTTTTTTGTGCGTTACCATCTGGCAAATATGCCGATGGCAATTGAGCCGGGCAGTTATCGCCTCAATATTGCTGGCAAAGTAAATACCCCTTTATCCTTGTCGTTGGCGGAGCTGAAAGCTTTAGCACCGGCTGTCGATGTCGTTGCTGTCAATCAATGTTCTGGCAATAGCAGGGGGTATTCCGAGCCGCGTGTATTTGGCGCTCAGTTGGGAAATGGTTCGATGGGAAATGCCAAATGGACCGGCATACCGCTCAAAGTTGTACTTGAAAAAGCGGGTATTCTCGATGGCGCTAAGCAAGTGACCTTTAAGGGATTGGATGAACCAGTCTTACCAACGACGCCGCAGTTCATTAAGGCACTCGATATCAGTCACGCCATGAATGGCGAACCCATCATTGCCTGGGCGATGAATGGTGAGGATTTGCCATTTTTAAATGGCTATCCTTTAAAGCTGATCGTGCCAGGTTATTTTGGTACTTACTGGGTCAAACATTTGAGCCAGATTGAAGTGCTGGATCACGTCTTTGACGGCTTCTTTATGAGCACCGCTTACCGATTGCCAGACAATCCTTGTGAATGCGTAGCACCGGGCACCGCACCGGCTAAAACGCATTCCATCGGCAAATTAAAAATTCGCTCCTTCATCACTAACCTCGCTGATAAGGTGCAGGTAACCCACGGCAAACCACTCAAGTTGCAAGGCATCGCCTTTGATGGCGGCGCTGGCATTAAAACGGTAGAGCTTTCGCTGGATAAAGGCAAAACATGGCAAAGCACCACATTGGCCAAAAATCTGGGTAACTATTCTTTCAGACAATGGACGCATACGCTTGTGCCACAACAGAAAGGCGAATTACAAATAATGGTCCGAGCGACCAGCCATGCCGGAGAAACTCAACCAACTGAGCAAACCTGGAATCCGGGCGGCTATATGCGCAATGTGATTGAATCCAAAACCGTGATTGTCGCTTAGGAGCTTGCCATGAAATTACGCTATCTGATCCCTGTTGCATGCAGTCTTTTGGTATCTGGTTTGACCCAGTCTGCTCCACTCGAAATTCAATTGCCGCCAGAAACTGCACAACTCAAACCATCCAATCACCCAGGGCGCGTCATCGCCAGTCAAAAATGCGCAATTTGCCACTCCGTCGATTACATCAATTTACAGCCAGGAACCATGTCCTTGAAGCAGTGGACCGCCGAAGTCACCAAGATGCAACGTGCCTATGGTGCGCCAATTGATGAGGCCGAAATCGCTCAAATTAGCGCATTTCTGGCAACCACTTACGGTACCGAACCCTACAACTGCCAGTGCAGCAAGCGCTCCGGCAAGCAGTGCCAAAGCCACCGACGCAATGAGCTTACTCAATGCAAATGCCTGTCTGGGTTGTCATGCGATTCAAAACAAAATTGTTGGCCCTGCTTATCAAGAGGTCGCTAAGCATTACAAGGATGATGCGCAAGCGTTAAGCAAAGTGAGCGCCAATATTCGTCAAGGTGGATCAGGACGTTGGGGCGCGGTCCCAATGCCAGGTTATGCCGGTTTGTCGGATGAAGAAATTCATACCTTGGCTGCGTTTATTTTGAAGCAGTAAATTCACAAAGTAACAAAGCAACAAAGCAATTAAGCAATTAAGTAACTAAGCAGGGCGGGTGCAACCCGCGCTGCTCTTGCGTTTGACAAGAGGCGTCGGGTTTCACCCTACGGTCGTCTCTTTTACCAGTTATACGCCGCTTTCGCATAGTAATAACGACCATCAAATCCATACGGTGAGAACGTGCTGTACGGCAGCGTTCCGCCAGTGTTCAGGTTGCCTGCAGAAGTCACCTGATCGGGATATTTGTTGGTCACATTATTCACGCCACCCGTTACCGTCCATCTGCCAATGTGGTAGCTGGCTGCCACGTCCAGCAAAGTGTTGGCACTATAGGTCTGATCCAAGGCCGGATTGTTTTGCGGCGATATGAAACTGCCATAACGGGTAACTTGTGCGTGTGTGCTCCATTGATTCAGGACGTAATCAGCAGCAAGTGTCAGCTTGTCTTTAGGTGCTGTGGAGGTGGCACGCAAAATGGATTGGCGGTCTATCAGCGTCAGGTTATTTGCTGCCAGAACGGCTGGATTGGTGGCGGTATTACTGACGGAGGTATTGTTGTGATTGTAGCCCAAGGTCAACAACACTTTATCACTGCCAGAAATCGAGAATTGATAATTGCCCACCACATCCACACCACGGGTTTTGGTATCCATTGCGTTCGTGAAGTAACGCGCAGCACCGACCAGAACACCTTGATTTGCCAGAACGCTTTGCAAGCTCGATGGCAGAACTAAGTTGCCGGAATATAAGATGCGATTGTTAATATCGATTTCATACGCATCAATACTCAACGATGCATTTTTACTTGGTTGAAATACCCCACCAAAACTGAAGTTTTTAGATTTTTCAGGATCTAATGGTTTCGCACCCAGTGCTTTAGCAGCAGCGGTGGCAACGCCAAAAGTGCCAGTATCAACCAATTGAGAACTACCGTTGATGGTAATTAAATTGGTGCTGGTAATCGTGTAATTTTGTTGTGCCAGTGACGGCGCACGGAAACCATTGGAAGCGGCTGCACGTAAAGAAAATTCTTTTGTCACTTCCAAGCGCGCTGATAATTTACCCGAGGTGACATTCCCAAAATCGCTGTACTCTTCATGACGTATAGCCGCTGTGACACTCAATTGTTTTGTTAAATCAGTCTCAAAGTCAGCATAAATCGCCGTGCTGTGGCGCTGGAAGTCGCCAGAGTTAGATGGTTGAAAGCCTGAGAAACCTTGCGCACCGCTACCCGAGTATGAATCGGGGTTGCCCGGACTAATTTGATATTGATCGCGACGATATTCTGCGCCAAACGCAAACGTGACCGGGTTACTCAGAGAGGCAAATTCAAATTCTTTGGCGGCATCAACATTGAGCAGCGTTTGTATATTTTTTAGTTGACCATCATAAAAGCTGGTCGGGCTATTGGCTCCCAGGCTGAGATTGGCGGTGTTTTTGACATTCAGGCTAAATTCGTTATAGCCATAATTGAGGCTGGTATCCCAACGCCAGCCATCAGTGCGACCGCGGATACCAACGACGCTGGACACATCAATATTTCGTGCGGCTTCAATAGGCAAAAAGCCGACTGGATACAAAGGAGAGCGCAAAGTCGTTCCGCTGGTATATGCCGTACGCCATGTCGCCGCAGCATCGGTATTACGCTGGCTGATATTGGCGAAGGTGTAGAGTTCGGTGTCGCCAGTCAATGGCAATACCGCATTCACGCCGACATTCGTTTGCGCGAGTTGTGGGTCGCCTTGTTGCTGTGTTACTTGACCGTACAGAGGTTCTTTTGGATTTCGGAAATCAGCACCCGCGCGATTGGTAGCGCCTTGATTTTTTTGTTCAGCAGTAAATCGTGCCCAACCTTTTTCGCCGAGCGGAATGCCAAAGTTAGCGCTTAAATTGGTTTGCGTGCCGTCACCTTCACTGTAACGGCCACCACCAAATGCAATCTCACCACCAGTTGCACCCTTTTTGAGGATGATATTGATCACGCCAGCAATCGCATCAGAACCATATTGTGCTGCTGCGCCATCGCGTAAAACTTCGATGTGATCAATGGACGACAATGGAATTGTGTTTAAGTCGGCGGGAGAGGATCCGCGCCCAACTGTACCATTCACGTTGACCACAGCGGTGGTGTGCCAGCGTTTTCCATTCACCAGTACCAAGGTTTGATCAGGAGACAAACCGCGTAACTGCGCTGGGCGGTTCGCCGATGTCGCATCAGCAACCGCAGGGCTTGGGAAATTGAAGGATGGCAATAAGCGATTTAAGGCTGTGCCAATATCGGTGGCGCCAGTCGCTTGTAAGTCTTTATTGCTTAAAACATCGATCGGTGCTTCTGAGTCGGTAACGCTGCGATTGATGCTGCGGGTACCTGTAACGATGACGGCTTGTGCTGCTTCGCCAGCGTTATTGGCTTCTTGAGCGTAGACCATTGGTGCCAAACTGCTGGCGAACAAAGTGGCGATCAGAACGGATAAACGTCGTCGTGCTGGCGGTGTGAGCAAAGAAGCTGGCATAGTATTTTCCATTTCAAATTGAATGCTGAAGAAAGTAATCGGCGGTGCGTAAGGATCATGAAGTCTATCCTTAGCTTGATGGCTCCGATCATACGTGTCCGTCGGCGCAAACCCAACGAAGCTTTCGCAATTTGAAAAGATGAAAATAATATATAGAAAACGCTTCTTTGCCCTTTGTTCTTAAAATCTACCCACTTCTCCCCCGAATTACTCGTTGCTTGTCATGGTGTTATTTGCAGCATCATCACGCCCACTGGCGACCCAATTGATTAGCGTATCAAGCGCTGTTCTTGCTTTGCCTGCGGTCAAACCTTTTGCTTCCGCATTGATCAAGAAGGGCAACGAGCGTTAGCTAACTGCATGCCCGATCATCTTTACAAACTTCTTACTGAACACTTCGCGATTTAGTCGGAGCCGGTACAAACGATTAATTCCCGCCTCGAAACCATCAATGGAAAGTGGGTGGATGAATGGCAGGATAGTGAAACTGCGAACACACCAGACCTCAAGATTGATCGACTGCATCTGCGCGAAATATTGCTGAAGTGAATTCAAGAACACGTTAATTTTGGTAAACGTTTACAGAACTGCGAACAACAAATCAATGGTCAGATTACATGCCACTTTGATGACGGCAGCTCCGAATGCGAACATGTCATTATAGGAGCAGACGGCGTGCATTCCCGCGTGCGTGAGATACGCTTTCCTTATGCAGGTACAATAGAAAGCGGCGATATCTGCATTTATGGTAAGACCGTACTGGATGGAAATGCAAAAGAACAAATCTCCCAGAAACTACAATTTGCAACGACTGTATTATTTGAAAGCGAACTGGCAGTCATCATAGACGCAATGCGTTACCCCCTACTTTCAGACAATGAATTCTCATATTCAATGTTTGAAATGAGTCTACGGCAGGACTATTTGTATTGGGCAATCATAGGTAAGCCGGGTGGCTTCGGATTGAAAAAAATAGCGTAATTGTAAATTCGTCGACCGAATTATCTGCAATGATCAAGCATGTCAGCCAAACTTGGGACGAACCGCTGCAAGCCTTATTCAAATGCGCAAATAGTTCTTCAATGAAAATGGTTCCGATCCGCTACTCGGCGGTTCAGACAGAATGGGAAGCGACTCAAGGTACGCTTTTAGGTGATGCCATCCACACCATGAGCCCCGCGAACGGCGTCGGCGCAAACTCAGCGTTGTATGATGCCACAATCCTGGCAGATATCATCTGTGATTACTCCAGGCAATCCGGTTCTATCACGATGGCAATTGCAAAATATGAGCAGCTAATGCGCGCACATAGTTTTGCAGCAATGATCAATTCGCGACGTGGTAGCACTCAATTGTATGGTAGTGAATGATCTGAAAGGTCGCATGCTGAAGAATCGTATTCATTAACTGATCAATGATTCCAAACAGACCGAACCCGGCGCGATCAATAGAAAGATCAGCGGCAAGAAATTTGGCAAAGGCATTCACAAGTAAATCTTCTGAAGCGACCATAGGGCTAACGGGGCTAACGTGTGAGTTCAGCGGGCGCCTCAGGCGATTCGCTACAACGGTTCATTAGGCTGGTAGTTGTGTGGTGTAGTGACACATAATGCACGCTAATCCTGATGAAAAATGATGAATGATTGTAAAACGAGGTGATGGAATTGACAATAAAGGAACAGGGTGTCAGTCGTTTGCTTGTGTCAAAAACGAAGATGAGTCTGGTGTGAAAAGTTCTGGGTAGTGTTTTGACTGATGGGCTGAAAGCACACTCAATCAATACGATGTGCCTAACGTTCCAGGTGACCGGCGCTGTACGACTTTATCGCGCAGCGTCCGGTTGAGCGCCGGATTATACCTAGTTGTCACAACAGAACTAGGAGTTCAAGATTCCGCAAAATGATTCTCGGTAGCTCCATGAAAAGAACAAATTCATCTTTGTCTTCAATCATGAACTCTTCGACGAATGGATTGCGGGTACTCGTCATTAATAGTTCTTCAAATTCATGCAGAACTCGTTTGGTAGTTGACGAGGTTTTAGATGCCTCAAGTTTTCCTAGCAACACAATTCCTTCATCGTAGATCCAGGGCATCTTTTCCCGATAAAGGCTGAGCGCCATTTTTAAGCCAATTTTGGGGTTCTTTGAAAAATGCATCATTTCCTCAAGCATTCCAGGATGGAATCGACGCTTTCTCCTTCGCCCTTCTGGAAGGTTTGCACGCTCTATCCTAGATGGCAGGTCTTGGAACATGATCTTGATTTCTTCAAACAGCTTGGCAGAGGAGTTTTCAATCTCTTTCACGTTTGCCGCAGACTTCTTTGTGCTCTCGTGTGTGCCTGATCCATCGAGCTTCTTAAGAATTTCTCCAACTGCTTGCCGGAATTTTCCCACTTGAAATTTGATTGTGTCCTTATCTGGCTCGGAATTTGGAATTCGATTTACGAGTTGAAAAACGAGTTTTGTTAGGGAGTCTTCGTCGTCGCCACAGTTCTGGAACTGTGCGAATGGCCCCGACGAGGCGTCTTTTAATTCAATTCCCAGAGCCACTCCTAGTATTGGAGTATCTAATTTCCCTTTGGCCATTCCAGCCTCAAACAATATCCAGGGACGGTCAACGCTTCTCTTTGTCAAGAGACAAACGACATCTGAGGCGCCTTGGATATTCTTGATGATTTCCGGGTACCACTCGACCCCATATTCAATTCCTTGATTCCCTCTCCGATCGGATGTTCGAAATGACTTTAAAACACCTGCGCTGACACTTTTCAGCAAGTTGCTGAATGCCTCGGCCAGTTCTGCATCGCGGGTGTCGTGGCTAATGAAAACAAGAGGATTAGCGGACTTTGTAATGGGTTCAATCTGATCATCAGCCATTTGGAATCCTTAGGTATAACGTTTATATTCAGCAGGCGCCGTAGGCGATTCGCTGCAACGGTTTGTTAGACCGGTAGTTGAGTGGTGAGACATAACGCACGCTGACCCTGATAAAAAATGAAGATTGATTGTAAAGCGGGGTGATTGAATTGGCAATAAAGAAACAGGCTGTCGGCAGTTTGCTTGTGTCAAAACTAACGGAGGGGCTGGTGCAAAATTTTTCGGAGAGTGCTTTGACTGATGGCCTGAAAACTAATTCAATCAATACGATAACCGGCGCCGGAGCGCGTAGGGTACTACACTGGCCGTGAAAATAGCGAAGCCATTGCTAGTGTTGGCGTTCGCCTTGAACGCCCATTTAGACAATTTTTTGTTACTTTTTGAGCGCTCGAATTGCTTCAATTAGTATTTCTTTTAAGTCCGATCCGGCTGGCGTGACTTCATGAGGAGTAGTTCCATTTCCAAAATACTTTTCAACCAACGCCTCTCGGATCGTGATTTTCTTTTCTTCTGGCATCAACTCGATAAATGGGCCGAGCGAAGCAAGCTCCAATTCTGTTCTTCGAGCCGAGTCTGCATTTGTTCGATGACGCGCCGACTCTTTGGCGGCATACCATGCCGGTGCTGTTACTGCGATTGCATATAACAAGCGAATGGCAGCAGACCATGCGTGCTCTGGTGTTGGCTCAGCATTTAAGAACTTTATAAAAGTAACTATTGCAACTGCGATTCCCAAGCCAAAAAGTGCGACGGTTATTTGGCGCCAATTATTCGCTTGTTTTGTTTCGTTGTCAGCAATTTTTTGAAAATTTCCGGTGGCTCCGATGTTGCCGACAACTTGAACAATGCGGCGGGCGTCGAGTTCAGTTTTGGAGAGGTTTTCAAGCGATTTGTTTGCCGCATCAGCTGTTGCCTTTCGTTCGGCCTCTGTTAGCGTTGTAAATTCTTGTAGTTTTTCGTTGAATGCAGAAGCTCGACGTGTTTCGCTCTCCGCAAATTCTTGTTGAATTTTTGCATTTATTGCAAGTGCTTCGTTCCGCTGATTTGTGAGCGTTTCGTCAAGAGATTGAATTAAATTTCTGTTATTGTTTGCTTCAAGGCGTAGTTGCTCCACTTCAGCTGCGAGTGAATTTTTCTGACTCAGAATTTGTTCTATTGCTTTGGAGGCGCTTTCTCTTGTTTGAGAAATCAGATCTACGGTTACATCTCGCGGAAATTCGTGGAACCTAGGTAAGAACGTCCAGAGTGATGGAATCAAACCTTGGTCGATTTGGTTGGCTGCGTTAACTAAGTGACCAGGATTCTGATTCGACAAAAATGCTTGAACTTCATTTATGCAGTTTTGCAAGTGCGATTGAATTTGGTTGAGGCCGTGAATACTAGCCAGTATTGCGGGCGTCTGCTCTAGGTAACATTTTATGACTTTTGCCGTCGCGAAGATCTTATCTCTCGCGAAAACAAACTGCTCATTCCCAATGACTTGCGGTGCATAAAACTCCGGACTGTTGCCCCATTGCTCCAGTTGAATGACTTGTACCCAGACTGGATGATTTCTGTATGCGATTTCGCTCATCTGTGATTTTTGTGTGAGGGTCTAACGTTGGGGTTCAGCGGGTACCGCACGCGATCCGCTGCAACGGTTCCTTAGGCTGTAGTTGAGCGATGAGACATAACGCACGCTGACCTTGATAAAAAATGATGACTGATTGTAAAGCGGAGTGACCCAATTTGCAATAAAGAAACAGGGTGTTAGCGCTTTGCTTGTGTCAAAAACGAAGTTGAACCCAGTGTGAAAAGTTCCGAGTAGTGTTTTGGCTGTTGGTCCAAAAACTCGTTCAATCAAAACTATGTGCCTAACGCCGAGTTCAGCGGCAGTTTTTAAGCTGTGGTTTTGTGGAACACTTTTGCGCAGAAAAACCACAAAACCGCGACTTAAAAACTGTCCAGTACACGAAGTGTGCGAGCTGTAACGACTTGTTATGAATTATGGTCTGGTAATTTGAATGGTCATTCCTGGCATGATTCCGACCTCTTTTAAAGACCTGTTGTCAGGACATGAAGTACCTATTTTTGCGCCAGTAATCATTCGCGCATTTTTAATAACTTCACTGTTATTAGACCGCCGTAAAACCCAAGAGTGGCCATATTCAAAAGGATTTACGTAATCTTCAATCAGAAAGTATATTTCATTTGTAAGTTGACCAAGCGACGCGAAAGCTACATATGGAAGATCAAATACACTTTTTTTATTACCAGTTAATGGACTCGCATCTATAGTTAAAAACGCACTATTTTTTATTGAAGCGGTGATTCGTTTTGCTATAGCGGACTTACCAGTTAAGTCTTGCACTCCCTCAGCAGAACTTAAGCCTTCCTCCACTTTAGATTCAATAATCTTTTCCATTGAAGCAATTTCAGTTCTTCTTGAATTACTGCGACTCAGACTCTCTAAAAAAGATTCATCGCTTTTATAATCAGATGGAGCGTATAGAGCCTTATGATTCCAATTTAACGTTGCAAAAAAGAGAAGTATCAGAACGAATGGAAACGACATTAAAAACCAAATATATAAATGTTGATTTTCAGGAGAAATAAACGGTAATACACCACTGCCGCTAATTTCAGCCACGCCCGCGAAAATTGCAATTACAGACAGAGGATTTTTTACTATCCCATAATTAACCATACTACCTCTATTTTAGAATGTGGATTTTCATAACCTAGAGCTAAACGGCGCTGTGCGGCTTTATCGCGCAGCGTCCAGTGGCCGAAGGGAGCGAGGCTGAGCTCCATGTGAGATGCTGGCGCTCAACCGGCTTTTGAAAATTTTGGCATTGCAATATTGCGATATGCCCGAGCGACGTCTTCGAGCTTGATGCCAAGCCTGACAATTTCTTCGTCAGACCATTGTTCCGGGTTTACCCAATATTCGGCTTTGTGCTCGCAGGCCATCGCAAGCTCTTCATCGATGTGCCTTAAAGGGATTGCCGCAGCAGACCAATATTTAACCAGCTGAGCTTCAATATCCATACTGCGTTCCTTGCCCATTCCTAAGTCGCGGTAGTACAGCTGAGTTTCTCGAAGAGCTGTTGATACAGAGCGCAAAGCGTTGTCTTTCAATTCTCGCTTCTCTTTGGAGAGAGTTGCAATTGGACCAAGTAGTGCGATGAGCTTTTCAATGACAAATTCAAGCATGGAGATCCTCGTGATTATTTTTGGTACCCAGAATTTAGTAGACACCTGTCCAAGCGTATACTCGGTTTGTAAAAGGTGTATATTAAATGACAATACTCTAGAAATCAACGCTTTAAGTGATGCCTTATGGAGATAACACCTGCGCACGCTTCTTCATTGCCCAAATTACTGGATCAGTTGCGGCTCGAATAGGTTTGCAGCATCATCACGCCCACTGGCGACCCAATTGATTAGCGTATCAAGTGCCGTTCTTGCTTTGCCTGCGGCATCAGTATTGATCATCGCAACGACGACCCAGTTTTGGCCATTGACGTCGCGTACGTAACCGGCGATCGCTACGCTGTCTTTGAGCGTGCCGGTTTTGATACGCGCATTTTGTGCGGCAGGGCTGTCTTTCAGACGTTTCCGCATGGTGCCATCCATGCCTGCAACTGGCAGGCTGCTGGCAAATTCGGGGTACCAATTACTACGTGCTCCATCCAGCAATAAAGCAGCCATTTGCCTGGCGCTGATTTGTTCGGTGCGGGAGAGGCCTGAGCCATTTTCCAGAACAATGCCTGTGTCATTGATGCCATGTCTGAACAACCAGGCGCGTATGCGGGCATCGGCGGCTTGTGCACTATTGGTGTTGAGCAGAGGATTGCTTTCTGTTCCCAGACTCAGGTAAATGCTGCGTGCCATTGCGTTATCAGAATGTTTGTTGACGATGCGTATGGTGTCAGCCAGCGTTTCTGATTGATGTTCGATTAACAGATTGGCGCTGGTTGGTACTCTGCCATCGACAAGCTTTCCGTCCCAACTACCGCCCAATTCTCGCCATAAACCACGAATTAAATGCGCAATGTACTGATTGCGATCCAGTATATTTAAGTGCTGTGTAATCTTGCAATGACGTGGAAAGCTGCTATTTAAGGTGATGCTGATTGCTGCATTATCAGAGACCGACACATCGGGGGCTTGCCAGGTTTGTTCCCACGTTGCACAAGGCTTTTTGTTTAAGCGTAATTGATTGATGATGAGCGTGTTGTCCAGCGGTGTGAGTAAGCGTGTCTCGACATTGTCATTGCCGGACTCGACGGTAATCGAACTGATATTGCTGTGAATGAGCAACGCATCGGGAACCACGTTGTAATACGCATCAGGATGTTCGTCAAAGGGCGGCATATTGATGTCGCTGCGCTCTGGCTGAAAGTAGCTGCGATCCAACACGATATTACCGTTGATGGAGCGTATGCCTCGATTACGCAGATCACGCAGCATCTCCTGCAATTTTTGCATACTCAAATCGGGATCGCCGCCGCCACGTATATACAGATTACCGTTGAATACTTCAGTTGCGGCAGGTGCATCGGAGAGAATTTGCGTTTTCCAACGGAAATTGGGTCCCAGTTCTTCTAAGGCGACCAAGGTCGTCAGCAATTTCATGGTAGATGCCGGGTGCATGGGAAGGTCAGCATTTTGCGCCAGGACCGTAGCGTCGGCATTGCTCGCATTGACGGGCAGTACCATCACACTGATGGCACTCGCTGGCACGCCCGCTTTTTGTAAGCTGGTCGCCAATGTAACCGGTAGAACAGTTTGCGCGATCGCGTCAGAAGGTACGAAGGCGCTGCATAAACTGCTTGTGCAGGCGGTCAGAATCAATTGGCGAAAGCGTAAAGAAAGCATAAGTGAGCGCGTAAAAAGTGATTGGTATGAACAGTGATCGGGCTTGTTCAGGATAAGGTTCTATGAAGTCGAATTGTAGATGAAATTACATTTTTATCTGGCATTCGTCAAAAAATACGTGCTCCATCCGCAGATAATCGCAAGTTAACCGCAAAGACTTTGCAGATTGACATTGGTATTTGCTGGTCTTGAACTAAAAAGCACAATGAAAGTCGCCGCATTCAGGACATAAGCCTTTGATTTCGTTATAATTTCGCCCTTTCCTCGTTACACTGGTCATCGCCATGAGCTTGCTCGTCAATCAAACTGAACTTCTGTCTCCCGCTAAAAATATTGAGATAGGCAAAGAAGCGATCCTGCATGGCGCTGACGCGGTCTACATCGGCGGCCCGTCTTTTGGTGCGCGCCACAATGCCAGCAATGAGATCAGCGAGATTTCAGAGCTCGTGCAATTTGCCCATCGCTATCATGCGCGTATCTTCGTGACCATGAACACGATTTTGCATGAGTCTGAATTAGAACCAGCGCGCAAACAAATTCACCAGCTGTACGATGCAGGTGTTGATGCGCTGATTGTGCAGGACATGGGGATATTGGAATTGGATATTCCTCCGATTCAGTTGCACGCGAGCACACAGTGCGATATTCGTGGCGTTGAGAAAGCCAAATTTTTAGGGGATGTCGGTTTTTCACAATTGGTGTTGGCACGCGAGCTGACGATAGAACAAATCAAGGCGATTAAAGCCGAAGTGAGAACGCCTTTGGAGTATTTCGTCCACGGTGCTTTGTGCGTGGCGTTTTCGGGTCAATGCTATATCTCGCATGCTGACAATGGACGTAGTGCAAATCGTGGCGATTGCTCGCAGGCTTGTCGTTTGCCCTATACCTTGACCGATGGTGAAGGACGCGTTGTCGCTTACGAAAAACATTTATTGTCGATGAAGGACAATGACCAAAGTCGCAACCTCGAAGCATTGCTGGATGCCGGAGTGCAGTCCTTGAAGATTGAGGGCCGCTACAAAGACATGGGTTACGTGAAAAATATCACGGCCCATTACCGCATGCTGCTCGATGAAATTTTAGAGCGCAGACCAGAATTTACACGTGCGTCCAGCGGTCGCAGCCAGATCGCCTTCACGCCAAATGTCGATAAGAACTTCCATCGTGGTCATACCGATTATTTTGCCAATGGGCGTCTGGATAATATCGGCGCGTTTGATTCGCCTAAATACGTTGGTTTGCATCTTGGTTACGTGACGCGCATCGGTACCACCTGGTTTGAAATGGAAACCAACGAACCAATGGCCAATGGCGATGGCTTGAACTATATGCTCAAACGGGAAGTCATGGGTATTCAGGCCAATACCGTAGAACACATGGGCAAGAGCGAAAATGGCGATCTGTGGCGTGTTTCACCCAACGAAAAAGTCAGTGAATTGACTGGCCTTAAAGTTGGTATGCTCATCAATCGCAACCGTGATCAGCGCTGGGAACACGCCTTAACCAAAAAATCAGCAGAACGCCGGATTCCAGTCTGGCTGACTTTATCTGATGATGAACAAGGTTTGCGTTTGGCGGTAACCGATGAAGACGGTGTGCATTCTGAAGTTTCTGTCGCGATAGCCTTGCAAGCAGCGCAACAGGCCGATAAAGCCGAAGCAGGTTTGCGCGACAGTCTGGCCAAATTGGGTAACACCATGTTTGAGTCTGCGAATGTTGATTTGCGTTTGCGCCAAGCTTGGTTTGTGCCATCTTCTGTCATCAATGCTTTGCGCCGCGATGCCGTTGCCGCACATGAACTGGCGCGCTTGCAAGCGTGGTTGCGCCCAGAGCGTACACCAGCCGTGGAGCCGCCGGTCGCTTATCCAGAAACCACACTCAGTTACCTGGCCAATGTCTACAACAGCAAAGCTCGTGAGTTTTATAAAAAGCACAGCGTACAATTGATTGCTGCTGCTTACGAGGCGCATGAAGAGCCAGGCGAAGTATCCTTAATGATCACCAAGCATTGCCTGCGATTCTCTTTCAATCTTTGTCCTAAACAAGCCAAAGGGGTGAAGGGTGTACAAGGCCAGGTGAAAGCAGAACCGATGACTTTGGTCACCGGAGAAGAAAAGTACACCTTGAGGTTCGATTGCAAGCCATGTGAGATGCATATTGTGGGGGCGATGAAGAAACACATTTTGCAAGCATCGCCACCATCCTCTGTGCCATATAGCCCGCTGGTATTTCATAAGACGCGTCCGGCACAATAATTTTGTAGATATTTACTCTTTAAAAATAAAAAAACTCGCTTTCAAAGCGAGTTTTTTTATCGAAAAATTCAATCAGAAAACATGCGTAAATAACCAGTACAAAGAACCCGACAACAACATCGCTGCTGGCATTGTCAGTACCCATGCCATCGCCAGATTGCGGATGGTGGACATTTGCAAACCAGAACGATTTGCTGCCATTGTGCCTGCTACACCAGAAGATAAAACATGTGTCGTCGACACTGGTAAACCATACATATCCGCCGCACCAATCGTCAACATCGCGACCAATTCAGCAGAAGCACCCTGGGCATAAGACAAATGTGTTTTGCCGATTTTTTCACCGACAGTAACAACAATACGTTTCCAGCCAACCATGGTGCCGAGACCAAGTGCGATCGCTACCGCAATTTTCACCCACAAAGGAATGAACTTGGTTGCATCATCAATCTGATGTTTAAACGCATTCAGATTCTCTTTGGTATCTGTATCAAAATTCAAGCTGGTGTCTTTAGTCAGCAAACGAATTGCCTCAGAAGCCAGGAACATGTCATTACGGACATTGGATACGAGCGCCGTTGGAACTTTCGCCAGCGTACCGTGTTCTTTAATTTGTTGCGCAATGTTGCCCGTTGTTTTTGCAAGCGCTGGCAATACTTCAGTGCTTAATTCCTTGGTACGTACATAGTTCGCCAAAATTTTACGTGGTTCCACTGGCGCGTCTTGCACGATGTATTTATGCAGAGATTGTTCAGTTACCTGCGCGACGGCAATAAACTGTGTCATATGATCGACTGGCATGGCACGGTTTAGTGCATAGGCCATCGGTGCTGTACCAACCAGAATGAGCATGATTAAACCCATACCTTTTTGACCGTCATTTGAACCGTGTGCAAAAGAAACGCCAGTGCAGGTCAACACTAACAAACCACGGATCCACCATGGTGGTGGCGTGTTGGTGTCCGGTTCTTCATATAGTTCTTTTGCTTTCACCAGTTTGCGCAGCACCAGCAAAAACATGGCAGCAAAGAAGAAACCAACTAAAGGTGATAGCAACAAGGAGTAACCCACTTTGGTTGCCTGTGCCCAATCAACACCGGTTGTACCATCACGGCCGTGCATCATCGCATTTGCAACGCCAACACCTATGATAGAGCCGATCAGCGTATGTGAGGAGGATGCTGGCAAACCTAACCACCAGGTACCAAGATTCCACAATATCGCAGCGATCAACAAAGCGAAGACCATTGCAAAGCCAGCAGAAGAGCCTACTTGCAAAATCAATTCGACTGGCAGCAAAGAAATAATACCAAATGCGACCGCGCCGCTAGATAACAACACCCCCAGGAAGTTGAAAAAGCCTGACCACATCACGGCAAAGTTAGGTGGTAAGGAATTGGTATAAATCACGGTCGCCACCGCATTGGCGGTATCGTGGAAACCATTCACAAATTCAAAGCCCAGAGCGATCAACAAGGCAACCCCTAACAAAATGTAGGGTACCAGTGTGGTATCGCCAAAGCTCACGCCACTCATATCGGAAACCAGACTGTAGCAGGTGAATACAATACCGGCGATCAATAAAGTAGCAAAAATAATCAGCGTGACAGGACTCGTTTTATGGTCCCTCAAGGTTTTTTTTGCCGGCCGTTCTGGTACTCCAGTAGCGGCAATATTTGTGATGGTCATACGATGAATCTCCAGTTAATTTAAAGCGATATTGGGTATAGCAAACTAAATAAATTCGGGATTGTGCAGAGTTTGATCAATACACTTTGGGAACGATAATTTCTGCCGGAACTGGATTGCGCAGATAATCCTCATGTCTTTCACGTTGCGGTAATTCAATCGTAGGATGTGGCACTTCCTGATAGGGCATCTGGTTTAGCAGATGATGGATGCAATTAAGGCGAGCTTTTTTCTTATTATCGGCTTCGACAACCCACCATGGTGCCTCAGGGATATGGGTACGCTCAAGCATGATCTCTTTTGCCTTGGTGTAATCTTCCCAGCGGCGACGCGACTCCAGATCCATAGGACTTAATTTCCATTGTTTCAGCGGATCGTGAATACGTCCCAAAAAACGCGCTCGTTGCTCTTCGTCAGAAATGGAGAACCAGTATTTGATCAGTTGAATGCCGGAGCTGACCAACATACGTTCAAATTCCGGCGTTGTCCGGAAAAATTCTTCATATTGATCATCGGTACAGAATCCCATCACCTTTTCTACCCCGGCACGGTTATACCAGCTACGATCAAACAAAACGATTTCGCCACCAGCTGGTAAATGCGATACATAACGTTGAAAGTACCATTGTGTGCGTTCACGATCATTTGGTGCTGGCAATGCCGCGACCCGACATACGCGTGGATTCAAACGTTGGGTAATGCGTTTTATGACGCCCCCTTTGCCAGCGGCATCACGTCCTTCAAATAAGATCACAACCTTATGTTTAGTGGCGACCACCCAATCTTGCAATTTGACCAGCTCTGCTTGTAACCGGAACAACTCACGGAAATATATGCGACGTTGTTCTTTCTCAAAATCGCTTAATGCGATCGCCTCTGCGCCATTTTCATAGTGACGATCTTCAATTTCGAGTTCAAATTCTTCATCGTAGCCGTCAAGTAAATCACGACGGATATGTTCACTCAGTTCATGGTTACTGATTTGGGTGTTAAGCATCACAGAATCACCTAAAGGATAAAATAACAATAATCTTTCAACTATAAGCAGTCGATATGACTCATCTATGACATAGATCAAAATGCCATTTCCGGTCGGAAATAAATGCACATTTACGTCTAGCTTGTTATTGCTTTAATAATTCTTGGGCAGGCTGACGATGATGGTGAATTTGACTTTGTTTGCGCCAGTTTGATTGACCCATACCTCAGGTAGCAGTACCCTTGTGACTGGGATCGTCACGTAGGGCGGGCGCAACCCGCCAAGACCTATTAAATGTCAGCGGGGCATGGCTTGAACTCGTCCTGCATATTGGCAATGCAATCGAACACCGCAACACTTATTTGGAATCGGGCATGAAAAAAATCGTTGTAAAATTTGGCGGATCAAATTTACGTCAGCCACAGGATATTGATCGAGTCGTCAACGTAGTACAAGCGTATCAACGACCACTGGTATTGGTGGTGTCGGCATTTTATGGCATTACCAACGCTTTAATCGACTGCGTTCAAGCAGCAAAAGAGGGGGCTGGTACGAAAGCTGCATTGGCTGAAAGTCAAAATTACACCCAGACTTTGCGCGCGTTGAAACGTGAGATTCTGGAAGCGAATATCAGCGACGTCGCACATCGCGACAGAACCGAAAAAGCATTAGGCGAGCGGCTCGATCAATTAGATCGTTATCTGACTGGTATTCATTGCATAGGCGATGTGCCCACTTTTGTGAATGACGCCATTCTCAGTTATGGCGAACGCTTATCAAGCTTGTTGCTGACCGAAGTACTCTTGAGCCGCGGTATCGCTGCGCGTGAAGCTTTGCCGGAAGATATCGGTCTGGTGACTGATGGCGTGTTCGGCAATTCTGCTTGCGATTTTGAGGCGAGCACTACGCCAGTATCACAAGCACTGGCCGACGATGTTGTGTACGTGGTGCCGGGTTTTTACGGCGTTGATAAAAATGGCAAAACTACTTTGTTTGGTCGTGGTGGTTCGGACTATTCAGCGGCCTCGATTGCTGCCTGTATCGGTGCCGAATCACTGGATGTCTGGAAAGACGTGGATGGCTTCTTAAGTGCTGATCCAGGTACGGTCAGTGCGCCACGTTCGATTTCTCAATTAAATTATCTGGAAGCGGCGGAATTGTCGTATTTCGGGGCGAAAATTTTACATCCCCGCACCGTAGAGCCGTTGTTTGATCGTGATATTCCTATCCGGATTTTGAATATCACTCGTCCGGAACGTGGTTTGAAACCTTATACGATCATTGATGGGCAACGCAAAGTCACACGTGATGTGGTGAAAAGTGTGAGCTCTACCGAGGATGTAGCGATACTGAAATTGCACGGTCCGGGTGTCGGTTTTAAATCAGGTATTCTGGCGCAAGTAACCAACACACTGGATCAACATGGCATCAACATTAAGAGCGTCTTGACGGCGCAAACAGCGATCAATATTTTGCTGGCGCGTGACCATCTGGATGCTGCTTATGAGGCCTTGAGCGAACATCATTTAGCGGGTGTCGTTGAAGTGAGTCGTAACGATGCCGTGGCGATCGTTGCTGTTGTTGGGGACGGTGTACTTGATGCATCCGATGTGGGGAGTGCAATCGCCAGCCGTGCTCTGTCAGCGGCATTGGCCGGAGGTGCTCGCGTGACGCTTGCTGCTGCAGGCGCTAGTGAAGTTGCCGCATATATGCTGGTTCAGCGAGAGGATCGCAAGCTTGCATTAAGGCTGGTGCATGAAGAGTTTTTTGGTCGATAGATTCTTAATTTATCTTTAAATGTTGCTATTTATGCGACACAAGCTAGGGCCTGATGCTGTGACTGAAGTATTGCACGCCGTCAGGCCATGCACCTGAATGCCCCTGAAAGGCATGGCGTGCATCCCAATCGTTGCGGTTATGCGTTCCGGCTTGTGTGACTTGCGGGCCATCCTGATCAAGTTCTGATTGTGTCTTTAAAGATGGGCGGACAATCGCAATATGACCCGGTTTTTTAGGATTGGGACTTTGATAAACAATCACCACCAGTTCACCAAGATTGGCTCGGCTTTGCGCTGCTTTCGCACTCTCGATTTTGCTCCAGCCTTCGTTGATGGCAGCCTGGCTTGATAACCATGCGGTTTGCGCATTTGCCAGTAAAATCTGACTATGTTCAGGTGGTCTGAGTAAATACACTCCAACACGTTTTCCTACGGCGGCGGCAAACGCGCTGCAATGCGTGGCTTTGCCTGGCCCCGCATAGTCTGCGTCGCGATCAGCAACGCCGGTTTCCCAATTCACATGTTGGTGTGCAAGCCATAAATGTTCAACATCCATACTGTCTAGTGTTCGTAGTATTTCTTGTGCGGTGGGAGTAATGGCACCACAACACGGTTGTTGTGTTTCATTTTGCGCAGATTGTGCTTCGGCGTTACTTGTGAAAAATAAGCAGCTTGAAAGTTGAACGCAAAGAAAAGTGGCAAGAAGGTAAATAAGTCTGGATGTATTTGTGTTATCGCGCTTCATGCTGAGCCTTTCTATCGTCGATAATTAAACGTGCTTATTTTTGCTTAAATATTTCCAACACTTTTAGAAAATTTCTGCTTGCACCATCCAGACTTGTCAGCGGTCTGTGGGCTATACCAATGTGGCGTGGTAAAGCAGGACGTAAAGGGCGCAATTGGATTTGCGGTCGGACTTCGGAAAGTTCAGGATGTTCGAACGGTAGTATTGCGGCGCCATAAGCAGCAGCGACCAGACTTTTCATGGCTTCGGTATAGTTGAGCTCGATTTTTGCGCGTGGAGAAAATCCCGCTTGAGCAAACCAGGCCATCGTCAGTTGATACATATGGGTACTAGGCTCATTAAATATGAGCGGCTGTTGAGATAACCATTCTGGTGTCACAACTTTCGGCACTTTCCAGCGCAGTGGTAAATATGCCATCATGGGATCCGTACGCCAATGGGTAATGACGATATCTTTGCTTGGTGTTTGTGGCATGGCGACGATACCGATATCCAGACTGCCCTGTTGCAAGCCATTCATGGTATCGGAGGAGCCCAGAATATTGACCTCAATATCAATTTTTTGATAGGTGTTTTCCAGCGTTTCCATTACTTGCGGTAATTGATGTACCAGGATACCACTTGATGCACCCAGCCTGACTCTGCCAGTAATTCCCGCCACCTGGCGTTCGACGGCTGCCACTGCCTCATCTGCATCACGCAATAAGCGCCTGCCACTCTCAGCCAGACAAGCCCCCGCAGGGGTCGCAAGTACCCGTTTGCCGCCGCGTACCAGTAATGGCGTGTGAAAGCGACTTTCCAATTCATTGATATGCAGGCTGACCGCAGGCTGAGACAAGTGCAAAGCTTGCGCGGCTGCTGAAAAGGTGCCGAGGTCAATAATGCAGATCAGAGTTTTGAGTTGATCGAGGCTGAGTTCTCTCATCAGTTTTCCTGATAGATGTGATCATAAAATGTCATTTTACTGATTGTACTGCAAGTTGCATGATGAGACCCCTTCAACGTTAATCGTGGTTATCCGCTTAAGGAGCTCATTATGCAAGAATCCCTATTTCAAGCTGTCATAAGTCGCTTTGCTTATCATTGGCAAAGGATATGGGACACAGTTTATTCGCCATCTCAGGGCGAATTTGCTGCAATGAGTGATCTGGAACTCAACGATCTGGGAATAGGGCGCGGAGAGATACCTCGTTTTCAGGAGCCAGGCTGCCAGCCCGGCAACCACGCAGATATCGATTTGCTGCGACAGAACACACTCTTAATAATCCCCGACGATCCAGCCACGAACAAATGAAAAATATTCGCGTAGCCAACTGTTATAGCGCACGCTCAAAGGTGTTTCAGCCCCCGCACTGGCAAGATTGTTGAATCCTGCCTTAAGCGCAATCTGACGTGAACGCACGCTATGAAAATCGCTGGTGACGATAAGTAAGCCGTCGTCCGTACTGATGCCGTGTTCAGACATGACTTGTTTGCTGAACGCCAGGTTTTCAAATGTGTTTGTACTTTTGCCTTCTTGCAGGAGGCGATTCTCTGGCAAACCATGCTGATGCAAATAGTTAGCCATGACTTGTGCTTCAGTACATTGTTCATCCGGATCCAGGCCTCCGCTGACGACGATTTTGGTGTCGGGAAGGCGTTGTGCCCATTCAAAAGCCAAATCCAAACGTTCGGCCAGAGTGGGTCTCGGAAGGCAGTCTCTGGTGCCTCCACCCAACACTAAAATCGTTCGTACAGGCTGACGAATAGTTTTAATGTTGATATCGTGCCCAGCCTGTATGAAATAAAAAAAAGCCACGACAGTGGATAACCAGATTCCCGTTCCCGTCCAAAGCAGTTGCCACAATTGTAGTCTGTGTTTCTTTTGATTTAACCACACATGCAAATTCTGCCATTGCAAGGCCATACCCAATAAACCTATGCCGACACAAAAAGGGAACGTGACACCAAATCCAAAATTGTGTCGCGTCATCAGAATTGTGGTGTCAAGCACCAATAAAGCGCCTACCAAAAAGCATAAGAATGTGAGCGGTTTTTTGTATGGCAAAGTAATCGACATGTATTTTAAAATTGTAAATAGAAACCCGTTATTGTCACATGAGGCGAATTATTCCAGGCACCACAATTTACAGATATGCATGAATATCGACTTCGTCAATTTGTTCCGGACGCAGATACTCATGGGCATAATCGAGATACACGCCAGAGCGTAAGAATACGGAAAACAAATCAGGATCAATATGCTTGTCTCGTTTCATGAAGCTCATAATTTTGAGCGTTTCAGATAAAGTCTTTCCCTTTTTGTAGGGACGGTCTGACGCTGTCAAAGCTTCAAAAATATCGGCAATCGCCATTATCTTTTCGGGTGCTTTCATGTCTTTACCATGCAGGCCTTTAGGGTAACCGGTACCATCGATTTTTTCATGATGACCTCCTGCGATTTCTGGCACACGACTTAAATGACGTGGAAACGGTAATTGCGACAACATCTTGATAGTCTGTACCATATGTTCATTTATTTTGTAACGCTCCTCTTCGGATAAGGTTCCGCGCTCGACCCTGAGGTTATAAAGTTCACCGCGATTATAAAGATGCTCCGGGACTTTAATATTAAATCCCCATGGATTGTCGTCGGGAATTTTATCCTGTTCTTCGCGAATAAAAATGTGTTCTGGCTTGTTATCCAACAATTTTTCCATAACAGGTAATAGCGGTTCTGGTATACGATCTTTTCTTTCCTTCTCCAGCGAAGAAATGCCGATACGATCAGATAGGCTACGTTGCCACTTTCTTTCTGCAATCTGATCAAGACGTTGAATTTTTTTTTCACTCATAAATTCACCGCCAACATTGCATTCGGCGACGAACTCAAAATCATCATCGATTGTTGCCATCGCCTGATCGCGCTGTTGCCGGAGTTTTTCAGGATCGCCACCTTCCGCGATCGCTTTCCAATAATCGATTTGCACATCTCGTTTAATCACTTCAAAACGCATGCGTACTTCATGAATGCGGTCATACAGCGTCTCTAGTTTGGTGGCTTTATCGACAATGTATTCGGGGGTGGTCACTTTGCCGCAATCGTGCAGCCAGGCAGCGATATGTAATTCTTCCCATTCGTTGTCGCTCAAGCGGAAATCAGCAAAGGTGCCAGAGGTTTCATCGCAAGTTGCGCGTGCCAGGTTCTTGGTTAAAATAGGGACGCGTTGGCAGTGACCGCCGGTATAGGGACTCTTGGCGTCAATTGCTCCTGCCAACAATTGGATAAATGCTTCCAATAGTGCTTTCTGTTCTTGTATCAAGCGTTGATTTTCTATCGCTATCGCTGCTGTGCCTGAGACGGCAACTGCCATGGAATGTCTGCCAATATCAATATTGCTCGCATTAATTAGCAAAGCAATAGCGCCGACTAATTGGTTATTTCTGTCGCGTAATGGGATGGCGATTAAAGTGCAATCGTGCTGGTATTTCGCAATTACGCCAAAGTATTCTTTTAGTTCATCGACACTCAGACGTATCACAGATGATTCACTATGGCAGACTTGTACCACTGGATGTTGATGAGTGATAGGAATGATTTGTTGCGTGGCATTGGTAATTTCGTGATCCATATACACTTGCACTGACTCCAGTGTCGATGTTTTCGGTTCATACAAATATAAAACCGCGGTGTCGGCGATGGTGATTTCTGAAAGTTCACGTAAAACTGACGCCAATAGTTTGTCGAAATTGGTTTCTCCTGCAAGATCGCGGGCAATGCCCAAAAATGATTGTATGGTTGCCTTCATACCTTGCATAGAACCCGCAAGCTCAGAAATTTCTTTGACAGCTGAATCAATCTTGACTGTGCTTTGAAAATCAAAATGCGCGATCTTGTTAGCTTCTTCTGCGAGTTTTACGATCGGTGCTGTAACGCGTTTTGAAAATGAGACAATAATTAAACATGCGAGTGCAAACAAGACACCGAAGATCAGCATGCTTTGCTTTTTCATCGCGATAATTTCTTCTAACAGCTCTTTATGCGGACTGGCAATAAGTAAGGTCAATGGACTGCCACCCGGAGTCTCGATATGTTGCTTAAAGGTTGCCCATGCTTCTCCGTCGATGTCTATGGATTGGCTAGAGACATCTTTCGTTGATTCAAGTTTAAAAACAGTATTAAGGATAGGCGCGTCCTGTTCCAGTAGATTTGGCATCCGATGGGTACCATCTTTGTCAGTAATAATTTCGGGCCGGAATGGTACTTGATTACCGTGGACCATTGCTAAAATCTGCGCATTATCACCAAGCAATGCGATTCTGCTGGATGGCGTGAGACCACTGTTTTCTATTGTTTGTAATATCGTCGGTAATTCAATATCGATGCCGACAACCGCATTTACATCATCAATTTTTTGTGAATACGTAACACCAATTTGGTGATTGGTATAAAAATAATAGGGCTTAGTCACGTTGACCTTGTCAGGCCTTGCCATTGCTGCTTTGTACCAAAGCGTTTCACGTGGCTCGAAGTTTCTGCGAGGGATTTTTTGACGGCTTGTTTCTTCTAATTTTGTATTAAAGCTGATAATGTGCTCGACCAGTTTTTTACGCTTCAGACTCGTACTCTGAACTATCCACGCGGTGTCATCCGGGACATCAAACAAGGACTTTTTGCTTGAACTTTTATCGTATTTGCGTAGTAAGAAAAACTCTCCATCAGCATAACCTACAAAGCTGGAGGTCGCTGAAGGAATACTGGAGATGGATTTTGCCAGATACGCCAGATGCTCCAGACGTTCATCTAAGGTGTTACCCGGGACGGGCATCGTTTCTGCCAGAATCTCAATTTGGTTTTTGGCTGGGGTGTAAATGGCCTGAATATCTTTCGCAACTTGTCTGCCGGTGCGCTCATAGTCACGATTGGCTTCGTGCAAAATGATTTGTCCCATCTGATTAAACTGAGTGATGACGATCAATAGTGCAACGACTAAGCCAGCTAAACAGAATGATATATAAACCTGAAATGGTAACTTCTTTGAAGCCTGCATTACGATGCCCTTTCTTGGTCAAGTTCACGCCGACCAGAAAGTATATTTCATTAAAAAACAAAAGTACTAGCAAAAAAAATTTATATTTTTTTATGACAATATGATCATATATTTCATTTATCTTTGAGTGTCAAAAGCCTTGAGAGAAAAAAATGTATGAGGTGGAGTGGCATTAATTACCACCCTCGATGAGTCGTTACTTAATTCGTCGGCAGCTAACGCGACTGTGGGAATAGGCGATAATCCAAGCCTGATGTACTCTCGCCACAATCGCTCAATTTGTTGGCTGTTGAAGATGTTGACTGTCTTTAAGGCTGTCTATGTTCCAGACGCAGGCCGATCGCTGTGCGGGCAGGAAAACCCTTCCAATATGTATGGTCGGCATTGTAGCTGCCATCTTTGGCGACCGACCATTTACCGTCTTTAGCGTTGTCTATGAGATTCAGATAAGCATCTTTGCTGGCATCATTTTTTAAATATTTATCAAAAAATGCGGTCGCAAAATGTTGAGAAATATTGTTCATGCGAACGTTATCCCAGACCGCATCGAGGTAGTGTTCTGCCGGGGTAAAATGTAATTTTTCTGAATATTTCCACGTTTCTTTGGGCGCGGGAATCGGTGCGCCTGCATTATGATTCGCGTTTTCAAATGTCAGTAAATAGTGTGGTGCATTAACCGTATTTTCGTAAATATTTCTGACACCTGGCGAATAACCTGAGACATCATCAACGCTACCAGCGATATAAAAAATCGGCGTCTTGATTCCTGCCAATCCTTGCTTGTCCCATACTCCCATATTCCAACCCCAAGGGGCAAAAGCAACTGCCGCCTTGATGCGTTTGTCCATGCTTGCAATATAGCTTGCATTTCCGGATTGACGTAGCGCTAATCCACCGTCTGGTACTCCTAGTGGTGATCGAACTGCTGCTTCGCTAAGACCCCCACCGATCGTATTGACGACACCGTAGCCACCCATTGAATAACCGATTAATCCAGTGTTTTCTGCATTAATTATGCCCTTGAAACCAATGCGTGTATCCGTATTCAGTTTCGCCATTTCGTTGAGCACAAACAGCTGATCTAAAGAACGATTCAGTAAAGTGCTGGCAAAGTTGCCTTGGTCTTGATAGGTGCTATCAGTGTGGTCAATCGATGCGACCACATAGCCTTTGCTGGCGAGATTTTCTGCCAGATGACTTAGCAAGAACCGATTTCCCGGATAGCCATGAGAAACAATGAGTAAAGGATACGGTCCTGCAGAAAAATTCGCTTGCGCATCACGTACTGCCTGCCCCCAAAGCTTCACCTCCGTGACGCCGTCTCGTGTCATCGCGTGCAATGGGGTGGTGCCTGGTTTCTGATCCGCCTTCAAAATGGCCGGATACCATACTTCGACAACCAGTGGTCGGTTGTAGACCGGGATTTGTTCACCCGCTTTTGCTTTCACAATATCAAGCTGATTGTCGTGTACAAAGTGCAGCGTCTTTACTCCTGTCTGATACGAACCGTATTGAGCCAGTTGCGGTGCGTCAGGGCGTATGGTATCGATGTGATCTTCTTGTGCATAAGCGACGTTTATCTGTTGCCCCAATACCAACGCGATAAAAAAAGCCGGAATATGTTGATGGAGTGCAGTCATCATTTTTAGTGTTCTTTGAAAAATGCAGAGGTGGGCAGAAAAAAACCAAAGCGTGACTCTAGGTTGAATCTCTGTGCTTGAAAAGCTCTTTAGGTGATTTAAGGAAGAAATGTATATTGAGTGATGTATTTTATAGAAAGTCAGTTGGTGGTCATTCAGGGGTCATCCTAATTTGGTAGAGGAAGCCGATTTGAAGTAATTTCGTTTAGATCAGTGATTTTAACTTGCTCTATCGCTTGAAAATGAAGCGACAAATCATTAAGTTGATCGATCGTATTTACGTATTTACGTATTTACGTATTTACGTATTTACGCAATTAGCGATGGCACTATCTGGTTTGAAATCTATAAATGAACAAAGGCGCTTAACTTCAATTGAAGCGGTTTTGCATGGCGAGCTAAGTTTATTTTGGCGCAGTGAAGTACTTGATCAAAGAAGCATTAAAAGTGCCGTCCGACTTCGGTATGCCGCTGACTTGCACCGCCGTACCTGTCTTAGAAACGCCGTTTGCCAAAGCGGTCAAACCGGCGGCGGTTGTAATATCGATCGGAACCACGGTCATATTGTCCCCGGTACGATCTACTTGGTACACCAAAGCTGTGGAACCATAAGCTGCATTTACGTTGACGGCAACAGAATTCGATCTACCTTTCGCATTAATGGCGAAAGTATAGCGTTTGCTTGACCCTGAAGCTGGCACGAGCGGCGCTGCAACTGTCGTATTCGGAATAGTCTGTGGCATGAATATCGCGTATAGAACTGTCCAGCTGCCAGTACCAGAATTGCTGCTGGCCGCCGAAATGTCGCCTTGCCTTGGTCTCGTGCAGCAACGCGAACATATTCCCCTGATTTTTGCAATATTGCACCTCCGTTAATTGTTGGACGGCAATATTTCTCGATTAAAATTTGTCTCATTACGTATCGTTCTGTGTAACTCATCAAAATCGGCAATTGTTTGAAATTTGTGTTCAAGAATAGACATTTTTAATTCTTCAATGTCGTTCTGATCCGGCAGTTGTTGTAGCCTGTTAATCAGGGTATTAATCTTGTTATGTTGTGAAACGAGCATGCTAAATAAAATGAAAATAGCAATCGTTGAAAGGCAAAAAAACAGATCTGCTTTTGAGACAAATTGTTGTGTCATGGGAACTACCAATTATGTTATTTAGATAAAACCTGCTTGCGAGGTATCGGTTTTTTGGTCAAAGACTGATCCGTCATATTTCTCGTTCAATAGATAAGCTCCGCATTCATACTTTAGCAACTAATGACGTGTAATAAAAAGGTTTGGATAGAAAGCATATCGATGCGCAGATTATGTTGAGCTGTGCTACCGATATATCAACATGAGCCATGAACGTACTTTGTACATCCTCAGTTGACTGCTGGAAAGTAACGTAATTTGCACAAATGTAAGGGATTGAAAGACGCAGCTTCTATTACGTTTGCGTCTGGTTCGCCAGGTTTCTGAAAAATAGAAAACTAGTATGACTAGCTTGTAAGTTGGCTGGAAACTTGTTGTTGAAACTGACATTTGGTGTATCCGTATTGGAACAAGGGACAATGTTCGAATGCATTAATTTTTTGTTTGGGCAATATATATTTATTCACAGCACTATAATGGAATGAGTTGTTTCATCATTTAATGCACTGAACGAATTTGTCGTAGCAAGGACATATGAAAAATGGTGATCGCGTTCTTCTCATATCATCGTGCGTGATACAGATTTTTAACGCCAAGGTTTTCAATCGATTTGAGCAAACAAGATGCAATAGTTTGAAAAAATAGTAATTGAAAAAAAGAAATCTCCTTTTACGTTTTGCCACATTTATTAATCAACATCCAGTACAAAAAAATAGTCGCTCACCAGAAATGTTGGATTAAATAATGCAATTTTTGCGGTTTACTCACGGTTTAAAATTCAGGATCATTGTTGTTGGTCTGGTATTTATTTTTTGCGGCAGCATTATCCGATATAACATCGCGGCAAATATCGTCCGCACCAACATGCTGGAAGTTGTTTCAGACCAGCAGCTTTCTCTGGCCACTTATGTCGCCCAGGATATTAATGAAAAAGTTCTGCTGCGCCAGCAACTCCTGGAAAAGATTGTGAATACTTTTCCTTTGCCCTTCTTAAACCGACCTCATCAATTAGAAGCATGGCTGCAAGAGAGGCAAGATTTTTCCCCCTTATTTTCGCAAGGATTAGTGATAATCCCGAAAGATGGAAAAGGAATAATTGCTGATTACCCGCATATCAGTGCCAGGGCACAATTAGACTTCAATGAAAGAGATTGGTTTGTCGCCGCACGCGATGGGGCGGATTTTTATATAGGAAAGCCGGGAATCAGCAGGGCGACCCATCGCGGAGTAGTTAATATGAGCGTGCCAGTAAAAGATGATCAAGGCCATGTTGTAGCCATTTTGATGGGAAGTACTGAGCTCGGTATGCCAGGATTTTTAGATTTGTTGGAAAAAATCCATCTGGGAAAAACCGGGGATTTTATTTTATTTTCACCAAGAGATCAGTTATTTGTTTCTGCTTCGCGACCGGCTTTACGTTTGCAACGTGCGCCGGAAATTGGTCAGGATGCATTTCATGACAGGGTCAAGTTAGGGTGGCGGGGTGCCGGTCTCAGTACCAAGTCTTCAGGCATGGAAATGCTGGTAGTTGCAACCGATATTCCTGCTGCACAGTGGATTTTATTGGCAGAGATTCCTAGCAATGAAGCATTGAGTCCGGTGAGTTTGATTTGGAATACATTCGTCCGGAATAGTGTGATTTCGGCATTGATTTTGGTGCTGATATTGATTGCATTTATGGAATATGCTTTCAGGCCTTTACGAACATCGGCAAAATTGATGAAAGAAATGGCGCAAGGTGATAAAAAGTTGAGCCGCATCGCTGTCACCAGAAAAGATGAAGTGGGTGCTATGTTGGAGAGCTTTAATTTGCTGGTCGACAAACTGATGGCGACAGAAACACAAATGAACTATCTCGCGCATCACGATGGACTCACTGGTTTACCTAATCGTCGCTCATTTATGATCAATATGCGCCAGAGCATGGCTTTAGCGGAGCGTCAGTCTCACAAATTTGCACTGTTTTTTATTGATCTGGATGGATTTAAACTGGTGAATGACAGGTATGGTCATGCGGTTGGTGATCAGCTATTAAAGCAAGTAGCTGAACGCCTGAGAGAGGGGGTACGTTTATCAGACATGGTTGGCCGCCTGGGGGGAGATGAGTTTGTCGTACTGGTAACAGAGTGTAATGATAAAGCAACCGCTGCGTTAATCGCCAGCAAGCTAGTTGCCAATTTATCGGAGCTTTTTTACGTTGGCGATTTGATGCTATCCATCGGTGCAAGCATAGGAATTGCGATGTTTCCAGATCAGTCAGCCGATCTTGAAACTCTTATGACCTTGGCAGATAAGGCAATGTACAGAGCCAAAAAAGACGGTAGAAATTGCTATAAGTTTGCGCTGGATACTGAAATTCACGAGAGTGCGTTAAAAAAAGTGTTGAATAAAGACGAATAAAAGAGGGGCTGTCTGATTGTGCCCCGTCTTTTTATCGGTTTCTATTCAATGGGAAAACTTTGTTTGAATCGCTGATGACATTATTTAGACTTATGCACTGATTCAGGCGTTGAGTACATTTGAATGACTTTTTCGACACCAGAACTGCATACATCACAAAACTTATCGCTACGATCGAACATAATGCACTGCATCGCAGGACGGTAATATCCGTTCGATTCATAATTAGCACCTTCAAATGCGCCGGTGACGTGTTCAAATTTAGCCTCAGAGAACAGTTTTTTGCTGTAGGCGAGATCATCTTTGAACAAGGCGCTCATTTCTGATTCGGGACGATTTTTTGCGCGAAGTTCAGCACGAATTTTTTGATACGCTTTAGCGTGCTCATCGTAAGTTTGCTTTGGCCATGGTGTTGGTACTGGCGTGTCGGAAGTAACTTTATCTTTCCATTTTAAGTTCGCAGGATCGAGCAATGCCGTTGCATTCGGCTCCCAAGGTTCGATTTTGGTACTACCCGGTTGATAGGCGACAGGAGAGGTGTAGTACTCGTCAGCGAGACCTGCGAAATGGTGACCGAATTCATGCACAAATAAATAATTTGACCAATCACTCTTTGCAGCCGCTGCACTGAATTGACCAAAAATGCCGCCACCGCCGTAAGTTTCGTTGTTGACCAAAATTTCAATGAACTCGTAGGGGGCATATTGCGCAATATCCCGCAAAGCGCGATTGTCAGTGGTTAATACATACCGTTCACTGCCAAAAATGTCGTAACGGGTACCTAAAACAGAGGCATGATGAATGCCTGTCGATGGACGCGATACACCAGATTCTTGCGTTGGAACCGCCATGGCCCAGACGTTGAAATCTTTTGCATGCTCTTTAAAGGGCGATACTTCAAACAAATGCTTACTCAATCTGGTTGCGTCAGCTTTGAATTTTGGCATTTGTGCTGCGGTATAACCATCGCCTAAAATCAGCAAGTCGACTTTGTCTGCCGACGCACCAGATACATGAATTGGTATTGGTTTGGCGGGACCTGGCCCTTGTTTGCGAATCACATCTTGCGCGTCAGTATCCACGTCAACGCTCCAGGAAGGTACAAATGCATTGTTTGCGTCGCGTTTAAAAATACTGACTTTGACTGGATGTTCTGGCTTAGGAAAACGTACTGACTCTTGAAAACCACGGCTGATTTTACCTGCTTCATCGGTGCTGCGCCATTCACCAAATACCGTCGAAAATCCACGTGAATACAATAACTTGCCGGTCGTCAGATCGGTAATCTCTACTTTATTGTTCCCGAGATTAGAATTGTCAATAACCTGATTCATACTTCCTGGCCATGGCAATGGTTCTACCAATACACGTTCGAGCGCATATTGCTCAGCGGCGGCATTGCCACTATGCATATAGTCAACACGTATTGTTGCGGGTTGGGCCGCATAGACAATTTGCGACAGCCCAATCAGGGCTGCTCCGAATAAATTAAAACCTGAGAATTGCATTTGTTCTCCTGATTATTTTAAGGGGCAGGCTGCTCATTAAGCCTGACTTTGATATGATGAGCGAGACAGGCATTTTATACGTTGAAATGCTCTCTGTACGAAATTGTCGGTATTTGTTTTTTCTGGCAACGGCCGTGGGTCATCAAGTTTCTAAAAACGATCATCAACTACGACAAATATCTTCTTCATGTGCGTTAATTACACCCCAACCAGAAAAGAGCAACTGACACAATTTGGTGTTCATTCTGAGCAATTGGATGACTACAAAGCAGAGACCTGGCAAGACTATGCGGCTCCTGTCATCCGGCACCATGAGGGTGATCGCAAGGTTCTGCTGGCAAGCTATGGTATGGTGCCAAAAACCAAAATGGCGGCAGGTGTTAAGCGCTTTTCAAGCATGAATGCCCGCGCAGAAACGATAGCCCAATTACCTACCTTTGCTAAGCCATGGCGCGAAGGCAAGCTTTGTCTGGTGCCGATGCAAGAATTTTTTGAACCTTGCTACGAAAGCGGTAAAGCGGAGCGATGGCGCATAGGATTAACTGAGGGGACTGACTTTGCAGTGGCAGGTTTGTATAGAGAATGGGATGAGCCTGAAGGCGGCAAAAGTTTTTCTTTTACGCAAATTACCATCAATGCGGATCAACATCCCTTGATGCGTCGATTTCATCAACCTGGAGATGAGAAGCGATCACTGGTTGTGGTGCATCGCCATGATTATGATGATTGGCTTAGTTGCAAAAATCCGGAGTACGCCCGCACATTTTTGCAACTTTATCCGCCAGAACTGATGCGCGCTGAAGTTGTCATAAACAATGCAGACAGCTCACAAGCTAGTTTATTTTAAAAAAATAGGCATGTCTTACATAAAGTACTTTTTAAAATTGTTTTTTTATGCCTGGTAAACCCAATTGTAGTGTTATTCTTTTCTGATCCAACCAATGCTCAGTACGTAGCGCGTCCCTTGATCTACCCGCGTTACGCTATGTTCACAAACATCAGGTCGAAAATATTTGATGCGGCCGGACATGTAAATTGGATAGGTACAAACAAATTCTCCGCCTTTGATCGCATGTTTTACGACGATATTTAAGCGAAAATGTTTTCCGCTTTGTACTTTGTCGACATGTGGTTTGATCTCAGCCCCTGTCGGGAATCTTAATAGGTAGCAGTCAAAAGGTAATGGCCACATACTATGTATTAATAGCATTTTGTCGTAACCCGACATCTGCCGCCCGCGCTGCCAACGGAAAGCAGTTTTCAAATAAGTTTTTAACATTGTTCTAATTATATTTATTTGTGTTGCTAATAATGCTTGTATTGTAAATTCTATTCTAAACTGAATACTGAAATTTGAATCGTTGCACTGCATTAGATGTTCATGATATGAAAATAATGTGACTTAGCGAATAAGAATAGAGCGAGTGGGCGAGTGTAGATGTGAGTCGGCAAGTTTGGACGTCGTCGGTGGATTGCATTTCACATTATTGAATCAGATTCTGGTTTTTCCTGAGTTCTGTCTTTTGCCTTGCAATAACTTTGCTTGTAGTTGAAAAATAGATTTTTTAAACTTATCTTCAACAAAAAAAATCCATTTCACGATACCCATGGCTCTTCCATTGGAAAGTATATCGACGATTTTTGTAAAAACATCTTTGCGCCAAAAGCTTGCACTGCAATCATTTTTATTGATCTCATATTTTGCCCTGTATTGGTTTCTCGGGTGTAGGTCTTATCTCAAGAATATTTAACAAATTAAATTTAATATTCCTTACAAATTTTACTCATATCTCTCGTTAGATATCAGCCACCCTGTTGATCCTGATGTGGTAAGATTTTTCTGTTCTTTTAGAATATATCGTTTAATCTCTTTATTACTCGATAACTATTACCACGAACGAGGATAGCCATGACGCAAATCTCTCGCCGACAGTTTCTCAAGATAACCGGTTCTACGGTTGCAGGCTCCAGCCTGGCTCTGCTCGGATTTATGCCGACAGCAGCGCTTGCAGAAGTGCGGCAATACAAGCTCTCCCGCACCACCGAAACGCGCAATACCTGTCCGTATTGCTCAGTTGGTTGCGGCATTCTGATGTACGGGCTCGGCGATGGCGCAAAAAACGCGACCGCCAGCATCATTCATATCGAGGGTGATGCAGATCATCCTGTCAATCGCGGTACGTTGTGTCCTAAGGGTGCGAGTCTGATCGATTTCATTCATAGCCCCAATCGCTTGCTGGTACCAGAATACCGGGCCCCGGGCACGAATGCGTGGCAAAAGATGTCATGGGACGATGCCTTGGATCGTATAGCCAAACTGATGAAGCAAGATCGCGATGCCAACTTTATTGAAAAAACGGCCGATGGAAAAACTGTCAATCGCTGGTTGACGACCGGCATGTTGGCAGCATCAGCATCCAGCAATGAAACCGGTTATCTGACGCATAAAACCATGCGCAGTCTGGGGATGCTGGCATTTGATAATCAGGCGCGTGTATGACATGGTCCGACGGTGGCAGGTCTTGCCCCGACGTTTGGCCGTGGAGCGATGACGAATCATTGGGTAGACATCAAAAATGCTGATGTAATCCTCGTCATGGGTGGTAACGCCGCCGAAGCACATCCTTGTGGCTTTAAATGGGTCACAGAAGCAAAAGCGCATAATAAAGCGAAGCTGATGGTGGTCGATCCGCGTTTTACGCGTACCGCATCGGTTGCCGATTATTATGTGGCAACGCGCACAGGAACAGATATCGTTTTCCTGGGTGCGATCATTAACTATTTACTAACTAACGACAAGATTCAGCACGAGTATGTCAAGAACTACACCGACATGCCCTTCATCGTGCGCGAAGACTTTGCGTTAAATGACGGCCTGTATTCTGGCTACGATGAAAAAGCAGGTAAGTACACCGATAAATCCTCCTGGAGCTACGAAATTGGCCCGGATGGTTACGCATTGGTAGACCCTACGCTGAATCATCCGCGTTGCGTGTACCAGTTGATGAAGAAGCACTATTCCCGCTATACGCCGGAATTGGTGACGCGCGTCTGTGGTGTACCAGCAGAAAAATTCACCCACGTTGCTGAAACGCTGGCGTCGACCGCTGTACCTGGTCGTGCGGCGACAATCCTGTATGCGCTTGGCTGGACGCATCATAGTACCGGTGCGCAAACGATCCGTACTGGTGCGATGGTGCAACTGTTGCTCGGAAATATTGGTATTGCCGGTGGCGGTATGAATGCTTTGCGTGGGCATTCGAATATTCAGGGCTTGACCGATCTGGGGCTGATGTCTAATTTGCTGCCGGGCTACATGACTTTGCCGTCCGAGAGTGAACAGGATTTTGAAGCGTATATCGGCGTTCGTGCGAAAAAACCGTTACGTCCAAATCAGCTCAGTTACTGGAAAAATTATCGCGCCTTCCATGTCAGTCTGATGAAAGCGTGGTGGGGCGATGCCGCCAAAGCTGAAAACAACTGGGGCTATGATTATTTGCCTAAGTTGGATAAGCCTTACGACATGATGCAAGCCATAGAACTGATGCATCAGGGCAAGATGAACGGTTATATCACGCAAGGCTTTAATATTTTGGCTTCTGCACCGAACAAGAAAAAAGTCTCTGAAGGTTTATCTAAACTGAAGTTCTTAGTGGTGATGGACCCATTGGCGGTGGAAACGGCCGAATTCTGGAAGCCTTACGGCGAATTTAATGATGTCGATCCGTCGAAAATCCAGACCGAGGTTTTCCGCTTGCCGACAACTTGTTTTGCTGAAGAAAACGGCTCTCTGGTGAGCTCTTCACGCGTATTGCAATGGCATTGGCAAGGTGCTGAACCACCGGGTGAGGCACGCAGCGATATCGATATCATGTCCGGTCTCTTTTTGCGTCTGCGGTCGATGTATAAAAAAGACGGTGGTAAATTCCCTGATCCGATTGTGAATCTGGCCTGGCCTTACGCAAAGCCGTATGAACCGCGTCCGGAAGAATTGGCGAAAGAGTTTAACGGTCGCGCTTTGGCGGACATTACCGATCCTAAAGACCCAACCAAGGTCTTGGTGAAAAAAGGTGAACAATTGCCTTCGTTTGCTATGCTGCGTGATGATGGTACGACAACCAGTGGTTGCTGGATCTTTGCAGGTTCATGGACGCAAGCGGGTAACAACATGGCGCGTCGTGATAACAGCGATCCAACGGGCATCGGTCAGACCCTCAACTGGGCGTGGGCGTGGCCAGCCAACCGTCGTGTGTTGTACAACCGTGCCTCCTGCGACGTGAGCGGTAAGCCATTTGATCCAACGCGCAAATTAATTGCGTGGAATGGCACGACCTGGTCTGGTGCTGACGTACCGGATTTTAAAGCCGATGAACCGCCCGAAAATGGTATGGGACCATTCATTATGGCACCCGAAGGCGTGGCGTGTTTCTTTGCCTCCAAAGCAATGAACGAAGGGCCATTCCCAGAGCATTACGAACCATTTGAAAACCCGCTGGGCTACAACCCTTTGCATCCTAAAAACGCACGCGCCACGAGCAATCCAGCTGCACGGATTTTTGCGGGTGATCGTGAGCAGTTAGGTACGCATGACGAATATCCGCATGTGGCAACCAGCTACCGTTTGACTGAGCACTTCCACTATTGGACCAAACATGCACGGTTGAATTCGATTATTCAACCGGAACAGTTTGTTGAAATAGGCGAAGAATTAGCCAAACAAGTCGGTGTCAAAGCGGGCGAAAAAATCAAAGTGAGTTCCAAACGCGGCCACATTATTGCCAAAGCGGTTGTCACGAAACGTATCAAGCCATTGATGATTGAAGGTAAAGCGGTGCAGACCGTTGGACTACCTATCCATTGGGGATTTACAGGTGTAGCCAAACCAGGCTATTTGGTCAACACACTGACACCAGAAGTAGGTGACGCGAATTCCCAGACACCGGAATTCAAATCATTCCTGGTGAAAGTTGAAAAAGCCTAGGAGGATATATGCCACTTCAATCTCTCGATATTAAACGCATGTCAGCCACGACCGTACAGCCCCCGTCTGTACGGGAGCCCATCACCGGCACTGTGGCTAAGCTGATTGATACCACAAAATGTATAGGCTGCAAGGCATGTCAGACCGCCTGTATGGAGTGGAATGACTTACGTGACGAAGTGGGTGAAACCCACGGCACGTATGACAATCCACGCGACATGTCCGAGCATTCCTGGACCGTCATGCGTTTTTCTGAATATGAAAATCCTAACGGCAACCTCGAATGGCTGATCCGCAAAGATGGCTGTATGCATTGTGAAGATCCTGGTTGCCTGAAGGCTTGCCCGGCTCCTGGAGCCATTGTTCAGTACACCAACGGTATTGTTGATTTTCAGGAAGAAAACTGTATCGGTTGTGGTTACTGCGTCAGCGGCTGTCCGTTCGATGTGCCTCGCATTTCTAAACAAGATAACCGTGCTTACAAATGTACGTTGTGTTCAGACCGTGTGGCAGTTGGTCAGGAGCCAGCATGTGTCAAATCATGCCCTACCGGCGCGATTGTATTCGGTACCAAAGAAGACATGAAGCACCACGCGGAAGAGCGGATTACCGATCTGAAATCACGCGGCTTTGATCAGGCTGGTTTGTATGACCCTGCAGGTGTTGGCGGAACCCACGTCATGTATGTCCTGCATCACGCTGATAATCCATCGCTGTACCATGGCTTACCAAACAAACCGCGCATCTCGCCGATGATTAGTGTCTGGAAGGGTTTATCCAAACCGCTAGCGGTTGCAAGTATGGCGGCGGCTGCTCTGGTTGGCTTCTTCCATTACACGCGCATCGGTCCGAACGAGGTAAGTGAGAAGGACGAGCAGGAAGCCAAAGAAGCAAAAGAAGCGGCAGAGGAGGTGCATCATGAGTGAGCATAAAGATAACTCGCAGATTGAACGATATACCGCGGATGATCGTAGCTTCCATTGGGCGACCGCTATCAGTTTTATTTTGTTGGCGATTTCTGGTCTGGCGCTGTTTCATCCATCTTTGTTCTGGCTCAGTAATGTGCTGGGCGGTGGGCAATGGACGCGCATTTTGCATCCATTTATCGGCTTACTGATGTTTGGTTTGTTTGCGGTGTTGGTGTATCGCTTCTGGCACCACAATGTGCTTGAACCAGTCGATAAGCAATGGATGAAGCAGTTTAAGGATGTTCTCAATAATCGTGAAGAAAAACTTCCTCACATAGGTCGTTATAACGCGGGACAGAAAACGTTGTTTTTTGTTCTGGTTGGCTGCATGGTGGGCTTGTTGTTGTCCGGTTTGGTGATCTGGCGAGCGTATTTTTCATGGGTATTTCCGATTGAATTGATCCGCTTTTCTGCATTGCTGCATGCGTTTTGCGCCTTTGTGCTTATCGTCAGCATTATCGTGCATATATATGCGGCGATTTGGGTCAAGGGATCAATTGGTGCAATGGTGCGTGGCACCGTGAGTTTAGGCTGGGCGCGCAAACATCATCGACTGTGGTTTGACGAAGTGATGAAGGCATCGAAAGACAAGAAGTGATTATTGTTGATTGATTAATTTCGTTCTGCTTTGCATCTGTCAGACGGTAGGGTAAAAGAACTCAGGATGATATGTATCAAACCAGAAGCCGGCGCATAGAAAGAGCGTCGGCTTTATTTTTTAAATTAGTCTAAAATAGGCCTGATCCCTGTGGCGGCTACCCGACGTATTTTGCTCTGTTATTGGAAAAATCTTGGTACAAAGAATCATAGAACGTGGCGAGATTGAATCGCTAGATCACACAGCGCTACCGCGTTTGCTGTTACCTGAGACAGCAGCGACCGTTTTTACAACCCGCGCAGCCCGTTTGCGTGATTTGGCAGAGGGTAAAGTCGCTGGCATCGCTTTTAACCCAGCCATGAGTGGCTATCTGGAATTCATTCGCGAAGTGGCATTAGCGCAAGCAGAGATCGCCAAATCATTGAGCAACGTTGATCTTGCTATGCCCGATCAACAATCGCTCAATCTGGCGCTGGATCACATGATGCCGCCGTTGGCTGCACAGTTAAAACGACCAGAAATCTGGCGCACTATTCTCAATCAGCTCATTGATCAATTAGCTGATAAAAGTAAGCCCGAACGGGCAGAACTCAATGTCGTTCTCACTGGCTTGCGTGAATTGAATGACACCGATCTGGAAGATCAGGCGAATGCTGTCTTAGCGCAACGCCATGAAGATGTGAATCCGGCACAAGCACCATTTATTGCGGCTGCTTTGCAAGTGCTTTGGACGGCACGCGCTTCTCAACTCAAGCAACAGCAAGTACCGATGCTGGAAACGTTCACCTTGTGTCCGGTGTGTGGTTCACATCCGGTGGCCAGCCTGATTCGCATCGGCGGTCAGTCACAAGGATATCGTTATCTGCAATGCGGTATGTGCGCTAGTCAATGGCATATGGTCAGAGTCAAATGCGCAAGCTGTGAACAAAATGGGAAAATTTCATACCAAGGCTTAGACCCCATTGATGCACCTGAGCCAGCTGCGGCACCAGTCAACAAGGCGAACGACCCACGCAAATATGTACGTGCCGAAACGTGCGGTGATTGCCACTGCTACACCAAGATTTTTAATCAGGAACATGATTACAACGCGGAACCGTTTGCTGATGACCTGGCTAGCCTGACCTTAGATATTCTGGTGAGTGAAGCAGGTTATACCCGAGGCAATATCAATCCACTGCTGTGGTTTGGGGAATCATAATGACTTCCGCACTTCCGGACACACCAGCAAACACGCTTCATCGCAGAGCCGTACATTTGCCTTCGGTGGATAAGGTCTTGCAAGAAGCTGGCACATTGATAGAACGCCATGGCCGTAGCCGGATTTTGCGTGCGCTGCAATCCTTGTTGAGTGAATTGCGCACCACCGCTTTGACTCACGATGAATCTAAAAGTGAAGTTGCTCCTGGTATTGCTGACATATTGAAGCAAGTAGAAGTACGTCTGGCGCAGCAAGACAGCCCAAAATTGAAGAAGATGTTCAATTTGACTGGCACTGTCTTGCATACAAATCTGGGGCGCGCCTTATTGCCCGATGTGGCGGTACAAGCGGTGGTCAATGCCATGACCTCCGCCAGCAATCTGGAATTTGATTTAGAGACTGGCAAGCGTGGTGATCGCGATGATCTGGTGGAAGAACTCCTGTGCGAATTGACTGGCGCCGAGGCCGCCACTATCGTCAACAATAATGCGGCAGCGGTTTTGCTGTTGTTAAACACGATGGCGATGGGCAAAGAGGTCATCGTATCGCGCGGTGAATTGGTCGAAATCGGTGGTGCGTTTCGTATCCCTGACATTATGCAACGTGCTGGCGCTACATTGCGTGAAACCGGATCGACTAATCGCACCCATCTTGCCGACTACCGTAACGCGATCAAAGCAGATACCGCGCTGTTGATGAAAGTCCATTGCAGCAATTATGTGATTACCGGTTTTACCAAAAGTGTTGAGTTAAATGAAATCACCGCACTAGGACGCGAGCGCAATATTCCGACGGCGGTGGATCTCGGTAGCGGAACGCTGATTGATCTGGCGCAGTTTGGGATGGTGCGTGAACCAACGGTGCGTGAAGCGATAGAAGCGGGGGCGGATTTGGTCACGTTTAGTGGTGACAAACTTCTGGGCGGACCGCAGGCGGGGATCATCGTTGGCCGTGCTGATTTGATTGCACAGATCAAACGCAATCCATTAAAGCGTGCTTTGCGCGTCGGCAAAATTACGCTCGCTGCACTGGAACCCGTACTGGCGCTGTACCGTTCACCGGAGTTGCTGACACAGCGTCTGACAACCATGCGATTGCTGACACGACCAAGAACAGAGATGCAACAACAAGCAGAAACGCTCATTCCTTTAGTCCAACAAACACTTGGTGACGCGTATCTGGTGCAAGCTGCGGAAATGTCGAGTCAGGTCGGTAGCGGTGCGTTACCCGTTGATCAACTACCTAGCTTTGGCATTAAAATCAACGCCAATCCAGCCCGTAAGCTGAGCAACCCATTAGGGCGGCTCGAAAAAGCATTCAGGCAATTACCACGTCCTGTCGTGGGTAGAATAGCAAATGACACTTTTTTACTCGACCTGCGCTGCCTCGATAGTGATCAGCAAGAATTCATTGACCAACTGGTGTTGTTAAAACCATGATCGTTGGTACAGCCGGACATATTGATCATGGTAAGACCACGCTGAGTCGTGCCTTGACGGGCGTTGATACTGATCGCCTGAAGGAAGAAAAAGCGCGTGGTATTTCGATAGAGTTAGGCTATGCCTACACGCCATTGCCAAACGGCGATGTGCTTGGTCTCGTCGATGTACCCGGTCATGAAAAACTGATTCACACCATGGCGGCAGGGGCGAGCGGCATTGATTATGCGTTGTTGGTGATTGCTGCTGACGATGGCGTGATGCCGCAAACGCGCGAGCATTTGACGATACTTGAATTACTTGGCATCCGACGCGGTGTCGTAGCACTGACCAAGGTTGATCGCGTTGATGCTGACCGCATTTCTGCCGTCAAAAAAGAAATACAACATTTACTGGCAACAACGACTTTTGCTGATGCGACCATTTTTTGTACACAGGCGCATAGTGAAAATGATCCCGGCGTGGCAGCCCTCAAAGCGCATCTGGTGACGGTGGCGCAGGCCTTAGCGCAAAAAGAACATCAGCGTTTATTTCGATTAGCAATTGATCGCGTTTTTAACCTGAGCGGTAAAGGTTTGTTTATTGCTGGTACAGCGTCGGCGGGCGCGGTGGCAATTGGTGACACGATCACCTTAGCGCCATCTGGAAAAACTGTCAGGGTGCGTAGTATCCACGCGCAAAACCGGCCGGTTGATATTGCTTATGCGGGACAGCGCCTGGCGATGAATATTGTTGGCGTTGAAAAAGAGGACATTGAGCGCGGTCATTGGGCGACTGCTGATGCGATGGCAGAGTGTTCCGAACGCATCGATGTTGAAGTGCAATTACTCGACAGCGCAGGATTAAATTTAAAGCCTTGGTCGCAAGTCCATGTGCATCTGGGTGCATCGCATCGTATTGCGCGTGTCCTAATGCTTGATGGTGACGGCATCGAACCAGGGGGGCAGGTACGGGCGCAATTGGTGTTCGAGGTGCCGGTACATTCTGTGCCTGGTGACCGCTTTGTTATTCGCAATGCCCAAGCGCAACGCACAATAGGCGGCGGCCGTGTTCTGGACCCGTTTGGACCCGCTCGCAAACGCCGCAGTCTGGAACGAAAACAATGGCTAGATGCACTGAGTAATTATCTCGACAATAATGATCACAATGCATTGATCGATGGCAGCGCGATGGGCATCAGGCGGTCTTTGCTGACCCGATTGACGCAGTTACCTGCTGAACAATTGCATTATCGTGACGACGTTGTTCAAATTGCCTTGCGTGGCGACGATGCGATTATTTTGTCGCACACCGCATTGACAGGTTTGCGCGAGAACGTGGTCGCTGCTTTGCGTGCGTTCCATGCGAGTTTTCCGGATGAAACCGGCCCCCAAAATCCACGTTTGAAACGCATCGTTGCGCCGGAGATTGATGATACGGTATGGCGTACCCTGATCGATCAACTCGTTCAGACAGAAGTATTGATTGCACAAGGACCGTGGCTGCGATTGCCAGAACACAGTATTGAATTAGAACCTGAACAGCAGCGAATGGCAGACGTGTTACTCAACGCCTTGCTTGCATCCGAATTTGATCCACCATGGGTGCGTGATCTGGCGAAAGCGCATCAGTTGAACGAAGAAACTGTACGCAGCTTATTGCGTAAGCTGGCCTTGCGGGGTCAGGTGTATCAGATCGTGCGCGATCTCTACTGTCATCCACAACGCATCGCCGAGTTGGCGAAGTTAGCAGAAGGGGTCGCCAGCCCACACACCAACGCACTGGAGCAGAAGAGTACCTATCGGCAGATTAGTGCTGCCGCTTTTCGTGATGCCAGCGGAATGGGACGAAAGCGAGCGATTCAGTTTCTGGAATTCTTCGACCGCGTAGGCTATACTCGGCGCCTGCGTGATGTGCATGTGTTGCGAACTGATAGTCTTTGGCAGGCCGCAAACATGCAGTGATATGATAGATGCAGCAAAAACGGAAGGCACACGTATCCGGTGGTGCGGGCGGGCTTCAAACCCGTCAGGGGATGTCAATCATTCTCTCGTAAGTTCGACTCTTACTGTCTTCCGCCAATTCTCAATAATAAATATTCGGGCAGTAATTTATCAAAACGTAGTCTGGCTGGTTGCTGCTTTGTTGAGATATACAAAATACCTCGCCTCTTTGCAAGAAGAGTGCATCACGCAATCTTTGCTCCATTGAAATATAAAGGAAGTTTCAAATGAAGGTTTTTGGCATTACTGGTCATTCAGGCATGGGTAAAACGACCTTGTTAGAACGCCTTATTCCAGAATTGCAACAGCGCGGATTGCGGGTTTCACTGATTAAGCACAGCCATAAAAATATCGATATCGATCACCCGGGCAAAGATTCGTATCGTCTGCGTGAAGCAGGCTGCCAGGAAGTTTTGTTGATGGGGAACCGTCGCTGGGCCTTGATGCATGAACTCAATGAACAAACCGAGCCATCTTTGGCGTATCTGCTGACCCGTTTGCACGACTGTGATCTGGTACTCATCGAAGGTTTTAAATCGGAGAAGTTTCCAAAGTTGGAAGTGTGGCGTTCTTCTATCGGCAGGTCTCAACTTGGACTCGATTGGCCGGGGATCAAAGCAATTGCTTCAGATGCAGAAGTAGCGAATGCAGTTTTTCCTGTCCTTGATCTGAGCGATATATCAACGATCGCAAATTTTGTAGTACAGCATGCAACTGAATTTGTAGAGTAAAAAAGGTTTAGCAGTAAAGAAGCAATGTTGCAACAATGCGGTAGCTAAGCGATTAAAGTCACGGCGTTGAAAAATTCGTATATTCAACAAAACCATTCTGACGACAAAAACTCACGAGCTTTAATCCGGCTTTGTTGGCAATATCAATCGCTAGACACGTTGGCGCTGAAATCGTAGCGAGCATAGGAATTCCTAAACGCGCTGTTTTACGCACCAGTTCATAGCTGGCGCGACTGGACATGAATACAAATCCAGCACGTAAATCCTGCTGTTTCATGACCAGATGGCCGATCAACTTGTCTAATCCATTGTGCCGACCCACGTCTTCAAAAACCTTGAGCACAGCACCTTCAAAATCACACCAGGCAGCAGCATGCACGCCGCCAGTTTCTGACATCAGAAATTGATTCTGGCTCAATTCGTTCACAGCACGCGCAATCACTGGCGACAATAATTCTGGCAACACCGTTATTTGCATAGGCTCAGGTTCCAGATCCAGCAGCGTCAGACTTTCAATCCCACAGACACCGCACCCGGTTCTGCCAGAGAGCGAACGGCGGCGCTCTTTGAGTTTGATAAACGCGCTTTGCGCAATCGTCAGTTCTACCTCAGCAGACGCAGGAAATTGATTAACGACCATATCGTAAATTTCTGATCTGGAATGGACGATTCCCTCGGTCAGCGCAAAGCCTATTGCCAGCTCTTCCAGGTCTAGCGGTGTCGCCATCATTACTGCGTGAGAGATGCCATTAAAAACCAGTGCCACCGGTGTTTCTTCTGCTACCTTATCAGTGGTCATTTGACGCTCAGTTCCCCGTTGTCTCAGAATGGGGCGCTGCTGATAACCAACAGGGAGGTCAAATTTTTCGGAATCCATGTGCATCTCACCTTACTTATATCAGTTGGAAAGGATCATCGGTTTTCTTTAATAGTGCGCTGACATCGCCGCTATAGGATGGATTATAAACGCCATCCTCGAAGCTTGGATCTGGAACAATCATTTCTAGCTTCCAGCTAGTATGTTTTCTGAATTTATGTTCGGTAATCATTTGTTGAAGCGGCAACCAGACAACGCCAGGTGCTCGCGTGTTGGCAAAATAATAGGTAGCGGTGTTGTGGTCTGCAATTGTTTGCCATACGGTATGTGAGCCAAGGCTGCCGTCAGCCTTCATATTGCCAGCCGGGACGGCACAAATTGAAGCGATGCCTTTTGATTGTGCCAGTGATTCTTGCATATTGACCGCTGCTCTGACATGCGCAAGGTAGTACGTTGCCCGTTGAAAATGTGCAACCGAAGATGGTCCGCCAAGTAGCGCGCTTTTATCTAGATTGCTGAAATGCTTGTCCTGCCATTCCCACGCTTGTGTCAGATTGAGTTGCGTTGGTAAATCCGGTTCATTGGTCATAATTCTATAATTGGAACTGACATAGCAAACAACGCGTTGATTGCGAAACTCAACGATGGCTGAATTACCTTTGCTGTCTGATAGCGATAGGTGAGGGCGTGCTTGTTTGTCACTGCCCGGGACGATAGACTGAATGATACGCAGTTGATTTTTTTCTAAAAAGGCGGTCGCCTCAATCACACTTTCATACATATCAAGCAGATATTGACCCAAGCGTTTCAGATCGATCCAATACGGCAGCGCTTCCTCATTTGGTAAAGATGCCTCGCCTTCCCATAAAACATTCACCATTAAACCCGCAGAATTGACGCCGTCACATACGCCGTAGCCAACGTTTTGCTCCCCAGCGTTTTCATCGCTATTCGTTCCTATCATTGCCACGACACTGCTAAATTTTGAGTGCCACTTCAAAGTGTTATTTGTGGCGTCTTTGGTTCCCTGTTTGTCTAACCCCTTATCAAAAGCAAACAAGCTGGTTGGTAGCTGCGCAGGCCAATCGAAATTCCGTGACGTGCTCAGAAATTGACTGTGATTATTGTAGACGCGTGTGCACATAATGGTTTCTTAGTGAGTTGAAGCGCAGGTGAATTGATTTTAATTAGTTGCTGCGAATATAGTCAGAACCCATGACGCGGTTTCGTCCTGAGTTTTTTGCCGTATACAGCCGTTGGTCAGCGACTTTGTACAATTGCGATAGGCCAGCACCATCTTTAGGCCAATTCGCGACGCCAATACTTGCAGTGACCCGCAGCTGATGCTCGTCTACGTTGACCACAGTCGCCGCAATACTTTCGCGTAGTCGTTCTGCAATTTGGATTGCCATTTCTGACGATACGCCTGGAACGAGTAAGCAGAATTCTTCGCCACCGAAACGAAATGCCCAATCGCCTCCCCGACATATGTCTGTCATGAGTGTTGATACTGTCATCAGAACTTGATCGCCTGCATCGTGTCCATAGTTATCATTAATGGTTTTAAATTTATCAAGGTCGAGGAGCAACATGGCAATCAATGTTGGCTGACCGCGCTGCCCTTTGGTTAATTGCTGAAAAATAGAGTCCAGATGCAGGCGATTGTGCAATCCTGTCAGCGAATCCGTCTCCGCCAATTTTTGCAGCCTGCCAACCATGGATGCCCGTTTTGATTCAAACACATGCGACATCGCCCAAATACTGGCGGCACAAGAGCCAAGATTGATCAGTGCATTCTTTGTCACATCGGGAACTGGCAGATACAAGCGCCAAATTAACAGCCCCATTCCAGTCATTAAATAAATAAAACTAAAAACAAATCCGGTACGCAGACCCATGAGCAAATAGGACAGCACAGGAATGAAACATAGCCAATTAAATAAAAAGCTGCGGGTGGTTTGAATAACAATGCCAATCAGAATCGTATTGAAGCAAAAGAACAGCAGCACGGCAGACCACCTTGTCAGGTGGGGTGTTTTTTGATGAATGAAAAGTAGACCAATTGCCATACCTACCAACGCCACTTCTAAGATGCCGTAGTAAAGGTTGCCGGTTTTAAAATGACTGTTAGATGCTAAAGTGCAAAAGAGAATAATAACGATCAATAGCACCCGCAATATAGTACGCCGATACTGTAATTCTTCTTCCCACAGTTTAGGTTTATTCATCGTGATATGAGCTCCATATAGGGCGCCAGTATTGAATAAGAATGAATGCAATGGCATTCCCTCGCCCTACGCTTGCTAAGCTAAGCGCACCAGAGTTCAACAGCTATTTTCTTTTCGATAAGTTGGAATGTAACCGTAATGCTGTTTCAAAACAAACCACAAATGAAGAGAATGTAAATTTACCGCGCAGGAATTATGAGTCTTGCAATTAGTTTGCGTCAAGCAAGAAACTAGATATATATTTGCAATGCACTTTTATCATGTAACTCCTCAGGCGGCAATAGTATTTTTATGCATAAAAGTACTTATTTCATGCGCCAGACGCATCTGCCAAATCTTGTAATCACTCACATTTACCAATCAAAAACAGAAAATTCCTCGTTGTCTTGTTTTTCGGAGCAATTACAATTTTGTATGACGTGACTTGCAAGCGAAGCTTAAGTAAATAGTGGAACAAGCAATAAATGCTTGAAACATGAAGCGATTTTTTGCGTCGATCATTGCCATCTCAAGCTTGGATACACAAGAGTCGCAAATGCGTGCTTTTATTTTTGTTGCGCCTGTGCAACTAATATTTGTTACTGAACTTAAGCTGTATTCTCTATTTTTGATATTAAAAATCATCGTTTCAGGATTCCGCAAGTCGACGAAGATTGAGCTTTCATGGTGCTGAACCGAGTCATTCATTGTATCAATTTTGCACCCGGAAAATTCTCAAAAACGATGTACTGAATAGGTGTTAAGGCATTTTTTCTCAATAAAAAATCTGTAAATGGAAATCTAAATATGGCGGTATGGAAGCAGCCGACGTAAAACGCCTCAAAGACTTGGAGGAAGAGAATCGTAAGCTCAAAATGATGGTTGCTGATTTGTCGTTAGAGAACCATGCGTTTAAAGAGTTGATCGGTTTAAAGCGCTAACCCCGAACCAGAAACGGGATTTCGTCAAACAACTGCAAGAGCTTGGACTTAGCTGTTGACGTGCACCGAATATTGACCGGATGGGGGTCAAAATTGAGCGCGCGCCAACACCATTGTTTGAACTGCGTCGGTCGCCAGACGGATGCTCGAAGTACGCAAGCTGCGGTAAATGACTTTGGTCTCAAAGTAGCCGTGTAGATCTTTCGGAATATTGAGACGAAAGTACAAAACACCATGTCTGTTACGGTGCAAATTGGAAGGTAATTTGATGCCCATTTTGTGCGATATGTGACACTCATATGTGACACTTGACAAAAACAGGGCGTAAAAACCAAAAAAGCCCTTGAAAAATCAAGAGCTTAGTATCTGGTTGGTGCGAGAGCCGGAATCGAATATAAGCAATAAGTATTTGATTTTAAAAATAAATAAGATTTATTTATTTGTTTATGGCCGCAAATTTGGACACAAAATAAAATGTAGCGTTTTTAATAATATGTTAATACACGTCTAAGCGCTAATTTGATTTTACGGGAGGGGTATAAGTCTACCAAATAAAAGTCGATATACGTTCTCTCTTCGTACCGAGAGAATTGAAGTTTTATCCTGTTGATAATTCTCCCGATAACGAAATTTTTGTCACTATTAACAGAACTGACGCCTCGCAATAAGGCTCCTCGCTTATTTATCGCAATTATATTTTCAAGTAAATTCAACTGTATGGCATCAAGTATCTTCTTTCGCCAATAAATCTGAGTTTGTCGTCTGATGACATTAAAGACTTTTAGATGGTAAATCAACCCCCACTCACCTAGGACCTAATGAAAATATAGCGCAATAGAGATTGAGCGGTTCTAGGATTTGTTCAGCGAACTATGTCAGCAAACGAATAGTGAGCCTCAAGAACCTCAGTTATGCATGGGTTGATTTTACGAGAGGGGTACAGCCCGTTGCACTGGGGTGCAAAATTGAATGCTCCTTTCTGCTTTGCGTTAAGGCAATCCAAGTGACGCCACCATGGTCCGGATCCGAATGCTACGTGTTATTAGTCTGATATTTGATACTGAAATACATTTCTTCTTGATTTGCTGCATGCATTGAATCGCCACAAGTAATGTAGACACTCTCCAGCCTATAATTTAGGCCAACAGGAGAAGTGATGAGCAACAAACGATATACCGACGAATTTAAAATTGAGGCAGTCAAACAAGTCACTGAGCGCGGGCATGCGGGCGCGGATGTGGCAGCGCGACTCGACGTCAGTTCACATAGCCTCTATCAGTGGGTAAAACGCTTCAGCGCGTCGCCATCCGAACGCAAAGCGACTGACGACCAGCAGACTGAAATCCGCCGCCTCAAAGCCGAATTGAAACGGGTCAGCGAGGAGCGTGATATCTTAAAAAAGGCGACCACGTACTTCGCCAAACAGTCCGGGTGAAGTACGCGTTCGTGCAAGCACACCAGTCCGACTATCCAGTGCGCCGCCTGTGCAAAATGATGGAAGTTCACCCGAGCGGTTATTACGCCTGGCTACACACACCAGTGTCAGAGCGGCACATCGAAGACCAGCGCTTGCTTGGACAAGTAAAACAATCCTGGCTGGAAAGCGGTTCTGTCTATGGCTATCGCAAGGTCTGGCAAGATTTGCGTGAGCTGGGTGAGGTCTGCGGCATTAATCGCGTGAACAGGCTGATGCGTTAGGCACATCTGCGTTCGCAGACGGGCTACCATCGCCGTCCCCGCGCTCGCAGCGGCCCTGTTTCGGTGCATGCACCCAATCATCTGCAAAGGCAATTTGCGCCGACCGAACCGAATCGCGTGTGGGTCACCGACATCACCTACATTCGCACCCATGAAGGCTGGCTGTATCTTGCGGTAGCACTGGATCTGTTCTCGCGACAGGTCATCGGCTGGTCAATGGGTTCACGTATCGACCGTGAGCTGGCGTTAAATGCCTTGCTGATGGCAGTCTGGCGGCGTCAGCCCAAACAAACTGTGATGGTGCATTCAGACCAGGGCAGTCAATTCAGCAGCTACGATTGGCAAGACTACCTCAAAGCGCACAACCTGCAGCAGAGTATGAGCCGCCGCGGAAACTGTCATGACAACGCGGAGGCTGAAAGTTTTTTCCAGTTACTCAAACGCGAGCGGATACGCAGAAAAGCGTATGAAACCAGGGAAGATGCGAAGCGCGATATCTTTGATTACATTGAGATGTTCTACAATCCGAAACGTCGGCATGGTTTCAGCAAGCAGCTACCGCCGATGAATTACGAAAAGCAGTATTTCGAGCGGCTGGCGAGTGTCTAGGAAACTCGTGGCGATTCACATTTTATTCAGAAAAAATAATTTTCCAATTATGTTTATCGACATCAAACTGTTAAAAGAAACATGATGAAAGCAAGGTAGAAACACCGTGAAAGCAAGGTGAAAACACGGTGAAAATACGGTGCATATTTATAGAGATAGAGTGAATCATAAAAATTTAGTGTTTAGAATAGCGAAATTTAAATACTTAAATAAGTCGTGCTTATGTGATCGTAAAAATTGAATTTGATTAATTGGGTATAAATAAATTAATTTTGAAAGAAAAATATGTGAAAAGATGATATTTGTGTAGAAAAATTTCCGAATTAGATATATTCTGGCGTTAGCAATAGATAACTCGCATCCCCCGCTAGGCAACTAGCATGTTGGCGCGCACTCAATTTTGACCAGCTGCGCGCATTGAATATTGACCAGGCGCTTAGTGGTTGAGCATACAAGTTTGTTTTAGGTTTGTCGATCAATTATGTGTGCATTGTTTTCTCCATTTGTT
>JBMPOY010000012.1:0-121703 GCA_049340365.1 Undibacterium sp. Ji67W | reverse complement strand
TATCCAATCAATAAGGTTGCTGATTTGTTGCCGTGGAATGTCGTTGATCGTTTGGTGTAAAAAGCAGACTGAATCAGACTTCGCGTTAAGCAGAAAAAGTCAATGACGGTGCTGGCGAGGCGCTTACAGTACAAATGAGATCTTGATTTTTCGTAATATCGCGATAGAGTATTTTGGCGTGGCGCCGATATCAAACCATGGAAAGTTAATTCATTTTAAGCGTGAGGGAGTATTGCTTTAATTTAGCACCTAGCAAGAGCTGACGAAAATCGCGCTTGCTCTTATTCTTTTCTTTGAACCCACGCAATAATAGATCATCATGATTTCTTAAGGTCAAACTCCACCGTTGTTTTGCAACTGAAAAAGTGTGATTCATTTTCAGGAAATTCGTGAGTTGCATCATCGATTGCAATCCAAGGGCATACCATATTGAATTCCCCCCAATCACTTGGCTTGGCTATGGTCGATGCATCACATCAGCCCCCGCTTCATCTCAGCGTTCCAGTGTGTTTGGGTCGATGGTATTTTGGTTCGCTCCTATTTTGTCACCTTTAAGCATCCATTGACTAAAGGATGGCTTAAACGATGACTAGAAAAGTGCGAAGCAAGGAGCAGAAAAAAAGCCAGACAATTAGACATAACGCCCAATATTAATAATTTATACCTTTGACATAACTGTTACACCAATAATTAAATATTAATAAATCAATTAACATACTAAAATTTATTTGGCATTGTTTATATCATCACATTCTTATGTGTAGTTCATTTAAATTGGAGATTAAAAATGCAAGAATTGAATTTTACTGAGATAGAAAATGTGAGCGGTGGTGATGCAGGTGCAACACGTCAGCCTGGACAAAATAGCTGGGGAGAATATCCAGGTGATCCATTAGATTGCTTGGTCGACTACTTAATGAGAATGCAGTAAATCTATCTTTGAAATAATAATTCGCCATATTGCTATCCGTAAATTTTCTTGCGGATAGTAATACGTCAATCACATTTTGGACTTCCCCTAGTTTAGTAGACATTTCATAATGTCGAAACTAAGAAGGGGAAACTCCAAATGGGAAACAATCGTTACACAGCAGAATTTAAAGCAGAAGCCGTTAAGCAGGTCCTTGAGCGCGGGCATGGCGTTGTCGATGTTTCCAAGCGACTCGGCATTTCCGATAAAAGTCTGTATCTCTGGTTGAAGCAGCACGAGAAACAATCCAATCCGGCTAAGCAAGATAATGCAGATGCACTCAAGTTAGAAGTGACTCGTCTAAAGGCTGAATTAAAACGCACAACAGAGGAGCGCGACATCTTAAAAAAGGCCGCCGCGTACTTTGCCAAGCTGTCAGAGTGAAGTACGCCTTCATTGATCAACACCGTACGCAATTTCGATTGAGCAGTATGTGCCGTGTTTTAAAAGTACATCGCAGCGGTTATTACGCTTGGAAAAAAGTACCGCAGTCCAAACGAGCGATTGAAGATGCCAGTCTTATGGTTGACATTAAGAGATCGTTTGACGGTAGCCAACAAATTTATGGAAGCCCGCGTGTTTATCGTGATTTGCGTGAAGATGGTATTGCTTGTGGTGAGAACAGAGTCGCACGCCTAATGCGGAGCGCGCAGCTGAAATCAATTCGAGGGTATCGTCGGCCACGATACAAAACTGGGCTACCATCGATTACATCTCCAAATCGGCTGCAGCAGCAATTTAATATCGATCAGCCTGATACGGCCTGGGTAACCGATATTACCTACAGTACGCCCAGCCAGCGTAGCCCGCCCATTTGGGGGTGAAGTTGCTTGAGCATGTTTGGAATGCAGTACCCGGCAAGAAGTTGATGTTATACCGGGAATGCCCTTTCTCTGCTACGAGAGGAAGTGAGCCGAAGCGGCGGTGACTTGCTGACACTGGCAAGGTGACGAAGTCCGTGGGAAACGGGATTTGCGGTGAAACGGTTACACCAAGATGAATCTCTAGGCTGAGCATGGGAAGGTTGAGGAACACGAACCTATTTACCGCACCTGAGGGTTGAAATGTCACCCCTGCCTACACCGTTTAGCAGGCAGGACGTGGATTATTTCCGATTATATGTACGGATTGGAAATACGAGTACTGGTTAGACAGATATGCTGACCGGTATGGCGTCATGAAGAGCGCGTAGCTAGATCATGATATCTGCGACGACTTGCGGCAAGCAAGGATAAAGGCTGCGATAGGCAACCTCACCCATGCGTTGAGTCCAGCATGTGAACTGGGGAAGGTTGGCAACGATGCTAAAGGAGTGTGCCCCTGATGCGTTGCCGACTGGCGGAGTCTCCGTAGTAGTCTGAGACTGGGAAAGCCAGCCACATGGCGAAGGGAGGCAGTTTAAATGGTTTGTTTGGTCGATTAACTGACCGCAATGAGGTGAAGACCTTTGATAATCAGTGAAATGCAAAGCAAACTGGCACGCTGGTCTACGGAGAACCGAGAACGCAAGTTCGACCGACTCCTGAGATTAGTTGCCGACAGAACGTGGCTAATCGAAGCGGCTCGTATTACGCTGGCCTCCAGCGGAGCGAAAACACCAGGCGTGGACGGTGTTGACAAGCAAAGGATGGAAGACAATCTCCAAAATGAGCTGGCAACAATTCACGCTGAACTGCTGGCGGGTTCGTATCAACCGCTACCAGCGCGGCGCGTCTATATTCCGAAAGCAAATGGCAAGATGAGACCATTGGGCATCCCATGTCTGCGGGATCGTATCGTACAACGGGCTGTACTTATGGTCATGGAACCGATTTGGGAAAGCGATTTCCATCCGGTATCCTATGGATTCAGGCCAGCGCGCAGCGTGCATCATGCGATTCGCACGGTGAAACTTCAATTGCAAGATAGTGGGCGTGGTAGCAAAGGACGCTGGGTTATTGAGGGCGACCTCGCCAGTTACTTTGACACTGTACATCATCGCCTGTTAATGAAGTGTGTCCGAAGGCGGATCGCCGATCAACGGTTAATTGATTTGCTTTGGAAATTTATTAAGGCAGGTTGCATTGATCGTGGTTTGTTTCGTGCTTCCAGTGAAGGTGTTCCGCAAGGAGGAGTTATTTCGCCTCTGATTTCCAATATCATGTTGCATGAATTTGATATGTGGATGGAGCAGAACTACCTGAACGAGAAGGTGCGCGGCGATCGCTGGGGATGGAATGATGGTATTCGTCAGCAACGGCCTATCGCAATCCGCGAATGTCGGCAGTGGAAGCCAGCATTCTCCTACTGTCGCTATGCCGATGATTTTGTTGTGGTTGTGAAAGGATCCAAAGCGCACGCCCAAGCAATGCGGGAGGCATGCCGTGGATTTCTGGAAGACCATCTCAAATTGACATTGAATATGGAGAAGACCCATATCACTCATGTCAACGATGGCTTTGTATTTCTGGGGCATCGTATCATTCGCAAACGTGGTTCTCGTGGACGTATGCGCCCAGTGACGACGATACCATGGGATAGATACCGACGCTTTGCCGAGAAATTGGTTAAGCAACTGTCCGGTGACTACAGTAAGAATCGGATCGATATGCTGGAATACCTCAACCGTCAACTTGGCGGATGGGCTGCCTTTTATCAGTACACTGACTACACAGCAACGATGTTCAGCAAGCTGGATCGTACTGTATTCTGGAAATTTGGATATTGGCTTGCACATAAATACCGGCGCGGCTTCCGGTCATTGATGCGTGACCATGTCTGCCATCCAGAATCAGGTGTAGCTAAAACATGGGTGTTGGAAGGACAAAATAGTCGTGGCTGGTACGGTGCGATAGTACTCCGTCGCCTTGTCACCAGCCATAAAGGGCAATTTCGGTGGAAGTCTCCAGCAGAAAATCCGTACATACTGCGTAACGAAACTCGGCATACAATTGATTCAAGGTATGGCGAGGTGGCCTTTGCTCTGAGCAGCATTTAAATGGAGAGCCGGATGCGCTGAAAGGTGCAAGTCCGGTTCGGGGAGGAGAGGCAGGGAAATAGTTCGACTATGCCCTGTCTCTTACTCTACTTAGGACGCACGAAGGCTGGCTTTATCTTGCTGTCATTATTGATCTCTATTCCCGCGCGGTCATTGGCTGGTCAATGAAATCAAGGATGACCACCGATATTATTCTAGATGCATTAATGATGGCTGTATGGAAAAGGAAACCCAAGCAGTCAGTCATTATTCATTCGGATCAGGGAAGCCAATTTGGCAGCGACGATTTTGCACGCTGGTGCAAAGAACACAATCTTGTGCCGAGTATGAGTCGGCGTGGAAATTGTTATGACAATGCAGTCGCAGAATCTTTTTTTAGTAGCTTAAAAAAGGAACGCGTGAAGCAGAAAATATATTCAACAAGAGAGGATGCTAAAGCCGATATTTTTGACTATATAGAAGTGTTTTATAATCGTCAGCGTCGACATAGTCATCTCAATCAAATGAGTCCGTTGGCGTTCGAGAAGTTACAAACTGGAAGTTAAAAAACGTCTACGAAAGTCGGGGAAGTCCATTTATGAAACTTCGAACTTTTTTGATTGGCTTATCGATTGCTTATTCATCAGCACTAAATGCAAGCGTCGTGAGAGATGACGATAAACTTTTAATCGAAGGTAAATTACTTAATTCCGATGCAGACGACGTTGTTGAGTTAATCAACGAACACGTTATTCATACAATTGTCTTTAAAAATAGCCCTGGAGGAGAATGGCGCGCTGGAATGCGTATTGGAAATTTCATATCCAGTAAAAACATAACTACAATTGTAGAAGGAGTGTGTGCCTCAGCATGTACACTTGCCTTTTTAGGTGGAGATAAAAGAAAATTTTCCAATCAATCAAATGCACCAATACTTTTTTTCCATGCTCCATATTCTGCTGACAATCAAAGTACTATCGAAAATCTGAAAAGAGCTTTTTTTTCTTGGATAGAGCAAAGAACAAAAAAAGAAATTCCTGTTCAATTTTCAGATGCAATTAACAACACGATTTCAGCACGTGGAGGAATATTTTTATTCTCTGATGATGATCCCATTGTAAATTCCTCAGGAGGAAGTATTACTCAAATTTGCAAGGGAAGCGAGATTAGAATACCGCTCGATTGTGAAAAAACTGATTCAATTTCTGCCGTTAGCTTGGGAATTATCAACGAAAAATGAATAGTTAAAGATCATTTAAATAATTTTTTTCGTTTTCTAAGCCGTTTTCTTATCGTCCTCAACAACCGCTGGTTTAAGTACGTCTTGCACGACAGCCCCGCCTTGCAACACAATCACCCGCTGCGCCATGGCAATCGTTTCAGGTCTGTGTGCTACGATGATGCGAGTTAAATCTAATTTTGTGATGGCAGCATTGACGGCCTGCTCATTCCAGATATCGAGATGACTGGTCGCTTCATCAAGCACCAATAATTTGGGTTGCCGATACAAAGCACGTGCCAGCAACAGGCGCTGCTTTTGACCGCCGGATAATCCGGTACCAATATCGCCAACCAGGGTGTGATAGGCCATAGGCATGGCGGCAATCTCATGATGAATCGCCGCTTGTAGTGCACATTGTCCTATGTACTGTTGATCTGGTGCTGGATCAAAGAAGCTGATGTTATCGGCAATGGAACCAGCGAATAACTGGTCATCTTGCATCACTGTTGCTAGCAACTGGCGGTAGTTGTGCAAGCCAAGCTGCTTGAGCTCGACACCGCCAATTAAAATAGTTCCTTCTGTTGGCTCCAGCAATCCAAGAAGAAGCTTAAGCAGAGTGGTCTTTCCACAGCCAGAAGGACCAGTAATCGCTACGCATTGGCCAGCTGGTATCTTTACATTTAATTCTTTTAATACGAATGGCTCACTATCTGAGTAACGGAAGCTCAGATTTTTGATTTCAATTTCTGGAATGATACGTTCAGCATCGACCTCAATCGTTTGCTCATCTTTTTCAACTTCTGTCAGCACAATATCGGCAACCCGTTCCCCATGCAGTTTCATCATACGCAACTCAAAGAGCTTATCGATGAGGGCAGCTAGTCTGCTACTGAATTGGTCTTTATAGCTGATAAACGCAAATAACATACCGACTGAGAAACGCGTATCGAGCACGGCCAAGGCCGCCATCCAAATGACGATCACGCGTTCTGCATTGAACAACAAGGTATTTGCGGTTTGATACGAAATCGATAAACGCGCAATCCGCAATTCAGCATTAAACTGATCGGTCAGATTATTCATCCAACTGGCACGGCGCTCTTCGACCCGATTAAACAGACGCACACTTTGCACACCGCGCACCGATTCCATAAAATGCGTTTGCTGTTTCGCTGCATGGATAATCTGTTCAGCGTTCGCTTCACGTAACTGACTAAAGATAGACCAACGTAACAAGGCATAGAGCAATACCGCAACGCACGCCACCGCGGTGAGTTGTGGACTATACAAAAGCATGACGATTAACGTACCTATCACCATCACACCATCAATGATGCCTTCGACAAACTGGGTCGTTAAACTATGTTGTATGGTTTGAATGGAGCCAAAGCGCGACACAATATCGCCCGTATGTCGCTTCTCAAAATACGGAAGAGGCAACTTCATTAAATGCGCAAACGCATTACCCAGCCACTGAAAATTCAGATTCGTCGCTAATACGGTTGTGACCCAGGAACGCACCGCGGTGATGGCAGTTTGCACCACCACAAGCAATAAGAAGCCAATCCCCAATACCGTGACCAGGTCTTTATCTGCAGCAAGTAAAGCTTCATCAACCACCCATTGCATGTAAAACGGCGCAACTAAGGCACAGACTTGCAATGCCAGACCGAGCAATAAGATTTGCAGCAAGCTCGCTTTTAAACCGAACACTTGCCCCATCAAAGATAAGAGGGTGAACTTTTGTACTTCTTCGGCCTTCTTGAATTCGCTACCAGGTGTGAGTTCCAGTGCGACACCTGTAAAATGCTTGGCGAATTCTTCGAGGGAGAGTTTTCTTTCTCCGACCGCGGGATCAAGAATGATGGCGTGTTTGGCCGAGGCACTTTTAAGCACCACAAAATGGTTCAAGTCCCAATGCAGAATACAAGGCAACTTGAGCTCAGGCAAATGCTGCATATCAAGTTTAAGCGGCCTGGTTTGCAAACCCAGACCCTGAGCCATCGCCATCAAGCCTTTGAGCGTCGCTCCTTTTAAAGAAACAGAAAAGCGCCGGCGCATGCTCGCCAAGTCAATTTTATGTCCCCAGTAACTTGACACCATGCACAGGCAAGCGAGGCCACACTCTGCGGCTTCGGTTTGCAATAACGTCGAAACTTGACGGCGACGCCAGAATCGCAGTTCAGGAAAAGAAGCGTGGGACATAATTTCTAAAGTATGGGGAAAGTAAGGAGGCGCAATTAAACCCGACCAGAAATGCTGTACAAGGGCTCTAATACCCATTCATAGAGGCGGCGCTGTTCCAGCAAAATACTGGCATCGACCGCCATGCCAGATTTGAGTGGCAGCTGGTGGCCGTAGGCTTGGACGTTTTGCTGATCTAACATAACGCGGATGCGATACAGCGCTTCATTGCTGTTCGCTGATTGCGCACCTAAAGGCAATTCTTCAGGGCGTAGCGCATTGCTGGCCACCTCTTTGACGGTAGCTTTGTACTGGCCAAACTTTTGATATGGGTACGCTTGATAGCGCAATAACACTTGCATACCTGGTTGCACAAAACCGACTGAACGCGAAGGCGCGTAAATTTCGGCTTCGAGTTGTGATCCTGCGGGTATCAACGAAGCCATCGCCGCATTGGGTGTTGCCGTTTGCCCTACCGCCGCGGTAATCGCCGTGACTGTTCCATCTTGCGGTGCGCGGACAACTAACTCCCGCCGTGCTTCATTCTCGGTTAAATCTTGTTCGACTGAACTCACATTGCGTTGCACTGCCGCCGCATCCCTTTGCGTTTGTAATTGCAAATCCGCGATATCCGCCTGTGCTGTCGTCAAGTCACGACCGTTGGCTGATTTAACGCGATTGAGTTCTGCTAGTCGTTGCTGCTGATCGAGCAGCTCTGCTTGCTTGTCCTGTAGCTGTGCGGCTGAAATATAGCTGGTTGCCTGCAGATCGCTATAACGTTTGTAGGCCTGCTCAGATAGTTGCACACGCTGCTTTTGTAAGACGATTTGCGCGTCGATTTTGGCAATCTCGCCTTCCAGATCGGCGGCCCGGCGACGGAGTGCTTCCAGTCGTGTACGGCTTTGCGCAAGTAACTGCGCCTGATCTACAGTAAAACTATTGCGTCGATTCACCAGCAAAGAGGATATCGTCTTCTGAGCATCACCGACCGCTGCACTGCGTTCGCTTGACAGCACGAACAGCACGTCACCCGCATGCACAAGCTGACCTTCAACAACGTGCTTAGCAAGCACTACACCGGCTTGTGTAGGAACGACCTTGATAACACCGAGATTGGGCAATAATACGCCACTACATTGAGCTTTACGGGTGGTACTGAAGAAAGCAAAAAAAGCGATGATGGCAGCTGCGATGCCTACAAAAAGTAGAGTCAAAAATCGATGACTCAGTGGTGTAGCAAGCAGGACAGTACCGTATTTGCGATTGGTAATATGCTCTGTAACCTGGCTGCGAAAAAGCGGTTTGGAGGATTGAGGTTGAATTGTAATTTGCGAAGAATTCAAAAGTGACTCAATTATAAATATATTAAATTTACTATTCTAATTAATATGAAATTTTGTATAGCTAAAAATAGGGGTAAGAAGTGGCTACGGTTGTTTGGAAAGAATTTCAGCCTTCTTATGTGAATCCTTGCAGGTCTATGGTTATCCACGGCGCCGCTCCATGAATAGAGCAAGAGCGTGCAGCGCGGTGGGTAATCCGGTGATCCGTCATGCGCCTTGTAATGCAGCAGCATTTTTCGTTCATTGGTTATTTGTAAGAAAGTAGCGCCAACATAAAAGCATTACTACATCCATGAACAAATACAACGTCACTAAGGGCTTGAAAGAAATTACTTTGCTTTAAGCGATGTAGATACATCCACGAAAAAATACTTCCTGCAACAATGGCGCTGAAGACGTATATCATTGAAGAAACACCGCGAAAATGCACTATTCCGAATATTATTGCGGAAACTGCAATAATGTTAATTTGACGGAATTCAAACATTTCAAGAACCCAATTGACCGACGCTTGAAATACTAGTGTTTCTATAATTGGAGAAAGTAAAATCGTAACCCACCAATAGTACACAACATGTTCATCCCCATTATCCTGTACTAAATTTGTTGCCAAAGCAGAAAATAATAAATTTTGCACAATAACAAGAAAAACCATAGCACTTAGATACGCTAGTCTTATTTTTGCTTTATTAACTATAATGTTAATATTTTTTGTGTAATACATAATATTAAAATTTCCTCATCTAACTAGTTTGAAATTTCAAACTAGTTAGATTAAATAATCATCGACGATTATTTATAAGCATCTGAAAAACCTTTATAGAAATCAGTTGCTGCATCATAAATAAAAACACCCATCACGAATGCGCCAACCCATGCGAATCCACCAGAAACTACTTCGACTTCAGAAATATTAAGTTCGGTCATAATAAATTTTTCTTTAAATTAAGCGCCAAGAGCGTAACCACTACCTGCCATAGGATATTCGTACGAGCCATTTTTAAAAGCACCACCCCAAAAGTTGCCGAGGTCATAAAAAAATCCAGCGCCTGATACTGAATCAACTTCTGCCATACTTAACTCTTGCATATGAATCTCCGTTTAAATAGATTTAGAAAAAAATTATATTCATCAATCAAAAATAGTTATTTCCAACATTAAATATAATTAGATGTCTTTTTTACAACTAAAGACGATTTATAATAGCATGCTCAAATTAATTAAATAAACTATTTTTTAGCCATTGCCGTATTTTTAAAACAACAACTAAAAATTAATCTTTTTAAAACTATTTGCAATCCCTAAAATTAGTATTTACAAATTATTGCAACTTTAAATGGTATTTGCTCAAATTAAATTTACTATATTTATTCATTTAATTTATTTAATTTTGAAATAGACAATTTATTCACAAGCGCTTTTTTTATTAAAATACCGCTGTTTTTGAACCACTTTCGAACCTGAAATGCCCCATTTTTCAGCGCGTTTTTTGCTATGTGATGGAATTCAATATATAGAAATCGGCATGCTTTGGAATTCAATGTATTAAAATTTCAAGCTATTTCGTTTTTTTAGTACCCCATCGGTATCACAAGCCGAATCCCCGTCTCATCATTTGAATATGGTGTAGCAAAGTCTTCATAACCTTTCCCCTAGTTGGTGCTGATAGGAATACAAAGACGCTCTTAAGCTTTGCAGCCGTTTCTAAAAATTTCGTCGATTTGGGCTTACAACCCCGGGATGGAACCTGACTTAGCAGCCTTACAAGGAGATTGCGCTGACCGAGAGGTACTTGAGAAAAATTTTGGCCAACAGAGAATTAGCGGTACTGAGTTATTTTGAAGTCTCACACATTGGAGTAATGAAACGTCATTGTGTAACCCTCCCGTAAAATCAAGCCATGCATAACTAGAGTTCTTGAGGCAAACTTATATGCCAAAGGATGAAATGATGTGGAAAATTGCAAAAGCAATTCTTACATGGCATGCATAGAACGAAGCTGTTTACAGAATATTTACGTGATTTCAATTTAATTGTAGAAATTTTTTATATCAACGTCGATATTCTGAAACCATATTTTCGCAGCGCGAAGAAAATGCCTGAATAAATATGGAGAAAAAAATGCCTGAGTTTCACTCCTTAAAACAATACGATGTTGATCTGGATGTTTTTCATGCTAATGTGCTCCGAATGGGGTGTATGGTAGAAAATCAACTTGATAATGCAGTCACATGTTTTAGAAATCGAGACTTGATTCTTACTGAGTCCGTGATAGGAACATTGCAAGAAGTAAATCGTTTAGAAATCACGCTCGATAGCGAATGTCGGCGATTAATTGTTAGACATCAGCCGACAGCGAACGATTTGCGCGTTGTGATGGGAACCAATAAAGTAGTTTCGGATTTAGAGCGTATCGGAGACGAAGTAAGGAAAATTGCCCTGAGCGCTAAGGACTTGCATTTATCTTCTGAACCGAAGTCGATCGCGCACCAGGACATGTTAAATCAGCTTGCTGGTCTGACGATTACGATTGTTCATAACGCACTGGATATGTTTGCGCGATTAGACGCAACTTATTCTGACGACTTGATTTCTGAGGAGGGAATCATCACGATGAAATTCCGTTTCTTGTCCAAACGCTTGATCGATGAAATGACTGATGTATGGAGAGCAGAGCCAGCAACATTGAACGTTCTTTGGACCATAAAGGCATTGGAGCGCATTACAGATTACGCAAAAAATATCGCGGAACAGGTCATTTTTATCGTTGACGGTAAAGACGTGCGTCACGCAAAAATTGAAGCGGCATAACACAATGTCCAGGAGGATGCCAAACAGCACTTCATCTGTCACGCATGGAAAATATCATCGCATGTCAAAATAAAATTCAAAAAAAGAAGCTATCGAACATGCCATATGTAGTCACGTTGGATAGCCCAGAAAAGTGTCGTAATTGCGGGTTATAGGACCCTAAAAAATGCATAAGCTTGCTCCTTAAAGGTTGAAATTTTAATTTTAATTTTAAAAAAAATGATGATAAAAAAAATTGTGCCAGCGTTTTTCATTATATTGACATTGATTGTTGCCTTTATTCTGAAAAGTCTATTTGTCGCATCCGTATCAGCAAACCATGTTGGTGTCGAATTTAACCGTATTGATGGCCGCGTCGAAACGGTGCCTTTAACTTCCGGATGGCATCTGATGGGGATTGGGACTTCAGTCGTTGAGTTTCCGACGTTCACCCAAACTTATACATGGACCAAATCGTTGCACGAGGGAGCGCCTATTGATGAGTCTATGAATTTTCAAGTGGCGTCGGGTGTAGTCATTAATGCTGATTTAAGTATTTCATATAGCATCGATTCCACCAAGGCACCTGTCCTCTATCAAAAATACAAACGTGGGTATGAAGAGATTACCAGTCAGATTATTCGCAATGAAATTCGCAATTCATTAAATATTTACGGTTCCGATTATGATGCCGAAGGATTATTGTCTGGCGGCAAAATAAAATTAGCAGAACAAGTCCGAAAAAAAATCAACGGTGACTTGGGAACCTACGGGATTCTTGTCGAACAATTTGGATTTGTGAATGAATTACGCTTACCCGCCAATATTCAACAAGCGATTGACGCCAAAATACAGGCGACTCAGGAAGCTTTGAAGTCAGAAGCGATGCTGCGCAAAAATAAAGCCGATGCAGCAAATGCAGTTGCAATTGCCCAGGGTCAGGCAGATGCAAAAATTGCGGCGGCTCAGGGTGATGCAAAAGCATTGGCAGTATTGGGTGAATCCATCAAACAATATGGTGCTGAAGCGGCGAAAGTAAAAAATCAAACGCTGTGGATAGAAAAATGGGATGGAAAATTGCCGACCACCACGGCAGGTAACAATGCCGCATTAATAATGGGACTCAACGGAATGTCAGATGCTAAATAAGAAAATTTAGGAGACCGTTTAATAATCGGAGGTCTGCTTGTCAGCGACCTCCGAATAAAGGATCGTTAGTGGCGAGTCATCTTAATTACACGTGAGACCTCGGATATGGAGAGTCCACTTTTTTGTGCATAGGGTGCACATTCAATCGGCGTTGTCAGTGATTCGCTTGCGCTAAAATCCCCAACATATTTAAATAACTCAGAATCAAGTTTGATGAATACGGGGATCGCCTCTGCTTGTTTTGCGAGCGTCTTTCCGGCGGCGCGTGCGGCGGAGCCATTGTTGCAGATAATGACATCCGGTGCGAGTAAATTACGCTCCGGGCGAATACATGCAGCGACAACTTTTCCATTTTTGATTGGCAGAAAAGATTGTATGTCACCACCACATGCATTGTGGATATCTTCGCGAGAATAACTTTTATTCATTTCAAACATGTTCAACTCCTTTAATAGATCAAATAGATAACAAAGCGTAGATACGCTACGGCACAAAAAAATGAAGGAAAAAATTTTTCCGTAATAAAGCTCGTGCTAGCCCATAAGCTGTCAGATATCAAGCTTTTACCCGCCAGGGGAGTGGCAGGCGAAACGATGCAAACGTCTGCTTAGCATGCGTTTGGAGATAATGAAGCGGCTAGTAGAAACTGAGTACGGCGCGCATCACCCTGTCTTTTGGCAGGACGATGGCTCAAAGAACTGGAACGAGTGCGTCCTTTCTGTCAGACAGAGATTTTTTTAGACGGTCGACAACATCGGATAGCCATTACACGAGTTTCCCGGATGAATTGATGATGGATAAGCATTTTAAATTTCGGAACAAAAAGAAGAATAGAAGGACATAAAACAATAAGAATTTCCCTTCAACTTCATTCTGAAGATTATCAGTTTGAATGTAAAAACGTCCTAAAAAATGGCTGTTTAATTGGTAAAATTGATGTAAAAATTTGCTTAATGCAAGGATCAGCGGTGGGAGGACACTATCATCGGAAGTCGGCATTTTGCTTGCAGCAGCAAATTTGATATTGGTTTTAACGTCCTCTACTCGCTTTACGCCTTTTTTATATGATATGCACTCTTATTTTAGGAAGTTTTTACGTGCAAACCGCTAGCCTAGATGGTATGCATATTCCTTGTTAATGACGTTGGTCATTTTTCGCGCTCAGGTTAATTAATCCTAAAAAAAGACCTCGGTGTCCATAGAATACAAGCCGCGACCAACGGTCACACACCACTTTGTTGTTGAGTAACTCTGTCACATGAATACCCTGATCCTCATCGCTCTTATTGCACTCAATGGATTATTCGCGCTCAGCGAAATGAGCATTGTTGCTTCCAAAAAGAGTCGCTTACAAACATTGGCCGATGCTGGTGATACTGGTGCCAAAGCAGCATTAGCGCTGGCAAATGACCCAAATCGTATCCTCGCCACCACACAACTTGGTTTGACTTTTGTAACGCTCCTGGAAGGTTCGTTTGGTTCAAATAAGTTCGCGGGGCAAATCGCATCACTGATTCCTGAATGGGAATGGATCATCTCTTGGAAAGAAAATGCAGCGCAAATTTTTGTTCTCGTCGTCATTACAGCTGTCACTCTGGTTTTGGGTGAAATGCTACCGAAACGTGCGGCATTGCTGCATCCGGAAAAGATCGCACGTGTCATTGCGCCGCTGGCCCAGCGTCTGGTTGCCGTATTAAGCCCATTGGTCACGACCTTGTCGTTTTGTACTAATCGCTTAATGGAAGCATTAGGTCTACCGTTGGTGAGATCGGAGGCTGTAAGTGAAGAGGACGTTGAGACAATGATAGACGCGGCTGGTCAATCAGGACTCATCACTGAACGCGAAAAAACGATTATGGAAAATGTCTGGCGTTTGGATGAACGTAAAGTCGGGGCTATCATGACGCCACGACAGGATATTCGTTATATCGACATTTCTAAATCACATCGCGAAAATCTGGATACTTTCATTCAATATCCTCGTCTTCGGCTGGTCGTCACTGAAGGCGGTCTCGATTGCATTTTGGGGATGGCACCTACTAGCCGTTGGACTGAAGATGTTATGAATCAACTGCGCGCCGGTGAGCATGATCCTAAAATTGATTGGGAAAACAACTTATGCCATATCCATAGAATACCGAATTCATTGACGCTTATTGAAACTTTGGAGTCATTCCGAACCCATAAGACGCATGTTGGCTTGGTGTACAACGAATTTGGTCAAGTAGAAGGTATCATTTCTATGGCCGATCTGATGAATGCTTTGGTTGGAGAAATTCTTCAGAATACCGATGAAGAGGCACAGATACAGAGTGATAAAGATTGTGCGGGACGCTGGATTGTCGACGGGCTCGCGTCCATTTCTGACACAAGTGCGGCGCTCAACTTAGGTGAGCTACCTATAGAAAATCAGGGTAATTATCAGACTGCTGGAGGATTTGCACTTTGGATGATAGGACGCACGAAAATGCGTCTTCCAAAAAAATTAGACAGCTTCGAATATGCAGGGTTGCGCTGGGAAATCGTTGATATCGATCACAAGAATGGGTACCGGATAGATCAAATCTTGGTTGAGCGGATAGAGCAATCCGATAATCCCGGTGTGTCAACTGATCATGAGCTTGATTCAGTAACGATATAAATTTATTGAATCCATTGATCATCTCATTTCGCATTCTAAGTTGCAATGGAGAGCCGATACGTCCCCGTGTTTCAATTAGGATGGATTTGCTGTTTATCGTTTTCAAATACTTCGCGGTAGATACTCAACATTTCAATCACTGCACGATTGTCAGGCGAGGTGCATTCTGGAGCAGACAAGCCTTCTTCAACCGCCGCACCTATTGCCGATTCTTCATGTACGATCGTTGCACTCAATTTTGCGAATGGAATTTTTGCTACAAATGCTTCGATAGCAGTGTGATCTTCGAATGATAATTCCTGATCTGCGCGGGTAACGATAACCAGTACGCGTAGATTTGGATTAATCATGCGAGCTGCTTGAATTCTTCCAATCAATACCTCATGGCGTCCTAAATCAATTGCTCCAGCGCGCAATGGAATGATCACCAGTTTTGCCGCCGCTAATGCCGAACGACTTGCCATGCAATCGCGTCCTTCGGTATCGATAACGATATCCTTGTAGCGTAACGAAAGGTTTTCCAATTCTGGCTCTAAGCCCTTTCCAAAAATCGCTCGGACCGGTACTGTTTGCTCAACCCCAGAAATGCTGCGCTCCATACCCCACTGATAGGATTTCCGCTTCGCACTACTGTCGACCAAGAGAACCTTGCGACCGGCATAAGCGCACAGTGACGCAAAATTCTGGGCGAGAATGGACTTTCCTGAATTGATTTGCTCATTTGCAAAGGCGATAATCATGCTGACTCCTGAAGATATTTAGATTTGATGCAGATTGGTTGCGCTTGCTGCGGCAATTTGATGTGGAGCGTTTTTCTCGATGCTGAAATGTTTAACTGAAACCGAGATAAAACGTGATTGAATCGTAGGAAGGGGTAAGTAAAAAGTTTGTTTGCTAAGAGCGTTAGTGCTGGAATTGACGGGCTGGATGGACTTAATAGTTTTGCTTCTGGATGATGCGAAATAATGAATCCTGGTTCAGTGCCCGTAATAGCTCGATCCCGAATAGAAAAAATTTGAGACTGATACTCAGCACTTCGCTCTGGAAAACCCAATCGATGCTTGTAGGATGTATTGCAACTCATTGAACTTGTTGATGAGATTTATCTTGCGTTTGAGGTTAACAGCTTGCTTGTAAAAATTTCCGAAAAAATGGTCTGAGTAGCATAAAAAAATCGTAAATTTTCGACCTTGTGACTATCTCAGAATGGTCTGGACTTCCCAAGCACCTTGATGCATTACTGGAAGACAATGATCAATAAAGTTATCTTTATTTAAATCGCGAGCACTCCTCCCGAACCTTGAAACCAATTTGCATTGGGCGAGGTTATTTAGAATCTCACCAACTTTGTTTTCTGATTGTGTATAAATTGAAACCGTGGAAACTGATTTAAGATCGTCTTAGCTCTGGTAGAGCAGATAAACTTTGTACATAGGTCGTAGCTCGCTGTTCCTGTAATCGTCTAAGTATTTCAATTAAATTTGTTGATATAACTGATCACCTGAAACGCCGTCTTCGATGTTCTGGTCACCATTTGGATTGTCATTGACTTCAATGACTACTGAGCCTTTATCTGTCATTTTCATATCAACACCATAAAGGCTATTTCCTATCAAATTTGCTGCCTTGACCGCATGTTCTAACAATTCACGCGGAACCTGATCTAATTCAATGGAACCGCGCATGCCAATTCAGCCTTACCTTCCGCATCGCTTTAAGCCACTTGCCAATGACCGGAGGACATAAAATATTTCCTCGGGAAAATCGCTTTGTTATTCAATATGCCAATGCGCCAATTAAATTCAGTGCAATGAAATCAATGATTAAAGGAAAGAAGAAAAGTTTAGACGTTGATTAAGCATTGAATATTTACAAGTCAATTTTCCCGGAGGTTCGTTTAATTGACGAAATAATGTAATGCTGCGATGAATTCGGGAGTGAGTTTACGACTTTAATTCGAAATTGAAATATTTACGTATTCTAAAAACTGCGTCAAATATAAAGGCAGATTTACCTATTTAATTACCAGGCATAGTTGGTCCCTTCTTTGGACGGTAATGTTATGCCGGTTTAAATTGATATTTTTGGTCGAGATGTCTGACTCACGAGCTTCGCCGTAGATGGTCAACTTTTTTGAATTCATCGATTGAGATCAGGAAATGGGTGTGAGGTATGAAACTTGATTGCTGAGTACTGTCTCGGTTTGTCGTTCATGGGCGAGAGTTGAGGGAGCTTTGCCAAAGTCAGCTCCAAGCTCGACGCCGTGCGATCTGAAATAGGTCGCTAATATGGCAAAATGATGGATAGTATGTGACGCCAGAAAGAGCAGCTCTCTTCCAAGAGAAGTTGGAACAGTTGTTCTTGATTCACCAAACTCACCTGACTGCAGGTGAGTGTTAAGAGGCATATCACATTCGTGGATATCTCTGCTTGCTTCTTGTAAACACCATTCGATTAATTCTGTGAGTTTGGATCGTGTTAAATCAGGATCACTCTGGATTGCCATATTTCGATTGCGGTTGTCGTAGTTAACCGAAAGACCAGCTTCGCGCAACGCATTTGACAGTGCAGTGTAATGTTCGATCACATGGCGAAGATGTGGGCCAACATTGGATGCATAATCCAAATCTGAGATAGCTTCGTTCTTCAGACGCTCAATAACGTAACATCCTTCTTGAAGAAGACGTGCGTTATATTTCCAGATTCCAGCGACGGAAGTTTTCAATGGACTGGCTTTCATTGTGATAGGAAGGCTTTCACGCACTTTGATTTAATCAGTGTTGGGGTAACGCGTGGTGAGGGCTTTCTCTCGCCGCCTCCATGAATGGAACTCACTCCATGTCAGTGTACGGAAACCACGTTCACGATTTTTTTTGCCGATCTGGAATAATAATTTGTATTGATTCATAAGATCTTTCCAGGCCTTAAACAGGCTCATTTTTCGATCCCAGATATGCGTGCTTTCTGCACCCGCGCCGTTAATCTCAACGATGGTGAAACCTTTGCCTGCCTGGACATCGGCGAAATCAGCGAAGCGAATATCGTAGCGGCCGAAATAAAATTCAGGCAGACGCTTTGATATGTTATCGAAACATGCCTCCATTGCCGGTGTTACCAAGGCGGTTCCGTCGCGAAAGATAGCACCACGACTGTGGCTACCGGCAAATGCTAATTTGAAGGCATCGCCTGCAGGAAGTACTTTATCCAAATGCACAGTATGACGAGGCAAATATAGGTGTGACAGTTTTCTGGCACGTGGGTCACTCATGATGAGTTCTCTGAGTGTACTTTTGCCATCTCCGGTCACATGTGGAAAATATTTTAAAGTAATGGAAATGATTCGACCATGACATTCATCGGGATGACGGCAATAAAAAACGCCAGCTTCGCCTTCAAAATCTGCCAGCCGTTGCAATAGAAATTGTTCGCCAGATGGAAAGGATTTCAGGTATTCGCGTAGCGATTTTTTATCTTGTAGTAGTTTAACGCCAGCACCACGGCATCCAATATCTGGTTTAGCCACGAGCGGTATTGATAGACCTGCATCGTCTAAATGTTGGAGTACGCTTTTTTTGAATTTGGCTAATTCTGTTTCGCTTGAAACAATAGGCGGTTTTTTGAGGGCGATAAAGTCCGCAGTCCATTCGGGAATATGCTGTACAGCAAGCCGAAGAATTTGTGCCTTGGATTCACCAACAAACCCGCCTCCCGGAAAGGATGGATTGGCCACAGTAGGTAGAAAGATCCCACGATACCGAACCATTAACCAAAGGACATAGAGAAAAATGGGTGGATAAAATGCCCACATTGGCCAAAATTCGAAAAAGCTCAATGGCTTACCGGTTTCATCCAGTGATGGCATACCTTGATGTGGAGTCTTAACTTTTTTTTCCATGTTCAAATTAGTAATGGGAAGTAGATGTTCGCTGTTGCAGAAATTGACGAACCAGATGAATGGAAAGCGCGATAAAAATAATCGGAAGTGCTGCCGCAAGTGGCAGTGGAATTCCTGAAATCTGCGCTAAGGTTTTGCCGAAAACTGAACTAAGTACGAATAAAATTCCTGTCCACATGGACACGGCAATGACAACCAACAAGACAAATGAGAACAGTCTTATTTGTGAAAAGCCACAAAGGGTATAAGTCACCAGACGCAATCCAGGAATCGCGCGCGCAAAAAAAATTGCACTTGGCAGACTTTGTTCAAGCTTTCCACGTAAATGAGCGCTTCTCGATTCAACATATTTGCGACGCAGGTAAGGAATACGACGTGCGCTTAAGCCGATAAAATAAAGTCCTATGTCACCGAAAGCGATGCCAATGGCAACGGAAAAAAAAGCCGCAGACCACGATAGTGAGCCATGTGCAGCCAAGGCGACGCCAGCGGCAATTGCAACGTCTTCGACCACAAAAGTTGTCACCAATAAAGCCAGACAAATTAGCCACGGTGCTGTCATACCTTGTAACGCGGCGGCCATTGTGTGGCTGATTGAAGTAAGATCGATCATGAAGCCTTACACTCCTGACGAATTTGCGATAATCAGAGCGTGCCTGATGACCGGTTCAGAATTCCGGGGGAGAAAGTGATTTACGCCTTCTAAACTAAAAACTTCGAGGTGGCTTGCAGAAATAAAATGTTTTTGAATATAGGAAACGTTGGCGTAAGGAACGAGATCATCTTTTGTTCCATGAACGATGATAGTTTTAGCGGTGATATTCTTGAGCATGGGTTGCAGTTCAACCAATTGCGGCTTTAACCCGAGCAATTCAGTGTTTGCATTTCGTAGCGGTCGAGGTAACAGTGTACGGATTGCTTTTGTGTTTCCAAGCGTCTGTAGCGGATGGATTTGTTCTTGTAAGGGATCCAAAGATGCCGCCAGTAAAACCAGTCCTTTCACCTGATCCGGACATTCGGCTGCGATCAAAGAAACGATGGCGCCACCAAGTGAGTGACCAACCAAAACTACCTGGCTACCATCATCCGGAAAAAGTGAACGTACTGCCTTTGCCTGTTGACCTAGATCCGGGACGCAGTCTTCGGGCTCACTATGACCAAACCCGGGCCGATCGAGTGCAATGGTTTTCGTATTGCTGACCGGATCTAAAATATAATTTGTCCACGTCCTTGCATCGCCGGGCGTGCCATGCACAAAGATGTAATTCGTGCCGTCGTTTACATCTGATTTGAGATAGGAAATTTTTGTTTGATGTTCGTCTTTTAACGCAATATAGTGACGATGTAATTCTATATGCGCTGACGACAGCTGCGACCTATGTTGCTTACCGGTCGCAGCGCTTAACGCCACATTGATAGCCGTAAGATTGCGCCCTGGCATCATCACTTTCTCTTGATAAAAAAACGCGCGATGAATTCAGAAATCACAAGACGATTCATAAAAAGTATCATGATGGAAGCAAGCCATACGCCACATGCAAGCCCGAACAGTTCACCTCCGTCTCGCGTGCCATCTGCATTCAGTACTGAAATACCTAAAGGTGTGAACAGGTGAAAGAAAATAGCACCACTGATGACAAATACGCTCAGCGTCGCCCCTGCCACCTGAACTAAAGAGTGACGTCGGATCAATCCAAACAGCAAGAGGGATGAGGCGATCAACTCAGTAGTACCAACCACGTACTGACTGAAAATTCCATGATGGTCAAACAATCCTGGAAATCCTAGTGACGTACCCCAGCTATTGAGTGTACCGAAAATATATTGCGTCTCTGGTGAGTCTGTAAATTTATAAAACAAAGACTGAATAAAAACAAAAGCAATATATGTCGTCAGAAGACAGAGTAATAGGCTTCGTGCTAAACCAGTTTTTTGAGAGGACGTAGGATTCAATTGAGCACCTTTGGCCAATTTGCATTTGCTTTTTTGATATTTCCTGGGATATCGGCTTCCCATTTTTGTTGCTTATCTTTGTCGTAATTCAGGTACAACTTGTCATTGACGATTTTCCACAGAGTCGGATCACCCGATGCGGTCCAGCCTTGCGCCACCGCCCATGCGCAGTAGCCCCCGTATTGGGGTGCAAACTGTTCAGGGTTTTTGACGAATTTGTCTCGATTTTCAGCAGTCGAAAATTGCCACTTCGCTCCCATATATTCAGTACTGAATTTGGGATCTCCCTTCACTGGCTTCTGTTGAGTGAAGTAAGCAACAGCGTCATATCCACTTACTGCAACGTTGCTAAATGTTGGAGTATAGATAGGTGGTTCTTTAGCTAAACCCGAAGAAACCAACCCAATAAACATCAGAAATCCACAACAGAATTGGCGTATTTGCGTCCACATAGTTACATCCTTTCGTTTGGTTGAAAATCCATAGGAGATATTGCGAATTAAGTATCAAATGACGATAGTCATAAGCGATATGGTCATGACTGATATGTAATGATGTTTTAAGTTACTTAAGGATACTTAGTGATACTTAAAGTTCAAAGAACTTTTGGTAATGAATAAGATTGTCTATATATCTTTTTGGCGTGAATGAAGCTTGGGAGGCTGCTGATCTGAAAAAGTAAAAATTGAGAGACGAAGAAAGTACAAACCCGAACATATCAGGCGCCTCGTCATTAACAGGATTCAATTTGAAAGAAGATTGATGTCATTCTTTCAAAGAAAAAATGGCGGGTGGTATGAAGTCGATTCGAATCATTCGCAATCAAGTTTGTAGAGAAAACACCATGCGAATGATTCACGGGATGCTTACGAAAAATGGTCTTGAGAGTGAAGTATTTATTCTGGACTGGTCATCGCCATCGGCTTCACCCATTCATCAAATTGTTTTGGTGTGACCAGGTTTAGTTGGTGTGCTGCTTGTCGCAGCGTCAGCCCTTCATGGAGTGCCGTTTTGGCGATTTTTGCAGCATTGTCGTAACCAATGTGCGGCGCTAAGGCAGTAACTAACATCAGGTTATTGTCCAGATTGCGGTTGATGACAGGCAAATTTGGTTCTATGCCTTGCGCGCAATGATCGTTAAACGCTTTGCAGCTGTCTGCTAACAAACCTATGCTTTCCAACACGTTATGCACCATGACGGGTTTGTAGACGTTGAGCTGGAAGTTACCCTGACTACCGGCAAACGCGGTTGCAGCGTCATTACCAAATACCTGTACGCAGACCATTGTTAAAGCTTCGCATTGTGTCGGATTAACCTTGCCCGGCATGATCGATGAGCCTGGTTCATTTTCCGGGATAAAAATTTCACCAATGCCGCAGCGTGGACCACTTGCGAGCCAACGCACATCGTTGGCGATTTTCATTAAGGCTCCGGCGAGAGTACGTAAGCTGGCGGATGTGTTGACCAATGCATCATGTGCTGCCAGCGCAAAGAATTTGTTGTCTGCGGAACGGAAAGCGTGGCCGCTGAGTTCTGCAATATGTTTCGCACACGTTGCGCCAAAATCTCTATGTGCGTTTAATCCGGTGCCGACGGCGGTGCCGCCTATGGCCAAATCCAGCAAGCCATTGACCGATGCTTTGATGATTAACGTCGCGTGATCTATCTGAGCGACCCAACTGCTGATTTCCTGACCCAATGTGATCGGGGTTGCGTCTTGCAGATGTGTTCTGCCGGTCTTTACAGTCGTCGCAAATAGCTGTGCTTTGGCATCGAGTGTATCGCGTAATACTTTGAGAGCAGGGAATAATTTTTGATACAGTTCATCGACCACGGCAATATGCATCGCGGTCGGGAAGGTATCGTTGGAAGACTGTCCGCGGTTCACATGATCATTTGGGTGCACTGGCTTTTTCGTGCCGAGTTGTCCACCCAAAATTTCAATTGCGCGATTGGAAATCACTTCATTGGCATTCATATTCGATTGGGTACCGGATCCGGTCTGAAATACCACCAAGGGAAATTGTGCATTGAGTTTGCCGTCGATCACTTCCTGCGCCGCTTGTGATATTGCATTAGCTATATCAGGTGTTAACTCACCCAATTCCAGATTAGCCAGTGCAGCCGATTTTTTGAGTATGCCCAAGGCGCGTATCATGGCGAAAGGCCATTTGAATCTCTCCACACCAATAGGAAAATTCTGAATCGAACGTTGCGTTTGCGCGCCCCAGTATTGATCGGCGGGAACTTCAATATTACCCATAGAATCCGATTCGGTTCTGAAAGTTTGCATCGTTTACCTCTCTCATTAAAATGTACATTTCTATGATCGCTAGAGGCTTATCTAAGTTGACTGAATTGACTCGGACATGCCGCTCTGAATTATAGATGACATTGCAATTTTAGAATTTAAATGTACGACTGATGGCAGCGTCGCCAGCAGGTCATCCGCTAATCCGCTAGAATTGCGCTGCCTAATTTGGCCTGCACGTGGAGAATCTCTTGAAACGAAAATTATTCGCATTCGTCGTTGGTGCCGTGATGATTTTTCCTTGTTTTTGCTTTGCTGCAAACGAAGAAATTCAGGTATACATGGATGACCTGAGTCAACCCGGTCATTTTGGTATCGATATTCACAATAATGTTGTCATTTCCGGTGATAAGAATGCACCTTATCCAGGCGGGCTTGCTCCACGCCATCAATATCGTCTGACCCCCGAGTTCTATTATGGTCTGACGAAGACGCTGGAATTAGGTGGCTACCTGCTCGGTACCAGATCGGCTGATGGACAGACGCATTTTGAAGGGGAAAAAGTACGGCTGAAGTACATTGCTCCGCATGATGCGGATCACGGATTTTTTTGGGGTGCCAATCTGGAAGTCGGCAGAACCAATTTATACGCATCACCACAACCATGGAACGCTGAACTGAAAGGAATTGCAGGGTATCGTACCGGTAACTGGACGTTTGCAATCAATCCTAACTTTGACTGGAGTTTGTCTTCAGGTGGTGGACCAGTGACTTTGAATGTGGATGGAAAAGTAGCTTACAAAGTCACAGAAAAAACGCAAATCGGGCTGGAAGCCTATAACGAACTCGGCCCATTGCGCAATTTGCAAGCGCTCAACCAAAACAGCAAAACCCTGTATTTGGCGTTGGAGCATGACTTTGGGGCATTCGATTTAAATGCAGGTATTGGTCGTGGTCTGACTACCGATGCAGATAAATGGGTTCTCAAATTTATTGTTGGCACGCATTTTTAATCATCGCTTTTTTGCATCAGATTAGATGTCCTCAAATTTCCTCAAATGTCATCGATAGGTCTTTCTGGCCGCCGGGCCAGCAAATGGGAAAGCCGTCGTAATGCTGCTGCCAATCGTTCGCGTTGCCGTATTCCACCAAGCGCAATACGGACGATGTTTGGTGGTTTTTTCAGATCGAAAAAAATGTCTGATGATGTGATTGCCAGCCCGTCTTTGCGGGCTGCGCTGACGAGTGCTGATGCTGTCCAGTAACCCGGAAGCGGAAGCCAGATATGAATCCCCTGATCACTATGCGCAGTGCGTCCGGCCAGCAAATCGACGGCGAGCCGCTGGCGCTGTCTCGCTTCTTCACGAATACCTGTTAAGAGTGTGCTTGCCGTGCCGTTGCGTATCCATTGCGCCGCCAGGGCACTGGTCAACGGTGGGGTCATCAAATTGAACGAGCGCAGGGCGGCCATGAACTTTTCTTGTGCGTGCTGATCGCTGATCCAGACATAGGCAGTCCGTAATCCGGGTACCAGACATTTAGACAGGGTGGAGATATAGCAAACCCGATCAGGAATCAGGGTCGCGAGAGGAGCGGGGGCATCGTTTGATAGTAACCAATACGGATCATCTTCTACTACGCACGTCCTGGCACGGGCGATCACGGCAGCAATCTCGCATCTCCGTGCGGCGGGCATGGTGTGCGTGGTGGGATTTTGCAAAGTGGGATTCAGATACACGAGCGGGGAAGCATGACGTTGCAAGGCGTGTTCTAATGCATCTGGTCGCATCCCTTGATCGTCAATTTCGACGGCGATGATACGCCGGCCACATTGTTCTGCCACCATGCGCAAGCCGGGATAAATCGCTGGTTCTGCCAGAATGACATCGCCGTGTTTGGTGAATGCCATCAACACTGCCGCCAGCGCGGCCTGTGCGCCAGGACAAACGGTGATCTGCTCTGGCGTTACTGTTCCCAGCATGGGTCTGAGCCATGCAGCACCGGCAGCACGATCATCGAGGCTGCCGCCCCCGAGGTGATAGTTGATCAGCAAATCATCGTCAGCATTGCGCTGTACTTGTGCTAAACCCTGCTTGAGTAACTCTGCCAGATCGACGTTTGCAGGAGGCGGAGGAATATTCATACTCAGATCCAACATTTGCCCGAGATCGCGTTTGGGTGCTGTTGCATAGGTTCCGCGCGCTCCATGTCCGCTGAGTAGCTGACGCCGTTTGGCCTCTTCATATGCGCGAGTGACGGTGGTCAGATCGACTTGCAATAGCGTAGCCATGCGTCGTTGCGATGGAAGGCGGTCACCGGTCTTGAGTTGCTGATTGTCGAGAGCCCGTTCAATGAAATCGGCAATCTGCAGATAGCGCGGACCGCCGTGTTGGACAAATTGTCCTAACCAGGCAATCGCTTGGCTTTCATCATGTATGGATTTCGACTGCGGCATTTTGTCTTTATGTATGGACTTTGTATTTTTACATTATCCGCGTAATCCTTCATATTTTCCAACCATAAAAAGAGTGATGGTCGTAGATGAATCAGATAGTGCGCCGATGAATTGCAATATCGACACACCATCTGGTCAGCATCAGTTGGATGTTGAAATTTTATCCTGCGTTTTAGTTTCAAAATCGCTGGCATCATGACGTTCGTGTAGCTGTTCAGACAGTTCGCCACTGGTACGGTTGACCATCCGTCCGCGCACTACCGCCGGGCGTTGTGATATCTGCTCTGCCCATCGCAGCACATGTTGATACTCCGTGACGTTCAGGAACTCGGTTGCATTGTAGACCCAACCCTTTACCAAACCGCCATACCAGGGAAATACGGCGATGTCGGCGATCGTATATTCGTCGCCAGCCAGATAGGTATTCTCAGCAAGCTGTCGGTTTAACACATCCAGCTGACGCTTGACTTCCATCGCAAAGCGGTCGATGGCGTATTCAATTTTCGTTGGTGCATACGAATAAAAATGCCCAAAGCCACCACCTAAATACGGCGCACTGCCCATTTGCCAGAACAGCCAGTTCAAGGTTTCAGTACGAGCCGCAATATCTTTTGGTAAAAATGCGTTGAATTTTTCTGCCAGATACAAGAGAATCGATCCCGATTCAAATACCCTGACAGGCTCATCACCGCTATGGTCTGACAAAGCCGGAATCTTAGAGTTGGGATTGATGTCGACAAACCCGGAACCAAATTGATCACCCTGTCCGATTCTGATCAACCATGCATCGTACTCAGCCCCGCTATGACCAAGGGCAAGCAATTCTTCCAACATGATCGTCACCTTGACACCATTCGGCGTCGCCAATGAATACAGTTGCAGTGGATGTTTGCCAATCGGTAGTTCTTTGTCATGCGTTGGTCCGGCAACTGGACGATTGGTACTTGCGAAAGTACCTCCATTCGGTTTAGCCCAGGTCCAGACTTTTGGTGGGGTATAGGTGCTTGAATCGCTCATCTTCATCCTCAATTGTCTTTGATTTGTCCGTTGTCCCCGATTTCGGTATTTTGATGAAAGGGAATGATGTAGATGGTAACTCAAATAGAATTTTTGCATCAAAGGCAGGAAAATCAGAGACCGGCATCTGAACGCTTGTTGATGTAAACAACTTAAAAAATACCTGATGTTTGTTGTCGTTGAGGCACCACTGACGAATTTTTATAAAAATGATCAGGTGTAACGAAAATAGCGATAATTTGCTTCAAGCAATTGCACTGCCAACCGTCATTCGAGGCTTTACCAACCCTCCTTAACAGACTCTGTTAGCATATAAATTTTTAAGGGATCGCTGTAAGCTTTTGATGCTTCAGACGACTACCTTATGCACACCATTTGAATTTGCAACGACAAATCAGGCATCGTGTATTACCTTGAAACGGAGTTTTTATGACACGCTACACTAAATCGGCAGAAGCGATCAAAGCATTGACGCCAGAGCAGTTCAACGTCACTCAACGTAACGGTACTGAACGACCAGGTACGGGTGAATATCTGAACAATAAAAAGCCAGGTATTTACGTTGACATTGTTTCTGGTGAACCTTTATTTGCCTCTGCAGATAAATACGAATCTGGTTGTGGCTGGCCGAGTTTTACCAAACCACTGACCCACGGTTTTATCAAAGAATTGCACGACGATAGTCATGGCATGCGCCGCACCGAAGTCCGCTCAACGCATGGTGACAGCCATCTTGGACACGTTTTTCCTGATGGCCCGCGTGACCGTGGCGGTTTGCGCTATTGCATCAATTCGGCCTCATTGCGGTTTGTGCCGCTGGAGAAAATGCTCGCCGAGGGTTACGGTGATTACATCAGTCAGGTAGAGGGAGTTTGAGATGACAACAGAAAGAGCCGTTCTGGCAGGTGGCTGCTTTTGGGGCATGCAGGATTTAATCCGTAAATTGCCCGGCATTCAAAGTACACGTGTTGGCTACACTGGAGGTGACGTAAAGAACGCCACCTATCGTAACCACGGCACGCATGCCGAAGGCATAGAAATTAACTTTGATCCCGCTGTGATTAGTTATCGCAAAATTCTGGAGTTTTTTTTCCAGATTCACGACCCTACTACACCCATGCGTCAGGGCAATGACCGTGGTATGTCGTATCGCTCAGCAATTTACTTCACCAGCGAAGAACAAAGAATGGAAGCTGTGAATACAATTGCCGACGTGAATGCATCTGGTTTATGGCCAGGTAAAGTCGTGACAGAAGTGCAGCCTGTTAGCGATTTTTGGCAAGCAGAACCTGAGCATCAGGATTATCTGGAAAAACATCCGAATGGCTATACTTGCCATTTTCCGAGAGCGAATTGGGTGTTGCCGCGTAGAGCTTAAACTAAGCGATACTGCTGAGAAAATGAGCCGGAGCGATGTCATTATTGAGTTGCTCCGGTTCTTTTATTTGTTGATTTCCTATCGCTACCAGTCAAATAGATATTCAAAACAATTGCTGCTGACGACTAATCAGCGCGTCAAAATCATCATTGAGCAAAGGCAGAATCGCATCAGCAATTGGCTTGAGCTGATTGGAAATGTAATGCTCGTAATCAATTGCCGCTTGCCTGATTTCTAGTGGTTCCGGGCCGTTACGGGTAATGACATAACTGATCCAGCCACCGTTTTGATATTGCAACGGGCGCCCACATTGCAGGTTGTATTCGTCAGCGATGCGTGCAGCACGCACATGCGGCGGCACGTTACGCTGGTAGTCTGCCAGTGGACGGCGCAGGCGTTTGCGGTAGACCAGTGCCTGGTCGAATTCGCCGCGCAAGGTGCGTTGTACATAGTCACGTAAAAAATCTTTATATGGCTGTCGTCTGAAGATTTTTCCGTACAGCGTTTGCTGAAATTCTTGTGCCAGCGGAGTCCAGTCTGAACGCACGGTTTCTAAACCTTTATAGACAATATCATCGCTGCCGTCGGCGCGAATCGATAATCCTGCATAGCGCTTTTTACTGCCCTCGTCAGTGCCGCGTATTGTCGGCATGAAGAAACGACTGTAGTGTCTTTCAAACTGAATTTCTAAGGCGCTCGTCAATCTAAACTGCGATTGCAGATATTCTTTCCACCAATTGTTAATGTGCGTAACTAAGGTTTTTCCTATCTGTGCTGCATCCTCTTCGCTACGTGCTTCTTTAAGCCAGACAAAGGTCGAATCGGTATCGCCATAAATCACGACATAGCCTTGCTGCTCAATCAACTTGCGGGTCTGGTGCATAATTTGATGACCACGCATGGTGATCGAGGAAGCGAGTCGTGGATCAAAGAAGCGGCAACCGGTTGAACCAAGTACACCATAAAATGAATTCATGATGATCTTCAATGCCTGTGATAACGGTGCGTTACGTTCACGTTTGGCGACATCACGCGCTTGCCATATCTGAGTCACTATCGACGGCAAGCAATGCTTTTGTCTGGAAAAATGTGCACCGATAAAACCAGGTACCGAGGCATCGTCATCAGGATTGTTGACGCCTTCAATCAAGCCCACAGGGTCAATCAAAAAGCTGCGGATGATCGACGGATAAAGGCTTTTGTAATCGAGTACCAGCACAGAATCGTACAAGCCGGGTTGCGAGTTCATCACAAAACCGCCCGGACTCGGTTCACCGTGGATGTCGCCAATATTCGGTGCGACATATCCCTGACGATGCATCAATGGCAGATAGCGATGCGTGAAGGCCGCTACCGAACCACCGCTACGATCTGCCGCTAAGCCAGTCACGGTTGCGCGTTCCAGCAAAAACGAGATCAATTCGGTTTTAGCAAAAATCCGTGTTACTAGTTCGCAGTCTTTGATGTTGTACTTGGCTAATGCAGGTTTGTCTTCATCGAAACGACGTTGAATTTCATCCATGCGTTGGTAAGGATTATCGCTGGCTTTACCTTCGCCCAACAAAGTTTGCGAAACGAATTCAAGACTAAATGACGCAAAATTCCAGGTCGCTGATTTCAGCGCTTCGATACCATCAATGACCAGACGCCCGGCAATACTGGCAAAATAATGATCTTGCCGGTTGTGCTTGCGCCATTCCATCGCGCTGCCGTCGCGCCCGAATCGCAGAGGTATCCGGTATTGTTCTGCATGTTGCTGCAAAATGCGCAGATCAAATTGCACCAGATTCCAGCCGATGATGGCATCAGGATCATGGCTTGCGATCCAGCTGTTGAGTCTTTCCAGCAGGTCGGCGCGCGTGTCGCAATATTCAAGTACAAAATCGATTTTTGCTGCTGCATCATCTTCGCCATTCGCAGGGCCCAGCATATAGACCTGCCGCTGACCGCAACCTTCTAAAGCAATCGAATACAAGTCGCCATGCACGCTGGTTTCGATATCGAGCGACACCAGTCGTAGCTGCGGGCGATAATCGGTGGCGGGCTTGAGGTCTCCGCTTAAGACCTCACCTGCGTGAGGTTGTTGATCGCAGAACAGTACGGGCGCGGTGATAAAACGTTCCATCAGATAGCGGTCGGGCGGGAAAATATCGGCCTCATACACGTCCACGCCACCTTGCCGCAGACGACGTTCCAACGTACCCAAATGTCGGTATTGATGGCAATATAATCCCAGCACAGGGCGCTGCTGAAAATCTTTCAGCGATAGTTCGCGCAGTTTTGCCTGCCTTAGTTCGGGTTGAGTCTGGCTGCGCAGAATGACCTCTGCTTGCTCGCGTTGCTCGGCGGGGATAAACGCCACCGAAGGCTGATGCTGTAAGCGTAAGCACCGTGGTCCCCGGTCGCTGGTCAGCCAAAATTCTATCTCTGTCCCCGCAGCAGTATCACGCCAATGGCGTGTGAGAATAAATCCTGGTTGAAGCTCGGTCATGCGTAATTTCCGGTGGTGCTGGTGTTAAAGCTGTAAAAGCGTTGAACTTGCTGCGTTCATCACGGCTCTGGTCAGACCATCGAGTAACGAGGATGCAGAACGCGCTTGTTGCCAGTATAGCGGCACGTCTAAGGGGGTGTCTGGAACCAGTTCTACCAATGTGCCATTCTTCAAATGATCCTGGATCATCGCTTGTGGATGCAGACCCCACCCCATACCTCCTGCCGCAGCCGCGACAAACGCATGGGTGGCAGGGAGTGTATGCCTGGGTAATTCAACGTGGCGATGACAAAGCCTGCGCACCCAGCGCGTCTGTAGTTCGTCTTTGCTATTAAATACCAGACTAGGTGCTTGCGCCAGAGTTGAGGTATTGACTCCCTGAGCGAAATATCGTTCCTTAAACGCGGGGCTGGCAGCCGCCAGATAACGCATTGCGCCGAGTGAGCGGCTATTGCAGCCCGATGCGGCCTGGGCGCTGCTGGTGACTGCCGCCAGCACGGTACCAGTGCGCAACCATTCCGCCGTATGGTCCTGGTCGTCAACTGCCACATCCATCAACACTGGCGCGGTAGCAGCAAAAGCCGACATGGCAGGCGCAAACCACGTGGCAAGACTGTCGGCATTGACCGCGATAGGCAAAGGCACGCGGCTCGGCGCTTCCTGGTCGGAACTCATTACTGTTGGTACCGATTTTTGTAATTCATGTTCCAGCAATCGGACCTGATCTACATGCTGACATAGACGGCGTCCGGTTTCTGTCGCAATACATGGCTGACCCCGGATGATCAACGCACCGCCGATAAATTCTTCCAACAATCGTATGCGTTGCGATACTGCTGAAGGCGTGACATGCAGTGTTCGTGCCGCCCGTTCAAAGCTCCCTTCGCGAACCACGGCAGACAACACAGCAAGTGAAGTATAGTCCAGCATAAGATTAGTTTTACTTAATTGGATGAAGAAAACGTAGTTTGACTTCATTTTAGGCTGGGTGCAAGCTGGCGGCATGACATATCTTCTTTCTTCATTTTCTGGCATCGCGCCAGCATTTACCCAGGGGCTGCTGCTCAGTCTGGGACTGATCGTTGCTATTGGTGCGCAAAACGCCTTTGTTTTGCGCCAGGGTCTGCGGCGCGAATATGTTGCCAGTATCGTTTTGTTTTGTGCAATGGCAGATGCGCTGTTGATCGCTGCCGGGGTGTTTGGGATGGCGCAAGCCTTGGGTGAGCGCCCTATGATCACCAAAGCACTGTCTCTGGCTGGCGCTGCATTTTTGGCGACCTATGGCTGGCAAGCTTTACGCCGGGCGCAGCAATCGCATCAGTTACGTCCCGCTGAGTCAGGTGCGCAAGGCAAGCTGGCAGCAGTCATTCTGCAAGCTGCCGGATTTACGTTGCTCAATCCTCATGTCTATCTGGATACCGTTTTATTGCTTGGGAGTATCGGCGCCCAGCAAGCTCACGCACTGCGCTTGTGGTTTGTCATTGGCGCAAGTTGTGCGAGCCTGTTATGGTTTAGCATGCTGGGGTTTGGCGCCCGGTGGTTAGCGCCCTGGTTCGCTCGTCCTAAAGCCTGGCAGATTCTGGACGGATTAATCGGTGTGACGATGTGGTTGTTGGCGATTTTATTATTACGGCATACTTTCTTTGTGTGAAGTGCTTGTTTCGATATCCTGGCCTGGTAAGGCGGGTGTGACCCGCCACATTTCCTTACCAAACCTGATAAATTTGCCCGGTTTGCGCACCTTCCACGCTGCGACTGTAGGCTAAAGCGACCCGGCGGGCAGGCACTGGTTCGAATCCGCGAAAGAAGTCGCCATACACATCCATCGATTCTTCCAGCACATTTGGGCTGACGACATTAATACGCAGACCACGCTTGAGTTCAATGGCAGCACCGCGCACAAAACCTTCTACGCCTGCGTTAGCAAGGCTGGCTCCACTGCCGCCCACAATGGGCTGTTTCGTGAGAATGCCACTGGTTAATGTGATCGAACCACCGTCATTGAGCATCTCTTGTGCCACCAACGCGACATTGACTTGTCCCATGAGTTTGCTGTGTATGCCAAGGTAGTATTTCTCAGGACTAAACTCAGCGAGTGGTGCGAAATGCACTGCACCAGCCGCGACCACGACAGCATCTACTTTGCCGGTTTTTTCAAACATCGCGCGTACCTGAGATAGATCGCTGATGTCGGCTTGATACTCACCGCTACGAGTGCCAACCCCAATGATTTCATGGCGCTTACTTAATTCTGCGGCGATGGATTTTCCGATGGTGCCATTCGCACCGATAAGAATAATATTTTTCATACTGCGACTCCCGTGTGTGATAACGATGAATGAGCGTTCAGTATGCACCCGGTTAGGACAGGAATAAATGAGCTAGAATGAAGATCATTACTAACCAGGAGTTAGCAATCATGGATAAGCTACGCAGTATGGAAATATTTGTGGCAGTAGTTGATGCTGGTAGTTTTTCGGCAGCGGCTAAGGCATTTGAGATTTCACCAGTGATGGTCGGCAAACATATCAGCCAATTGGAAGAGCTGCTTGGGGCGCGTCTTTTAACACGTACTACACGACGTCAAAGTCTGACTGAAATCGGCGTGCAATATCTTGAGCAATGCCGCGCCATTCTGACGCAAATTCAAACAGCCGAGCGCGGCGCGGAAGCAATGCGTACCAGCCCGCGTGGACGGCTAAAAATCACGGCGCCCGTATCTTTTGGCAGCGAATGGTTGGGGCCAGCGATGACTGATTATCTTAGCCAATATCCAGAGGTTTCGCTGGATCTGTCGCTCAATGACAGAATGGTGGATATCGTCGAAGAGGGTTACGATGCGGCGATCCGGATTGGCAAACTAGAAGACTCTGGTCTGGTGGCGCGGGCGTTGTTTCCTTATGCGATGGTCATCTGCGCTTCGCCCGCCTATTTGAAGCGTTTCGGAAAACCACGCACACCAGATGAGTTGGTTGATCATGAATGTCTGGAATTTATGGATTGGCCACACAACGTGCGTTGGCGCTTAAAAGGCCGTACGGATGCTCATTTGGTACCACCAGCACGCTTTCGCTCGAACAACGGTCAGGCACTACGCATGGCAGCTTTGCACGGCTTCGGCATTGTCATGCAAGCCGAAGTGTTGCTGGCGCAGGATATTGCGGCCAAGCGCTTGGTACCTATTTTGAAGGATTATGTTCCCGCTGCGCGGCCTATGCATTTGGTCTATCCACGTGATCGTCAGGCGACACCTAAGATGACCAGCTTTATTGATTTTATTTTGGAGCGCTTTGGTCCGGCGAAACGTTTGCCGTAGATTTGTTTTACTTAACCTGCATAGGACTCTATCTCTGACTATATGACCGGGTAGTGTCGAGACTAAACCAGATCGCCGCTTGCCCTTTGTCGTTCAAGCTGGCTCACGACGGTTCAAGGTATCAGGAGTGCCACAAAAAATTCATTTTATCGATGCCGATGGAATTACTTACCACTTGCAACCACTATCTGACACGGCGCCTTTAACCAGAAAAGGAATTTTCAATAAATTCTGAAATTTCACGCCGCCCAATTGGGGCGTGTAATCTTTATCGCACTTGGGACGTGCTGCTTTTTCTATTGACCGGCTTACCGTCTCAGAAGTGACAGTCTCTCGCTGTGCTTCTTTTTCTCTATATTCAAATGGATGTGTGCGGATGGCTTCTTTTAGTGTTTCCAGATCCGGGATTTCCGCTTGCTCGACTGTCGGTATGGTTTGTGAAGAAGAGGATGTTTCTGAGATTTTTGTAGCCGTTTCTGACGACGTTTTGGTGTGCATTGGAAGTAACTTTTTTTCCGGATGAATACGCTGTTGAGACACCGTAGTGGTGTGCTGTTGTTGAGGCGCTGTTGAAATGATTTGTAAAGTCAATGGCTGCAATGTTGGGCGAAGTATTTCACCTTGCAATCTGAGCTGTGGTGATACGAGTAAATACCAGGCAATGACCTGGATGCTGACCGACATCAGAACGCCTGCGGCGACACGTTCGTTCGTCGTTCTTTGTTGATACCTCGTAGATAGCAAATGGACATTCATAGATAGTGTCGAAATTTTTTCAATGGAGTAGGTCGGTACTATCGCTAAACCTCGTGAAGGCAAACGCTGCGCAATTTGCACCCGTCTTAGCAATATGCAATGCAATCATAATATTGCCATATTAGACATGGTTAAGGGTAAAAGCTGCTATTTTCTTCTATCTTTCTTATATTTATGTGCTATATTCCTAACTTGTAACGTTATATGTAATTGTGTAACGTTGCGTTTCGATGGTCAATCGAGCTAAGTTTGGTGCGTTTTACGTTGTTTTATCCAAGGTCAGAAATATCCCAGGGTGAAACAAAAGTAGTTTATCCGCATCTCAATAGTCTTCGTTGGTGATTGGTCTTATTCCAGGCAATTACATTTATGTCGCCGTCACCAATTTTTTTCTGTGTGAATGAAAGGTGATTTGCCCTAATTTTTCTACATGTCTTGGTTGTCTTTTGTAAATAAAAGTTCCCTTATATTTTGTATCTGATGGTCTTAACGCATGTTATTTCAGGAAGGATGAAAACGATGAAAAAGCTAGTAACAATGATCGCGTTTATTTTGGTTACCCTCTTTGCGGTGGGTGCTCCGTCGATGGCGAGTGCCGGGCAAATTCGCGGTATCGCAGGTAAGTGTCTCGATGTGGCAAAAAATCGGGTCTACGATGGTGCGAGAGTGCAAATATGGGAATGCAATGGCACTTCCGCACAGAATTGGGTTTACTACCAGAGCACCGGTGAAATCCGCGGACCCGGCGGCAAATGTTTAGATGTAGACAATGCAGGCACTGCGGATGGCACACGTATCCAATTGTATGAATGCAATGGAACCGATGCCCAACGCTGGTTCTATGCCAACGGTGAACTGCGTGGTATTGCAGGCAAATGTCTGGACGTGGATAACGCTGATACGAACGATGGCACGCGCTTGCAATTGTGGGAATGCAATCGAACTAATGCGCAAAGTTGGGTTTTAGTGCGATAAGAATCTTTAGACCCACATTCAGCCAAGTTGTTGATGTGGGTCGCTTCATTTTTGGTACCGCTTTTTCGATTTTAAAAATAGGAACAGGATGGAATTTACCTCAAGGTGGCAAACACGATGTTTGCTAGCTATTGCTGCCATCGGACCGCTTGCCGTCAGCATGTATGCAGTTGGGTTCAATCAATCTGATTCATTCAATCCAGCCGGGAAAAAATTGACTTCCGGTACGCAAGTCGTGGAAAGTAATTCCTTGATTGACGATCTAAGAATGAGTGACTTTGTCAAAGAATTAGCAAGCGAAAAATATGAAGGTCGTCTGCCAGGCACTGACGGTGATAAGCTTTCGATTGAAATGGTAGTAAATGAATTCAAAAAAATTGGTTTGCAACCAGCAGGTACGAACGGCTATCTGCAAAATTTCAATACAACGATCGCTGAGCCGGATGGTGAAAGCCATGGTAATCCGGAGAATCCACTCTTTGGCCAACGTATGCTAACAAGCAACGTCATCGGTATTCTTCCCGGGACAGATCCGGTCTTATCCAAAGAAATTATTATCGTCAGCGCTCATCGCGACCACCTTGGACGTACGCCCGATGGTATCCATTATCCGGGGGCAAATGATGATTTGTCGGGCTTAGCTGCGACCCTGGAATTGGCGCGTGCCTTTGTCAAATTTAAGGTGGAAAATAAGCCGAACAAGCGGACTTTAATGTTCGTTGCCTATGGTGCAGAAGAGCAGCATGAAATGGGGTCGATGTACCATGTTGCGAACCCGTTGCCAGGCTATCCCAACAAAAATATTGTCCTCATGATTACCATTGATATGATCGGTCAAGGCTACGACAAATGGGAAAGGCTTTCTCAATCTGAATTAAATGAATACGCTCAGACCTGGTTTGAAGAAGTTTATAACGGCCGCAATGACGATGAAGATGATTATTCACATAAGTATCAGCGAGAAAATAAAAATACTTATTCCTACGATGCAGGTCCCTTTGCGAAAGTTGGAATAAATAACCGTGTGTTTGGTATCGCTGCCGGAATTTCGACTTATCATAAAACGGCGGATACATGGGAAACCGTGCGCTTCGCACCGGCCGCTATTTTTACAAACACGATTTTTGAGTTCTTAAGAAAAGTCGATCAGGATCCGCAAGTACATATCAAACCTCAATAAATTCTCAACCATCAATTTTTTGTTGAAGCAAACCACTTTGCTAAAAAATCCAACATGCTACGCATAATCAGCGGTTGATTCTGGCGAGACATATACACACCATGAATTCCTAAGGTGATCGGCTTATCCTTCGGCACCAATGCAACCAGCTGACCGCTGGCGATGTAGGGTGCAGCAGAAATCACAGGCTGCATCGCAATGCCAGCACCTTCGATTGCTGCCCGCAATATCACGACAGAATCATTGGCACTGAAGTTGCCGCTGACTGGCACGCTGATCGATTCGCCAGCACGATCAAAGTTCCACAGGTTTTTCCCAAAATAAGAATACGTCAGGCAGTTGTGTGTAGCGAGGTCTTCAGCGCTTTTAGGGGTGCCGCGTTCCTTCAGATAGGATGGTGCTGCACAGATTACTGAAGGGCAATCTCCAAGCCGGCGTGCAATCAAACCCGGATCAAGCTGATTAGTGATGCGGATCGCCAGATCGATGCGATCTTCAACCAAATTGACAGTGCGATTGTCGACGCGTAAATCGATGGCGGTTCGTGGGTATTGTCGTAAATAAGCAGCCATGGCTGCGGAGAGCGAATCTTGCGCCAGCACCTGCGAACAGGCAATACGCAAGATGCCGCGCGGTTCATCTTTTTCAGTATGTGAGACGGCGGACATTTGTTCCGCCAGTGCCAGCATCTCGCGACAGCGTACCAGCGTTGCTTCACCAGCAGAGGTCAGGTTAACGCGCCGCGTCGTGCGATGAAAGAGTCGCGTACCTGACCAGTTCTCCATCTCAGCCAGATAACGCGTCACCATTGCCCGTGACATATCGAGCAATTCGGCGGCACTACTCAGACTACCGCGCTCGGCAATAGTGACAAACACCTGTGCAGCAATGATGCGGTCCATAGTGGAAATTCCTGTCTATTTGATCGATTGACGCAATAATTCATTTCATTTTAGGCTGTTTATAAAACAATTGGAAGCAACTATGATTCAATCCTCAACACCTGCTTCTCCCGTTTTTAATAACTACTAAGAGGAATTTGTATGACTATTCGTAAGCTCACTACTGCACTGTCCGCCATCAGCTTCAGCGTTGCCGCGATGACTGCGCACGCTGCTCAACCTTTGCAGTTGCAGGTATATAACCCTGGCGAAAAAGCGATATTCCCGGTCTCATCCGTAATCGTTAGCGGTAAGCATGATGCGATTCTGATCGATGCGCAATTTCAGCGTAATGATGCCGAGCAACTGGTGCAGCAGATTAAACAAAGCGGTAAAAAACTTAGTACCGTGTATGTCAGCCACAGCGATCCTGACTATTACTTCGGTCTGGATGTAATTCAGGCAGCATTCCCTGATGCAAAGATCGTTGCGACACCGCAAACCGTTGCCGCGATCAAAGCCAATATGGAAGGCAAAAAAGCATATTGGGGCCCGATTTTGAAAGACAATGCGCCGCAAAAATTGGTACTGCCACAAGTATTGAAAGCAGACCACCTGAACCTCGAAGGTAAAACCATCGCGATTAAAGGTCTTAAAGGCCCTAGCCCTGACCGTAGTTATTTGTGGATTCCTTCTCTGAAAACAGTGGCTGGTGGCGTTGTTGTCGGTAATGGTATCCACGTCTGGATGGCTGATACACAAACAGCAGAATCACGCAAAGAATGGCAAGCAACGTTGACAGAAATCACAGCGTTGAAACCAGCGACGGTTGTTCCCGGTCATTTTTTGGGTGCTGCCCCAGCGGGATTAGCTGCAGTGACATATACCAGTGACTATGTCAAAGCGTTTGAGGAAGAAGCGAAAAAAGCGAAAGACTCAACAGCATTGGTTGAGGCCATGAAAGCACGTTACCCACAAGCTGGCTTGCCTGCTTCTTTGGACATCAGTGCCAAGGTCATCAAAGGCGAAATGAAGTGGCCTCAGTAATTTAAGTGCGGTGAGATAGCACTGCGTAATACGTTCGCCGAAATAACAAAAAAGGAAAAAGAATGACTCAGCTACACTATATTTTCGATCCGGTATGCGGTTGGTGTTACGGTGCCGCGCCACTTATTTCGGCGGCACGTCATATCCCAGGCATTAACGTTGTGTTTCATGCTGGTGGGATGATGACGGATTTGAATCGCCGCCCGGTTACACCACAATTACGTAAATACGTCATCTTCAACGATGAACGGATTGCGCAATTGACTGGTCAGGTGTTTGGTAAAGAGTATATGGACGGTTTGCTGTGCGATAGCAGCGCCGTATTCGATTCTGCACCACCAAGCACAGCCATTCTGGCGGCAGAGCAATTAGCTGGTCGTGGTCTGGATATGCTTCAGCAACTTCAAATTGCGCATTACGTTCATGGTCTACGTATCGCTGAAATCCAGGTTCTGCAAAGCATCGCAAAAGAGATGGGCTTAGATGTGGCTGCATTTACCGCAGCATATGCGCGGTTGCATGGTGTTGAAACGCAAAGGCATTTCACAACGAGTAGAGAATTGTTGGCGCGCGTTGGTGGTCAGGGTTTTCCTACGCTGGCATTGGAATATGCAGACAGTACGTTCGAGCGTATCGACCTGGGTAAATGGCTTGGGCACGTCGAAGAGTGGGCAGACTATTTGCGTCACATCGCAGGCAGAAAAGCCGATGAGGAATCCTCCATCACTGAGCTTGCTTGTAACATTCATGGCTGTTCAATTTAAAGAATCTTGAGTTTTAACTTTGACTTCAGTTGATACATCCACTGAAGTCAAAGCTGACATAAAAAATAGAAGAGGCATAACAATGAGTTCTCATCTCGAAGTTCTGAAAGCCACCTACGAAGGTGCATCCGGCGACAACGTAACCCGACTCCTCTCAGTGTTAGCACCAAATGCTGAATGGACTGAGGCCGCTGGATTTCCATATGCCGGAACGTATGTCGGGTCAGACGCCATTATTACTCATGTTTTTCAGCGATTGGCGACTGAATGGATAGATTACCGCGCCGAAGCCAGACAGTACCTGGAGCAAGGAGATCAAATCGCTGTCTTTGGCGTTTATTCCGGTACGTATAAAGCGACGGGTAAAGCGATGACGGCGTCCTTTGCACATCTTTATACTTTTGCAGACGGTAAGATTTTACGCATGGTGCAATACGTAGATAGTCACATGGTGCAACAAGCTTTGGTGAAATAAGGTACGTGGAAGCGTAGCTACGTATTTAGGAAACGGTCTTTTTTGCAGATACCCACATCGTGATAAAGGCCTGAAATACGAGATCGTTCATGTCGTCCAACACATCTACTCTGACTTTATACTCGCCAGCCTCGGACCAATCATTTGCCTTCACAGGCGTGGCGATGGCGACCAGATCACTGCTGGCTTTTTTAAGGTATTCGACCGTCATTCCCTTTGGAATCCAACGATGTGTTGCCGGCACTGTCACCTCTGTCATGGTTCCACCAGCCAATTCCGCCATATTGCACATCGCAATTGCATGTACTGTTCCAAGATGGTTGAGTACAGCACGAGGTTTGTTGATGCGTACTTTGCAGTACTCTGGTCTTAGTTCTACGAACTGTGGACTAATGCTGCTGAAATACGGCGCTTTGAAACACAACATCTTTGCGAATAGCCATTTGCCACCCAATGTAGAAGCACAGCGCTGCCATAACTTCAGCGTATTCATTGTTTTGCTCATTTTTCTTTCCTGGATTTTATATAGAATTTTATTTTGAAATACTGGTAGTTTAGCTCGGTAAATATTTTTATTTAATGCAAGCCCACTTCCAAGTTATCTCTATCAAACCATAGCATGGCGCTACTGCGAAAACCGGAACTTGCTGCCTTTCGTGAATCGCTTTTTATTCAATGAATGAAAGTCGCTTGATTCCTGCCAACACACAGAAATGACGAAACATTTGGGCGCGTACAACTCACTAATTATACCTAGACGCAATGACAGCGGGAGTTGAATCTAATCTACGAATTGATTATTGAATGGCTGGTCTATGTGGGTAAGCTGTCATTGAATTTCAGTAGTGACTGGCTCAGGGAAAATTAGATCGACCAGTTGACTGTCTTTTATGTGCCGATTGTGATCACTCAAATACAATCAGTCAATTGCAGTCTCAAGATATATTTCTATCGCTTCACTTCAACGTTACCATCCAATCTTGATATTTGAAAGCAATTATATTTGCGAATAACAGTGGTTTGCGACTTGGCTTACGAGACAATCCACATGAACTGATTTAGCCCTTATATTAAATAGAACTTTTTTTAGATTGCAAAATAATCCAATCAAAAAATCGGCGTGACACGGAATCAATCAACGTATCAGGATAGTAGACTAAGTGATAGGCGATTGGCGTTTTCAGTGTCACTGATTCCAGCGCAATTAAAAGCCCGGAGGCTAGTTCAGATTGTACTAATGCACGATGTACTAGGGCAAAACCGCGTCCAGCGATAGCGGCTTCGATAACTGCGTTTGAATTAACGAAGACGATCCCGGAATCAGACTTAATATGATTTATACCCGCGGCATTGAACCATAAGCGCCAATCCCCCCTATGTTCGTCGTGAAGCAACAACTCTTCTCTGACGAAATCTATCGTTGCAGTCTTCTGCGGCGTAATTAATCTCGGACTACAAACTGGAATTAAGTCGTCGGCCAGGAGCACCTTTGACTGCAATCCTGGATATTCCCCCATGCCGTGTCTTACAGCAAAATGAATACCTTCCTTACGAAGATCAACCTTACGATTTGATGTACTAACACGGACGTCAATATCTTTAGCCTGATACATAAAGTCCTGAAGTCGTGGCACCAACCACTGCGTAGCGAAACCAGGCGTACAACTAACCAAAACCACCTGATTTTCATTGGTCATCAATTTGTCTGTGGCTCGTCCTATTAGAGTTAGCGCCTCCTGACATGCAAGATAATAATCTAGCCCTTCCGTAGTCAATATCAATCCACGAGAGCGTCTTTCAAATAGCGGCCTCCCAAGAAATTCTTCGAGCTTACGCACCTGCTGTGTGACCGCGCCTGATGTTACATGTAACTCTTCGGCAGCGCATTTAACGCTGAGATTTCGCGCAGTTGCCTCGAAGAAGCGAATAGAAACGAGTGCTGGGAGTTTCATTTTAATTTAGTTTTACTAAAGTAAGTTTAGAACAAATGATTTGTTCATCCAATGATGTACCAATAATATAGCAGCAACAATATTTAGTAAAAATAAACATTAACCAAGGTAACCGTTATGAATCCTATGAGTCTTTTACGTCTGTTCTTGCTCGCAGCATTATGGGGTGGAAGTTTTCTATTTATGCGAGTTTCTGTGCCTGTTTTAGGGGCAATACCAACAGCGTTCGGCCGAGTCGCGTTGGGCGCAATGGGTCTATATGGTTTAATTGCATTTTGGCGCACTGGTTTTTCATTCAAAGGAAAGTTCACTGCCACGTTAGTTTTGGGAGTAATCAATTCTGGTATTCCATTTCTTTTGTTTGCGTTTGCAGCCAAAGTTCTTCCAGCTGGTTATAGCGCAATTATTAATGCAACCACTCCGCTGATGGGTGTTTTAATTGGGGCATTTGCCTTTGGTGAGCAAATTACCATGTCAAAGGCAGTTGGGGTTGTAACTGGATTTGCTGGGGTAGCAATATTAACGAGAACCGGCCCGACTACAGTTAATGGCCCAATGCTTTGGGGAATAGCTGCATGTCTGGGTGCAACTGCTTGTTATGGTCTGGCGGGATTTTTGACGAAACGTTGGATTACGTTACGCGGCGGTCTGGGAAGTAGCAATGTTGCTTTCGGTAGCCAAATCGGGGCGATGCTTATGTTGTCGCCGTTTATGGTCTGGGACGAGGCAATTCATCCTTTGACATGGCACGATGTACATGCCAACGTCTGGATTTCAATGCTGGCCCTCGGTCTACTGTGTACCTCTTTCGGCTATGTACTTTACTTCAGGTTAATCGCAGATGTTGGACCAATGAAGGCATTAACAGTTACTTTCTTAATTCCATTTTTCGGAACTTTATGGGGCTGGCTTTTACTGAATGAAGTAGCAACCTTGGCGCATGTTTTTGGGGGAGGATTGATCGCGATAGCGCTATGGCTTATCCTGCAACAGGGATCATCCCAAGTTCAAAAAATAAATTCTAATAAGCAAATTGAAAAAGCCTAAATTTTTGAATTTTTAAGTAAATTAATTCTGAATAATTTTATTTCCAATTCGACTGAAGGTTTAGTGCCAACCGTGAGCAGACACAGCCATATGCTCGACGACCGCCTCAAAATTATCTGCGGGGATAGTTTTACACGGGCTCTGCCCCCGCACTTAAGGGCTGATAACTTTCACGAGGTATATTGCACGTGCTGTTAAACGTGCGTCTGTGGCCGGAAAATGCACGCCGAAAGACATAACCTGAGGCTGCGTATCGTCAGTAGATAGATCTAATTCATAATATACCGGTTCCCCGTCGCTGGCGGTGGAGGCGTACACAACCTGACGAAACTTCCGGCCTTTAGGCGCGACTGTCTTAAGTGCTGGGACTTCTAACTTGATACTTTCGCCGTCTGATAAATGTGAGATCGGATGCATTGTAGAAAAACCGCCAAGCTTCTCGTCGATTTTTTTCAGCGTTCGCTCTGTCGCCAAAGAATCATCCGTCTGACCTGGCGTGAACATTGCGGTAGCCTCCTTGAATCGCTGATGCTTTAAAGCGTCGATAAACCTGTCGGCAGCAGGAACCGGAGTTGGTACATCGCTTGCAGCATGGGCGGTGAACGACATGCAAATAATCAAAGCGCAAGCGCTAAGAAAACCAATTTTCATGTTTGTGAGTCCTTTCTTTATTAATAAGTACATATGTTACCCAGCCTTTAGAGCAGGAGTTGCTCACAATCTCACCTTCATAGCCGAAGACTGCTAACTGCTCGATTCTGAGCACCCCAACAAACCGTTGATCGTCTCCTGGGCTTCTTATAGCAGCCACGCATAATCTGCATCGTGGATCTACGTTTACGATAACTTAGGTACCAGACCGCAAAAATTTTCACTTAAAATTTATGCGGTGGGATTTAATTTCAATTGCTAAGATGGTAACGTTCTTTGCGAGTTCCTGCACCTTATTTGTCTTTAAAAAACTTTCCGAGAATGTTTTTTATCTCGAGCAGTCGATCGCCCACAATTTGATTTAAGCTGTTGCAGTATGCATGTAACAAAGTACGCGTTACCACGCCCGCAGTACAAATTCCCTCAAGGAGCAGAACATGAGCATAGAAACCGTCGTTGGCCGTGAGGCTACTATCCATTTTGATGCCAGTAAATGCATTCATTCGCGCAACTGCGTGTTGTCGCATCCGGATGTGTTCGTGCCAAATGTGCAGGGCGAATGGATACATCCCGATGTCCAGCCCGTCGAAGAGTTAATGCATTTAGGTAAAAGTTGTCCGTCAGGCGCTATCCGCGTGATACGCAATGCCGCTGGTGCAGGTGTTGGTGCCAATAGTGATGGCACTCCGTTGGTTAACACAGTGCGCGTGCGAGAAAATGGTCCATTGGCAATCGAGGCAGAATTGCAAATTCGTGGCACGCCGCAAGCCTCACCACGTGCGACGTTGTGCCGTTGTGGTCAGTCTAAAAATAAGCCGTTTTGCGATGGTGCACATGCAGTTGCTGGTTTTGTTGCATCGGGCGAACCAGTCACTGTGCAGTTTGAAGCGTTGGCAGTACGTAACGGTACTTTGAATGTGCAACCGCTTCCAAATGGCCCATTGATGGTAAAAGGAAATTTGGAAGTGGTGAGTGGCACGGGGCGTACGTGCAATAAAGTGTCCGAAACCTATCTGTGCCGCTGCGGACACTCTCAAAACAAACCGTACTGCGATGGTAGTCATAACTCGGCAGGTTTTATCGCTGAGTAGTCTGTCGTCTTTGTGTTCTGCTAAACGGTTTTGGTACGTACGCTGTTGAAAAATTCACAAACAGATATCATATTGCAATGATGCAATTTCATGAGCTAATAATTCACGAAGTGCATACCAGAACAAATCAGAACAAATCGCAAAACTAAACAAGGAACAGGTCATGACGATAGAAGCAAAATTACACCGCGCGAATGGCGCATTGACCACGCTGTCCAACGGCCGTCATGTCTGGAATGCGGACGTGGATGAATCTCTCGGTTCTCATGATCTGGCTCCTGATCCGCACGATTTATTGGATTCTTCACTGGCTGCTTGCACGACGCTGACTCTGGAGTTGTATATCCGTCGTCGTCAAATGGCGGTCACAGATCTGCGCGTGACGGTGGATCATGTGGAAGATAAAGATGAAAGCGGCACCGTGCGTTATCAAATGCAGCGCCGGATTTTTATTGAGGGTGATCTGCCGGAAGCTGATCGTCAACGCTTGTTAGAAATCGCTAATAAATGCCCGATACATAAACTGCTCAGCGGACAAATTTCGATCCAGTCTGAAATGGTCGATGGAAGCCAACATGGCTGATTTGCTTCAGATCCAGGGGCACGTTACTGAGTTAGCGCCAGGGCTGACCGTGCGCCGCGTGTTACCAGCGGCGGTGAAGCGATCAGTGGGGCCGTTTGTGTTTTTTGATCATATGCGTCCAGTGGATCTCGCACCGGAAACCGATAGCGATGTCGGTGCGCACCCGCATATCGGCCTGGCGACGGTGACCTATTTGTTCGAAGGTAGCTTTGTTCATCGCGACAGTATCGGTAGCGTGCAATTGATTACACCGGGTGACATCAATTGGATGATCGCTGGCAAAGGTGTGGTGCATAGCGAGCGTGTGACTGATGACGAGCGCGGCAAGGTACGTCGTATGCATGGGCTGCAATTGTGGGTCGCATTGCCACCAGCCTTAGAACAAGTAGAACCATCGTTTCAGCATGCAGCCGCAGCAGATATCCCAGAATACAAAGCACTCAGCGGTGCGGTGGTCAGAGTATTGCTCGGTGAAGCATTCGGTCATGCGAGTCCTGTTAAAACCAGTTCACCTACGCTGTATCTGGATGTGAAGTTGCCACCCGATGGCACATGGAGCTTACCTGCATTAGCATCAGAAATGGCGCTGTACAGTCCAGAGCATGCGCTGGTGGTGAATGACGAAACCATCCCAGCGCAGCACATGGTGGTCTTGCCGTCAGATGCTGCGACCAGTATTTGTGCTGGTGAAGATGGTGCGCGCTTTGTCGTTGTTGGTGGTGCACCGTTGGAGCAACCAGTGCGTGTGTGGTGGAACTTTGTTTCTGTTGATCGTGACCGTATTGCTGCCGCAGCTAAACGTTGGGAAGCGAACGAATTTACCATGATCGCCGGAGAGACTGAACGCATTCCAGCACCGAAGTGGCGGGAGTAATGAAGAACCGACCACGGCTGTGCGGCGACCGCGGCACTTCAGTGTTTTGCGGCGCTTTTTAATGCTGACTGGCAGGCCTTGTTAGTGTTCATGCAGTCGTTGTAATTGAAAAAGGCATCGCTTTAATGCGGCGCCTTTTTGCTTTTTGAAATACTTATTTATCCTGACGTAATATTTTGTATTCAAATCCCAATTATTCGACTTGGAAAATTTTCTCCAAAGGTAGCTTAAATAATTTCGCAATGGCAAAGGCAAGCGGCAGGCTGGGGTCGTATTTTCCAGTTTCAATCGCATTGATGGTTTGTCTTGAAACCTGAAGCTGATCGGCCAGGTTAGCCTGACTCCAGTCATGATTTGTGCGGAGTTCGCGGATGATATTTTTCATGTCAGGCATCGAACTTTTTACGCATACAACCAATGATGCCCCATCCACCCATAAAAATACCCCAGATGACAAACATGCTCAGCCTTGGAAAACCTATGCCTTCCATGAAACCATAGGTCAGACTGAAGATCGCAGTTAAGCCACCAGCCATGGCAAGATTTTCTAAGCTCCATTGACGCAGATATTCATCAATTCGCCTGAAATGGCGCACTATTGCCCATAAGGAGAAGAGTACCGGAATCATAGGACAGAGTGCGATCAGCAAACGTAATACGCCTGCTTGCATGTCTTTTGCAATCCAGACGCTGGCGAATAGCACGACAAGATAGATGGCAATAGATCCAAACAATTCACGGAAGTAAATTTTGTTGACTTTTGATTCGTACATTGTTGCCTCCAATATTCAAAGAATGATTCAAATGGGCACACCAAGTGATGACAATGCGAGTTTGTACCGGCCAAACTCAACGGTTGTAATGTCAAATAAACTTGACATTATTAGCAAAAAAAAATTGCCGCTCTTCTCAGAGCTGCAAATACGAACATCCAGAACAATGCTGAGATGTAAAGTATGCTTTACATGTTAGGTGAATTAAAAAATGATGTCAAGCACCCTTTACATTAAAATTTTGCTGATGAAGTGAATGGGTCTTTATATTTCTATCAGCATCGTAAAAGAATGCGACGTAACAATGCAAATATGTCACTTACTGTTCTGTGATTGTTTGACTGTGTATTTGTGTCTCAGTCGACGATTGATAACGCTGGCTATGATTGAAAAAATCTGAGATTATTTACTTAGACCTTAAGAATTTGCTTGCGACGCGACATGAACAAGAGAAATCGAATATTGATAGATATCCAGGTTTAAGGACGGAAAGGCCTAATGACGCTTTATCCAAATGATCTTCAACCATGATTCCAACATGAAAAATAGTTTTTCCATTTTGAAGTTCTGGCTCTTCGCTGTCACGGCGATCGTATTGATGTGGTGTGGCTGTGTTTCAGCAGTTGAGACTAGTCTCAACATGATAGTTGGTAACGCCAGTGCGCCTAAAATGTTTTTAAATGCGGATGGAAATCCCGAGGGTTACTTCGTCACTTTGGCAAAAGAAGTGGGACGTCGTGCCGGGTATAAAGTGGAGGTCATTTCAGTTCCCTGGGCTCGTGGCCTGCAAATGGCAGAACGAGGTGAGGGTGTGATTTGTAGTTTGTCCATGCTGCCAGAGCGTGAAAAAATTTTTAAATATTCTGCTCCTGTTGTCGTCGATCCAGTACTGATTGTCACGATGAAAAATAGAAATTTGACGGCGAGCAGTCTCGCAGATTTGAAGGGGCTGGTGGTAGGTATAAACCGTGGTTCACGATATGGCCCGAAATTTACTAAAGAACTTTCCTTGGTTCAGGTTGACGAAGATAATAACGGTTTGTCTCGTATACGTAAGTTAGTGCTTGGACGCATCGATGCCGCGATTATGCCCGGAGGCCTGGCGGCGGTGAAATTGAATGCGCAAGCGGCAAAAGTTGATCTCAATGAATTAACGATACAAAAAACACCGATCGCGCTCGATAAAAATTATTTTGCCATCGCCAAATCACGCTCTGATGCCAATCAAGTTATTGATCGTTTAAATAGCGCTATGGCAGCCATGGTAGCCGACGGCAGTATGAATCAAATACTGACATTATGGGGAGTCCAAAACGAGGTTGCAGAAAATCATTAAAGTGCAAATGTCGTTTTACGTCTCAAAAAAATCATTATTTATTGGGTATGGTTTCATTTAGTGGTGCAGACTTTTTTTGGAGCACTCGCTCATTATTGTTAATTAACTACATTTATATGTAGTTAATTCAAAATGTTTCTAAATGTGATGAATTGTTTCTTTGGGAGTGATATTCTGACAAGCTAAACTCATTCTCTGTTTTGTTAAAATGAAAAAACTTGTCTTCTTATTCCCTTTATTGATGCTTGCCGCGTGCGGCGGAGGCAGTAGTAGCAACCCTGTTCCGGACCAACAATCCACGTCTCCCACACCGCCACCCGTCCCTACGCCACCACCAGTGCCGACACCACCACCTGCACCAAGTGCCGTGTTTTCAGTGGCTTCGGGTACAGCGGCTGCTGTATCGGCTGTCGGAGGTGCTAGTACAGTCACCGTCAACTTAACTCACCAGGGTAACTTGAGCGGACAAATTTATGCCAACGTTAATGACTCAGCGAACGTTATGCAGCCTGCTGTGAGTGTGGTTGCCAACAAAGACAATACGCACACGGTTAGCATTTCAACGGCAGCTAACATTGCTGCCGGACGTTACAAAGGTACGTTGACATTGAACGTGTGTAACGATGCCGCTTGCAGTTCTGCAGTCAGCGGTTCTCCATTCCAGGTTCCTTACGATATTTCGATCACACCAGAATGGCAAATGTTCCAGGGCAACGCTGCACACACCGCCTACGTGCCATTGACTCTGGATCCGACGGCATTTAAAGCGCGTTGGTCGTGGAAATCACCTTCGAATTATTATTCCTACATTGTGCCAGCCAGTGGGGTTGTTACCGGAAATGGTAATGTTTACTTCAATGCTGGTTTACAAATGATGGCATTAAGGGAAGTGGATGGAACGCTTGCCTGGAATACTGATTTTAGTACCGTCAGCTCCACAATAAATCCTCCAACGATCAGTGATGGCAAACTTTATGTCATGGCAAATATGTTCAGTAATTCGGGCAATAATGCCAGCTTGATTGTAATGAATGCCAATAGCGGAGCCATTTTAGCTAAGTCATCTGCCGTTTCTCAAACTCAGAATTTTATGCCACCAACTGTCTCGAATGGCGTCGTATTTTCTAACTGGGCAGGAAACGGTTTAAGCGCTTTTGATGGTGGTACTGCGGCTCAAAAATACTTTACTACTTTGCAGGCTTCAGATATGTGGACGCCCGCAGTCGATGCGAATAGTGTGTATGCCTATAATAGCGGGACGTATAGTTATGTTAACGGTAGCTACGTATCTAGTCCTGCGCTGTTTAGTATTGTTGATAGATCGACAGGTGCGGTTAAATTATCATTGACTGATCCATATGCGACCTCTAGTTACTATTATGTGAATAGTTTGCGCGCAGCTCCCGTGATTGGTGCGACCAACTCCGTCTTTTTAGTTTCATCAAACGCTAATGGTGGCAGTAATTTAAGCAATATCAACGTCTCTGCAGGAAAATGGAATTGGTCAATTCCCGGACGTTATTCCAACAATCCGGGATATGCAAATGGTGTCGTCTATGCGATGAATAGCTTGCCACTTCAAATTGAAGCGCGAGCAGAAACTGATGGAAAACTATTGTGGTCCTGGTCACCATTGAGCTCGGCAGAAAATAGTTTTAATAGTGATGTCTTGCTCACGGATAGCCATGTTTTTGTCAGTACCAATGTCAATACCTACGCGATTGACTTGAAGACACATCAATTTGCATGGGTTTATCCTATGTCTGGCAGATTATCTTTGTCCGCTAACGGTGTCTTGTATATTTGTACATTCGATAACAAACTCGCTGCAGTTGCACTCAAGTGATGTTTTAATACAGTCTATGGATACTTCGGGTTCATGGAAATTTGAGGTACGCGATATCCCCTAAACTATGGCTTGATCTTGATTTACACTTGATCAGCCATAGTCTCTTATTTACTCTTCCTTGTTATCGGCACAAAATCAAACTGAAATTGCGTAGGTAAATTGTCAGTGCCTATTTTTACATTACGACTTAGTGGCGGTTTGATACTGCCCATGTTTGGGTGCCATGCTTCCAGTTTGTAATCGCCAACTGGTACGTTCTCAAGCTTTACAAATCCGTTGCCATCTGATTTGGCAAAATAGGGCGTATCCAACACCAGCACGTAAGCACGCATCCAGTTATGTAATAAGCAGTATACGACGACCATTCCTGCTTTATCAAACAAGACAGGCGGTGGAGTTACTCCTTTTTCGTAAGTTTTGATTTCAAATTCTTTCGCTGCGGAAAAGGATTTAACGTGATGTTCCATTTTGTCGTAATTTGGAAATTCAACCGCTGTCCCGACGCGCACAGCGGTGACGTAAGGAGAAAACTGCATACCGCTCTGGCTGATGACTGCTGTCGCTGTCTTGGTCACAGGAGGCACACTACCGTGTAAAGGCGTGGCGTAGACAATCACATCAGCTATGGGATTGCCATTTTTATCTAAGGTGGTGGCCACCATTTCTGCAGCAGATACTGACTCTGTCAGCGCCATACTCAAAGACAGGAAAAAAGCGGCAAAAATTCTGCCGCTACCGATTTGTTTAAACACGCTGATACGCATCGTCGTCTGCTTATTTCGTGACAACCACGCGTTGCATTGGTGCCAGTTTAGCGATCAATTTATTTTGTATCGATGAGGGAATATCATGCTTATCCATCGCTATTTGTAAGTCTTCTGCTAATGCATTAAATTGAGCGTTGCTAATATTCATGCCTTCATGTGCGCTGTTCATGTCTTTGCCGCTATATTTGCATGGACCACCGCTGAGTTCACAGAACTGTTCTGTCAATAAAAATCCCAAACGTTCTTTATCGGCATTCGCAAACGCTGCACTAATGCGATCATCGGTCGTGATGATGCCAACAAAATCTTGCACAAAGCTGGCAATACCGGCTTTTTGGCCTAAACCTTGATAAACTGCGTCGGCACCAGAATCAGCCAGTGCATTGATGTGTACGGACAGACTTAAAGCTGCGACGCTGCATGCCACAGAGATCGCGCTAGTGAAGGATGAAAAGTTTTTCATTTGAATTTCTTTCTGAGAAAATAGTCGCTAAAAATAAGAATAAAAGTCCTTGATCAAAAGCCTGTTTGCAAGGACAGATACCAGCCATGCTGATCTTTAGGATTGAAAATTGTGATGTCACCGAGGCGAGCGTAAGCCGCAGTCACAGACACATTCTTAGTTGGAAACCACGCAACAAATGCGTCGTAGTATGCCTTCTCGTTGTCGACATTGAGATTATTAGGCTTCATGCGGTATTCGATGCCGGCGACCAGTTTGCGGTTGATCAGATACGCCGCAGATCCTTCAAACATAGCCTGGTAGCTATTTTTCTTGTCGCCACCAAAACCGAGTATCCCCATTTGATTGGCTTTAGTTAAGCGCACCGTACCATTGAGCAGTAAGCTTTGATCTAACAGGATTTTGGTTGCAGATGCGTAGTAATCAATGCCGTGGTCATCAGATGCACCCAATTGTTTGACGTTCGTGACGCCAAGTGCCTCTAAACCTGTAATGCCGTTATTCCGTTTATACATCGCACCTATTGCCACTTGCGGCATCCAGCTACCCTGATCATAGACTGCGTCACCAGCGACTTTGACTTTGACACCGACAATATCCTGGCGAATCTTGAGTGCATTTAATGGTGCGAGGCTGCCAGTGAATTCCTGATTCGCTACAGAAAATTCAACGCGGTCGGCGACACCAACGGCAACGCCATAGGACGTCAGACCATAGTCCTGTGTTGAAATACGAGTGACGTGCGCATTACCGCCGTAGCTATCGCGTGAACCATAGCCAGTGATCAGTGCCCACGGCGTAATACCGCCACCACCAGCACCTTCGACGCTGCTGACACCGCCAGTGGCGGTTAATTTACCCATATCTGGTTTGCTGAATTCTTGCGCATGCCCTGTTTGTGCGATGAGTGCTAATCCAGCCAGCAGGCTGGTGTAACGTAAGCCTAGTATCAGTTGCATCATTTTTCCTTGGATTTTCGTCTGAAAACATCGCTTAAGCGTTTGAAGCTGCTCAATCTGCGATGACCTGATAACTGATACGCAGCGAAAAACCAATTGGATTCAAGTTTTTTTAAAAAACTGAAAATATTTTTGTTTGTGTGGTTTCGTGCGCATAGCGTGAATGAATGGGTAAAAATCTCGTTACAATTTCTGCCAACATAAATATTTTTTGGAGAAGCGATTGACTCAGGCCACTTCTGATGCGAGCCAGTTACATCACTGGCTGGCTGCTATTGCAAAACAAGACGGGCGCGCATTTCAGGCTTTATATGATGCGACATCGGCGAAACTGTTTGGCTTTGCGCTGCGTATATTGAATAAGCGCGAGCTGGCAGAGGAGGTATTGCAGGAAAGTTATGTCAATATCTGGAACAATGCCGCCAATTATCAGGCCAGCCTTGCAGCGCCGATGACATGGATGGTGACCATCGTCCGCCATCGAGCGATTGATCAATTACGTCGTCTTGACCATGACGTAGAAATCGATGGAGAGGATTTTGATATGGGTTTGCTACACACATTAGAAAGCACCGAGCCTACGCCGACCCGGACTTTGGAATTGAGTCAGGACGCACGTGCCTTGTCGTCGTGTATGTCGCGTCTCGAAAATGCCCATAGACAAGCGATGGCACTGGCATTTTTTCATGACCTCTCGCACTCGGAAGTGGCGCAGCAATTGAGTTTGCCGATAGGTACAGTGAAAACCTGGATACGACGTGGTCTGGATAAACTGCGGATGTGTCTGAATTCGAGGGAGGCATCATGAATGTACAAAGTGTAATGGCGAACTCCTGGCTGCAACAAAAGCTCGCCGCAGAATATGTGTTGGGCAGCTTGCGTGGAGGTGCGCGGCGCCGCTTCGAATACTGGTTGAAACAAGAGGCCACACTACGCCACGTCGTTCGGCAATGGGAGGCACATCTATTACCGATGGCAGAATTGACCCCTGCGATTGCGCCCCCGCCTCAGGTATGGGAGCGTATTCGCCAGCGCCTTGGGATCGCTGCGCCTGTTCATGATCGTTGGCGCTTCTGGCGTGAACTACGCGAAGATCTGGCGTTTTGGCGTGGTCTTGGTATGGTATCAACTGCGGCTGCAATGATTTTAATGTCGGTCTTGTTTAGCACGTTGGAACGTCAACAAAATGACGCAGTCGGAAATCAATATGTGGCGACTTTGACGGATGAGAAGGCGCAAGCCATCGCTTTGATTACTGGCGACAAAAAACGCGGTGAATTGGTCGTCAAGATGGTGAGCGCCCAGTCGATTCGTGCTGATCAAAGTCTGGAATTATGGTCGATTTCTAAAGAGGGCAAAGTACATTCACTGGGTTTGATCGCAAGTGCCGGTCAGGTGACGGTGCGGATGCCGGAACACATGCTCAAACAGGAGCAGGCTGTGTTGGCTATTTCTCTTGAACCCAAAGGTGGATCAGCTAATCCGGAGAAGCCATCAGGTCCTATTTTGTTTAAGGGGCAATGGTTGGTGATTTAGTTGGTGATTTAGAACGAGGATCGTAGCGAGGGAGTTGGGCCAGGAGTTCAGTCCCTCGTTAGATTTTGCGGTATAACAATCGCGACTGATCAGCTTGCATAGCAGAGGTAAATGCTAATCTGCCTCTGTTTCACATCAGCTACATGCTCTTGCGCAGCTCACTTGGCGTGATGCCGTAATGTGAACGAAAACGATGTGAAAATCGTGATGCCGAAGCGTAGCCGGTTTCGATGGCAATTTCTCCAATCGCTTTCGATGTCGTTTGCAACAAGTTTAATGCCTGGCCAAACCGGACTTCAAGCAAGATTTGTCCGAAGTTTTTACCTTCTGCATGCAGTCGTCGGCGTAACGTCGATTCGCCTATGTGTAGCTGTTGCGCTATTTTAGTGGTACTCCATTCGTAAGCAGGGCGTAGCGCAATCAGTTGCTGTATGCGTTCGCACAGTGTATCGCTGCGATTGCTGATGATCGGTGAGAGATCGTTATTGAGGCTCAGCGCCAGAAGCACACCTTCCAGAGAATGTTCCTGCAACCTATCTGGCGCTTGCGCTGCAATGCTCGCCATTAATTGACGCCATGCTTCTGCGGTGTGCGTATCGACTTTACAACGTAAATTGTTTTCGAGTGGTTGACGTTTAGTGATCAATAATTGATCGCCATAACGTTGGCGGAAGCGCGATATCAATTGCGGTGGAATACTGACCATTTCTGCCAGATAGAGATCTTTGTCAGGGATGTTGCTGACGGTGAATCTCATCCCGGCAGGGAAGAGTAAAAGTTGATGTGATTCGACATTCAGGAATTGTTCATCCCATATCACTTGTTTGGTCCCATGCTTTACCAGGCATAGCGCTGGCAGGATGCTGGAAACCTGCCGCAAGCTATGCCTCTTGTGGGCTTTGACAACCGTTAAATCAATCGCAGGCATGGCAGCATATCGCGTAAATTGTCATGCCCATTTCAAGTTAACGTCCGTAAGTTGCCGTGATTGATGCTTTGGCGATGACATTGGCGTTCAACATATAACCGACCATAGCGCCACTTGCATGTTTATCGATCGGCAAACGATCAGCCTTTAAGGCCCAGACTGTAAATTGATAGTGATGTGGTTTATCGCCAACTGGTGGGCATGCACCGCCGAAACCATTCGTGCCAAAATCTGTCAGACCTTGTACGGTACCTTTTGGTAATTTGCCGCCTTTGCTGCCTGCACCTTTAGGCAATTCCGTCACGGTTGCCGGAATGTTAACCAGCGTCCAGTGCCACCAACCACTACCGGTCGGTGCATCAGGATCATAAGCGGTAATCGCAAAACTCTTGGTTCCCGCTGGCGCACCTTGCCATGATAATGAAGGAGAGATATTACCGCCTTCGCAACCAAAACCCTTAAATACCTGTTCAACATTTAAAGTCTGACCTTCTGCGATGTCTTTGCTGCTGAGTTTGAAATCATCAGCTAACGCGGTACCCGCTAAGCTCAATAATACGGAGAATAAAATGCGCGTTTTCATCGAGGTATTCCTTTCAAAAGTGAATCACTAGTGTAGGGCTTAAATGAAAGTCATGTTGTGCCAAATCGCTCATTTTATATGCGATTTTGGTCAAAAACGTCCAAATTTGTACATCGTGATCACTACTTTGCCTATTTTTTTAGAGAGGGAAGCAACCAGCGTTTTTCCAACAGTGCGAGCATTCTCACTGAAAAACAACTTATCGATAGGTAACTCGGTGTCGATTGGCACTGCATTGATTTGCATCAATTGATTTTGTTGTTTCAAGCCTATGCTGGATTTCAGGCACAGGACTTATTTTGCATATCAATTAGCAATTTTGATATGTTTACCTGACCCATTACACAGAAAAATCATCTGGTTGTTTGTGTGCTGCCCACGATACAAGGCGAGGTAATCTATGAACAAGGTTCTGACTAAGTTTCGTGCTGATCACTCTTTATATGTGTATATCTTTGGATTGATTACGTCGATCATTCTGATGGTTTCCAATTCAGCCCACGCGTTACCAACTTTTGCCCGACAAACAGGTCAGTCGTGTGTGGCGTGTCATGCTGGTGGGCAATATCCCGAACTCACACCCTATGGTCGTTTGTTCAAGTTGACCGGATATACCTTGGGTGAGCGCCCATCTATACCGATTTCTGTCATGGGTGTGGCGAGTTATACCAAGACCATCAATGCTGATCCTTCATCTGACTTTCCAAAAAATGCCGCTGCTTTGTTTCAGACGGGTAGCGTTTTTCTGGCAGGAAAAATTACCGATAATATCGGCATGTTCGCGCAGGCCACCTACGATAACTATGCCAATCAGGATCCAAACACCAATCAATGGAGCGGGCATTCGCATTCCGACAATATTGACGTGCGTTATTCTGATCGCTTTATCAGCAGCGGGAGTGACCTGATTGTCGGTCTCAGTCTGAACAATAACCCATCCGTTGCCGATGTGTGGAATACGGCACCAGCATGGATACAATACGTGCCAACCAAATTCGGTTACACAGGTGCCAGTGCTGCACCGATGGTGTCACAGTTAGGGCAACAAGTCGCCGGTCTTGGTGCCTACGTGTTCTGGAACAAAACACTCTATGCAGAGTTATCTTTGTACCAGACCGCCAAAGGAGCATTCACCATCCTGAAGTCAGGCAATGATATCGGTAACCGGCTTAGCGGCAGCAATCCCTATTGGCGTTTGGCTGCAAGTCATGAATGGGGGCCACATAATATGATGGTGGGCATGTTTGGCATGAATGCTGATGTGTATCCAGACCCCACCAATTCAACCGGACCGACTACCCATTTTCGCGATCGTGGTGTCGACGCCCAATATCAGTATCTACTCGATGATCACACTTTTACGGCACAACTGAGCTATATCCGTGAATCGAGCAATGGTGGTGACGTGACAGGTGTGGCGAGTAATAACAGTAATACCTTGAACCAGTTACAAATCAAAGCCAGCTATATTTATCGTGCTAAATATGGTGGCAGCTTCACTTATCGCCAAACCACTGGAAGTTCGGACGCCACACTTTACGCAGGCTTGCAGGACGATGGAACCGGAACGGGAAATATGATTCCGATTCCAGGAAGCGGGAGTATCACCAACAATCCCGATACCAGAATTTTGATTCCCGAATTGTTCTGGATGCCGGTTCAGTATGCGCGAGTCGGTTTGCAGTACTACAAGTTCAATCGTTTCAATGGTGCCAGCAGCAATTACGATGGCGCCGGACGGAATGCGAAAGATAACAATACCCTGTTTGTTTATGTGTGGGCTGCTTATTAAGCGTGACGTCGATTGACGATTAACACCATGGGAGAAAAACGTGAAACACAAGTCAATCTATGCACTGATGCTGACCGCTTTGTTTTTAAATGCCTGCGGTACCCCAGAGCGCTCGCGCTCTCTGGTTACTCAGCATGTCCCGACTAAAACGATAGTGATGCAGCTGTGTTCGAATTGCCATGGAATGACCGGCAATTCAAATTCGCCAAATTTTCCTAATTTGGCAGGACAACCAGAGGCATATCTGATATCGCAGTTGCAAGGTTTTCGCGCTCACACACGCTCCGACAAAGATGGCTATGACTATATGTGGGGCATTACGGCAAACCTGAGCGATGCGCAAATACAAGGACTGGCAACCTATTTTTCAGAGCAAACAGCGCAGACATCAAAGAACGCTTTCTTGCCCGAGAAGCTAGCTCGTGGGCAGGAAATTTACGAACATGGTATCCCGGAAAAAGAGGTACCTGCCTGCGTTGCATGTCACGGTGCCAAGGCGGAAGGAAATCAAATTTTCCCTCGTTTAGCTGGTCAACATTCTACGTATCTGCTCAAACAACTCAACGTGTTTCAAAACACGGAACAACGCCCCAATGGCGCGATGATGAAGGGTGTATCACATGCGCTGACCAAAGAAAATATGGATGATGTTTCGCATTATCTTGAGTCGATGGGGAGTTAGTTTCAATGGTAAAAATGTTGATTATCGCATCGCCTGAATGTGGTGGCGGGTACAACCCGTCAAGCAAACCTCATGGGTTTAACTGAAGAGTTTCGCCTCAACCTTAGAAGATCCATTCTCAGGATAAAAAAATCCCTGAAAAAATCACCGTGATGAATACCGTCAACCACGCCGGCAGCCTTGCCAAGGTCAGCAATGCCAGTGCCCCAGCAGCAATCAAAAAGTCGCTGACATTGTGTATCGCACTCGTCCATACCGGATGATAAAAAGCAGCGAGTAACATGCCAACTACAGCAGCATTGATACCTGATAAGGCGTTTTTTAAATGCTGTTGATGACGTAACTGTTCCCAAAAAGGCAGGGCGCCAACGACCAGTAAAAATGCAGGTAAAAATATCGCTGCTAAGGCAATCGAGGCACCCAAGCAACCGGAAGGAACCTGGTTGGAACTTGCGCCCAAAAATGCAGCGAACGTAAAAAGTGGCCCAGGCATTGCTTGCGTAGCACCATAGCCCGTCAGAAATGTTGCTTCTGAGACCCAACCACTCTGTACCACCTGTGATTCCAATAATGGCAGCACCACATGACCACCACCAAATACCATTGCGCCGGTGCGATAGAAATTGTCGAATAGTGTGACTGGATAGTAGTGGATTGTCTTTGTCAACAGAGGCAAAGTGATCAGTAAAGTAAAAAATAAAATCAGCGCAATCGTCGCGGTGCGTTTGGAAACACTGACATTCGCCGGTAGTATGCTGTTGTCTGGTGCTGCACGCAGAAACGCCATACCGATCACACCAGCGAAAGCAATCACAAGAATTTGCCCGATCGCTGGAGGCAGCATTATTACGCCCGCAGCAGATAGCAAAGTGATGAGCGCGCGTTGCCAACCCGATGAGAAATTTTTCCCCATCGCCCATAGTGCCTGTGCAACAACCGCCACAGACACTAATTTAAAACCGTGCAACCAGCCATCACCCCAATGACTACCAACTTGCACATAGGTCAGCGCGAACAAAGTCAAAACAATCGCAGACGGCAAAGTAAAACCAAGAAATGCCGCCAGCGCACCCGGAATACCGCCACGTGATAAACCCAATGCAATCCCCACCTGACTGCTTGCTGGCCCCGGTAAAAATTGGCACAGCGCGACCAGATCAGCATATCTTTTGGCATCGAGCCATAGGCGTTTTTCAACGAATTCTGTGCGAAAGAAACCGAGGTGGGCAATCGGACCACCAAATGAGGTACATCCCAGGCGCAAGAATATCTTAAAGATTGTCCAGACACTATTGGATGTTTTGTGTACTTCCTGATTTGTCATCGAAGTTTGATTTAACGGGTGAGGTGAGATGGTGCGACTATGCCAGATTGTTCCAGCCAGGCTTTCGGAGTGCAAGCTAAATATTGACGGAACACTTTGATAAAAGCACTCACGCTTTGATAGCCCATGTCCAGAGCAACTGTGGTGACTGGTAATCCAGCACTGAGTTTTTCTAAGGCTAGCAGCAAGCGCATTTGTTGCCGCCAGTGTCCTATGCTCCAACCCGTTTCTTGTTGAAATCGACGCGTCAGGGTACGCCGTGACATGCCAATTTTCTCGGCCCAACCATCAAGATTAGTTTCATCGTCGGGCTGCTTTAGTAAGGCCTGTGCCATCCTTAGTAAGCGTGGATCAACAGGCATTGGAACGAATAGTGTTTGCGCAGGAAGTCGATGTAGCACATCGGCAAGAACTGCAATGTAGGCAGGGTTTTGTTGATGGCACTGCTGTTCACTGATTTCTGCAAGTAGTGAGGCAAGTAGTGGTGAAGTACGAACGACTTTCAACTCGGTAGGCATTTTTTTTCGGCTAAAGTCTTCGGAGAAATACATGCTTGTACCCCGCATATCACCGTGCACTGTAGCACCGTGTAGCATCTGTGGTGGCACCCAACCGACGCATCCGGAGGGCATAACCCAATGCTGGTTTTTGGTCACGACGCTGACCAGTCCGGAATGCACCAGAAACAACTGTCCCTGCGAATGTGCATGTGGTGACGAGTCTTCGAGTGCGCTGTGAGCTAAGTGGCGAACATCAAGTAAGTCCATATTAATTGCCCAGGAGATAAATTGGCCTGTTCGAGATATTGAATGACATTATAGCGTTAGCAGGCAAGTCCGGGTATTAGCACAATAAGGACTCCTTCAACCCGGAGAACAAAATGAAAACGCTGATTGAACAAATTGATCCTAATACCATAACTGCCTTACTTCTTCGCCAAGGTGCATGGCTCTTGCAGCAGCAACCAGCATGTGCGCCCCATGATCTGACAGCCATGCAAGACACTTTTGAACGATGTTCAGGTACTGTTTTACAACAACTTGAAATGGCTTTGAGTAGTCATTGGCCAGAGATACCTTTCTCACATGCAGAATTTGATCCTGAACAGCAAATCAAGCCTGAGCATCCCGTCTACTGGATTTGCGATCCTATTGATGGTGCTGTGCAATTTTTGTCTGGCTTGCCACTATGGACATTGACTCTGTGTCTGGTCATCGATGCAAAACCTGTTATGGCCTTCGTTTATGATCCAGTCGCTCATGCGATGTATCACGCACTCGCTGGTCAGGGTGCATTTTGCAATGGGCGACATCTGCAAGTGAGACACCGTGATCAGTTAAGTCTCGCTGTATTGGGTACTAGTTTTCCAAATTATCCACAGCGCCCACAATCTGAAATTGATGAATTTCTTCGCTTACTATCAAAAGTGATTCCACAGGTTTTTGCGCAAAGATGGATGGGGCCAAGCTCACTGAGTCTGGCGCAATTAGCTGAAGGCAAATTGGATGGCTATTGGGAAACTGGACGCAGTTTATATGATTGGTTGCCAGGTATCTTGATTGCGCAAGAGGCCGGAGCGATTTGTTCAGACATCAAAGGAGAGAAGTTGGATTGGAGCAGCGATGGCATCTTATTTGCCAGTCCGATAATTCATTCAATGCTGTCAACGATTCTTATGAAATAAATCTGGAGCTAAAATGAAACCGAACGATATTTTAGCGGATCAGGATAATACGATAGTGATCAATGAAGTGTTGGTGCGCAAAGGTAGTGTCGGTGCGTTTTTGATGAACTGGCGTATTCTGCAAGATCCAAACCAGCTAAGCGCACATGCGCAGGCTACCAACGATTTGCTGGACTTAATCCCCGCATTGAACGCGCTTGGTTTGTTTGAGGTGTTGGTACCGCGCGATCCTGCCCTGACGAAATTGGTACAAACTGGCGCACGTTAAACAAGAAAAAGAGGGGCGCAGTGAGTTCCATCCCCTCTTTAGATATCTAAAAATCAGAGCTGGGTCGTGCCAGCTTTTGAAGCTTAGTTTTGTAATGCTCCAGTTAAATCACCTGCTGTTTCACGAACGCCTGGTAATGGTGCCAGTTTAAAGCGCTTAGTGATCAACTTGAGAATCGACGTTGTATCGTAAGGCGTGCTATCGACGTAACCACGTTTCGCATACGGTGAAACGATGATGGTAGGAATGCGATTACCTGGTCCCCAACGATCTGCTTTTGGTGGTGCGACGTGATCCCAGAAGCCACCGTTTTCATCATAAGTAACGATGATCAGCATGTTTTTCCATTGTGGGCTGGCTTGCAGTTTTTTAACCAGATTGGCAATGTGTTCGTCACCCGACATCACATCGGTGTAACCGGGGTGTTCATTCAGTTCGCCTTGCGGTTTGTAGAAGGTCACTTGCGGCAGACGGCCGTGCTCTATATCGTCAAATAATTCCGCACCATCTTTGAGATGTTCAGCACGGTCTTTGGTACCTGGAGCAAAGCGCGAAAAATAGTTAAACGGCTGATGATGTGGTTGAAAATTAATTTTGCCACCGTAGATTTGCGAGCGATCCGCTAACGCCTGATTCCAGCCACCTGCATACCATTTCCAGCTAATATTTTTTTGACTCAGGGTGTCACCAATGGTGGTTTGCGTTTGTGGTGGTAGCGGGTGTTTGCTGCTATCTGCTAATGCAGAATCGCCCGATGAGGGAATACCGCTAGGTTGGTAACTAGACTGTAAAGTATTCACACCAAAACCATCGGGGGTCACGCTACCATCCTGGAATTGCGGCGCACCTGCTAGTGGGGCAGTAGGAGAACCTGCTTTCAATAGCAAGTTGCCTTGAGCATCAATTTTTGCACGCATAGAATCTGGTGCATCCTTGAATACCGGTGTACAAGCACAAGCGAGCCACATGTGATTCAAAAATGAACCGCCAAAAGCGCCCATGAAAAAATTATCCGCCAGGGTATATTCCTGAGCGATTTTCCACATCGGCAAAGACGCACCGTTATAGTGTCCCATACTCAAACCGCCAGCATCAGAGATTGCAGCAAAGCGATCATTTTTTCCGCCATTGATCTGCATTTGATTTTGATAAAAACGGTGTACCAGATCGACTGTTTTTTTATCTAAGCCCTGGTTGACAGGCGCTGCATCGATACTGAAATGCATGTTCGGCAGACCTTGCGGGAAATCCTTATTTGCCACGCCAGGTTTATCCCATGTCGGTGGCAATTGTGTCAGTGGTTTGCCCTGCATATCGACTTGCGTATAACGTTGTTCCGCAAATGCTCTACCAATTCCGTTTGCTCCCGGGAACATACCGTACAAGTTGTCAAAGCTACGATTTTCGCCATAGATAACGACGATGTTCTGGATTTTATCTATGCTGCTGGCGGCCGCTATTCCCGGTGCGAATGCGCCTGCTAGTATGGCAGGCAGCAAGGATGGAATCAGGAGGTTTTTCATGAATTTCGCTCAAGAATGAAGAAGAGCAACATTTTAATATTAATTTATGAATGCTTGATGAACTCTGGTGTCGCTGGAATTTGATCTTACGGAAGAAATAAAAAAGCCCGGAACGTCTCCGGGCAAATTCATTGTGTCGCAGATCAGGAAGCTTCAATCGCATGGTCAAGATCTGGTCGCTTCCATGGGTCGATATGCGTCATCAGGTTAAGCACACGGTGATGTTGCATGACACGCTTTCTGGCTTCGACGGCAATGTCGTGACCTTCTTCTACAGTAATTTCTGCATCCACTTCGATGTGTGCGTCCACCACGATCATATCGCCCATTTTTCGTGTATTTACATCATGCACACCAATCACCCCCGGTGTCTCTTGCAGGGTACGACGTATTGCTTGCACTTCTTCATCGTCAGCGGCTCTGTCCATCAAATCGTTTAAGGCTTCCCAGCCGAATTCCCAGCCCATTTTTGCTACCATAAAGCCAACAATGGATGCAGCAATCGGATCTAAAATTGGATATCCCGCGAGGTTACCGATAATACCTAAAGCGACGACCAGCGAAGATGCTGCATCGGAACGCGCATGCCATGCATTCGCAACCAATAGGCTAGACTTGACCCGATGCGCGACGGCCAGCATATAGCGAAATAGCAGTTCTTTAGAAACTAATGCAAACCCTGCCACCCACAATGCCAGCGTATGCACTTTGGGTACGGTTTCTGGCGATTGCAGTTTCAAAAACGCCGACCACAACATGCCCAGGCCGACCACCAGCAATATCAATCCTAAGGCCAACGAGGCACCGGTTTCAAAGCGCTGATGACCGTAGGGATGATCTTCATCGGCATCTTTTTTGCTGTGATGACCTGCCAGCAAAACCACGAAATCAGCGATCAGATCGGATAAGGAATGGATACCATCGGCAATCAGGCCTTGTGATTTACCAAAGATACCCGCAGCAATCTGCGCGGTACTTAAACACACGTTAACAGCAACGCTGGTCCAGGTGCTGCGAGACATGGCTGCTGCGCGTTCAGTTGTCCCATATTGCGGGCTGTCGTGTTCATCGTGATGATCAATATTTTTCATAGTGTCTAAATCTGAAAGAGTGCGCCTGGTGATGCAAAATGATCGATTGTATTGGCCTGTTTTTCAGGCGCCATTGTATGGTGCTTAACTCCGTCTTGCATCAAGTTTTATCGATAAATTGAAATATTTTTTGTTCGATGAAGACTGATTCTTATTTAGAAAAAGGAAGGATTCTTATTCGATTTTTATAGCAAAGTTGGGCAGTGATTTTTACGCAGTAGTAGTAAATTTTCTGATTTGTAAACTGTGCTGACAAGGTGCCGTATTTGTAAAATAGAGCGATAATGCCCATATCTTTTTTCACTGCTGGTTAAAACATGTACACATTATTCTTGAGACGCTCCTTACTGGTTCCAGCGCTGAGTTGTTTAGTGCTGGCCGCATGCTCAATATTGAACACTGATGTGAACAAAGACAGCCTCCGCGGGCCAGTTTTACAATTACAACTTGATGCGCAAATAAAAAATCTGAGCCAATCTGAGTTGCTGCATTCAAAGTTAGTGCAAAGCATCGTGATCCCGGACGACGCGTCTTATCATCGTCAGCAGACCTATATGGCTGTACCTTTATGGTCTTTGGTCGGGACTTTGCCACCACAAGGTAATTTACAATTTACGGCATTGGACGGTTTTGTTGCGACTATACCAAATCAACTCATACAGGGTGATGCAAATGCAGCGCAAGCGTGGTTGGCGATAGAAGATCCGGCTCACCCATGGGACCCATTAAAGCCTGGTCAACCAAGTGCCGGGCCATTTTATCTGGTGTGGTTGGCACCAGATAAATCACACATCTCCGGTGAGCAATGGCCGTATCAAATTGCAAAAATTGCGGTGACGACGCCGTTAGAAGTGCGTTATCCACAATTGCTACCGCATGCAGAGGGAGAATTACAGCAGACTGCTTTGCGGGGTTTGCAGGTATTCACCAAGAATTGTGCGACTTGCCATTCATTAAATGAAGGCGGTGATGCAAAAATAGGACCAGATTTGAATGTGCCTATGAATCCCAGCGAGTATTTTCAAGAAGCCGCATTGCGGCACTTGATTCGTGATCCTGGCTCAGTACGTCGCTGGAGTCAGTCTTTGATGCCGGGTTTTAAAGCCGACATTGTTTCTGATAATGAATTGGACGATTTGCTGGTTTATTTGCGTCAGATGGCAGCTCAACGCGATGGATCAAGTGAACATATGAAAAATATGAAATGATGTTAACCTTAGGTATAGCGGATCCAACGTTGCTCTGAATATGCACATCGCAGAAAAAAACGCGTTCCACAATTTGTGGAAACTATTGATTGCGATGAAGAATAAGCAACGAAATTATTATTTCGTTGCCTCATCGCCAGTCACCCACACACACTTGTTAGTCAGGCTTGAACGTTGACTACTTGTCCAACAGTTTGGCCACTCGTGTTAATGGACGGCACAGGCGGTGCTGATTGTGTTGTCTGCGCTTGTGGCACAGGAATTTGCTGTGTTGAATCCTGCTTACTTTTAACATCCTGATTTTGCTGCACGGCTTTTTTAACTTGTGCAGGATCAGGTTTGCTTGTCACGGCTTCGCTACTAAAGCTGTTTGAATTAATTGAGCTGATACTCATTTTTAGCTCCCAAATATACTAAAAGAAATTAATTTCTTATTTCCATTATCAATCAAAGTCACTCACAAACGCAATTTCTGAGATGATGGGTAACGATTAAAAATATGAAATGTCAGTAATCAGTGTAGGTCAAGTTGAGAATTTATGCATGAATGAATCGTTGGTTTCTAAAGAAAATGTTTCATTGAGGAATGAACAGTTTTAAAAAATGTCATTTTCTCCCGGTTTTATTTGATCGTTTCCAATGATGATGCATTCGATACATCTAATCAGTCTGGCTGTCGTAGTGGTATCGGGAGCGAAAAATAGCCTTGTTTAAACATATTCACACATGCTGCGACAATTTCTGTATCAAGTTTTTCGCCTGATTGCCTTTGAATTTCATTTAATGCAATGTCGATTCCCAGTGCCGGACGATAAGGTCTGTAGGACGCCATCGCCTCGACGATGTCTGCGACTGCTAACACCCGTGCTTCCAATAAAATTTGATCACCACGTAATCCACGAGGGTAGCCGGAACCGTCGATTTTTTCATGGTGTTGATACACAATTTCAGCCACGGGCCATGGAAATGGCACATCTTTGAGTATGTTGTATCCGGTTAGCGGATGCTCTTTGATCAGGCAAAATTCAGCGGTACTCAGGCTTTTTGGCTTGGTCAAGATCTCAATCGGTACCGCAATTTTGCCAATATCGTGTACCAAGGCAGCCATTTCAATAGACTTTAATTGTGCTTCTGATAAACCAAGCTGCTGTCCGATTGCGCACGCAATAATCGCTACTCTGTCCTGATGCCCGGCAGTGTAAGGATCGCGATTCTCCATCGTTTTTGCCATTGCTTTGATGGTTTCCAGTAAAGCGTTTGACAAATTAAGCTCGGCGGCCTTGCACTTCCTGCGCTCATCTTCGATCAGATCAAAATGAGAGAAAAAATTCAAACCATGGGCAATTTCATCGGCAAGTCTTTCAAATAGTTCAATCTGCGCAGGCCCGAATGTGCTGGCATCTGACGAATAAACCATTAAGGCGCCGTGCCGATTTTGCTCAAAAACAAAAGGAATCGTTGCACAGGAACGTATGCCAGCGAGACGGGCTTTTTCACCCCATGGTTTGAAATTTGGATGCTCCTCAACATCGTTGAGAACTTGAATTGTACCCGTACGAATCGCGGTACCAGTCGGGCCTCGTCCAAAAGACGAGTTTTCTGACCAACTGATTTTCAAATCGTCTATGTACGCTATATTGCGGCCTGACGCCGCGACAATACGTACGTCCTTCTCGTAGGTATTGTCCGCAATCCCGACCCATGCGAGTATGTAACGGTGCTCATGAGTGAGCGCTTCGCACACCGCTTGCATCAGATCTTCGCGTGATTTTGCTTTGGACAATGCCATGACGGCACTGGCATAGGCAGCTAATTCCCATTTTTTAACCTGAAGCTCAAACTCGGACTGTGACACAAATTTCAAGTCGCGAAAGCTGATAATCAGGATCATCACGTTTCGTATGTTCAGGCTACAGGCGAACGAGATTTCTATTGGAATCGCATGAAGCTCTTTGTGCTGTATATGCACATGCTTTAACACTGAAGAGCCAGAAAATTGCTCAATCGCATTTGCTATAACAGATCGTTCTTCGGGGAAATGCAGTGAAAGATAAGGTTTTCCGATCAACTCCGCAGATGAGTAACCAGTCATTTCCTCAACGGCATGATTGACGTCAAGGACGATACCAGTGTTACGATTGATGGCAATCAGAGGAAAGGATGAATGGTGCCAGGCACTCGCGTAGATACCTGAGTCGTCCTTAGGTATGCTTTTGTCTCTCGCATTCATGTGCCCGTCCGTATCGTGGATACAAAAGATGGTGTGGAACGGACATTTTTTAAAAGCTTTTTATTCTGCCCGTTCTTTCAAGCAACTTACGTTGTTTAACAAAGTTGGGTAATGAATAAATATTACTTTATTATTAATCAAAATGCAAAATTAAAATTGGTCGTAACTTGCGCAAGACCACCCCAGCGGTATTAAGTCTCCTTGCCATAACTCTTCGCATTGTTTTCGTCTCCCTGTCTTGTCAGAACAATGTTGCTTAAGTTATTTGATTGAATTATCGCTTTTTGTTTTGCGGAAATTCATCACCAATACCAACGCTGCAGAAACAAGCATGAGCATCAGACTGATGGCATTTACAACCGGTGTTGCGCCATCTTTCATACGGCCATAAATCATCACCGTTAAAGGTGCATCACTTCCGGTCAGCATATAGGTGGTATTAAAGTTTTCAAACGACAACAAAAACGCAATCATCCCTGCCCCGACCAGCGCGGGACGTAAATACGGCAAAATGATGGTGACAAATATTGCCCAGCGGCTAGCACCGAGATTGAGCGCAGCCTCCTCCAGGCTGACGTCAAAACGTTTCAGACGCGCACTAATCGTTAAGGTGGTAATCGAGGCAATATAAGAAATTTGCCCTATCGTCACTAAAACCAGACCGGGACGTAAAAAATCCAACTCCATGCCTGTCATGTCTTCGACAAACTGCGCGATGTGACTCATTAAGGCCAGAATTGAAATCCCCAAAATCACACCCGGGATCACCAAAGGTAATAGCATCATGACTGAGAGAACTTGCTGACCCTTAAACTTAAAACGCTCCAATAAAAAGGCATTGCAGGTCCCGAGAAATACACTGATAGCGCTGACACAGACCGCTACTCGCAAGCTATATCCAAGGCTGGTCAGAATATCCTGATCAAAAAACAAACCAGTTCTGTCATTAGTGCCATCAGCAAAAAACCAGTCCAGCGTAAAGCCATGCCAAGGCGGCATAGGATACGCGGCATCGTTAAACGCAAAAGCAACAACGACAATTAAGGGGATGAATAAAAATAGAAAAAAGGCGGCAACATAGGTTAGCCGTAACGTTTTGATCGTAACCGATTGGTGTATGGTCGGTATCATGTGCGTCTCATAACATGAGTAAAAGATTGACGGCTCAATTTCAAACCGCACCACACCAGGAATGTCGATAAACCTAGCAATAAGAAAGCAAAAGCAGCGCCTTGTTCCCAATTAAAACGGGTTATAAATTGGGTATAAATTTGTTCGGTAAACCACATAGAATTTTTGCCACCCAATAATACTGGCGTCAGGTAATTACCGAGGGTTAACATGAACACCATAATGGTGCCCGCCGCGATCCCTGGTGCTGCATGAGGAATGATGATCTGACGCACCATATTGGATGGACGACCACCTAAATCGTAAGCCGCTTCAATCAAACTGTCGTCCAGCGTTTCCAAAGCATTGATCAAAGGAATCAGCATAAATAGCAGTGAGGAATACACCAGGCCTAATAAAATTGCGGCGTCGTTATACAACAACTCTATCGGTTCGGACGTGAGTCCCAGATGAAATAATAATTGCGGTACCACGCCATTGCCGCGCAATAAAATCATCCAACCTAATGTCCGCACCATTTCGCTGACCCAAAACGGCAGCAACACCATCGCCAGCAATAATGGCTTGGATTTGCCTCCAGCGATTTTGGCGATATACCAGGCGACAGGAAACGCCAACACTAAAGAAATGGCGGTTGCTGACAGCGACAAAATGGCGGTGCGTAAAAACGTATGCCAATACAAAGGCTCATCGAAAAATGTCGCATATTGCTTGAGGCTGAATGCGTACTCTTGTGGTGCGACGCGCGTGCGCAAAGAGAGGATCAACATTTCCAGATGCGGCAAGAGTATCAATAAACTTAGCCAGATCAGCGCAGGTGCGAGCAGCAACCAGAGTAATAGCGATTTTTGCTTGGTAATCATATTGATACTCAGGCAGAAAAAGCTTGCACGTGTTCGGCGCTGATCGCCAGATGCACAGCATCACCCGCTTGCAGGTCTTTGAGTTGACCATTTTGCGGCAAGGATACTTGTAATGAAAGTGCACTATTGTCCAAATTAACCAAGACGGACGAATTGGCACCATCAAATAAAATGCTATTTACATGGCCGCGCAAATGATTTGCATAGGCTTCACTTGGCAAGGCATGCTGACTGATGGCGATGCTTTCCGGACGTATGTATAAACTCAATTCCTGTCCATTGCGGAATGCGTGCTGGGAACCGCAGTACAGCGATAAATTGTCTGCTATTTCAGCAGAAATTAAATTTGTCATTCCGGGTAAAGCGCGCCCTGAAAGTTTGTTTGCATTACCTACAAAGCCAGCAACGAAGCTGGTTTGCGGACGATAGTACAAATCTTGCGGCGTACCAATTTGTTCGCATTTGCCGTGATTCATGACAGCCACCATATCCGACATCACCAACGCTTCCGACTGATCGTGGGTAATGTATAAAAAAGTGGTGCCGATTTGCGCCTGCAGTTGCTTGAGCTCGACTTTCATATGTTCGCGCAATTTCAGATCCAGCGCTCCCAAGGGTTCGTCCAACAGCAATAAAGTTGGTTCCAATACCAACGACCGGGCAATGGCCACACGTTGTTTTTGGCCGCCGGATAATTGCTCAATGCGTTTGTCTTCTATACCTGGCAAACCGACACGGCGCAGCATGTCTTGCACTTTATGTTGAATCTCGCTTTTTTTAAGCTGACGTCTGGCGAGCCCGTAACCGACGTTTTCGCCCACTGACATCATTGGAAATAAAGCCAGATGTTGAAACACCATATTCACAGGTCGTTGATTTGGAGGAACCGAACGCATACTTTTTCCGCCGACCAGAATCTCGCCTTCATCTGGCTCGATGAAGCCAGCAACCATGCGTAACAGCGTTGTTTTACCGCAGCCAGAGGGACCCAGAATTGAACAAAACTGTCCCTTAGGAATTTGCAATGACAGTGACTCAACCGCCGTAAAGGTCTGTCCGTTGAGTTGGTAACGTTTAGAAACGCCTTGAATATCCAGGTCGATCAGATCTGAGGAGGACGTATGCATAGTGAAATTTAAAAGTGAATGCCATCAAGACGAGCCGGCATGAAATGCTCATGCCTGATTGTTACATACTTCGATGACGGGAGAACTGTCAGGACTAATGGCGCGTCAACTTGCGTAATCCGGATGATCAGGAGAGAGATGCAGACTCCCTCCATCGTCTGAAGCAATAAAACAAATCATGAAGCTTTGATTTTGTCGAGGATTTTGCCGTCTAATTCTTCCAGACCAGCAGGAATTGCTGGATACCATTTAATATTTTTTAAGGCATCGGCAGAAAAAGATTCATTGAATTGCGCCTTCATTTTAGCATCCATAAACTTGTCAGCATCTTTGACTGCCGTAAAGGTACGTGCAGATTGTGCCATACGTCCAGCAATGTCCGGACGTGTCACAAAATTAATCCAGGCATAAGCAGCGGCATCATTTTTGCCGCGTGCGGGTATCGCAAAACCATCAACCCAACCTAGTGCTCCGGACTTTGGCGCAATAAATTTGAGGTCTGGATTTTCAGAGTTCAGTTTCCAGCCGCCGCTATCCCACATTTGTGCTGCCAGCAGTTCGCCAGTACGCAAATCGTTGAGCAATTGGTCTTTGCTTTCCCAGAAATATTTTAGATTTTTCTTGCAGGCGATGAGCTTTTCGCCTGCTTGTTGCATGATTTGTTCGTATTGTTTTGGGTTGTTGTAAGCCTTAAACGGATCGGCACCCATAGAGAACGCCATGCCAATCAGGGTCGGGCGTTTTAAGCGTACGGCCACTTTGCCGCGCAATTCTGGTTTGCACAAGTCGCTGTAGTCAGCGACTTTCACTTTGCTGCTGGCCAGTACTAAACCATCGGTGCCCCAGAAAAAAGGCAGGCCGTAAAGTTTGCCATTGACTGTGGTGACTTTTTTAGTTGCCTCCAACATGTCTGGCATGAATTGCGCTGTTTTGACTTTAGACAGATCGATTGCTTTGTAGATTCCAAATTCCGTTGCTGGACCCGCGATCCTATCCTGGCTAGGTTGTACCAGATCAAAACCAGCTCCACCGGTTGCACGCAGTTTTGAAATCATCTCTTCATTGTTTGACAGAGTGAGTTCAACAGCGACGCCTGTTTCTTTGGTAAATTGTTCTGCCACATCCTTAGAAACATAATCTGCCCAAGTCAATATACGCAATTTTTCAGCGGCAAAACTGGTATTTTGCATGAGACCTGATGAGGCAAAAATGAGGGACGCTGAAATAAAGGAGCGGCGAAATTTTTTCATTTATATTCTTTACTTAAATTGCAAAATTAACCGAACATGATTTCATACTGTGATGACATTTTAATGACAGGCCAAGTATTTGTCGTCATCAAATGTAAGTCGGTTGCAAAAACAGTTCCTACTAATTGGTATCTATGCAAAAAGTGCCGGAACATTTCTGCTCCGGCACTCGATTTCTCAAATTACATCAACTGGTCTTACAGTTTGCCGCTAACAGATACAAAGAATTGACGTGGTGCACCTGTCAGGATTGTTTGTGCTGTTCCGTTAGGATCTGTCGCCTGGAAACCGTTAGAGCCGATGGTGCTGATGTACTGTTTGTTCAACAGATTTTGTACATTCAACTGAATCGAAAAATCTTTCAGACCAGCAAACGATTTCTGTTTGTAACCCGCAGTCAGATCAGCGATCCAGTAGGAAGGAACGCTGGCATCATTGGTATAGGTGTAGAAACGTTTGTCTGTAAATTTCGCGCCAACACGAGAGAACCAAACTGGCGTGTCATAGGACAATTCCGTTTTAAACATCGTTTTTGGTGCATCAACGACTTGTTTGCCGGCGATATTCACAACGACATTATTGTCAACATAGTTGGACTTGTATTTGGAATCGTTGTAAGTCAGAGAATTGAACAATGTCCAATCTTTCGCCAAAGACCAGGAAAGTGCTGCTTCAACGCCTTTCGTTTCAACTTCACCGACGTTCACTAATGTGCTTGGGCAACCTACGATACCAGCGCACGTGGCGACTGACAACAAGCGATCGCTGAATTTAGTGTAGTAGAGAGCAACAGAACCAACAAAGTCATTTCTCTTGAAACGGTAGCCGCTGTCAAAAGTTGTTGATGTTTCTGGTTTCAAGTTTGCCTGACCCAGGTTAAAAGCAACTTGAGTCTGAGAGAATGGACCATCCACACCTGGTTGGAAGGCACGCATGTTTTGCGTTACGCTGGCGAACAATTCGTCATTCTTCGTCATCGCATAATTCACACCAACTTGTGGCAGGAATGTTTTGGATGCTTTGATTTCGCCACCAGCGCGGCTGCCAGTGATCACGACAGAATTCACTTTCACGGACGGCGATTTGAAGCCATAGTTCAGTTTGAACTTGTTGTCCATGAAGCTCATGGTGTCTTGAGCGTAGAACTGTGTTGTATTTGTTGTGAAGTTTTGCTTAAATACGGTGCTCGTTGGGTTGCTCAGATAGTAGTTGGTATCTTGTGGACCCGTTGCATCGTAGTAGTTGCGTGAATCTGTGTGCAAGCTACTTTCAACCCAGAAACCGGCATTGACTGTATGTTGACCGAGTTCCCACGTCAGATCGGACAACAGGCCATTACGGCTGATGGAATATTCTGTCGTACGGATAGAAAGAGGTAATCCATTTGTCGATGCCTGGTATGGTGTGTACCAGTGACCTTGACCTTGATTGCTGTGGTGATAAGCCGTTGTCTTTAACGTCATTGCGTCAGACAAGTAACTGTCTAAGGTTGCACCGATCAGACTATCTTTACGTAAGCCACTACCTTGATAGTAAGCGTCATCCAGACTATTTACGCCACCTGTATACACTTTATTTGCGGCATTTACTGCACGTTGCCAGTCAGGTGCGTAGTTGTCCCAGTTGTAACCAAGACGGTTGATCATTTCCAGGGACATGTCCTGGTAATCAACTTCTTTGCGATCAGAATAGTTGAAGAAGGCCGACAGCTTGTTGTTGGTACCGAATTGTTGTACCAGCTTAGAATTGAACTGATCCTGGTTCTGAGATCCGCTTCCTTTCCATTTGTCTGTACGTTGGCGTGTAACGCTTAAATATGCCTTAGTGCCGGTAGACAGCAAACCTGTATCAATGCGAGCAAAAGTGCGAGATGTGCTATTGCTTCCGAAAGTTTGTCCGCCGGTTAATCCAAATTCTTCAGTTGGTGCGGATGAATAAAACTGTACCGTACCACCCAGATTGCTGGTGGATGCAGTACCTACATCACCCGCGCCTTGGGACAAAACGACATGACCGATATTCTCGGACGAAATCGCACGGCTGATATGTAAGCCATTATTGTTGCCGTAGCTCATATCGCCAAGCGGCACATTATCCAAGGTAAATCCCAAGTGATTCTGGTTGAAACCACGTGCGCTGAAACGAGTAGACCATTCGTAAGCTCCGAACGGATCAGCCGATTGGAATGATACGCCAGGCAATTTATCCAAGGTTTTCAATGGGCTGGTACCAGGAACGACTTTCATCAAATCTTCTTTGGTGATATCTTGAACCTGGCGAGTTTTTCCTTCGCCGACGATAGTCACTGTTGTTGCAGCAGATGCGGTCGCAACTGGAGTCGGGTCAGGTGTTGCAACTGCCTCTGCAAAAGCAGGAGCTGCAAATGCTTGCATCAAAACGAGATAAATCGGGGTGCGTCGGAAATGATTTGCCACAGGAAGTTCCCTTCAGATCGTTGGATTTAAAATTTTTCAGGTGTTGTCTAAACGGCGCATCGTCTTTTTTTATATCGTTGACGAAGGCATATTGAGGTGTGTTTTTGCATTACTGCGATACAAATTCAAGCTCGGAGATCAACGCGGCGAAGTCTATCTACCGAATATGACAAACTTGTGAATGGAAAACGTAATACAACACTCGTGAATTTGAATAAATCTACTAGGCCTATGTCATGGCAAAGACATAAAATTTTGTTATAAAGATTAGAATTGCCTTAAAATTAAGTAAAAATAAGTATAAATTTCTATACTTATTTCAACATAGTGTGTCGATGTTTAGCATTTCAGCTTGATTCGAGAAACTCGCCCGGACGTCTTCTTTGTGTTGACACTCTGGAAACATGACACTTACAATTCACCCGTTATTGTTCTAAAGGATTCCCATCGTGGACTGTAGTAGTTGTATTTTTCGATACGATGAATGGGATGATACGTCTATCTTTTCTGCTTGCTTCATGTAGATTTTTCCTGCTGTGGCTCGCGATAAATGTGAGCTCTCGTATCCAGGTAAATTTTTTTCCGTATTGCCCATTCATTTTATTTTCTGCGTAAGTCATCGTGATTGCTTGCTCAGATGCCAATCAGAGCTCCTTGAGGGCGAATTTATTTGGAGAATGTTAATGATGGAATGGGATATTTTTACCGTCAGGTTATTGCTGGCGCTGACTTTAGGTTCACTCATCGGTGCCGAGCGCCAAATGCGTCAACGTATGGCAGGTCTGCGCACCAATGCGCTGGTGGCAGCGGGCGCGTGCCTATTTGTTGGCGTCGGTGTGATCACAGGCACGATTGAAGGCCAGGCCAGGATAGCGGCGCAAGTTGTTTCTGGCATCGGCTTTTTAGGCGCTGGTGTCATTATGCGTGAAGGCCTGAATGTACGTGGGCTTAATACCGCTGCTACTTTATGGTGTTCGGCTGCCATCGGCGTGTTGGCGGGCTTGGGACACATGCTGGAAGCGACTATTGGTGCGATCGTGATTCTTGGTGCTAACCTGGTGTTACGTAGCGTCGGTCAGCTGATCAATAAGCAAAGTATGGAAAGCGCGACGGAGGTTGAACAAATGTATCGGCTGTCGATAGTTTGTCAGGCCGACGATGAAGTCCATGTGCGCACTTTGATGTTGCATATGCTTAACGGCATGCCACAGCTGGTTATTCAATCTTTGCATAGTGAAGACATTCCCTTAGCGGGTCAACTGGAGGTACGCGCAGATTTGATTGCTTCTCCAAATAATCTGTTACAGCTGGAACAAATCGTCAGTCGTATCAGTTTAGAAAAAGGAGTCAGTGCGGCGCGTTGGGCTGTATTGCACAGAGTGGAGGAATGAGTAGTGCAAGCTAACGCTTTTAACAACCGCTTGAACTCTTATTTTTACCCTATTTAAAGTTCCGTAGTAATAAGGCTACGGGACTTTCTTTCAGAGTTTGTGCAAAATTTGCCTGAAATTTTATGAATAGTGATCATCAACGCCAAGGTTGTATGACCTATTGTCGTTGTGAAGCCCGATTAGAAAAATTGATGTTGGCGCGATATTGACGAAAGTATTGATAGACTTTTGGTAAGCAATATTCACTAGAATGAATATGTTCATTTAAACGGCGAGGATCACCTTCATGAAAAAAATCTGCATCTGATCGTGATTGACCCGCAAAAATGTATTAGCGTCTGGTGTGTCATCAGGCTCATTTGACGTTTGTCATGTTACGAAGAAAAAATCATGAAACCTGTTGTCCGCAGCCTGCTAGAAACTGATCTCTACAAATTTACGATGTGGCAGGCTTTGCTTCACAAACATCCTGATGCGCATACCGAATACGCATTTGTATGTCGCAATGAGCCTGCGTATCCGCTGGCAGAGTTGCAGGCGGACGTTGAGCGGGAAATTGACCATCTCTGTTCTTTACGCTTTACTGAAGACGAACTTGATTATCTGCGCTCCTTACGCTTTATCAAAAGTGATTTCACTGACTTTCTGACAGTGTTTTACTTCCAAAGAAAATTCATTAAAGTCACTACAAATGGCAATGATTTAGAAATTGTTGCGACCGGCCCGCAAGTTCATGTGATGGGCTTTGAGATCTTTGTACTTCATATCGTTAACGAATTGTATTTCCGTCGTCTGCAAACCTCAGAAACAATGGAAGTAGCACGTCTGCGGTTGGGAAACAAGATCAACAATTTACGTGCGTTTGCAAAAGAAGCACCCCGTGCGCATCCATTTGAATTTTCTGATTTTGGCTTACGCCGTCGTTTTTCTGGTAATTGGCAAGATGAAGTCGTGCAAACGCTCGCACGTGAAGTGCCGCATTTTTTTAAAGGTACTTCCAACGTCTACCTTGCCAAAAAATTTAAGCTCATTCCTATTGGCACCATGGCACATGAATACCTGCAATCGTATCAGGCGTTTGGGGTACGTTTGCGCGATTTCCAAAAAGCCGCGTTAGAAGATTGGGTGCAAGAATACCGCGGCGACCTGGGTATCGCATTGACAGATGTTGTTGGCATGGACGCTTTTCTGGCTGATTTTGATTTGTATTTTGCTAAACTATTTGATGGTCTGCGCCACGATTCTGGCGACCCCGTAGTCTGGGGTGAAAAGGCGCTGGCGCATTACGCAAAAATGCGTATCGATGCGCATACCAAACGGTTGGTGTTTTCAGATGGTCTGGATTTGGATACGGCATTTTCCCTCTACCGCCACTTTGCTGATCGCACCATGCCTGCATTTGGCATCGGCACCAATTTAACGAATGACACAGGAATTACGCCACTCAATATTGTCATGAAATTGATGTCCTGCAATGGTCAGTCCGTTGCTAAGTTGTCTGATTCTGCAGGTAAAACTTTGTGTACCGATGAGACTTTTCTGGCCTATTTGCGCCAGACGTTTAATCATGCTTTCTGACCGCCAGCCGGTTTTCGGGTTTGTGTTTTTTTAGGTGGGTTTTCATCTGCAGGAACCATTGTTCTGGCGGACGAAAAATGCCAGGTAATTTTTTGAAACGCAGTTCTTTATAAAGGTGTGATGTGATTACTATGTTTATCCAACGGAACATGAAGCGTCTGGCTTGTGTTTCTGTAGTGTGGCTTTTATCGGCTTGCAATCAGCCTCTTAAGCTTGCCGCTCCTGCTATTTCCACTCCCAGTGCAAGCGATACCACAAAAGCAGTCGCAACTGCGCAAGTCGTACGACCTCCGCTTATTTTGATCTCAATAGATGGTTTTAAACCAGAATATTTACAACGCGGGGTAACGCCAACTCTCAATGGACTGGCGAATAAAGGGGTGTTAGCCGAAGCAATGCATCCTTCATTTCCATCGATTACATTTCCAAATCACTACACACTAGTAACAGGCTTGCGCCCTGATCATCACGGTATCGTTGGTAATAGTATGGACGACGTACAGATACCAGATCAACATTTCACGCTTAGTAATCATGCAGCAGTGGTTGATCGTCGCTGGTGGGATCAGGCAGAACCAATTTGGGTGACAGCAGAGAAACATGGGGTGCATGCAGCCACCATGTTCTGGCCGGGATCGGAAGCTGACATCCACGGAGTGCGTCCAACGCAGTGGCAGGTATTTGATGGCAAACTTCCGCCCGACAGTCGTGTCGATGTGTTGTTAGGCTGGATGGACAAACCGGCTGGGCAAAGAGCAGGATTCTTTACTTTGTATTTTGATGACGTGGATCATGCCGGACATGAATTTGGACCCGACACGCAGCAAGTGACTGATGCGGTAGCTAAGGTTGATCGTGCTGTAACTCGTTTGATAACTGGGCTTGCTACGCGCCACATTGATGCCAATATCGTGATCGTTTCCGACCACGGAATGGCATCAACGAACGAGAAGCGCGTGATCTATCTCGATAAATCAGTAGCAAGCAATCGCTTCAAATTGGTGACGGCGGGCACTTATGCTGGTATTGAACCGCTCCCCGGACAAGAAGCAACAGTTTCACAGGCGTTGGTCAAAAAACATGAACACATGGAATGTTGGAATAAGTCAGATATTCCGGCACGATTGCAGTATGGGAAAAACTCTCGTGTTCCGGCAATAATCTGTTTAGCGGATGTAGGTTGGTTAATATTTGCGGCTGAAGACCCACGAATTCATGCCAATGGCGGTGCCCACGGCTACGATAATATGAGCAAAGAAATGGGCGCCCTGTTCATCGCTTCTGGTCCTGCATTTAAGCAAAATATGATCTTGCCCGCATTTGATAATGTCGATGTTTACCCGCTGTTAATGAAGTTAATTGATGTTCCAGCTTTACCTTCAGACGGCAATCTGAATTCTACTGCGGCAGCATTACGTTAACTTACTTCCCGCGAAATTAAGCGATATTAAGCGATATTTACCGGCGTCATACGGTTCAGATATTTGACCAGTATTCGGTAAGTATCGCGATCAAACCGTGGTTTTCCTGATGCCAGTAAGGTTTGAATTTCGGCTTCATCTTTAGCCCGTCCGAGATAGCACCAGGCTTCGATCACGTGATGGATGTTGCCCTCTTTAAACATGGCGGGGCCATTGAATGGCCAGGCTTTTAATTTCATTTCGCTTAAGGCTTCAACCAGGCGCAAATTGTGTTGCAGCGGAGATTCCAGACCAACACATGCACCTTTGCATTGTTTTAACTGACGCGCAAAACAAGGTTTTCCAGCGCCGCCTTTTTCTAGTCCCAGTGTGGCGGCACAGAGCTGAAACTGTTTTACAGCTTGCATCAAAAATTCCCGTGCGCTGGCACCACTTTTGAACAGACCGTATAACTGCTCTTGTCGCCCAAGATCCAGATCGCGTCCATATGCGAGTTGTGGTTGTAATAAACCAGAACCCATATCAATTAAGCGCCACGAGCAGAATTCGGAATTCCGGCGTAGCTGGCGATTGAGTGTAGGTTGTTTTTCTTTAATCAAACGCGCTTCTGTAATCAAAGCGTCGACCTCACCTTCACATTCTATCCATTCAATATCACGTACTTGCAAAGAAATATTCATCTCTTTCGCAATCGCATGGTCGGAAGAAAAATGGGATAACACACGTTGGCGCAAGGTATTGCTTTTGCCTATGTACAGTGGCAGTCGGTTCTCTGCATAAAACAGATAGACACCATAACCCTTCGGCAATTGGTCAACAATATCGGCATCCAAATGCGGCGGCAAACTTGAACGCGTGGTCAATTCTTTGACGACCGCCTCCAATTCACCTTCTGGTAAGCTCGACGCTAAAGCACACCAGAATTGAAAAATTGCATCGGCGTCGCACATCGCACGGTGACGTTCGCCTTCGGCAACGATTTGATGGCGTTCCATGATGCTATCGAGATTGTGCTTGGCAAATTGGGGAAATAATTTACGTGAGAGCTTTAAAGTACACAACACTGTGGAACGATATGACTGATCGAGACGCTTGCATTCATTTTTTAGAAAACCGTAATCAAAACGGGCATTGTGTGCGACAAAAATATGTCCGTTCAGACGCCGTAGAACGTCGTCTATTACATCGGCGAACTTCGGCTGATCCGCCACCATCGCATCGCTGATGCCAGTCAATTGTTCGACAAACGGCGGTATTGGTGTTTCTGGATTCAGCAACTGGCTCCAGCGTTCTACCTTCTCGCCATCAAAAGTAAGGATAGCGATTTCAGTAATACGGTCTCGGGTTGCGATGGTGCCTGTGGTTTCCAGGTCGACGAAGGCCAGCGGGCGTGCAAGTAGGGTCAAGGTGGTACTCATTCAAAATATTTCCCGCCATTGTATAGGCTGAACGCGGTTCTGGCGCTATCAAGGCACTAACATTGCCTGCTTGTCATTGTGATGGCGCGGTCTTTGGCGCGATTTAGCAATACATAGGGGGGTACTGCTCCAGCATAATCATGCACAATCAATAATCCATATTTAGTCAAAAATATCTTATGTCCGAATTTTTTCTCGCACCTGTTCCGCAAACCGTTCTCAATACGCAAGGCGAGGTAGGTTTAGGAAAATTTTCTGGTGCGATAGCGGATATCGATTGGTCAGGTTTAGCCGCTCCCTATCAACGAAGTACCTTGTGGCGTGCTGGGCATCACAAGCATTGGCAATATCTGGCGCTGGCGACGGCAGACGTTTTTTGTGGCATTGCGATTGTGGATGTCGGTTGGACGAATACGGCCTTTGCCTATGCTTTTGACAGAAAAGAGAAAAAACTGATTGCCAGTTTTTCACAAGATGGATTGCCGGGGCTGACTGCCAGCATCAATTCCCGACCCATGCTGGGTGCCGCCAGTCATTTTCATTTTTTACGAAACCGTATCGATTTTACGGGGGCAAGCGCTAGCGACTCAGCACGATTGAACTTGGTCTGTGGTGATTTTTCTATTCATGCACAGTTGCACGAACAGCAGGCAGCACCTGCTCTGACTGCGATTGGTACAGTGGTTGGCGGCACTGTGCACGCCACAGTTAAGTCTGCAGGAATGCCAATGACAGGGGAGGTGCAGGTTGCAGGCCGTCGTTATTCATTAGACGGTGGTGTCGCCAGTACTGATCACAGCAATGGCTTTCTGGCACGAGAAACGGATTGGCGTTGGGCATCGGCGCATGGCCTGGACGTAGGTTTCAATTTACAGTCTGGATATTTTGGTAACAATGAAAATGCCCTGTGGTTAGATGGAAAGCTGATTTCTTTGAGCACGGCACGGTTTGACTTTGACCCTGCCAATCCGCTGGCAAGCTGGCATATCACCACCGATGATGGTTTGTTGGATGTCGTTTTTCAGCCTGAAGGATGTCGACGCGAAGATAAAAATCTACTGATTGCCGCCAGCCGTTACGTTCAACCTGTAGGTACGTTTAGCGGATGGGTCAAAGCACATCCAGGTGCAGAACCAAGCGCGATCAATAACCTGGTTGGCGTGACGGAAGATCATTTTTCCCGTTGGTAAATTGCATTAAAAGTTCAAGCTTTGCCGTTTTTTTTAGACAAAGTTTGATCTGTGCGAAACGTCTAAGCACGCCATCGTGCTACAAGTACACTTTGCACATTTTTATATCGCGCCATGTTGACACTCCAGCTCAGTGAATTTTCCATACAAGAATTTCTGGCTAATTATTGGCAGAAAAAACCAGTGTTGATACGCCAGGGCTTTCCCGGTTTTTATGATCTGATACGCCCCGACGAGTTGGCGGGTTTGGCGTGTGAGCCACAGATCGAATCGCGTGTGATTTACAAAAAAGACGGTGAGTGGCAAGCCGAATCAGGGCCGTTTGAAAGCTATGGCCGGTTTGGGAAAAAAGACTGGACGCTGGTCGTGCAAGCCGTTGATCATTGGTCGCCGGATGTAGCTGATCTGGTGCAGGCTTTTTCGTTCATCCCCAAATGGCGTCTGGATGATGTGATGATCAGCTATGCCGCGGCTGGCGGCGGCGTTGGTCCTCACATTGACTTATACGACGTGTTCATTTGCCAGGGATCAGGACGTCGCCATTGGCGCGTTGGTGACCGTGGGAATCATCGTCAATTTGCTGCGCATCCCGCGCTTTTACATACCGAAGCATTTGAAGCCATCATTGATGCGGAGTTGACCGCGGGTGATATTTTATATATACCCCCGGGCTTTCCTCATGAAGGCGTCTGCCTGGAAAATTCCATGAGCTTTTCTGTCGGTTTTCGCAGTAAATCGGCACGTGATATGTTAAGTGGCCTGGCTGATCATTTGATTGACAATGAGTTAGGGTCAGCTTTGATCAGTGATCCTGAACGCCCAGTACATACAGAACAAGGTCATATCAACAGCAGTGATCTGTCTTCGATTAAGGCACAGATGCAAGCGATTCTGAATGATGAGGCTATCATGACGGATTTTGTCGGTAGTTTTTTATCTAAAACGAAATGTGAGCTGGATTTACAGGCTTTGGAGGACGAGATCACTGAAGAGGAGTTACTCGATCTGCTACAAAATGAAGGCCTGCGACGTACTGGTGGTTTACGTTGCCTTTATCTCGACCATAACATAGGACAAGGTGTTTGCTATGTCGATGGTCAGCGTTACGAGTTTGGCGCACAAACGCGTGCTGCGGTGATTGCACTGTGTAATAACGATGAAGTAGATGCAGGTATGCTGGCGGATGGATTAGAAAATCCAAAATTTATTAAGGCCCTGACGGAATGGGTGCAGCAAGGATATTGGTACACCGATTGATTGGATTGATATATATACCGGTTGAACAATTAAAAAAAGCGGCGTTCAGAGTTATCTGAGCGCCGCTTTTTTAATGCATTACAAATCTATTCAGGCAAAGCGATCTGATTATTGGTGCTGAATTGATAATCACGGAATACGTGCTCTGCACTCAATAACTGGTAACGACCGTCTGCTAATTTATGGGTTGTATCTTTGAGGCGATACGTGGTTTGCCCGCAAGTCCAGCAATTGAAGTTGCGCATGTGAGTGCACAGGCAAGTTTTGTCCATGACGACGACTTTTTTAGCATCTGGATGCGCAGCCACTTCGCGGTTATACGAGGTGATGTATGCGCAGTTGCCATTGCCGTCGAGCAAGTAGCCATAGGATTCGCAACCCGGGCGTATGCCATCACCAATCGCGGGTGTGTTTTTCAGCATACGCATAGGGTAACCAGTTGGCGAGATATGATTGACCTCAATATCGGCTTCACTGGCTTTAAAGTATTCTTGTTTTACGTCCTCTGGCAAGCCGCATTCATTGGTCACGGTAAAGCGTGTCGCCACTTGAACACCAGATGCACCATTTTCCAGGAAAGAAACCGCGTCGCTGCCAGTGAAAATACCACCGGCGGCAATCAATGGGATATCCAGATTTTCAGCTTTCAAATAAGCCACGATTTCAGTAATGATGGTTTGCAGATCGTGGGTTGCCCAATCATCACCAAAACCTAAGTGACCACCTGCCAATGGACCTTCAACGATCACATAATCAGGCAATCGATTTAGTTTGGCATTTTTACGTAAGAACAATTGCAAAGCGCGTACCGAAGATACGATGATGCCCAGTTTGGCGACCCGAAAACGTGGATGATCTGCCATCAGGCCAAACGAGCTCAGATGCAAGCCGGCACTTAAGGTAATACCATCAATACCTGCGTCGAGTGCAGCTTCGAGACGTACCTTTAAGGTCTCGCGCGGCCCATTCATGGTCAGCTTTTCCATGCAGTTGACAAAGATCATGCCTGAGCCTTGTTTGGCTTCCATGGTCTTGCCGACGTGCATACGCGTGGCTTCTGCTAAGTGCTCAAGATTGAATTTGATATCAGTCTTGTCAGTATTGTTAATATTGTATTTGTAGAATTTGGTTTTTTCTTTGATGTAACTCGTGTCAAAACGACGATCCGAGACATCATGCACCATTGCATCAGAAATGTGACCTATACCACCGAGGCGAGCAGCAACCAAGGCCAATTCTGCCGTGGAAATATCAACGCCCATCCCACCAATCATGATAGGAACCAGTTCATCTTTGCCTAACTTCAGGCGGAAATCATCTACTCGTTTCATTGCTATCCTTGACACATTGAGCCTAAAGGTCACACCCAATTCCAGCGCTTCATTGATGGGTGAAGCCCACATTCAGAATGAGGGCGACCCAGATTGTAAGCCAGGCGAGGCATGTCCTGTGAATATTTTAAAAGCGAAAATTAACCTGATCGCCGTCTGAAAATGCCGAAAATATCGCCTTAAAAAATTGCAAATATTTTAATATTCTTGATATTGCGTACAGCTAGGCGACAAAGGCAGAAAAATAATCAGAGTTAGACTGTTTTCTCTAATTTTAGTTCTGCCCCGAATTTTACAGATCTGCCTGAGTTTGTCCTTAAATATATTTTCGGTGAAGAATTTTTTTATACATTCTTGACGTCAATCAAACATATTCAGGCAAAATTTCCTGAAAGTAACTCGGTTTACAACCTGAAATACGAGCTGAATTACGACCTGAATTACGACCTGAATAACAACCCGGATTCAATTCCATTTTCAGCACAATGAATGTGCCTGAAAACTATGTCAGGCGAGTGACACGGCCACCAATGCCAACAAAGACGTGATATGTACACAGACAATGTAGGCTTACCAGCGTAATTTTTTCCAGCCGGCTTGTTGCGTGGGATTTAAAAATGTCCAGGCGAGAAAGCGGCTTTGTTTATTTCCCTGTGCCATATTGATTTCACGTAATTCTTGTACCCGGGCGTGTTTTAGCGCCGCTTTCAATGGTGCTAAATGTGCCGATTTTGATACCAGGCAGGTGAACCAAAAACATTGACTCCTGATGTTTGCACTCTCTTTTATCATGCGTTCAATAAATGCCAGTTCACCACCAGGACACCACAGTTCAGCTCCCTGACCACCGAAATTGAGCAAGGGTGCTGCATCATCTGAGGCTGATACGTTGCCCAGATTATTCCATTTTCTTTGTGTACCAGCTTGTGCTTCTGCCAATGAGGTATGAAAAGGTGGATTGCACATGGTCAGGTCAAACCAGTCATCTTTAGTGACGATATGCTTAAAAATTGCATTGGAATTGCTTTGCAAGCGTAGTGCAATCCTCTCACCCACGGTCTGATTGGCATTGAGTATCTGCTGCACGTTGTCGAGTGAGTCTTGATTAATGTCTGTGGCGACGAAGTGCCAAGCGTATTCTGTTACCCCAAGCAAGGGGTAGATGCCGCTGGCGCCGGTGCCTATATCCAGCACATCCAGACGCTTCTTTTTTGGATATTTGCCATTGTTGCTGTAAGTGAGGAGATCGGCGAGGTGATGAATATAGTCAGCACGACCGGGTATTGGCGGACAGAGTTGACCGTCAGGAATATCCCATTCGACGATTCCATAGTCACTTTTTAAGATCGCTGCGTTCAGGGTTTTTACCGCCAAGGGATCTGAAAAATCAATACTGGTACCACCATGCTGGTTGCTTGTGATGAAACCCTGCAATGCCGGCATAGCTTGCGTTAGTTTGGCAAAGTCATATTGACCTTGATGGCGGTTCTTCGTGTGAAACGGTTGGATAGTCGTTGGCATTGATGGCGAAGAAAAGAGGGCTTGATCTCGGACGACCTTAGTAGAAAAGGTCGCCACCGCGCCATTGTAAACCCAAGCCTGCTCTATGTTCGGAATCGGATTGTTTTTTTATGGTTTGCATACGAATAAAAAAGCCGTCATCACGTGATTCGTAAGAAAACGACATCCTATTAGAGCGTATTTTCTAATGTGTAACGTTTTTTAAGTTTTTCATGCCGCAGTCATAAAGTGCTGCGAGACTGCATAGCCTTTACCATAAAACATGGATGTCAATATCATGTTTTTTATATAACCAATTTTCATTTCTGGAGATGTACGATCATGAGACTTCGCTCGATTGCACTAGCTTGCTCTATCCTGGCGATAGCCACCGGTTGTAGCAAAAGCTCGTCGCCTGCCGCCGTATCACCAACAGTAGTTACTGTGAGTGGTGTTGCTTCGGCTGGCGTACCATTAGTCGGTGTCGTTGTCAGTGCAACTGATGCAACCGGAGCAATCACGACATCGACGGCAACAGATGCAAGTGGTCGCTACACGTTCAATTTATCTGGCACTGCGCCTTATTTGTTAACCACACCTTATAACGACGCTGACGGTACACCAGTCGTTTTATCGGCAGCAATTAGCCCAACAGTAGCAGCTGGTCAGACGGTTGCAGTGCAGGCTAACTTGAATCCTTTAACTTCGTTGATTTCTCAACGTGTTTTGGGTAAGGTTCCAACAAGCAGCACCATTGCAGGTTCCACAGTCGCGACTATTTCTGCAGCGCAGATTACTGCCGCTGAACAAGCGTTGAGTACCTTGTTGCAACCGGTTTATACCGCATTAAATATTCCTGCTTCCGAGACAACAGATCCTATCGGTTCTACTGCTTACAAAGCGGGTAGTGGTGATCCCCTGGACAATTTGTTTAACGTGACTAGCTTCAACGTTCATAATGGTCAAATCAGCGTAGGTACTGATGCGAACAATACGGTATTGAATGTTCCAGCGACAGGTACGATGTCTGCAAGTGTTCCGGCAACTGCAGTGAGTTCCGTGGTTGCATTGGCAAACGGTGCGACGACAACGCCTATCACCAACGTGATCGTCGTCATCGGTGAAAACCAGACATTTGACGGGGTCTTCGGCGCTTACTCTGCACCACAAGGCCAGACAGTGAAAAACTTACTGTCCCAAGGCATCATCAATGCTGACGGCACGCCAGGGCCTAATTTTGCTTTGGCTATGCAAAATCAGGCAGCGAATCTCAGCACTTATAGCATCACGCCGACCCGTACGACAGCGTACACAAACTTGCCACAGCCTTTGCAAATTGGTGAGTTGGTTCCAACTAAAACTGGTTTAGTGACACAGGGTGGTACGCCAGATCCAAATTTCCCGGCTAATTTACCGAATGGACCATTTCAAATCACCAAATACGTTCCTTACGGTGTGACTATGGCTAATCCTATTGGAACGACGACGGGCGATCCGGTGCATCGTTTCTTCCAAATGTGGCAACAAACAGGTGGTGACAACGCTAAATTGGATATGTTTACCTGGATTTCCAATTCAGTTGGACAGGGCGGTGATACTACTGGCATTACGCCAGCGAATCCATCGCAAGGTGGTGAGCTGATGGGCTTCTTTAATATGAATACTGGTGATGCACCGTACTTCAAATTTCTCGCTCAGAACTATGCAATGAGTGATAACTATCACCAATCGATTCTTGGTGGAACTGGTGCTAACTTCTTTGCAATTGCGACTGCTGACGTACCATACTTTAATATCGCCGGTGCAGTTGCAGTGCCCCCAGCTACGCAAATTGAGAACCCTAATCCTCTGTCCGGCACCGCAAACTTCTATACCAGAGACGGCTATAGTGGCGGCTCTTATGTGAATTGTTCAGATGCTACCCAGCCTGGCGTTGCACCAATTTTGGCTGCACTTGCTGTTAAAGGTGTCAAAAGTAATTGTGATGCTGGTAAATACTATCTGGTCAATAACTATGGTCCGGGTTATGACATGAACGGTAATCCTCAGCCTATCGGTCCAAACAATTACAACTACCCGCCACAGACTGTACCGACAATTGCCGAAGCGCTTGCAAGCAAAAACGTAACCTGGAAGTGGTACACAGGTGCGCGTGACTTAGCCGACGTAACACAAGATGCATTGGCTTTCAACGTCCCGGCACCATATGCGCAAGCTGTTCAATATAATGCGATCGGGGATCCACTGGTTGCATCCTCAAACGTAATGACAAATCCTAAGTTGAAGGCTGGTTTGGCGGGATTAACAAGTTTCTTCTCCGATCTGAAAAGTAATAATTTGCCAGCAGTTTCTTTCGTTGTACCTAAGAATCTGGATAGTGGACACCCAGGTTATTCGGTCGCTGCTAAATATGAGTATTTCCTGCAAAATCTGATCGCTCAAGTACAGGCCAATAAAGCTTTGTATGCACACACTGCGATTATCGTAACGACCGATGAAGGTGGTGGTCATTTCGATACAGGTCCTATCCAGAACATTGATTTCTTTGGTGATGGCCCACGTATTCCGTTCCTGATCGTTTCTCCGTATGCACGTACGAACTACATTGATCATACTTACCATGATCACACTTCGATTCTGAAGTTTATTGAACGCAACTGGAAGCTCCAGCCTTTGTCAGCACGTAGCCGTGACAATCGTCCAAATCCAGTCAATACCGCTGCAGATCTGTATCGCCCAGCAAACTCGGCAGCATTGGGTGATCTGACAACGATGTTCAAGTTTTAAGTTGTAAGTTTTAGTATCGACGGAGTGAATGCCTGGCATTGACTCCGTTTTTTACTTTTATATTGAGACCGTCAAAAATAGCCTATCAGAGGCGCAGATATTTCAACATGAAGGTGTTGTGAAATAAGCGAAGCACGCTAAGCATTTTTGATTACTAAGGTAAGTTTGCATGTCTATACGAAGCAAGATTTTTTGTTCAATTGTTCTGTTGTTGCTGGCAGGCTGCCAGAAACAAACCGAATCAACACAAGTAGCAACAACTTCAGCTTCTGCAGCCACTACGGGTATGCAAGCTGCAGCTGCTTCCACAGCGTCGTCTGGTCAGGTTGCAGCACAACAGAAAAAAAGAGTCTGGGTGCAGTATCCCGATCCCAATACACCGCTAAGTCCTGAAGCGAGTTTGGGGAAGCAATTATTTTTTGACGCTACCCTATCTGCTTCCGGCAAGATGTCATGTGCGACATGTCATGATCCTGATCACGCTTATGCACCAGGCAATAATTTGGCGGTGCAATTAGGTGGCCCCGATATGCAACAGCCGGGTACTCGTGCTGTTCCTTCTTTGCGTTATCTGGCGTTCACACCAAAATTTACCCGTCATTTTTATCGCCCTTCTAGTGAAGGGGTAGAAGACGAAGGGCCGACCGGTGGCTTTACACATGACGGTGCAGTCGACTCATTAGCGTTACAAGCGGCGATTCCCATTCTTGCCGCAAATGAGATGGCGAACTTAACCGCGGCGGGGTTCACCGAAAGACTGCGCCAAAGTCCATCAGCCGCCGCCTTTATCAAATTGTTTGGTAATGAGACGTTCCAACATCCGGAACAAGCCTTAGAGCGAGCAGGGGCAGCGCTGGAAGCGTTTCAAATGGAGGACTACAGCTTCCATCCTTATACAAGCAAATATGATGCTGCCGTTTCTGGCGAGGCAGAATTAAGTGATGCCGAAATGCGTGGCTTTATTGTATTTAATAATGCCCGCAAAGGTAATTGCGCCAAATGCCACACCAATCAGATTGGACCCGGTGGTCGCCCGGCACAATTTACCGATTTTGAATTTGAAGCAATCGGTGCTCCACGCAATACCGAGATTCCTGCCAATAAAAATCCCGCCTATTTTGATCTCGGTATTTGTGGCCCTGCACGCAAAGATCTGAGTAAAGAAACCAGCTATTGCGGCATGTTTAAAACACCAACTTTACGTAACGTTGCAACACGTCATGTCTTTTTGCACAATGGTGTTTTTAAAAGTCTTGATGATGTGATCCATTTTTATGCTGAACGTGACAGCAAACCAGAAAAGTGGTTTCCTAAGTCACATGGAAAAATCGAACTCTACAATGATCTTCCAAAAAAATACCGTGAAAATGTCGACCATATTACTGCACCATTTAATCGCAAAAAAACCGATGCCCCAGTCATGACGGAAGCCGAAATGCAAGACTTGTTAGCATTTCTGAAAACGCTGGATGATGGATATCGAAAAGTTGCGCATTAAGATAGTCTGGATTTCATATTCCGTTTAAAAATGGCGGGTTGCATCCGCCCTACGGCAACCGGAGTGACTAGCATGTATTAGATAAAAGTATCGACGAGAATTTATGGGGACGGCATCTCAAAACGGTAACCAACTCCGTAGACCGAATTGAGACATTCTGGTTCTGGTAGCTTGTGTTGGATTTTTTTACGGATATTTTTAATGTGAGAATCAATCGTTCTATCATTGATATCTCTTTGATCTTCATGTGCAATATCAAGTAAATGCTGGCGCGAAAACACGCGATTTGGGTGACTGATCATCTCTGAAAGCAAGCGGAATTCGACCGGCGTCAGCGGCAATACATTTCCGTCTATTAAAATTCTTTGTTCGGCTTTTTCAATCAGAAATCGATGTCCCGGAGTAGGTTTGCCGTTATTGCGACGTAAATGGATTTTTGCTCTCGCTACCACTTCGCGCGGACTGAACGGTTTGCAAACGTAGTCATCTGCGCCAACTTCTAATCCCAGCAGTCTGTCGACTTCTTCAACTCTTGCCGTCAGCATGATAATGGGCAGTTGGCTAAATTTGCGTATCTCTTGACACACTTGAATTCCATCTATGCCAGGCAGCATGAGATCAAGCAAAAGCAAGTCAGGTGGGCTTTGTCTGACTAATTCGAGTCCTGATTTTCCATCTTGCCTTTGTTCGACCAGATATCCGCTTGCCAGAAAATAATCCTGTAATAGCGCAGCAATTTTTAAATCGTCTTCAATGATTAAAATACGTTGAGTTGAATTTTCCATCATGCTCTTTCTACTTATCTACTTAATCAATGGTAAGCGGATCAGAAGTTTTAATCCGCCTAAATCTGAGGACATTGCATTAATTTCACCGTCATGCGCGGCTAATAATGCGCGGCATATAGATAAACCAAGGCCGCTCCCACCATGGGCGCGACTGCGAGCCTGATCGACACGATATAAACGGTCAAACAGCAGGGCATGGGCATGTGGCGGAACCCCGGGAGCACTATCTTCGATGCAGATTTCAACAAAGTTACGACTGCTTGCGACAGTGAGCGACAGCTTACCTGGGCTGTCGGTGTAACGTATGCTGTTTTCCAGCAGGTTGCTGATCACTTGTGTCAGGCGAACGGTATCCGCACGCACAAAAGTTGGTTCCGCTGGAAGCACTTTTTCGACGCTGATCTGCGCTTTTTCTAAACGATTCGAGTAGCGCTGCATAATCGAATTGATCAGTACGACGATATCTATTCTGCCAAATTCGTAGCGTAAATCACCAGCGTCGGCAAGCGTCAATTGACGTACGTCGTCGACCAATTTGTTGAGATGAATCGCTTCTGCATGAAGTGATTCCATGGCTGCCGGTGATGAAGTACGAACGCCATCGATTAGCGCTTCTATTTCGCCAAGAATAACTGTAAGAGGTGTACGCAATTCATGTGAAATATCGGCAAGCATCTGGCGCCGTTGAATTTCATTTTGTTGTAACGAACGTGCCATGCTATTGATGTCTTTGGATAGTTCACCCAGCTCGTCATAGCTCACAATTTCTGCGCGCGCCTGGAATTGACCTTTCGCAATACGCTTGGTGACTTTATGCAGAGATTTCAGTGGACGTAACAAATAGCGTGCCAGATAAATCGAAAAAATCAGAGCAAAGACGATTAAGGCTGCACCCAACCAGATGGTTTGCTGGATTTGAATCCTGACGAAAACGAGACCGTTACCATTTGAAATGTTGCGCAAAGGCGCTAGGCGCAAATTTCCGATGACTTGCTTATCGAAAATAATTTTTTGCCAACTTCCATCCTGCGCAGTTGCGGCATCTTTGGGGCCGATGATGACCTTACCATGGGCATCAATTAACGATAGTCGTTGCGCAAATCCGGTCGGGTCAGGCGGTGGACGTTGTTCAGATGGGCCTTCCAGCGCTTGCATATCCAATGGTGTTGCTGCATCGTTTGTATCAGGTGGTGGCTGCGGCTGCTCTCTATGTTCTTCAGGTGAGTGCGGTCTCAACTGATCAAGCAGATCACGCATGTTTCCGCGGTCATGATAGAAACGATCAAAATTACCATGTTGTCGAAAATCTTCGGCTAATAATTGACTGAGCTTTTTAAGATCTTGTTGTTCCAGTTCGTTCAAATATGAAATGAAACCGCGTTTTAAATTCTGGCTGCTGACCCAAGCCATGGTACCTATGCTTAAAATCACAATAGCGGTGATTGCGATAGCTAGTTTTTTGGCAATGCTAAGTTGCATATAGGGATGTTTGAGTCAGTTGAAAAAGGAATATCTGAACAGTGAACTGGCGTGCCAATTTTCCCTCTGCAACCCTCGCCATAAAGTCGTGAGGGGAACGTCTATGGACAAATAGGAAGCTCTGGATACACGTCATCAGAGATGATCAAATATCGTTTTTATCATACTTCTTGCCGCTAACGATGACACATAATAAATCTTAATTGTGAAGAAAAATAGCAATTAAAATACTTTAAAAAAATAAGTTATTTTGTGGGGAAAACGTGTGCAGAAAAACTCTTAAAAACACGGCAGTTTCTCCATTTTTTCTCCCTCTTTGGGGCGCATCGTGCGGTTCAAGCACTCGGTACGCACTATATGTTACTCGTAAAACGTACGTTCTTTATTTTCACAATGGATCCGCACCAGATATTCCCAGAGTGATTCGTTTTTATAACGGACGTTTTAACACTGGTCTTACTCCGTAAGAAGTCAATGATCTGGCCGAATTTTTAAAAGTACTAAAAAAAAGCCGGAACTGCCTATCATGCAGTGCCGGCTTTTGCTTTTTTATTTGAACAAATATCAGGCAGAATAAAAACACCGACCACAAACGTGTTGGTAGCGTTCATTCCCGCCAATGTCAATTTGCTCGCCGGATTTCATGCGTTTTCCGGAGGCATCGACACGAATATTCATCGTCGCTTTTTTTCCGCAAGTACAGATATTTTTTAGCTCTTCTATGGTATCGGACAAAGCCAATAAATACGTTGATCCTGGGAAAGGTTCACCTAAAAAATCGCTGCGTATACCGTAACAAATCACAGGTACACCGCGTACGTGCGCGAGCTGATGTAACTGTCTGACTTGTTCTGGCGTCAGAAACTGCGCTTCATCCACCAGTACGCAATTCACTTGCGGCGCTTTTTTTAAAAAATCAAAGTGCCCATCAAACACCGCTGCCTCGCGCTGTGGGCCTAAGCGGGAAGTGACCTTGCCTACGCCGTACCGATGGTCAATTGCTGCCGTGTATAAACAGACTTTCTGACCTTGCTCTTCATAGTTGTGTGCGACCTGCAATAGTGCAGTGGATTTCCCTGCGTTCATTGCAGAATATCTGAAGTAAAGCTTGGCCACAGTAGGGTCCTTAAATTTTTATCGACGGAGCCATATTGTAACGGTATGCCGGATTTTCAAGAGCTTAGATTGCATTAAAAAAAGCGAAAAAAACGTCTTGAAATTGAAAAATCCCACCTTATCTTTGACTCAGCAGATGCTCAACAGAGGTTTGCTGAAAATAATTTATATCGCTTCTTTTTAAAAGGATATCACCATGCGTAATTTTGACTTTGCCCCCTTATACCGCTCCGCTATTGGCTTTGATCGTCTGGCTCAATTATTTGATGATGCCCAGCGTAATGATGCGGCACCTGCTTACCCACCTTACAATATCGAGTTAATTGCTGAAGATAAATACAGCATCACCATGGCTGTCGCAGGCTTTGATCGCAGTGAGATTGAGATCGAAAGCGAACGCGATATGCTCAAAATCGTGGGACGCAGACAAAAGGATGAAATACAAAAAAATTACCTGCATCGCGGTATTGCCTCACGTGATTTTGAACACCGTTTCCGTTTAGCTGATCATGTGAAGGTCATTACAGCAAGCCTGAACAATGGTTTGCTGACCATAGAATTGGTACGCGAAGTGCCTGAAGCCTACAAACCACGCCGGATTCAGATTGATGGCGATAACTTGCAATTAGTCCAGAGCCAGGCCGCATAAAACTCAGGTTTTTGTTGTCAGGTATTTTTTACTGCTGGAAATAAATAAAAAAGCACGGCTACGCAAACAGCCGTGCTTTTTTTGTCGTTACTTTTTCAGGATTTTTTGATTCGTCTTAAAATGCATCTTTTCCTTCATGTCGGCGTGATCATTTCTGAAAATAATGACTTACTACCTCGTTAGACTTGTATTTACATTCTCTGGCGAAATATTTATGTATCATTTTTGGCATCTTTTTAAAAAAAGCATGAAAAATTATTCATAAATCCATAATCTGGTTAATATACTGTTATAAGTATTGTCGAATAGATCAGTTTTTTGAATGTATATCAAAATTTTTTGCATTAGATCGTGTGCAAAAAATAAGTGTGTGAAATAATGTAATCGAGCTTTATCGAAGACTTATGCGAATCCTTTCACTATCTCGATGAAGTCGATACTCGATAACTGAAATTGCTCAAGGTGGATAAGTTTTATTTCTCGCTGATTTGTGTTTCTCCGATTCGCAGGGACAGTAGTCAGATTCTGGAAGTACTTGCATAAAACGTCACGAAAGGATGTGGTATGTCCAAGACCATCATGGTGGTAGATGATTCAGCGTCGGTGCGCCAAGTCGTTGGCCTTGCTTTAAAAGGGGCCGGTTATACCGTGATTGAAGGTTGCGACGGTGTCGATGCTTTATCCAAACTCAAAGGTCAAAAAGTTCACCTGATTATCTCCGATGTCAATATGCCCAATATGGACGGCATAAGCTTCGTGACAGAAGTGAAAAAACTCCCTGCCTATAAATTCACTCCGGTGATTATGCTCACCACCGAATCACAAGAAAATAAAAAATTGCAAGGACAGGCTGCCGGTGCAAAAGCATGGGTGGTCAAACCTTTTCAACCAGCCCAAATGCTGGCGGCAGTTTCTAAACTGATCTTACCTTAAACGAGGTTTGCTATGATTAGCCAGTCGATTGAGGGTGAATTAACCATTTATACGGCAGCCACTGAAAAGCAAAGGCTGATTCAATTTCTCGATTCAGAAGTTGGTTCAGATCGTGAACTTGAGCTAAATTTATCACAAGTTTCAGAAATGGATACGGCAGGCTTACAAGTATTAATTTTAATGAAGAATGAAGCCAGACGCCGTGGCAAAATTTTGCATTATGTGATGCATAGCAAAGCGGTATTGGACATTTTAGAAATTTCAAACATGACTGCTCACTTTGGTGATCAAATCATATTAACTTAAACTTAAGTATCCTTCTGATTCAACGCATTCATCACATTCGTTTTACCTGACAACCGACATACCATCTCAAGTACCTGAAGCATAGCATTCCATAGGAATATAAAGCGGAGGATTGAATGAGTTTCGACTTTGAAATGAAAGCTGCACTAGAAACGTTTATCGTTGAAAGTCGCGACTTGCTGCGGGATATGGAAGACTTGTTACTGAGTCTTGAACACAGTAATGACTCTGTGGATGCCATTAATGCAATTTTCCGTGCTGCCCACACCATCAAGGGCTCGTCGGGTTTGTTTGGACTCGATCATATCGTACGCTTTACTCACGTGCTGGAAAGTTTGTTGGATAAAGTCCGCGATGGTGATATTCCGATTTCTTCTGAATTAGTTGCTGTCCTTTTGCCATGCTGTGATCATCTTGGATTGCTGATAGACAGGATTGCTGCGGGTGATTTGGGCGATGCCATCGATTTAGCGGCCGCGGGCGCGCAACTGCATGTCCAATTAGGGCATTTTCTTGAACATAAGCAAGATCATTCAGAAGAATATGGCCAGGTCGTTCAGCATAAACACGAAGAAGAAAATCCGGCAAGCCGCACCGAGGGTGAGGTAGTGGATGGGGGTAACTGGTACTTGTCATTACGTTTCGGGTCAGATTGTTTGCGCAATGGTATGGATCCACTCTCTTTTATTCGTTACCTGAGTACCTTGGGTGATGTCGTTCATCTGATTACGCTCAGCGGTGACTTACCAGAAGCGGAAGACATGGATGCCGAAACCTGTTATCTGGGTTTTGAGGTCGTCTTAAAAAGTAACGCGACTAAAGAAGCGATAGAAAATGTCTTTGAATTTGTTAATGAAGACAGCGTGATCCGCATCGTCCCGCCCAATAGCAAAATTGATGAATACATAGAAATCATCAATGCATTGCCAAATGATGACGAGTTACTTGGTGAGATTTTGATCAAAAGCGGAGTGCTCACCAAAAATGAATTAGAAACTTGCCTGCAATTACAGAAACAAAGAAAAGAAAATCTGCATCCTGAAGATCGCACGTCGCAAGTTCCTATCGGCGAAATTCTGGTCAAAGAAGAGATGTTGCAAGCACCGTTGTTAACCGCCGCGCTCAATAAGCAACAACAGGTGAAGGACTCTAAGGCACGCGAACGGCAAAGCATACGTGTCGATGCTGAACGCCTCGATAAATTAATTGATCTGGTGGGTGAGCTCGTCATCGCCGGAGCAGGTGCTAATTTGCGTGCGAGTAAAACGGCTGACATTGCATTATTGGAGTCCACTAGTGAAGTGATGCGTCTGGTCGAAGAAGTGCGCGATAGTGCTTTGCAATTGCGCATGGTGCCTATAGGAACGACCTTTAGTCGCTTTCAGCGCGTGGTCAGAGATGTCAGTATGGAGTTGGGTAAAGACATCGTGCTTGAAATTTCTGGTGGTGATACAGAGGTTGATAAATCGGTCGTTGAAAAAATTGGCGATCCATTGATGCATCTGGTTCGTAATTCTATGGACCATGGCATTGAATCCTCAGCAATACGATTATCACGCGGTAAGCCTGCACAGGGAATTTTGCGCCTGAATGCGTATCACGAATCTGGCAGTATCATCATCGAAGTCAGTGACGATGGCGGTGGATTAAATAAAGACAAAATTCTCGCAAAAGCAGTCGAACGCGGCTTAGTTGCACCCAATACTAACCTTAGTGACAGAGAAATTTATGCGCTGATATTTGAACCTGGATTTTCAACCGCCGATCAGGTGTCCAATTTATCTGGTCGCGGTGTTGGTATGGATGTCGTCAAACGCAACGTAACTGCACTCAGAGGCACCATCGATATCGACAGCGAAATGGGCGTAGGAGCCACGATGCGCATACGATTGCCACTGACCCTCGCCATCATTGATGGATTTCTGGTCGGGGTTGGCACCTCGTCGTTTGTCGTTCCGCTTGATCATGTCATTGAGTGCCTGGAATTGCCTAAAGATAACCACGACCTTGATTACATGGATTTGCGTGGCGAAGTATTGCCGTTTATCCGCTTGCGCCATCTGTTTGATATTGAAGGGGATGTGCCGCGTCGTCAAAACATTGTCGTGGTTGGCTACGGAAGCAACAAAGCCGGTTTGGTCGTTGATCGTTTGATGGGCGAATTTCAAACTGTAATTAAACCTTTAGGCCGCTTGTTTAACCATGTTAAAGGCCTAGGCGGTTCAACGATTTTAGGTAGTGGTGAAGTGGCGTTAATATTAAGTATCCCAGCGATGACGCAACTCTACACAGCGCAAGAACAGAGGAAGCATTTGACTTCCAGTATGTCAGTTATTGGAAATACAAAACAAGTTCAGGAAATTTAAAAAACACTTTTAGTTCATAGTGAATGTTGTTCTCCGAAGAAAGGAAGCACAGATGAAATCGCTCTTAGAATCCTTGAAAATGTGGCAGAAATTTTCACTCGTTGGTATCTTTGTCATAGCCTTATTTGGCTTGCCATTTGCGTTGTATTTGCGAGCGGCAAATCAGGAAGTGCATGATTCTGACTTTGAAAAATCGGGCGCACATGCTTTGGAACCTGCTACGAAGCTTTTGCAATTGGCACAACGCCATAGTCTGCAAAATCAGACCTTGATTAATGGTGATAAAAACGCGAGATCTTTGCGCGACGCCACTTCACAGGAATTTATTACTGAAATTGATGCGATACAGGCTTATAGCAAACAATATCCTGAACTGAACCTCGATGAAAAAATCAATCAGTTAAAACAAACCTGGACTACCACCATTGGAGAACAAGACAACCAAAATTTAGAGCAAAATCGGGAAACGCACGGAAGATTAATCGGCAATATTTTTGAATTGATAGAAGCGATTGCCGATAATGGGAACTTGCTCTTAAGTCCGGATGCCGGAACGTTTTATCTTGCTACCATGGGTAGTGATAGTGTAATTAGATTGACAGAAAATTTCCGTATCGCGAGGGCAATTGGTGTCGATGCCTTGGTCAATAAAGCACTTCCAGATTCAAACCGGGGAAAACTGGCAGCAAATAATGCAGTCATAGCTGACCACGTTGTCAGAAATGAAAGAAATTTTTCCAAACTCATCGCGGTCGATAATGTCTACAAAGATGCACTTAGCAGCAAAATGGAGGAGCAGAAAATACGCGCCAAAGAGGCTGCACAGTTAACCGCCGAAAAATTGCTGGATGCCAAAGCATTCGACATCGAGGCGCCTGTTTATGCTCAAAAAATATCTGCAATCATTGATGCGACCCATGATTTAGAGCGCTTAGTAATCAAAGAATTAGTCAGACGTACTGAGGAAAGGAATAAACAACTGAAATCGCAACGTATGCTTACTGTCGGTGCATGCCTGTTGATGTTTTTAGTTGTCGTGTTATTGGCGTGGTTCATGATCAAGATGGTGATTCGCCAAATCGGTCAGGAACCAACCGATGTGGTTGAGTATGCAAACCGCGTCGCGTCCGGAGATTTCTCAGCTGAACTGAAATTAGCTGACAACGATATTTCCAGCATTGCCGCCAATCTTGCTGCAATGGTAGGCAATATTCGCGCTCGTATGGATGAGGCGGAAATAGTCGCAAAAGAAAATTTGCGGATAAAAATTGCGCTCGACAATTGCGCAACCAACGTCATGATTGCTGACCCTGACCGCAATATCATTTACATGAATAAATCGATCGTCGATATGTTGACGGTTGCGGAATCTGATATCCGTAAAGTGTTGCCAAATTTCAATGTGTCGAAATTGATGGGTTCGAATATCGATCAATTCCATAAAAATCCCGAACATCAAAAAACAATGCTTGGTAGCTTTACCAGCAACCACAAAGCGCAGATCGTGGTTGGTGCGCGTACCTTTGCATTGTCTGCAAATCCGGTCATGAGCGACAAGGGCGAGCGTTTGGGCAGCGTGGTTGAGTGGGTAGACAGAACTGCTGAAGTTGCGATCGAAAAAGAAGTCGGTAACATCGTAGAGCAAGCCGTGGCCGGTAACTTTACCACCCGTATCGTTGAAGAAGGAAAGACAGGTTTCTTCGGCAAACTCAGCGTTGATATCAATCGTTTGATGGCGACCAGTGACGAAGGTCTCAATGAAGTATTGCGCGTTCTCGCCGCGATCTCTAAAGGGGATTTAACGCAAACCATTGATAAAGATTATGAAGGTACTTTCGGTGCCTTGAAGGCATCTAGTAACGAAACGGTTGATCGTTTGTCGCAAATTGTGACTGATGTGATTAACGCCACAGATGCTTTGTCGAATGCTTCAGAACAGGTCAGCGCAACCTCACAAGCACTATCACAAGCCGCGAGTGAGCAGGCTGCCAGTGTTGAAGAAACCAGTGCCAGTATAGAACAGATGGCTGCGGGCATTAATCAGAATGCGGAAAATGCCAAAGTCACTGATGGCATCGCAGGTAAAGCCGCGAAAGAAGCGACTGAAGGTGGCGTCGCCGTTAAACATACCGTGTCGGCAATGAAAGAAATCGCTTCTAAAATTGGCATCATTGATGACATCGCCTACCAGACAAATATGCTGGCATTGAATGCGGCGATTGAAGCGGCACGTGCTGGTGAGCATGGTAAAGGCTTTGCAGTGGTTGCGGCAGAAGTACGTAAGCTGGCTGAACGCAGTCAGATTGCAGCCAAAGAAATTGGCGACCTTGCGGGTGGTAGCGTTAAGACGGCAGAACGTGCAGGTGAGTTGATTGACGAAATTGTGCCTGGCATTGGTCGTACCTCTGATCTGGTGCAAGAAATTGCTGCCGCATCGCAAGAGCAATCAGCTGGTGTATCGCAAATTAACACCGCGATGAATCAGATGAATCAGATCACACAACAAAATGCTTCATCCAGCGAAGAGTTGGCGGCAACGTCTGAAGAAATGACCAGTCAGGCGGAGCAATTAAAAGACCTGGTGAGCTTCTTTAAAATATCGCACGACAGTCATCGTCCGCATGCCGTTGAAATCAAATCATCCCGACATGCATCGAATAATTCAAAGCGCGGCCGCATCGTAGCTGTTGCCGGAAATAACATAGATGAAGCTAAGTTTGAGCGCTTCTAGGAGTATGAAATGGGGGCGATAATTGAGGCAAAAAAACGGTCGGTCGGAACACCAACTGAAGAAGCGAAAGACTCTGGTGTTACCGGCCAATACCTGACTTTTGTATTGGGAGGTGAGGTCTATGCCCTGGAGATTCTTCATATTAAAGAAATTATCCAATATGGGGATTTAACTGAGGTACCGATGATGCCAAGCTTTATACGTGGAGTCATTAATCTGCGCGGCAAAGTCGTTCCTGTGGTGGATATGACAGCGCGCTTTGGCAAAGGCATTACCAATGTGGCACGCCGTACCAGTATCGTTATTATCGAAATGGTGCAAGAAAGCGAAGAAGATGCGGAAAAGCAAAGTATCGGTGTCATGGTGGATGCGGTAAATGAAGTTGTGGACATTGCCAAGGTTGATATCGAACCCCCCCCCGCTTTTGGTGGACGAATCCGGCAGGATTTTATTAGTGGTATGGCAAAGCGTAATGGTCGCTTCGTTATCGTACTTAACCTCGCGCAGGTATTATCCGTCGAAGAAATGTCTGCACTAGGTAGCTCAATGCTGGGTGGAGCAGAATTGAATATTGGTACGGAGTCGGAGCATGAAATCTGATTCAGTGTTGCTGGGAAGCATACAGCCACTTAAAAAAAATGAGTTTGAATGGATATCCAGGTTCATGTATGAGCGTACCGGGATCACGCTCAACGATGGCAAGCAGGCGCTCGTCATGGGGCGTTTGGATAAGCGTTTGCGTAAGCGTGGTTTGACAGTCTATGCAGATTATTTTGCTCTGCTCGGTTTACCGGGTTTTGAGGATGAAACCACGGTGGCGATTGATTTGCTGACGACCAATGAAACCTACTTTTTCAGAGAACCTAAGCATTTTGAGTTCTTGCAAAAAGTGATATTTCCACAATATGCAAAACAGCGTGGAATGCGGATATGGAGCGCCGCCAGCTCGAGTGGCGAGGAGGCGTATACGATCGCGATGATGTTGGCTGAATATTTTCCGGGTGATGGTTGGGAGATTTTGGGCTCAGATATTTCTACCAAAGTGCTGGAGAAAGCTTCTCGCGCTTTATACCCCATGAGCGCCGCCGAAAAAATTCCGCCTTTGTTGTTAAAGAAATATTGTCTTAAGGGGCGCGATGAATTTGAAGACTTTTTCTTGATCGATTCTTTGTTACGTTCACGAGTACGGTTTTTTCCGGTCAACTTAATCGAACCGTTGCCAGACATTGGTCTATTGGATGTTATTTTTCTTCGTAACGTGATGATTTATTTTGATCAGGAAACCAAACAAAAGCTGGTGCAAAGACTGGTTGAAAAACTACGCCCCGGTGGTTACGTATTCATCAGCCATTCCGAAACCCTTAACGGAATTAAAACAGCATTGAAGTTAGTAAGTCCTTCAATTTACCGGCTTGAGGCTTAAGTCATCTCAGCCAATGCTGCTTGTAAAGATTATTTTTCTTTTTTTGGTGGGCAGTGATTGTTGGGGTTTAAAAAAACACGCTGCTGTTGACCTTATCAATGACACCAAACTTTTCAAGTAAAGTGATCTTTTTAGTATGGATGCTCCCAGTTTTTACATCGATATTTTTTTACAACCCGGAGAATTCTACTTTGGGGACAGTGACACACGTATCCGTACGATACTTGGTTCCTGTGTCGCCATCACGCTCTGGCACCCGATTCTGCGAATTGGTGGAATGTGCCATTACATGCTGCCTAAAAATAACCGTCGCCAACAACATGCTCATCTGGATGGCAGGTATGCCGATGACGCAGTACAAATGTTTATCAACGAAATCAAAAAATATCGTACCCTTCCTCGAGACTTTGATGTCAAAATGTTTGGCGGTGGCAATCAATTTCCATCTCAGAATGTCGGTGAGGTAACAGTGTCGGACAAAAATATCGAATTAGGTCGACAATTATTGTCTGAGCACGGGTTCTTAGTCAGAACCGAGCATATGGGAGGGGTAGGGCATAGAAACATTATGTTTGATCTGTGGTCCGGTGATGTGTGGGTCAAGCACGTTGAGAGGGTGATGGTACCGTGAGTACAAAAATCAAAGTTATGCTGGTCGACGATTCTGCAGTCGTCCGACAGGTATTGAGTGCATTGCTGAGCAAAGACCCCGGAATTGAAGTCATTGGCTCTGCGCCCGATCCCATATTTGCGATGGACAAAATGAATCTGCGTTGGCCAGATGTTGTCGTATTAGATGTCGAAATGCCACGCATGGACGGCATTACTTTTCTTAAAAAGCTCATGTCTGTTCGTCCGACACCGGTCATTATCTGCTCTACCCTGACTGAAAAAGGGGCGTCAACGTCAATGCAAGCAATGGCCGCTGGCGCTGTCGGCATTGTCACTAAACCAAAAGCCGGATTGAAAGGATTTTTGGAGCAGGATGCCGGAGAGATCGTTCAGGCCGTTAAAGCGGCCGCTTCGGCAGATATGCGGCGCGTCAAAGCGATGAGCATGGCATCGTTGAACCCCACCGCAAAGTTAAGTATCAGTGAAGCAATCCCCGCGTTTGAAGCAAGAACTGGCGCAGCTATGTCGGTGACAACCGAAAAGCTGATTGCAATAGGTACGTCAACGGGCGGTACCCAAGCCCTTGAAGTTGTTTTAACTTCTCTTAACAGGACAACGCCTGGCATCGTTATTGTTCAGCACATGCCAGAAAAATTCACAGCGGCGTTCGCTGAGCGTCTGGATAAAATTTGTACTATCGAGGTATTAGAAGCAAAAAATGGTGATCGCGTGATCAACGGTCGTGCGCTGATAGCACCAGGTGGACGGCACATGCTAGTTAAACGCAGTGGCGCTCAGTATCACGTTGAGATTCTGGATGCACCACCCGTCAATCGGCATCGGCCTTCGGTCGATGTGTTGTTCCGCTCTGTTGCCAAATGTGCAGGGGCAAATGCACTTGGTGTCATCATGACTGGGATGGGAGATGATGGTGCGCTTGGTATGAAAGAGATGCATGATGCTGGCGCAGAGACCATCGCTCAGGATGAAAAAAGCTGCATCGTCTATGGCATGCCCAAAGAGGCCGTGAGACTGGGTGCGGTCGACACGATTGTATCTTTGAAAGATATCGCCGGATTGCTCGATGCGTACGGGAGAAAAAATACTTGAACTGAGGTTCGCAGTTTTGTCGGGCGGATGTAACTTACACAAATGATCACAATAACACAGACGTAGCGGATTGTACCCGCCACATTCTGTATTCTTTTTTAATCATGCTCCGGCTCGTTCGCGGGCGAGCATAGCAGGCTATTTGATCAGCGGATAATAGTACTCAACCCCACATCACGTATGTCCTTGGTGCCCGTCAGCGCCATACTGACATCGAGCTCCTTCTGCAAAATCTCCAGCATCTTGGTCACGCCTTGTTCACCCATCGCACCCAGACCATACAAAAACGCGCGTCCTACCATGCTGCCTTTGGCACCTAGCGCGGTGGCTTTTAAAATATCCTGACCAGTGCGGATACCGCCATCAAACCAGACTTCGGTTTTGTGGCCGACAGCTTCTACGATAGCAGGCAAAGCTTCGATCGACGACATCGCACCATCTAACTGACGCCCACCGTGATTACTCACTACAATTGCATCGGCTCCTGCGGCGACTGCCAATTTGGCATCTTCCACATCCAGAATGCCTTTAAGAATCAATTTGCCGCCCCACTCTTGTTTAATCCACGCTACGTCTTCCCAATTCAACGTCGGGTCGAACTGACTTGCGGTCCATTGACTCAACGTCAAAATACCATCACCACCTTTGACGTGGCCGACCAGATTGCCAAAGGTTTTGCGACCAGTTAACGCACGCAATGCCCATGCCGGTTTGGTCGCCAGATCGATAATATTCGCGAGGGTCAGCTTTGGTGGCACGGACATGCCGTTTTTTAAGTCTTTGTGACGTTGACCTAAAATCTGTAAATCAAGGGTCAACACCAGCGCCGAGCATTTGGCGGCTTTGGCGCGTTGTATCATTTCTTTCACAAAACCGCGGTCACGCATTACATATAACTGAAACCAAAATGGTTTGGTGGTGACACTTGCCACATCTTCAATCGAACAAATACTCATGGTCGATAAAGTGAATGGCACACCAAACTTTTCAGCAGCGATGGCGCCTAACATTTCGCCATTAGCCCATTGCATGCCAGTCAGGCCAGTAGGCGCAATCGCCACGGGCATGGTCACTTCCTGGCCTACCATGGTGGTGCGGGTGGAGCGATGTTCAACATTAATCGCAACCCGCTGACGCAATTTGATTGCCGCCAGATCACTGCTGTTCGCCTTGTAGGTGCTTTCGGTATAGGAGCCACTGTCGGCGTAGTCGTAAAACGCTTTTGGGACGCGTTTCTTAGCGAGCAAACGTAAATCTTCTACACAAGTAATGACAGGCATGCTGAGACTCCGGATGGAAATTGAATAAGCAAAAGTGTAGGGGATATTTTCTGTTTGATGGGGGAAATCGTTTCAGTTAAAGAATGAAGTTTTTTCAGCTCAGAATCGATTTATCTCATTTTTTGCCGAATTTTTTCCTAGGCATTTGATTTTTTGTGGTTAAGTTTCTAAGAAATGCTCTGAAATAAAATGTCTTAACCATAAGTTACCCGCATCCTGATGATACCGACGATGCCAGAAAATATTGGTTTGTAGACTCGGTAAACGTAGCGGTGGCTTGACGTACTTCAGACCAAAAGGCACTGCGGCACGTTCGGCTAATTTTTGCGGCACCGTAACCAGCAAATCCGAGCTGCTAACGATGTAAGGGACCGCCACAAAATGTGGCACCTTAAATTGTGCCGAGGCGCTGATTCCAGCTTTTTCCAAGCTTTGATTAATTTTTAGGTAAGGCTGTTCCTGCGAGGCAACAATAAGATGCTGTGCCGCCACAAATTCCTTCAAGTCAATTTGCTTGTCAGCTAAAGGATGCGTCTGGCGAAACATACACACATAGTTTTGCTTGAATAAACGTCGCTGATACCAGGCTTCAGATAAATCATCAAATGCGCCAATGGCCAAATCGACGCGTCCCGATTCCATTTCTGTTTTGAGATCAATACTGCTGGCACGCACCGTAGTCAGACACAGATGTGGGGCGCACGCATGTAACTTGGCGGCAAGCAAGGGCATGAAATAAACTTCACCCACATCGGTCATGGCGATCGTGAATTGGCGCTGACTGGTTCTGGCGTCGAAATCTTCTTTCGGATTAAGGGCGAATGTAATGTGCCTCAATGCAATAGTGACAGAATCTGCCAGCTCTTGCGCTCTGGGGGTCGGTTGCATACCCGTGGCGGTCCGCACAAATAACTCATCGCCAACGGTACGCCGCAAGCGGGCTAAAGCATTGCTGACCGCTGGCTGCGACAAGCCAAGCTGGCGCGCTACCGCAGAAATTTGTCTTTCCTGAAATACATGCTGGAAGATCACCAGCAGATTTAAGTCTATGTCTTTGGCTTCAATCATTATTGATTTGATGAATGGTCTGTATTTTTGTATTTATATCGCAAAAATATTTAACATGCACTACATTCCGGACTGACACGGAAATAACGCATAAGAACTGACGAATTTGACCCGGTGTCCGGCGAGGTCGTATCGTGTTACCAGATAAATGAATTTCACATTGAATATTTTGATCAAGGAGTGATGATGAGCGTGCAGATAAATACACCCGTGGCAACAGAAGACTTAGTCTATCAAACCGGTTTTGCGAATGAATACGCGACCGAAGCCTTGCCAGGCGCTTTGCCACAAAATCAGAATTCGCCACAAAAATGTGCGTATGGCTTATATGCCGAGCAAATTTCTGGCACGGCATTTACTGCGCCGCGTCACGCGAATCGTCGTTCATGGACATACCGGATTCGTCCGGCAGCGATGCATCAGCCATTCAAGCAAATCGATAATGGTCAGATGACCAATGATTTTTCAGCTGCGCCTTCAACGCCAAATCAATTGCGTTGGGACCCGCAACCAATGCCGGCCACGCCTACCGATTTTATCGATGGCTGGTTGACGATGGCAGGTAATGGTTCCGCTGATGCACAAACCGGATGCGCGATTCATTTATACGCAGCAAATAAAGACATGGTTGGGCGTTTTTATTACAACGCTGATGCTGAATTGCTGATTATTCCGCAACAAGGTCGTCTGCATTTGCGTACAGAAATGGGGTTGCTCAATATTGAGCCGCAAGAAATCGCAGTCATTCCACGCGGTATCCGTTTCCAGGTGCAATTACCCGATGGCGAAGCACGTGGCTATGTTTGCGAAAACTTTGGATGCATGTTGAAATTGCCAGATCTGGGCGTGATTGGCTCCAATGGTTTAGCCAATCCACGGGACTTCCAGACGCCAGTCGCCTGGTATGAAGACAAAGAAGGCGACTTTGAACTGGTCGCCAAATTCAGCGGTCATTTGTGGTCGGCAAAAATTGGTCACTCGCCTTTAGATGTTGTGGCATGGCATGGCAATTTCGCACCGTACAAATATGATTTGCGCCATTTCAATACGATAGGTTCTATTAGCTATGATCATCCGGATCCATCGATCTTCCTGGTCTTGCAAGCGCCGAGCGATACACCAGGCGTGGATACCATTGATTTTGTGATATTCCCACCGCGTTGGTTAGCGGCTGAGAACACCTTCCGCCCTCCCTGGTTCCATCGCAATATTGCATCCGAGTTCATGGGTTTGATACATGGACAATACGATGCGAAATCGACCGGTTTCCGCCCGGGTGGTTCTAGTTTGCACAATTGCATGAGTGGACATGGCCCCGATGCGCCGACTTTTGAGAAGGCAAGTAATGCTGATACCAGCACGCCGCACAAAGTCGATGATACGATGGCGTTTATGATAGAAACACGTAATATCATCAAACCTACCCGTGCCGCGATGGAATCGCCGCAATTGCAGGCCGATTACTACCAATGCTGGCAGGGTATTAAAAAGTATTTCAATCCGGAGCAAAAATAAATGACGGTTCAACTCAACGAAACCCACGATATCAACCTGCGTAGCTGGGTCGCCTCAGCCAACAACGCGGAGACTGATTTCCCGATCCAAAATTTGCCGTATGGCATGTTTCGTCGTCAGGGCAGCAATCAGACTTTCCGCATTGGTGTGGCGATTGGTGATCAGATTCTCGATCTGGCCGCAGCGCACGCCGTGCACGCCTTTGCCGGGTATACCGAATTGCAGGGCGGACATTTTACCGCTGCTGTGAATGGTCAGAATTTAAATGGCATGATGGGCTTGGGTGCGCCGGTATGGTCAGCATTACGTCTGGCGCTGTCCCGTGTGCTGCGTGAAGGTTCCTCACAACAAGGCACATTACAGGCCTGCTTGTTAGCGCAGTCCGCCGCAGAATTCGCATTACCAGCACAGATTGGTGATTACACTGATTTCTATACCTCGGTGCACCATGCAACAGCGGTCGGTAAATTGTTCCGTCCTGATAATCCATTGCTGCCCAATTACAAGTGGATACCTATCGGCTATCACGGACGCGCTTCGTCTATCGGTGTGTCAGGTCAACAGTTCCGTCGCCCGATTGCACAAACCAAACCACCTACGTCCGAAACGCCAGTGTTTGGTCCTGCGAAACGCATGGATTATGAACTGGAAGTCGGTATTTTCATCGGTCAGGGCAATGCACTGGGTGATGTGATTGATATGGAACGCGCTGAATCGCATGTGTTTGGTCTGTGCTTGTTGAATGATTGGTCTGCACGTGATGTGCAAGCATGGGAATACCAGCCGCTTGGCCCTTTCCTGGCAAAAAATTTCGCTTCGACGATTTCTCCGTGGGTTGTAACCTTGGAAGCACTTGCTCCATACCGTCTTGGCTGGACGCGCGATGCTGCTGATCCACAGCCATTGCCGTATCTGGATTCTGCTGATTTACGTGCCAGCGCAGCATTCGATATCGAGCTCGAAGTCTTGCTGCAAACTGAAAAAATGCGCACCGAAGGCACGCCGCCACAACGTTTGTCTCTGTCGAATTTCCGTCATTCGTATTGGACAGTTTCTCAATTGGTGACCCATCATACTGTCAACGGTTGTAATCTGAATCCTGGTGATTTGTTGGGTTCCGGCACGCAATCAGGCCCAGCACCAGAAGAGGCTGGTTCTTTATTAGAGCTGACTGAAGGTGGTAAAAAGTCGATCGCTTTGAGCAACGGTGAACAACGCATTTTCATGGAAGACGGCGATGCGATCATCATGCGTGGCTGGGCGCAAAAAGAAGGTGCGGCACGGGTTGGTTTTGGTGAAGTAGTGGGGACTTTGTTACCAGCACGTAGCTAAATTAATTCAACATAGTAAGCTCTGGAGTTTGGCGGATGCAACCCGCCAAACTCGATCGAAAGCAAAAAAAACGCGATGCGTAGACTTTGCCCTGCGTGCACAAATAGCACCGATTACTCATCAAAACTCTGTACACAAGGGTTCTTCTGAAATTCCGCTTGCAAACCATCCAAAAAGACTCTGGTTCTTGCTGGCATTAAGCGGCGCCCCGGAAATACCGCCCAGACGTCGATGGTGGGTAGTTGCCAGTCCGGTAAGACTTGCACTAAAGAACCACTTTCAAGATAGGTGCGGATGAACGTATCCGACAGCATCAGAATACCATCGCCATTTAATGCCAGACGTGTCAGTAATTCCGGTGAATTTGCCGTTGCCCGTCCCGGCGGGATACCTTCCCATTGTTCATTTTTGCGGCTTAGTTTCCACACTGCGGGCTCACCATTGCGACCGAGTAATCGCAAGGCGTCGTGTTCCATTAATGCTTCTGGTTCAGCTGGCATGCCACGTCGCTGTAGGTACGAAGGCGCGGCATATAAACCCGGCTTGAATACGGTCAATTTTCTGGCTGCCAGCGAGGCATCGTCCGGCAAATCGCCAACCCGGATAGCTACATCAAAGTTCTCGCCAATCAAATCAACACGCCGTGGCGACAGATCCAGCTCTAAAGAAATCGCCGGATATTGCTGAATCAATGAAGACAAAAATTGACTCATTTGATGATTCGCGAAATCATTTGGCATCGAAATGCGCAAGCGTCCCGAAGGTTGCGCCTGCCGGTGCTGGGTCAAGGCCAAAGTTGCCTCCACCTCGTCTTGCACCTGTTGCGCGTGTTGCAGCACGCTTTGACCAAAATCGGTGATGGTCAGTTGACGTGTTGTTCGTAATAGCAGGCGCTCACCTAACTGCGTTTCCAGCGCCGAGATACGGCGGGACAGGCTGGATTTTGGCATCGCCAAGCGATCAGCCGCCTTACTAAAACTGCCTTCTTCCACCACGCGGGCGAAGAGCAAAAGGTCATTAGCTTCGAGTTGCATCGTCTATTTTGCCAAATATGGAACAATAATATCCATTTTATGCTCTTCCGGATCAAAATTGGAACATATAAAGTAGCTACATCGCCATTCACTTTCTGAACAACATGAAGACAGAGATTGAATCGCAGATTCCAGATTGTCTAATTGATTACAGAGGCTTATATGAATATTTTGCAAATTAACTCCAGCGTTCGTGCATCAGCATCTCACTCCAAACATTTGAATGAGGTGATCGTTGACCGCGTCCTTTCAGCGCATCCAGAAGCGAATATCGTTTCACGTGATCTGGCACAGACACCACAACCGGTGCTCGATGAACAGGCATTACAGGCTTTATTTACGCCGGCTGATCAACGCAGTGCAGAGCAACAAGCGCGAGTCGCATTGGATGATGCCTTGATTGCTGAAATCCAAGCAGCAAACGTCGTTGTCATTGGTGCCCCTATGTACAACTTTGGTATATCCGCACAATTGAAAAATTGGGTCGATGCGATTGCAAGAGCAGGGGTGACTTTTCGCTATGGTCAGAATGGTTCAGAAGGCTTATTGACTGGTAAAAAAGTATATGTGGTGCTGACGCGTGGTGGCATGTATCGCAATACGCCGAATGATTCGCAAATGCCTTACCTGAAAAGCGTTTTTGGCTTCTTAGGAATGACGGATGTCAGTTTCATATATGCCGAAGGTTTGGCCATGGGGCCAGATGCAGAAGCCGCAGCGTTGGCGTCAGCAGCACAGCAAATCGAAGAACTCGTCAGCGCATAAATAACATCAGAAAAAGGAACCAGTATGAAAACCGCAGAAAACTATGCATTACTCGTCGGTCGTATTTTGATGGCATTGATTTTTGTTGCATCAGGCGCATCAAAAATCAGTGGATTTGAAGGCACACTTGGGTACATCGCAAGTAAAGGCGTTCCATTCCCGGCGATTGCTGCAATTGGTGCCATTATTGTGGAAGTTGGTGGCGGATTGATGTTGATCCTTGGCTGGAAAGCCAGATGGGCTGCTTTTGCGATGATGTTATTCACATTTGCTGCTGCCTTTATTTTCCATGATTTCTGGAATGCAGGTGCCGATGCGGCGCAGAACCAGATGATCCATTTCATGAAAAATATTTCTATGGCTGGTGGTTTGTTGTTCGCGGTAGTACACGGCAGTGGGAAATTCAGTCTTGAGAAGCAGTAAGAAATATTTTTTTGACTTGACACGTTGAACTAAAAAAGCACCTGCGATCATGTTTATCTCAGGTGCCTTTTTTTTATCCAAGTTCGGATAATTTCCAGTTCAGTCCTGATCCAGATGCAAAGAAATAACGCCTGTTGTTGGTGTCGAACAAGGTTCTTCATCAAACGCGATATCGCCATCCGGACGCGCTTCGCCATCAATTTTCAGATCTTTAAAATTGAACAGATCTTTGTCCATCAAATGAGAAGGTGCGACCGTCGATAAAGCCGAGAAAATATTATCAACGCGCCCAGGGAATTTTTTGTCCCACTCGCGCATTAAGCCTTTGATTTGCTTGCGTTGCAGGTTTTCCTGAGAACCGCACAAATCACAAGGAATGATAGGGAACTGTTTGACTTCCGCATAGCGTTGGGTGTCTGCTTCTTTGACATACGCCATAGGACGAATCACGATGTGTTTGCCATCATCGGATTGCAATTTGGCAGGCATGCCTTTGAGTTTGCCACCAAAAAACATGTTCAGGAAAAAGGTTTCCAGAATGTCGTCACGATGATGCCCCAGCGCGATTTTATTGGCACCCAATTCATCGGCGACACGGTACAAAATGCCGCGGCGTAGACGGGAGCACAGTGAGCACGTTGTCTTACCTTCTGGAATAAGACGCTTGACGATGCTATAGGTATCCTGATTTTCGATATGGTAAGGAATCCCCAGTTTTTCCAGATATGCTGGTAATACATCGGCCGGAAAGTTAGGTTGCTTCTGGTCGAGGTTGACGGCAACGATGTCAAAATGGATAGGCGCACGTTCGCGCAAAGTCATCAGGATATCGAGCAAAGCGTAACTGTCTTTGCCACCTGATAAACAGACCATGACTTTGTCACCGTCTTCTATCATATTGAAATCGCCAATCGCCTGACCAACCAGGCGGCATAAACGCTTGTGCAGTTTATTATTTTCGTAGGTAATTTTTTCTTGTGACTTCGTTTCCGCAGGAGGCGTTTTTGCGGTGTCGAGAACGACGTCGAGCAAGGATTCGTGATTAGCTTGCATGGTACTTACATTTCATTTTTGATCTGGAAAACTTCTACCCCGACGCCTTCGCAATCCGGGTAAACATCTGGTTTCATGGTGGAGATGCACACGGCGCGTACGCGTGGATGCGCGAGCATCAGTTTGGCAACGTCATCACACAAGGTTTCTTGCAGATGGACGTGACCTTCGGCGATACGCTGCGCTATGGAGCTGCGGATAAAATCATAATCAACCACCTCTTCGAGCTGATCGGCTTTTGGAGTTGAGACAGCGAGTGGAATATACAAATCAACATTAATCAACACACGTTGTTCGCCTTTTTTCTCGAACTCATGCACACCAATGTTGATGGAGATTTCATAGTTACGCAAAAACAGGCGGCGGCAATCGGTGAGTTGCGGATGGTGTAGGACGGATAACATAATGTGCTCGATGGTTTAAGAATGTGATTCGGTTGCAGTTGCGATAAACATGACATCGCGCTGCAAAGGGATAAGGTGCTGGCCGCCATCTACCAAGAGCGTGGTGCCGGTAATTGCCGGACTATTCGCAATAAACAAAACGCTGCGGGCGATGTCTTCTGGTGTACTTGAATAGCCTAAGGGTGTTGCTTGATGGGCAACGCTAAAATCTGCTTCGCTCTGGTGTCCGGATACCATGGTGATGCCAGGCGCGACACCAGCAACGCGTACCTTCGGTGCTAAGGCTTGTGCCAGCATCGTGGTCGCGCATTGCAAAGCTGCTTTGGATAAGGTGTAGGACAAAAAGTCAGGATTGAGATTGTACAACTTTTGATCTAACAGATTGATGACGCTGGCTTGCTGGCCATCTGGTGTTGCTGCATGTAAGGCTTGCGCGAGGATCACCGGCGCTGCCAGATTGGCGTGCATGTGCTGATCAAGGCAACGCTGAGAAAACGTGCTGGCGCGGTCCTCTTCAAATAAAGAGGCATTGTTGACGACGCAGTGAACGGCGCCCATCTTTTCCAGCGCTGAACTGAACAATGCACGCGTGGCTTGTTCATTGCCCAGATCCGCTTGTATCGCGACGGCACGTTGTCCTGTGGCGGTAATATGTGCAACAACTTCAGCCGCGGCCTCGGCAGATGTACCGAAATGCACCACGACATCCCAACCTTGTTGTGCCATTGCTAAGGCAATATGCCGCCCTATGCGCTTGGCAGCACCGGTCACGAGCACCACCCTGTTTTGCGGCGCAGAAGCATTGCTTTGATTGCTTGAATGACTAGTTAAAGGCTGGTTCATGGAAATTCTTTACTGAGAGTTCTTCGTTTTTTATACAATGCCGATATGCAAAAATTATCTCTACCTCTGCCAGCGCCCGATGCCTTGGCTGCATCGCAAGCTTTGCAACACCTCGTCATTGATGAAATTCACCAGCATCAGGGCTGGATTCCTTTTTCGCGCTATATGGAACTGGCCTTATATGCGCCGGATTTAGGCTATTACAGTGGCGGTGCCACAAAATTAGGCAAAGACGGCGATTTTACAACGGCTCCTGAAATGTCACCGCTCTTTGGTGCAACATTAGCGAATTTAGCTGCCACTATCTTTACGCAAACTTCAGCCCAGGTCATGGAGTTCGGCGCTGGTACAGGTAAGCTGGCACGCGACTTTTTAACGGAATGTCAATTTTCTGGAATTACGATAGAACGCTATTTTATCGTGGAATTGTCCGGTGAACTGCGCGCACGTCAGGAAGATTTGTTGCAAGACTTTCCGCAAGTAACATGGTTGCAAGAAATGCCAACGGCTTTTTCTGGTCTGGTCATCGGAAATGAAGTTTTGGATGCCATGCCAGTTGATCTGGTGATGAAAACGGAACAAGGATGGCGCGAGTTGGGTGTGGCGCTGGCAGATGCAGGTGCAGATGGCGAAACCGAACCACGGCTATTGTATCGCGAGCGCGCTTGCGATCCGGCGCGGTTGGCGCAGATCCCAGAGGCTGAGGAGCTGCCGCAAGCCTACATGACGGAAGTGCATGCAGTTGCCACTGGTTTTATGCATAGCCTCGCCCGTATGCTCAAAGCGGGACAAACCGAAAGCGGACGTGGCAGTGCCGCTATTCTGATTGATTACGGCTTTCCAGCGAACGAGTACTATCATCCGCAGCGAAATGAGGGTACCTTGATGTGTCATTACCGTCATCATTCCCACCCTGATCCATTTTATTTACCAGGTTTGCAAGATATTACCGCGCACGTTGATTTTACGGCCATGGCAAAAGCAGCATTGGCGGGTGGTCTGGACTTGTTAAGCTATACCAGTCAGGCGGCCTTTTTGCTGGAATCAGGCATTGCGAACTTGCTGGCGCGACAATCGCCTGAACAGGTCATGGCATATCTGCCGCAAGCTAATGCCTTACAGAAATTGGTGTCGCCGGCAGAAATGGGTGAGTTATTCAAAGTGCTGGTGGTGGGTAATGGCGTCGATTTGCCGGACGGCTTGCTGCGGCATGATCGTTGTCACCGTTTGTAAATTTTTCACCAATTCTGACCAGCAAGCTTCGGCAACGCAAAGCCACTCAAGGTAGGGACATTGTAGAGGCGCTGAGCAAACCAAGACTTTGTAGAGGGGACAATCTTGCGTCCGCATCACCGCGAGGGTTGTCCCCGCCTTTCAATATGCGGATTGATATTGCCTGGCTTTTTCGTTAAGTTTTTTTCAGTGCTCAATATACTGAGTAAGAGTATTTTTTTAATACCCATGTCTGATAATGGCAAATAGATCAAATTTTAAAATTTAAGGGGGAGTATCTGGTGTTACGCTGGCTGGTCGTGATTTTTCTGGTGGTGATTGTGTTTGCCCGCTGGCTCCCGTGCTTAGAAAAGCTGGGACTGGGACGCTTACCAGGAGACTTGCGCTTTCGGATCGGCCAGCGCCAGTATTCGTTTCCTTTTGCTTCGACCATCTTGCTCTCTATGTTGGTGATGTTGCTGGCACGTTTCTTCAAATAAAACCAAAAACTGTGGGCAACTTACAAATAATTGTCCGTCCGCAAGTAAATATGCCTTGATAAGTTAAAGTTTCTGAGCTATTTCGCCGTCACTTTAATATAATGGTTTGAACAAAACTGTGTTGCCGGCGTTGTTTTCCGCGAAGCGAATGACCGTAATAAAAACACATTTTGCAAGGCGAATATCAACAAGAATTTACGCTAAAGGTTGAAATGAGCGAACTCAGTGACATCAGGGCATTGCTCATTGAACCGCATCAAGGGATGCGGGTCAGTTTGCATAACATGCTGAATTTATGTGGCATTACAAAAATAGAACACGCATTGACCGCAGGAACAGCGGTGCGCAGCATTCAGGCTAAAGTTTACGATCTGATCCTGTGCGAATATGATCTTGGGGTAGGCCAGGATGGTCAACAATTGCTCGAAGATATGCGACACCACAAATTGGCGCCACTATCGACGATTTTCATCATGGTGACTGCTGAACGTTCTTACGCGAAAGTAGTCAGCGCGGCTGAATTAGCGCCTTCTGATTATCTGCTCAAACCTTTCACTGCTGATATGTTGCTTGAGCGCGTGATTCGCGCACTGGAAAAACGTAAGGCTTTCGTTGAGGTCTACAATTTAATGGAAGCTGGCTCGATTGCAGAGGCGATCACTGCTTGTCACCATGGTGAGCGCGAATATCCCAAATATGCGGTCGATTTTATGCGCTTACGCGCTGAATTACACGTTGTTCTGGGTGAAGCCGCTGAAGCAGAAGAATTGTATACCTACCTTTTTGAACTCAAAGCCGTTGCCTGGGCGCGTCTGGGGCTGGCTAAAACGTTGTTCATGCAGGGCAAGTATCAGGAAGCAGAAGCGATATTAAAGAGCCTTGTCGCCGAAAATAGTAAGTACATGGATGCCTACGACTGGTTAGCTAAAACCCATGAAATGATTGGTGAGCTGCCAGAAGCTAAAGAAGTGCTTGATACGGCAGTCGGCGTTTCTCCCCACGCAGTGCGTCGTTTGCGTAATCTGGGGCGAATTGCGATGGAAACCGGCGATATCGAAACTGCCGAAAACGTGTTTAAAAAAGTCGTCAGCAAAGCCAAATTCTCGGAATTCCGTGACCCTGAAGATCATCTCAATTTGGTCAATGCGCTGGTAAAAAAAGGTGATACAGAGCAAGCGAAGTCGGTCATACGTGATATGGAAAAAAATATGACCGGCATAAAAAAGACCGAGGCTTGTCGTGCTATTTCTGCTGCCATGGTTCATGCTAAAACGGGTGATTCCAGATTGGATGGTGAACTCGATGCAGCAGTGAATGCCAGTCGTGAAGATGTCGGTCTATCGACTGGCGCAAAACTAGGATTGGCAAGAACTTGTCTTGAAAATAATAAAGAAGGCGAAGCCTCCGAGATCGTTCTTGGCGTCATGAAAAATGCCAGTAACCAATCCGTTATTTCCAAGGCTGTTGGTATTTTTGAAAGTGCCGGCAAGGGCATGTTAGGTAAAGAGTTGGCGCAACGTAGCCAGCGAGAAGTGATGGATCTGGTCGCACTTGGTGTGCAAAAAGCAAAACAAGGTGATTTCCGGGGGTCAGTCGATCTGATGACCGCCGCCGCACGCAAATCACCTGACAATCCTCAAGTTGTATTGAATGCCGCTTTGGCTGCTTTAAAGTGTCTGGAGAACATGGGTTGGGACAATACCGTCGGTGAACAGGCAAAAATGTTGATTGAAGCAGGGCGACGTCTTGATCCTATGAATCCTCGTTTGAAAGCCATTCGTGGCTTGTACGATGAATTACAGAAAAAATACGGTATGAGTGTCAATCGCGTGGCTAAAATTTAGCTTATTTTGTAAGCGATGGTTGTCATTCATTGCACATCAATCTGAAATCTGTGCAAAAGTGTTTATATAGTAAATAGTTTTGCAAAGCCTTTCGTTCATCATGTCTGACAATTTTCGGTGTGAATTCTCATAACTTATGGCACACATAGAGCCTGCAAAATCTCCTTCATCATTAACCCAGTCGCCGCGAGAGCGCTTGCTGAGAAAAATTAATGATGAGAGTGATTTACCCACCTTAGGCGTCGCTATTGCCAAAGTCGTCGAAATCACCTCGTCGGGCGAAGATTCTGTTGCCAAACTCGCTCATTTTATTCTTGCTGATGTTGGCCTGACACAAAAAATTCTACGCTTATCAAATACTGTGCAATACCGCACCACTTCTGGCGCGGCTGTCACAACCATTTCCCGCTCTATTTTTTTGCTCGGCTTCAATACTGTAAAAACCAGTGCCATGGCAATGTTGTTAGTCGACTTCTTTAAAGACAAAGCCCAGGCAGTCAGTGTTCGTAAAGAATTAGTCCGTTCTTTATGTGCCAGCATCATTGGTCGTGAAATGTCACAGCGAGGGCGCTTTCCTGATGGAGAAGAGGCTGCCGTTGCTGCCTTATTTAAAAACATTGGCAGGATTTTGCTTGCTTCTTTTGACCACGAACTTTACTCAAAAATACAAAAAGTCTCGGATGGCGCAGAATCGGATTCCGACGAAGCGACAAAGCTTCTCCTGGGTTGTAGCTTCGAACGATTTGGTGAAATGGCACTGAACGGATGGAAAATTCCTGACGCCATTGTGCAATCGATGGGACCTTTAGCAAATGGTGAATTGAAAAAAGCATCGTATCGCAACGATTGGCTGAAACAAGTCGCCAGCTTCAGCGATTCTTTGGCAGACCTTGTCATGAGTGGTAAACACAAATCACAAGGATATGCCGATGCTTTGCTTAAGAAGTTTGGTAAAGCGTTGGAAATAGACCAGAAAACCTTGGAAGAAATGTTGATCAGGGTTGAAACGGAAACACGGCAGCTTGCAAAGAGCATGAATATTTCGCTTGCTGTCGCCCAACCTGAACCAGACGAATCGCAGCGTCCATTAGGGCTTCCTAGTGAATTTCTCATGAAATCGGAAGAACTTGTCTCGGCGCAAGAATCTGACAGGCATCCCAGCGGCAAACCTCTCAATGCACGTGATTTACTGCTGGCTGGCGTACAGGATGTTACGCAGATGCTTTCATCTGAGGATTTGCGGTTGACCGATCTGATACTGCTGGTATTGGAAACTTTGTACTCAAGTCTGGGTTTTCGCTTTGCGACTGTTTGCCTGCGTGATCTGGCGAGTGGTCGCTACGTTTCCCGGGTCGCGGTCGGAGAAAAATACGCAGACCGCCAGAAAGGCTTTGGATTTCCGGTCAAAACTGAAGCGGATTTGTTTCATCTCGCGATGAGTAATAACGTCGATGTCATGATTTCTGATGCTGCCGTACCTAAGATTCGGAGTTTGCTGCCACTCTGGCATCAGGAGTTGTTGCCAGACGCTCGCAGTTTCATTATTTTACCCTTGGTGATACAAAAAAAACCATTAGGTTTGTTTTATGCTGATCGCGCTGTGACCGCGGAAGAAGGTGTGCCGGCTGATGAAACTGCCTTGATTAAGACCCTGAAAAGCCAATTACTGGCTGCGATGATGCGCGGGGGGTAAAACTCTTCTAAGTGCAGTGTAGATTGCGAGCAACCCGCCAGCTATGAGCAACGCACATGTAAAATATAGTTTGTGTATTTGAACTTGCACGACGATGAAAAAAGAGGAAGTACGGCAGACTTCCTCTTTTTATTTCTGGCTGCATGAATTTGCGGCTCATCATTTCGTCATGTAACGTGACGGATCAGTGGCGATCCCAATGGCCCTCATGAAATTGCCAGCCACCACCTACATGATCCCAACGATGTGGAACCCAGTAATAACCCGGGCGTGGCGCTGACCAATAGCCCGGATGCCAGACGTGACGACCACTTTCCCAGTACCAGGCACCGTCGATCCAGATGTGGCCATAGACCGGTGGTGCGCTGACTATTTCTACATGTGGTGGAGGTGGTGCGACCGTGACTACAGAACTGACGTAGTAAGGGTGGCGCGGCGCTTCTACAACGCAACCAGTTAATGATACAACCACCAAAGCACCGGCAACTAAAAATGAGATGCGGTTCATATTGCTCCTGAAAATGCCGAAAAAGTTCTCAATAAGGTAAATACAACCTCAGGTTGTAGCCACGTATACGCCTATAACGCAAACGGACTACAAACGGTGTACCCGATATCGCCTTATCCGCTTGATACTTGCATTAAATTTACATGGCGACGATTTAGCTTAGTGTGATCCCTTGTTTTTTTGCCAAAGCATCAATATCCTGCCATAGCGTCATTTGATTTAATAAACGTGTCGCAGGATCGATCATGGCATTCAGATTGAAAAAACGCTCTAAGGAAGTTTCATCAAAATTACTCCGCTGAGAAAAATTGATACGCCCGTATTGCTTCCTGAAAGCCGCCAATAAATCGCCTGGCGCATCCTTATGCCATTTTTGCATCAGGCCGCCAACCATTAATGCCGCATCGGTAGTTTGTTCCAGATTGCGTGGGTTTTTCGCTGCTGTGACATCGCGGTAATCAAGCAAGCGCGGGAAATAAAATTGCTTAATCCAGCTGGCTGGAATACCCCCCTCGCGCTGTAAAAAGCCGCTACGCCAAAATTTCCAGCTTTTATCGATTTCTGATTCGCTGACAAACTGAGTGTCAGCCAACAAAACACAATCCTCTTCGAGAGTCATTTCCAAAACGACGGGCAATCCGGCGTGATGGGCAATCTCTTCCAGTTCAGGCATGACAGGCTTTTCACCAAGTTTGCTTTGTAAAGCGCTGACAAAACGCCCCATTACTTCTTCGTGCTGATGGTGAACCGTGCTGGTATTGCTGCAAAAACCGGCGCAAGCCGAGAAATACGCCATGAGCTCGCCAATTTGTATGCCTGGTGCGTTGTTGGTACTCGCCTCATTGGTGTTTGTCGCGTCGAATTGGTGCGCTGGTGTATTCGCTTCCAGACCGTTTCGGAGGATGGGATACAGCTGAGTCGTGATTGCGCCCAATTTGACTATGCTGCCAGCGGCGAGCTTGAATTCATTCATGTTCAGATACTTTCTTCAAATAAAGCTAAAACTTGTTCTGGCGGGCGACCGATTGCCGCTTTGCCGCCGTAACTGACGATAGGGCGTTGCAGCAGAATAGGATGGGCGACGATGGCCTGTAACGCGCTGTTACTATCTGTATTTGCAAGGCCATTGGCCAGGTAGGCATCTTCATTGGAGCGCAACATGGCTTGTACATTGCCACCTAGCTGTTGCAAGAGGGTATTGAGTTGCTCAAAAGATAGCGGCGTTTTTTGGTAATCAATAACCTCAATTGGCAGCTGTTTTTCTTCTGAAATCGCTAGCATCAGGTTTAACGTTTCGCGGGATTTTGAACAACGTGGATTGTGGAATATTCGGATCATTGCTTATTTGGGAATTAGGTTTTGCAGTGTAGGTGAGAATGCCCGCCATTCGCTCCGACGTAAGTGAATCAATACAGCGTCGATAGCGTGATGGGCGCATTCCAATTGTCAAGATTTATCCGCCACGACGTATTGCTTCAGAACGGCTTCGTGACCTGCACCATTTGCCAGATTGCTGGCATTCACGTCAATTTACGGTAAGTCCCGGCTTTCGGAAAGGCAGTCAACAGCAATTTGTTCCTGTTTGTGTAGCGCCAGGTGGAGATGTCTTGCTCACGCTCCCGATTATAAAGCATACGATTTCTTCAGAACCGTTTTTTATGGAAGGCGCTTCCGGGAAGGCAAAACATTACCTTATGCAACTGATCAATCATCGCAATAAATTATTTTTATAGGCACCTTGGTGACTGTGAGTACTTGCTTATATCGCCTGAATCTGACTGACGTATTGTCTATGAATTATCAAAAATAAAATGTAAGCTCGGTCAATTCATTTTTGGATGTTAATTTAATGTTCACTAACGGAAATGCGTGCGATGCCTTACACTTGCAAAATTTTCCAGAAATTGAATGAGGTTGTATGAATGATTTTTTGAGTCAGTTGATGGTTTTCTGGTCGCCCGCGGAATTGAGCGCGAACATTACAATTTTTCTCAATCTCGCTGGTGCTTTGGTGCTGGGCTGTTTTGTTGGTTACGAACGCACTTATCACGGTCGTGCGGCTGGTATGCGCACCTATGGTCTCGTGTGTATGGCTTCCGCGGCGTTGGTGGTACTCTCAGGGTACCCGGAATTCTGGTTTGGCGGCAAACTGTTGAGCCCATCTCCTCCAGATCCTACCCGCGTCATGCAAGGCGTCGTAACAGGGATAGGTTTCCTTGGGGCCGGTGTGATCATGAAAGAGGGCTTTAGCATCAGCGGTCTGACGACTGCCGCATCAATCTGGGCCTCATCAGCGATTGGCATACTGGTCGGGGTCGGGTTCTACGCAGCAGCAATCTTATTATCGTTGTTGTCAGCGGCCTGCATGATCTGGGTGCATAAACTGGAGCTCTCGCTTCCGTCCCAAGCCGCTGTTGCTATCACTATTCACTTCAGAAAAGGGTATCAACCTAAGGAAGCCGAAATGATAGGGGTTGCGAAGGACCGTGGGTACCGGATGATGACCCGGACTTTGATGATTAATCATACCGAGCGCGGCCCGGAATGGCGTTTCATTGCTGTTGCCGAAAACCGTCACCATGCAATGTCGATTTGTGAGTTGTCAGAAGAGATGGTAAAAGTTGAAGGAGTGGAAACTTTTCAGCTTGCGCATGCAAAAAGTTGAGGTTTTTTGAGATCTTTTTCAAATAGTCCTTGACAGAAGGTCTTTGCATCTCTATAGTTCTGAGTTCCCTACGGAGGGGTGGCCGAGTGGTTAAAGGCGACAGACTGTAAATCTGTTCTCTCTGAGTACGCTGGTTCGAATCCAGCCCCCTCCACCATAGGAAAAAGAATTTTTTTAGTAAGTATGCGGCTGAAGTGGTAGCCCCTGCGGGTGTAGCTCAATGGTAGAGCTGAAGCCTTCCAAGCTTATGACGAGGGTTCGATTCCCTTCACCCGCTCCAGTTTTATTTGCATGGTGTTTGTGCGAAACGAGCTGCCCTTGTAGCTCAGTGGTAGAGCACTCCCTTGGTAAGGGAGAGGCCACGTGTTCAATCCACGTCAAGGGCACCATGTGAACTGGTGTAGTCAAGTCTGAATTTGTCGGGCGCGTGCCTGAATGTTCTCATCAAAATCGTTAGGAGTCCAAAATGGCAAAAGGTAAGTTCGAACGCACCAAGCCGCACGTCAACGTCGGTACAATTGGTCACGTTGATCACGGTAAAACTACACTGACAGCAGCGATTGCAACAGTTTTGTCCGCTAAATTCGGCG
>JBMPOY010000011.1:0-162701 GCA_049340365.1 Undibacterium sp. Ji67W | reverse complement strand
AGGTTGTTTAAATTACCTGCATAAGTCAATTTATCGTAATTCAGTACCGACTCGTCGGACTGCGCCAGCCAGCTCAAGACAAAATTAGCGCCGATAAAACCAGCGCCGCCTGTGACAAATATCATTCCCAACCCCTAAAGTAATCACTTCAAATCAGCTCGCGATTTTACTAGAGTTTGGTGTAAATTAGATTGGAAAGTGCGTTGTAAAAAAATTATTGAATTTGATTTTACTTTCTAAAATAAGCCGAAATCACAACAACTAAGCAATTTTTAGACACTTTTTTGGGCTTCTGCGTCAACGCTAAATGAGAGAGAAACGCGCGTCAATCTCAATTGAAAACCGATATTGACATCAAATTAAAATTGTTTAATTTGAAATATCAGTTGCCATCTAAATGCGACAAACATATCCAGATGGTCGTAACGATGGTGTAGGTAACGATCAGTGCGGCGGTTAATGTAAGTTTCATGGGAATACTCTGGTACTGGGGCGATGAAACTGATTTGGGAGAGGTTTCAGCATAGGTATTGGAATGCATTTCGTTCGTATGATTTTGTTTTCTTCTTGTTTCTAAATGTAATTAAATGTTTTGCATGGTAATGAGCGTTGCTCCTTTTCTGGCGCTGCGTAAAAAAAATGTCGGCAGGCACTTGAAAAAGTAGCTGCCATCACCATGTACCGCTGCAATATGTAATTGACCGGAGGTTAAGGATGCAACATCAAGAAAATATGCCAACAGAAAATGAACCACAATCAGTTGATCAGGCCAATGATGCGGCTTTGGGAGCAACAGCAACTGAAGCAACGGCTAATGTAGAAGCTTCCGCTACGGAAGAGGTAGTTGATGTCGAAGCGAAGAATGCCCAAATCATCGCTGCTTTAGAAGCAAAAGTTGCAGAGTTGCAAGATGCTTTTATGCGTGCTAAAGCAGATGGTGAAAATATTCGCCGTCGCGCGCAAGAAGATATTTCTAAGGCCCACAAGTTTGCCATTGAAGGTTTCGCTGAAGCAATGGTGCCAGTCAAAGATAGCCTGGAAATGGCATTAAAAGTAGAAACGCCATCGATTGACTCTTTAAAAGAAGGTGTCGAAATGACACTGAAGCAATTAAGTGCAGCCTTTGAAAAAAATCGCCTGCTGGAAATTAACCCAGTGCAAGGTGAGAAACTTGATCCTATGAAACATCAAGCCATTTCTATGGTGCCTGCTGAACAAGATGCAAACACCGTCGTTACTGTTTTGCAAAAGGGTTATAACATCGCCGACCGTTTACTACGTCCAGCTTTGGTAACCGTAGCGCAAGGTAAATAAAAAAAAGCGTAAAAAACTGGCAAAAACCGCTTGAAAAGCAGGTTTTTTACCTAATATCGGGTACAGACGAGTTATTCAATTAAGTTCTTGAAGCTTTTGATGAGTGAAAACGCAAAAAGTTCAACAATTTAGACTAACTCAAAAATATTGACAAATACATAAAATCTAAATAATTCTGAGGAAAAATCATGGGAAAAATGATTGGTATTGATTTGGGTACAACCAACTCTTGCGTAGCTATCATGGAAGGCGGTCAGCCTAAAGTTATCGAAAACGCTGAAGGCGCACGTACCACGCCGTCTATCATTGCTTATCAAGAAGATGGTGAAATTCTGGTTGGCGCATCTGCAAAACGCCAGGCTGTTACCAACCCCAAAAATACACTGTTCGCGGTAAAACGCTTGATCGGTCGTAAATTCGAAGAAAAAGAAGTGCAAAAAGACATCAGCCTGATGCCTTACACGATTTCCAAAGCCGACAACGGCGATGCGTGGGTTTCCGTGCGCGACAAACGTTTGGCGCCACCACAAATTTCCGCAGAAGTTTTGCGTAAAATGAAAAAAACCGCTGAAGATTACCTCGGCGAAGAAGTGACTGAAGCGGTTATTACTGTTCCAGCTTATTTTAACGATGCCCAACGTCAGGCAACGAAAGACGCAGGCCGTATTGCTGGCCTGGACGTTAAGCGTATCATCAATGAACCAACAGCAGCGGCGTTAGCGTTTGGTCTGGACAAAAAAGAAAAAGGCGACCGCAAGATTGCTGTCTACGATTTGGGTGGTGGTACATTCGACGTATCGATCATTGAAATCGCTGACGTTGATGGCGAAATGCAATTCGAAGTATTGTCCACTAACGGCGATACATTCCTCGGTGGTGAAGACTTCGATCAACGCGTGATCGATTACATCATTACTGAATTCAAAAACATCAATGGTCTGGATTTGTCCAAAGATCCAATCGCTTTGCAACGTATTAAAGCGTCCGCAGAACGTGCAAAAATCGAATTGTCGAGCGCACAGCAGACAGAAATTAATGAGCCGTACATCGCGATGGCGAACGGCGCACCAGTGCATTTGAATTTGAAAATCACACGTGCAAAATTGGAAGCATTGGTTGAAGAGCTGATCCAAAAAACCATGGAACCTTGCCGTTTGGCGATCAAAGATGCTGGCGTTAAAACATCAGACATCGATGACATCATCCTCGTTGGTGGTATGACTCGTATGCCTAAAGTGCAAGAACTGGTCAAAGACTTCTTCGGTAAAGAACCACGTAAAGACGTGAATCCTGATGAAGCGGTGGCTGTTGGTGCAGCGATTCAAGGTTCTGTTTTGTCGGGTGATCGTAAAGACTTGTTGTTGCTGGACGTGACACCATTGTCCCTGGGTATCGAAACCCTGGGCGGCGTGATGACGAAGATGATCCAGAAAAACACAACGATCCCAACCAAATTTAGCCAAGTGTTCTCGACAGCGGATGACAATCAGCCAGCGGTAACGATCAAAGTTTACCAAGGTGAACGTGAAATTGCTGCCGGTAATAAAGGCTTGGGTGAATTCAATCTGGAAGGTATTCCACCAGCAGCACGTGGCACACCGCAGATCGAAGTGACTTTTGATATCGATGCGAACGGTATTTTGCATGTAGGTGCAAAAGACAAAGCCACTGGCAAAGAAAACAAAATCACCATCAAAGCTAACTCTGGTTTGACTGAAGAAGAAATCCAGAAAATGGTGAAAGATGCTGAATTGAATGCGGAAGAAGACAAAAAAGTCAAAGAATTGGCTGAGTCCCGCAATCAAGGTGATGCGTTGGTGCATTCAACCAAAAAAGCCTTGTCTGAACATGGCGATAAGTTAGAAGCTGGCGAAAAAGAGAAGATCGAAGCAGCGATCAAGGATCTGGAAGACGTATTAAAATCCGGTGACAAAGCTGAGATCGACACTAAATTGGGCGCGCTCTCTACCGCATCCCAAAAGCTCGGTGAAAAAGTCTATGCCGACATGCAAGCGCAACAAGCTGCTGCCGGTGCTGCAGGCGGTGCAGGTGCGGCTGGCGCAGAAGCACATGCGAAGGATGACGATGTTGTTGATGCTGACTTTAAAGAAGTCAAAGATAACAAGTAATCCCGTCACCCAATAACGGCGACGTATAAGCGCAGAGGCGCAGAGGCCGCAGAGAAATCAAATGATCTCTGCGTCTCTGCGCTTTTGTAGTAACTGTTTTTGAACTTTTAAAATGACACATTGAACGCGACTGTCGCACAATGTGAATCAATAAAAACAAGGTGTAATCGAGATGGCGAAGCGTGATTTTTACGAAATTCTCGGAGTCGGTAAAAACGCCTCAGAAGAAGAAATCAAAAAGGCTTATCGTAAGCTGGCGATGAAATACCATCCGGATCGTAATCCGGATAACAAGGTTGCCGAAGAAAAATTCAAAGAAGCCAAAGAAGCTTATGAGATGCTTTCTGATAGCCAAAAACGTGATGCGTATGATCGTTACGGCCACGCTGGTGTTGACCCAAATATGGGCGGTGGTGGCGGTGGTGGCGCAGGTGGTTTCGCAGATGCGTTTGGTGATATTTTTGGTGATATCTTTGGTGGTGGCGGTGGCCGTCGCAGTGCCGGACCTCAAGTCTATCGCGGTGCAGATTTGCGCTACAACCTTGAGATCACTTTAGAGCAAGCAGCAAATGGTTTTGATACCACGATCCGTGTTCCAAGCTGGGACGAATGCGACACTTGCCATGGTTCTGGCGCTAAGCCAGGAACTTCTCCAGTGACATGTACTACTTGTGCCGGACACGGTCAGGTGCGCATGCAGCAAGGTCTGTTCAGCATTCAGCAAACCTGTCCTAAGTGCCACGGTACAGGCAAAATGATTCCAGACCCATGCCCGACTTGCTCTGGTGTTGGTCGTATCAAGCGCAATAAAACCCTGGAAGTGAAGATTCCAGCCGGTATCGATGATGGTATGCGTATTCGTTCCTCTGGCAACGGTGAGCCTGGCGTCAATGGCGGACCTCCGGGCGATCTGTATGTTGAAATCCATATCAAACAGCATCCAGTGTTCCAACGCGAAGGCGATGATTTACATTGTGAAATTCCGATTTCCTTTGTCAAAGCAGCTTTAGGTGGTGATATTGAAGTACCAACACTCAGCGGTAAAGCATCATTTACCGTGCCTGAAGGTACGCAATCTGGTAAGACTTTCCGCTTGCGTAGTAAAGGCGTCAAAGGTGTGCGTTCTGGATACGCTGGCGACTTGTTCTGCCACGTTGTGATTGAGACACCAGTAAAACTGACCGAGAAGCAAAAAGACTTGCTACGCGAGTTTGAGCAATTGACGGTTGAAGGCGGTTCAAAACACAATCCGCAGAGCAAGACCTGGATGGATAAAGTGAAAAAGTTTTTTGAATAAAGCGATTTGAGTACAACTAAGCCCTGGTGAATTTCAGCAGGGCTTTTTTTTTGCACAAAAAATTCGCTCCGAAATTGTGCGAATTAGAAAAGACGCTCCAAAAAAGCACGTGGGGGATAGAAAGATTTCGGTTAAGCTAATTCACCATTTACAAAAGCTTACAAATATAATGGGACACTGTTGAGCGTTCGATTTCTTCGGATCGAAATATTTTTACACTCAACATGGGATCATCGTTCAGAGGAGACAAAATGCGTTTGATGAAATTGAAATTTTGGTTAGCCGGACTTGGATTAGTCATGGGTCTTGCTCCCGGTGCTAAGGCGACGGAAGTGGCTGGTGTGAAGTTGGATGATACATTGCAACTCGCCAATACCGAACTTAAGTTAAATGGAGCAGGTATACGCTACAAAGCAATTTTTAAAGTTTATGTTGCTGGTCTGTACTTGAAAGAAAAAAAGACCACGGTGCAAGATATCCTGAATGCCGACGGCCCACGGCGCGTAACTCTTGTCATGATGCGTGATCTGAGCAGCGAAGATTTTAGCCGTGGCTTTATGCAAGGCATACAAAAAAATACGGATAAAGCAGATAAAGCCAAACTCACGTCACAGTTTTTGCGTTTTGGAGAACTGTTCGCATCCGTTCCCGAATTGAAAAAGGGCGATGTGATGACTAATGACTGGATCCCTGGCGTTGGTACCGTGGTTGCCCTCAACGGCAAAAAAATGGGTGATCCATATCCTGACATTCTTTTCTACAATGCCCTGTTACGTATTTGGCTTGGTGAAAGTCCTGTTGACAGTGGTCTGAAGAAGGCCATGCTAGGTGAGTCAGAGAACCGAAGCGCATTCCGCTAACTTTTTTTAGTATTTTGTTCATTAAGAGAGAAGGAGAGATGCCTTCTCTTTTTTTTTGCGATTTGAATTTCGCGTCTATTTGTATTCAAGGCATACAGCGCATTCTCAATTTCCTGATTTACCTGAAGCACAGGTTACTGTCACCTTGGCAAGAGAAAGCAAACCCAATCTCCCTTAGCAATGTGCGCCCGAAGGCACTCGTCAAATTCAATTTTCCAGGTATAGGGTTCACCCCCCGCCTGATCCAAAGTATTAACAAAAATGTCAAATGTGTAATACTGTGTAATTAAGTATCGTATTGCATCTCATCTGGTTTAGTCTTTTTGCAATTAAGTCCCCGATTGGGACGCATTCTGGTGCAGTTAAACTGGGCGAGCTAAATGATGCTGAGAAAGAAACTAAATTCAAATGTACAAGATTATTTTTATAAAAAAATTGCGGGTAAGTTTTTTGTTGTCGTAGTCTCTTTTTATCCATTATCCAGCTGGGCGACTGATACCGATTTAATTTGCTTTCCTCTTTATAAAGCAGCAGGTGCGGTTCCTTTGACCCGCGAATGCCGTGGCATGGCAGTGATGGCGCGCGTCGGTATGGGAAACTCTTATTGCACCGCAGACTCGGATATCATAGATCGATACTGCGGCAATGTTTGCCCTATTGATCCCTTAAAACCGATTACCGATCCAGAAGCGATCAGAATGGAAAATGGGGAAAACGTCATCCTTGATAAGTTGAGTGCCGAAACGCAAACTGCATTGAATTGCTTAAAAGACGAAGTAGCAAAGGCAAAGGGATCGGTCAGCTTGACGTCTGCCTATCGACCGCAGGCTTATCAGGATCATTTGTATGAGATATTTGTGAAGCGAAAAAAGCTTGCGAAAATTATTGAAAATTTTCCTCAATGTACCGAGCTACGTAGAGTCCTAAATGATGAAAATAACAAACATCAATTAAGAGGCTTGGTCGGCGCGAATTCTAATCATAGTAACGGACGAGCATTTGACGCAAATTGGTCTGGTATTTCCGACGAGGTCATAGATAAGACTGCAAAAACTTGCCAATTGAGTCGTCCATTTCCAATTGTCGATCCAGTTCATTTTCAAAGATAAGGTCTCGAATGAAAAACGATTTTCTATACCATTCTCTTAGTTTCATTATTTCTTCAAGTTTATGTTTAAGTAGCTTTGCAACTGCAGCAGATCCTAATGTGATCGCTAATGGTAAACACGAATATGATCCAACTTCAGGAAAAAAAATCGCGGTTTATAGCTATAAAATTGACAATTTAACCCAAGATGGCATTGCAATTTTTGCTGTTGGTGACGAAGGAACAGGTAAACCACCTTCACTCGACGCAACAAAGATGGGAGCGTTACCTACGAAATTTGTGGCACCAAAAGGCTGGGTTGGTCATACCTTGGGTCTTGCTGAATCAAATAATTATTTGATTGAGTGGATAGTTGCTGAAGAAAAGGATTTGGTAGCAGGGAATTATTATCTTCTTCCCGGTCAAAGTTCAGATCAATTTATCGTACAGGCAAAAAAAACAGACTCCAATTACGTCTCAGCAAAAGCAATGGTTCAGGATATTTCTGTCAATATGATTAAAGCTGATACAGAAGCCCCGACAGCAGAAATCTATCTGACAACATTACCTGCTGTTGGGAAGCGAGGTTGGTTAGAGGTCAGTGTCACCGCGGCTGCCCACGATAATATGGATCCTTATCCTGACGTTTTGTTGAGTAAAATCACGGCGAATCAAACATTTCCTGCGACTGATGTCCAAGCAGTTTTCAATGAGGAGACTAAAAAATTTCTGGTCAAGATGGCGAAAGACAGAATCTATAACGTTACTTTTACCGTCATGGATGCCTCTGGCAATACGACGACGTACACCAAAGAATTACCAGCAAAATAATGGATTGAATATTTTAAAATTAAAGGGTCTCTGGTTTTATTTCAGGGGAACGAAAAATAGCCGTTTTAGAGCAAAATCAAACTGACAGAATAAAGCAATACTCGGGCAGCGCCAGAAACGGTTAGAATCATGCCTGTTTCACATTCAAGGCAATACGATGGCAGACCAAATCCGAACAGAATTGACCCCAGCGCAGTTGTTTGAAAACAATCGCCGGTGGGCGCAAGCGATACACGATAAAGACGCAGATTTTTTTAAAAAACTTGCAGCGCAACAAAACCCTGAATATTTATGGATAGGTTGTTCTGACAGCAGAGTTCCGGCAAATGAATTACTAGGCTTGCTTCCTGGTGAATTATTTGTCCATCGCAATATCGCCAATGTTGTTGTCCATTCAGACTTGAATTGTTTGTCTGTGTTGCAATTTGCGGTTGATGTCTTGGGCGTAAAGCATATTATTATTTGCGGTCATTATGGTTGTTCTGGTGTACACGCAGCAATGACGGGTGGACGCGTCGGTTTGGCTGATAACTGGCTTCGTCACGTGCAAGACGTGCACCAAAAATACGAACGCTATATGGGTGAAACACTGAACCTGAAAGAACGCGGCGATCGTTTATGCGAACTCAATGTGATTGAACAGGTGGTTAATGTTTGTAAGACCACGGTGATTCAGGATGCATGGGAGCGCGGACAAGAGGTTACGGTACATGGTTGGGTATATGGCTTACAAGATGGTTTGCTTAGTGAGCTCGGCATGACTGTTAGTTCGCCTGAAACGCTTGCTGGCCATGTGAAGGCAAGTCTGGCGCGCTATTCTGGATCAATTTAATTGTCGAAAATAATTGTCGAAAAATTGGGGGAGAAGTTGCTCCCAATTTACTTTGGCTTTTAATGGTATGCTGAACTTGTTGTTTTTATGCTTAACTGTTTTTACACATTAAGCTGAATGAACTTAAGCATATTACCGGGTAAAAAAATTGAATCTCATACAGCAAAAAAAACTGCTTTTATCCAAGTGGACTGCGACGGAAATCGTTGCTAAGCAAAAGCATTTTATTGTGACCAAACTGGTTCAGCCAATGGACCCCGATCAGCCGCCAGAGTTGATCGAAATTGAGGCAGTCTATAGCAAAGCTGTGCACCAGATTCCCTGGCGCGACTTATGCGATGATAGTCAATGGCAGCGGGGGTGGAAATGAGTTTAGATTCTTTTCCGCCAAACTTACGGGCTTTGGTGATCGGTTCTACTGGCGCAATTGGTGCTGCGTTTGTACGTGGCATACGTGCTCATCGTGCTGATGCTCAGGTGATTGAGTTGCATCGACACTCAATACCGGCTATTGATTTTACGAACGAGCAAAGCATAGAGCGAGCTGCACAGGCTGTAGCGCCTCAGGGGCTGTTCCATCTGATCATTAACGCCACAGGTATTTTACACGGTGACAATTTTATGCCAGAAAAAAAGCTGGCGGACCTGGAATGCCAGCATCTGAAACATATCTTTGAAATCAATACGTTTGGACCCGCTTTGGTTATGCGTTACTTCACGCCCTTACTTGACCGGGAGCGCGGTGTGATGGCCTTGTTATCTGCAAAAGTGGGTAGCATAGAAGATAACCGTTTAGGAGGCTGGTATAGCTACCGCGCCTCAAAAGCAGCCCTGAATATGTTGGTTAAAACGGCAGCGATAGAATTAAAGCGTAGTCAGAAAAATGCAGTTTTACTAGCGCTGCATCCAGGTACCGTACAATCCGGATTATCACAACCATTCCGTGGCGGAAATGCTGCCAGAAATGCGGATGATGCGGTTGCAGACATGCTGAGGGTGATTGATCAAAAAGCTCCAGAACAATCAGGAAATTTTTATACTTATGACGACCAGCAGCTACCGTGGTAGCCGCTCTCGTCTGTTTCAACTCTTCAGGTCACTAAGCGATAGCCCACGCCGGTTTCAGTAATAAAATGCTTGGGTTGTGCAGGTTCACGTTCTAATTTTTGGCGTAAATTAGCCATATAAATTCTGAGGTAATGACTACTTTCAGAATGGTTAGGTCCCCATACTTCTTTGAGTAACTGCTGATGTGTCATGACTTTACCGGCATTGCGTGCCAACACCGATAACAGACGATATTCGAGTGGACTCAGGTGGATCGCCTCTTCACCTCGTGTTACGGTGCGCAAGCCAAAATTAATGTTGACTTCGCCAAACTGAAAAATCGATTCAGCCTGCGCATTTGCAGGTTGACGGCGGCGCAAGTGCGCACGGATACGTGCAATCAATTCGGCCGCTCCAAAGGGCTTGCTCAGGTAGTCATCGGCACCCGCATCGAGTGCGGCGACTTTTTCCTGTTCTTGCGTGCGGGCCGACAAAACGATGATCGGCACTTCACTCCAGCTACGCACGTCACGTATAACGTCCAGGCCGTTCATGTCGGGCAAACCGAGGTCGACGATTAACAAGTCAGGCTTGCGCGTGGCACAAGTAATTAAGCCTTGTTTTCCGGTTTCACTTTCATAAACTTCCATGCCTTCTGCCTCAAATGCAGCAGTAAGAAACCGACGGATTTGTTTTTCGTCTTCTATGAGGACGATGTGTATTTTGCTTTCGCTCATGCTATTTCCGACTCGATGACAGGGGGCATTGCGGGCGCATTGCCAATAGGAAGAGAGAAGGTAAATTGTGCGCCCCCATCTTCCAGCGTTTCTCCCCAGATTTTACCACCGTGTGCATTGACAATGGCTTCACAGATTGCAAGACCCAGACCAACCCCAGGGCTCGCTGATTCGACATCACCACGCGTGAATTTTTCAAAAATATTGATACCTGTTGGTAAGCCTGGCCCATTGTCGGTAATGACGACCCATATGTCGTCTTTGTGCTTGACGGCAGCTAAGTGAATCATTCCTTCGCCGTACTTCGCCGCATTCTCAATTAAATTGCACAGTACACGCTCAATCAACACCGCATCAAAAGAAAGTAAAGGCAGGTCTTTTGGGATATTGGTTTCTAATTGATGGCCAATCAGGCTGTGGTGGCATGCGCGCAAGGCGCTTCCGACGACTTCTTCTAGCGGTTGCCATTGCAAATTTAGATTGATTTTGCCTGATTGCAGGCGCGCCATATCTAATAAATTGGCGACCAGACCACTCATTCTGAGGGCTTCTTCATGAATCGCATGACTTAATTCGTGGCGCTTTTCTACGCTTAAATCAGTTTGCTCATCAAGGGTGCTGGCCAATCCTACGATGGCGGTCAATGGTGTACGCAAATCATGCGAAATGGCCGAGAGCAGTGAGTTACGCAAACGTTCTGCTTCCATGTTAATCAGCGCATCTTGGGCAACGTCGACATAATGTACGCGCTCTAAAGCGAGTGCAATCTGGGACGCAAAGGTATCTAATAATTGCTGCTGCTCTGGTTGGAAAATCTGTTGCTGATCATGTGGTGCAATCGCCAGCACGCCGCGCGTGCGCATGGGGGCTTGCAAAGGGATGTACAAGACAGCATTGGAGGGTAGGGTATTGGTACCCAACCCGGCTTTTTGTGCGTTGTCGTAGACCCATTGGGCGACATCGGTATCGAGCTCTTGCAAGGTTGATTTTTCATTGCCACCAGACACTGGTGGACGTACTTTTTCGTGGCTGTCCGGAAGTAAAATGGCAACCTTAGCCTGGAATACAGGGGCGACATGTTCGGTGCTGATTTCGATAATCTGTTCTACCATCAAAGCCCCCGACAAGGCTTTAGTCATGGTGTATAGCGCATCGGCGCGGCGTTCGCGGTAGTGCGCGATACGTGCCTGAAAACGCAGATTCGCCATCAAATTACTGATGATTAGCGATACCGCCAACATAATCGCAAACGTAAATAAATACTGGCTATCGCTGACGCTGAAAGAAAATCGTGGGGGCACGAAGAAAAAATCAAAGCTCGCCACACTCAGGAAAGAGGCAAGTATCGATGCGCCTCTCCCAAAGCGAATCGCTATAAATACAACAGCCAACAAATACAACATCACCACATTGGCGAGATCAAAAATTTGCGTCAAACCAGCACTGATGAGGGTTGCGCCCATACAAACGACTGCTGTCCAGATATAATCGCTGGTGCTGGTTTTCTTTTCTTGTTCAGAGTTCAAATGGCTTGTGCCAACGATGCCACGTGATTTTTCTGAACTCGCTTCCAGATCATGTCCCACCATCACAATATCGATATCTTTGGTGCGGTTTGCCAGTTCATCAGCGAGACTATTCCGACGTAAACGTTCCCAAGCCGGACGTAAAGATTTGCCAATGACGATTTTTGAGACATTGCGACTTTGTGCATAGCTCAATAGCAGCGTTGGTAAGCTTTCACCTGCCAGCGTTGTGGTCTCGGCACCTAATTCTTGCGCGAGTTTGAGCGTTTTCATAATTGCTTCGCGCTTGTCGTTGCCAAGATTTTGTAGCTTTGGTGTTTCAACGTAAACGGCGATCCAATCAGCACGCAGGCTGGCAGCAAGGCGCGCTGCGCCGCGTACTAATTTGCTGGCGCTTTCGTCGGGACCTATGCAAACCAGCAAACGCTCTTTGGCCTGCCAGACTGTATTGATGGATTGATCGGCGCGGTAATCGCGCATTTGAACGTCAACCTGATCGGCAGTGCGACGTAATGCCAGTTCACGCAAGGCGATCAAATTCCCTTTGCGGAAAAAATTCTTGGCAGCCCGTTGGGCCTGTTGTTCCAGATAGACTTTGCCTTCTTTGAGGCGGCGTAGTAATTCATCTGGTGGAAGATCAACCAGCGTAATTTCATCGGCTTGATCAAACACTTTGTCTGGCACCGTTTCCCAAACACGGATGCCGGTAATTTGCCCCACGACGTCATTGAGTGTTTCTAAGTGCTGTACATTGACGGTGGTGTAGACGTTGATTCCGGCTGCGAGTAATTCCTCGATATCTTGCCAGCGTTTGGCATGGCGTGATCCGGCGACGTTGGAATGGGCTAATTCGTCCATCAATATCAGATCGGGATGACGCACCAAGGCTTCGTCAATATCAAACTCGGATAGGATGCGATCTTTGTATTGAATTTTTTTCGGAGGTAACACTTCGAGGTTTTGACTGACTTGCATGGTGTCGTGTCGGCCGTGGGTCTCGACAACACCGACTAATACGTCAACACCATTGGCTTTTTGCGCATGCGCGGCATTCAGCATCGCGTAGGTTTTGCCAACCCCGGCACAGGCACCGAAAAAAATTTTCAAACGACCACGTTGTTGTCTTTGGTCATCGCGCTGGATTTTATCTAGCAGTGCATCTGGATCGGGACGGTAGGTATTCATTGTCTCAATAGTGAAATTGCCCGGTAAGACTATGCAAGACCGGGCAGGATTATTGTGCATGCCGATTGCATGCACAATGTATTTCTGATTTATAACAACTTAATGCAATTGATCAAGCGCCAGATTCAGCTCAAGTACATTAACGCGTGCTTCACCAAATAAACCAAATTGTGGTTCTTTAGTGTTGCTTGCAATTAAATCACGGACTTGTTCCACTTTCAAGCCGCGTGCTTTTGCGACACGTTGTGCTTGATAAGTTGCGGCCGCTGGACTGATTTCAGGATCCAGACCACTACCTGATGCTGTGACCAGATCAACAGGAATTGCTGCTTTGTTTTCTGGGTCTGCATCGTGCAATGCCTTGATGCGATCTTCGATAGCTGCTTTCAATGCTGGATTGGTTGGACCCTGGTTAGAGCCGCCAGATGCCAGACCATTGTAAGCAAAAGTACCAGCGCCGGATGGTCTACCCCAAAAATTCTTTGGATCAGAGAAATTTTGGCCAATTAATTTTGAGCCTAAAATTTTTCCATCTTTTTCGATGATACTGCCATTCGCCTGATTGCTAAAGGCAACCTTGCCTACACCTGTTACCGCTAATGGATAAACGATACCGGTCACTGCCGTCAACAAAACGAAGGAAGCGACTAAGGGACGTAAAATTTTCATGATGTGCTTTCGATTCTTTTCGTTTTATACCAGACCAAAGATGGTGAGGATGATGTCGATCAATTTAATACCAATAAATGGTACGATCAAACCACCTACACCATAGACCAGTAAGTTACGACGCAATAAAACATCAGCGCCCAGGGCACGATATTTAACGCCTTTCAATGCCAATGGGATCAAGAACACGATGATCAATGCATTGAAAATAACTGCCGACATGATCGCACTTGCAGGGCTGGTCAAGTGCATCAGATTTAAGGCATTCAACTGCGGGTAAGTCGTAGCAAACATCGCAGGAATAATCGCGAAGTATTTTGCAACGTCATTGGCAATACTGAAGGTCGTCAAAGAACCGCGCGTCATCAGCATTTGCTTACCGATTTCAACGATTTCGATCAATTTGGTTGGATTGGAATCCAGATCGACCATGTTACCGGCTTCTTTTGCTGCCTGAGTACCGCTGTTCATCGCTACCGCTACGTCAGCTTGTGCCAACGCTGGGGCATCATTGGTACCGTCACCCGTCATCGCCACCAACTTGCCTTCTGCCTGATGGGAGCGGATCAGTTTCAATTTATCTTCTGGTGTTGCTTCAGCCAGGAAATCATCCACACCTGCTTCCGCTGCGATAGCAGCAGCTGTCAAGCGATTGTCACCGGTGATCATAATGGTTTTGATGCCCATTTTGCGCAATTCGGCGAAGCGTTCTTTGATACCACCTTTAACGATATCTTTGAGCTCAATCACACCCATGACACGTTGATCATCAATGACCACCAGAGGTGTACTACCTTGGCGTGCAACCTGATCAACGGTGTCTATCACTGCTTGTGGGAAACTATGGCCCATTTCAGTGAAGTATTTGCGGGTCGCATCCACAGAGCCTTTACGAATCTTGCGAACAACACCCGCCTGGTTCAGATCAACACCACTCATACGGGTTTGTGCCGTAAAGGGGATGAATTCTGCACCCAGCGCTTGAATATCACGTTCGCGCAATTGGAATTTTTGCTTCGCCAGAATAACGATACTACGACCTTCTGGTGTTTCATCTGCCAGCGAAGACAATTGTGCTGCATCTGCCAATTGTTCCTCAGTTATGCCTGGGGCAGGATAGAACGTGGACGCCTGACGATTACCCAATGTGATAGTACCGGTTTTATCCAGCAACAACACATCAACGTCACCAGCGGCTTCCACCGCACGACCAGAAGTTGCAATCACGTTGGCTTGCATCATACGACTCATACCCGCCACACCAATCGCTGACAACAAGCCACCAATGGTCGTTGGGATCAAGCACACCAGCAAAGCGACCAATACGGTAATGGTTACTGGTGTACCAGCACCAGAAGCTTCCACGCTGAATTGGGAGAATGGCAGCAAAGTGACAGTCGCTAACAGGAACACGATAGTCAATGCGACCAACAAAATCGTCAAGGCGATTTCATTTGGTGTTTTTTGACGTTTCGCACCTTCAACCATGGCGATCATACGATCCAGGAAGGCTTCACCTGGATTGACAGTCACACGTACGATGATCCAGTCAGACAATACACGGGTACCACCAGTAACTGCACTGAAGTCACCGCCAGATTCGCGGATCACTGGTGCAGATTCACCTGTAATGGCAGATTCATCGACGGAAGCAACACCTTCAATGACTTCACCATCTGCTGGTACAACGTCATTGGCTTCGATCAGAATGAGATCGCCTTTGCGTAAGGTCGAACCGCTGACTAACATTTGCGATGCATTGCGTTTAGCGTTCGTTAATTTTTTTGCGCGTACATCTTGTTTTGCGCCGCGCAGGGATTCGGCCTGGGCTTTACTGCGTCCTTCTGCGAGTGCTTCTGCAAAGTTGGCAAACAGGACGGTAAACCATAACCACAGACTGACAGCAAGAATGAAACCTGCTGGTGCTTCGCCTTTGCTGACGTAGGCTTGAACGGTTAATGCAGAGGTCAGAATACTACCGATATACACCACAAACATGACCGGATTTTTCATCTGGATTTGTGGTTGCAATTTGCGGAAAGCATCGACAATCGCTGGTTTTACTATGCTGGAATTCAGCAACGATAATTCGACTTTATGGCTCATTTTCTTCTTTCTTTTATTGGGCGATCATGGTCAGATGTTCAACGATAGGACCGAGCGCCAATGCAGGGATGTAGGTCAATGCACCTACAATAATCACTGTACCGAGCAGCAGCGCGACAAACAGCGGGCCATGCGTAGGCAAGGTACCCGCAGTCGCTGCCAGACGTTTTTTACGTGCCATCGCACCGGCAACTGCCAGAATAGGAATGATGATGAAGAAACGACCAAACCACATTGCAATTGCTAACATCGTGTTATAGAACGGTGTGTTTGCATTCAAACCTGCAAATGCGCTACCGTTGTTATTTGCTGCAGAGACGAACGCATACAAAATTTCAGTGAAGCCATGCGCACCAGGATTAGATATGCCTGCTTTACCATCGGCAACCATGACCGAGATCGCAGTACCAACCAGTACCAACAATGGGCCAATCAGAATAGTGATGGCGATCATTTTCATTTCAAATGCTTCGATTTTTTTGCCCAGATATTCTGGCGTACGACCAATCATCAAGCCCGCAATAAACACTGCCATAATCGCGAAAATCAACATGCCGTACATACCTGCACCGACACCACCAAACACCACTTCACCCAGCTTCATCAATACCAGGGGTACCATGCCGCCGATCGGTGTAAATGAATCGTGCATAGCGTTCACCGCACCGCAGGATGCTGCTGTGGTAATCGTTGCGAACAAGCCAGAAGCTGCGATACCGAAACGAGTTTCTTTGCCTTCCATATTGCCGCCAGCCTGAGACATTGCTGGCGCACTGTTCATCGCTTGATCGAGACCTAATTTGGCGAACATCGGATTACCTTGTTGTTCTGCGACGATAGCGATACCGGCAAACGTCACAAACAAGATAGCCATGACTGCAAAAATTGCCCAACCCTGACGTTTATCACCTACCATTTTGCCGAACGTAATACACAATGCCGCTGGGATAATGAAGATCGCGATCATTTGTAAGAAGTTCGAAAACGGCGTTGGGTTTTCGTACGGATGTGCAGAGTTTGCATTGAAGAAACCACCACCATTGGTGCCGACCATTTTGATCGCTTCTTGTGAAGCGACCGGACCCATAGGCAAAGTTTGTGTCGTCGTGCTTTGCGCTTCCATGACTGGCTTACCAGCTGCATCATTGATTGGTGCACCAGCAGCATCGACTTTAGGAATGGTGTAGTCGAGTTTTTCAACTAATTGCGCAGTTTTGTAGGCGTCAAAGTTTTGGATCACGCCTTGGCTCAAAAAGCCAACAGCAAATACAAACGCCAACGGTACCAGAATGTACAAAGTACCGCGTGTCAGATCGACCCAAAAGTTACCGATACTTTGTACTGTATGACGCGCAAAACCACGAATCAACGCCACTGCGACGGCCAGACCTGTCGCAGCGGAGAAAAAGTTTTGTACGCTTAAACCCGTCATTTGAGTCAAATAACTCATGGTGGTTTCTGGCGTATAACTTTGCCAGTTGGTATTGGTGACAAAACTAATCGCTGTATTGAACGATGAGTCCGTACCAACGCCAGGCAAAGCCTGAGGATTCAATGGTAAAACGAGTTGCAGACGTTGCAAGGCATAAACTACGATCACGCCAAGGACGTTAAATGCCATCAATGTGACGGCATAGTGCTTCCACGACATTTCTTCAGCAGGATCAACTCCGAAAATTTTGTAGAAGAATTTTTCTACAGGTTGCAACAACCATGAAAGGGCGTTCTTTTCGCCGCTCATGACTTTATTGATATACAGACCCAAAGGCACGGCAAGTACGGTCAGTACCACCATATACAGTGCGATTTGGAAAAAGGCTGAGTGATTCATCAGAATGCCTCCGGTTTCAACAGGGCATACACCAGATAAACCAACAACAAAGCGGAAACCACCGCTGCGATAATTTGAAACAGGCTCATAAGCCGCCTCCGAGATGGCTGCAACCCTTGATCAGGGCAAATGTACATACTGCAAATGCGAGTATGTATCCCAAATATAAAAATTCCATATGACCTCCAGTGAATTCCTTTAATGACAGGTAACACGATATGGAAAATGAGATAAAGATGTCGTATAGCTTGAAAGGGGAGGTGTAAAAAAAGTGTAAACGCCGCATATTTTGTTGCTAAAAAAATATGAATGGCGAGTTTGACGCTACCTTTGCGTCTTTTTTTCGGGAATGTGCTTGGTGCGATGGCTAAGGCGCAAGAACTGTAGCAGACGGTTGTCTGCTACATAACATGTGTAACCTGGCGACGCGGGTTGCACATGAAGAATACTGACACTGAGATGTGTGCTTTACACCCGATCTTTTGGCTTTTCAGTTTTACGTTGAAGGACAAAAATTGGTTGCGCCCATTCTGTGTCTTTTTTCTTTTTGCTGGTGATCAGCGTCAATTCGGATGGATCGTAGACGTCGGTATTATGGGTCAACGGCGTCGTCATCAGATATTGCGCATCAGTGTTTTTGAGGAACTCACCCACTAACTGAATATTACGAATATCCAGATGGGCAAACGGTTCATCGATGAACACAAAACCACCCGAGCCATCGTCTGATTTCAACAAGCCAATCAAGAGAATCAGCGACTTCATGACTTGTTGACCACCGGATGCTTCGCCGTCGTTCATGCCGATAGGGCCTTTGCCATCAAACTTAAATCGTACATGCAAACCTGCTTGTGCAAGTTGGATGTCATCGTTTTCCAGTTTAACCGGATCGGTGTGAACTTCGATTCCAGCCAATTCGCCCAGCTGTTTAATGTTTTTGCTATACGATTTGATCGTAAAGCGTAAGCGATCCATATACGCAGCGCGCGCATTGACGGTAGCTTCAATCGCGCGGTTGTTCTGGTAGCGGCGTTCATCCGTTTCTGCCTGACGACCTTGTAGCAGAGCGTTTAAACGTGTGTATTGATCCACCACCGTTGAGTCGGTCTCCCAATCATCACGGGCCAGATTATTCGTCAAACTACGGATACGGAGTTCAATCTGATGCACGTTTTCATGTTCGGCAACCAAATCTTTACGGTGTGAACTGCGTTTCCAATTCGGTGGCAGGGTGTGCCACGTTGAGCGCATTGCACGCAAGGTTTCGAATTGGGCTTTGCGTTCTTCAGTGTGGCGTTTTTCAGACGCACGTAACTGGGTTTCAGCATCGGCAATTGCAGCCTTCGCTTGCTCCCATTTTAGATGGGCAATTGAACGTTGTTCGGTTGCAGCTTTGAGTAAAGGTGCGAGTTCACCCAGACGGCTACCGACTTCGATACGTTGCTGTTTGAGCGGTTGCGTATTGCGGCTCGCTTCTTCAAATTCTGCGTGGCGAGCACTCAGCTCTTTTGCTGCGTCAACGCCGGCTAGACGCGCTTTATAAGCACTGATTTCACCTGCCAGTTTGCTGATATTCATCGTCAGCATGTCTTCTTGCGATTGCAGGCGCGGCAATGACTTGAGCAACGCTTCCAGACGTTGGCTACGACCCGCATTACCAAAACGATAGCGTGAGGCATCGACAAATAAAGAGCGTCCGCCACGCCGTTCAAAATGATAGGCGTCGGGGGTAATCCATTCTTGCGAGCGCGGCAATTTCATGCCTGCTTCAATCGACGCAACCGTATCGATGCGTTGTAATTGCTCGATCAGCCAGGCCGGTGCTTGTGCCGTGAAGTTGACAACAGACATCAGGCTGCGATCTTTGACGACGGGTGCGCTGATACGATCGGGGACGATGAAGTGGCTGTATTTTTGTTTTTCACCGATACGATAAGCGGCAGCCGCATCGCTCGCTTTGTCGAGCAAAATGACCGACGTATAGCCGCGCAATACGCCTTCAACGGCGCCTTGCCATTGCGGGTCTGTGACCTCGACAATGTCCGGCAACATGCAGTGATCAATGTTGGCTTCATTTAAAGCACGACGCATCTGACGGACATTTTCCGGATCGGGCAAACTTGACTTGCCTTGTAAAGCTGCAATCGTATCCATCTCAGCGGCGATACGCTGACTCAGGCTATCGCGTTCTGATTTTTGACGAGACAGCTCGGCTTCTTTTTTTTCTAACTCGTCAGCGACATTGGCGACATCGGCATCGGCTTCAGCGGCAAGTTTTTGTAAGCGCGCTTTTTGCTCCAGCAAACTTTCTTGTGGTTTTAATTTGGCATTGATATGTGAGAGCTTTTCACGCAGCGATGATTCTTCCGCCTCCAGTGCGGCCTCTGCCTGCTTGGCTTCGGATACCTGCTGGGCCTGTTGCGCCAGATGTTGGCGGCGCTCGGACAAGGCGTCATCCTGTGTTTTCAGGAAGCGGCGCGAAGCACGTAAGGACTGGCTGGTTGCATTGGCTTTTTCCAGGTCTTCATGGTACTGCAAGGTAGGTAAAATTTCTTCTTGCAGATCGCGCTTTTCTTTGCTCAGACTTTCATATTGATGATAATTCGCGACCTTCAGGCGCAAACCTTCGAGGTTGGCTTTTGCCCCTTCGAGTTCAGTTTCAAAACGTTGTAACTCGGTTTCGGTATCACGTTGATGGCGCTTTGCATCGTCATAGGCATCCAGCACTTCTTTATCGCCAAAGACCTGAAATACCAGATCCAGCAATTGGCGCGGCGCATATTCACATAGCTTGTCAGTTTCACCTTGCTCCAACGCCAGCACTTTACCCATGGCATTGGATAAACCTGCGTGTGACAAGCGTTTGCGGTAGCTTTCTACGCCAAGCCAGTCATTTGCTTCAGTGACTTCTTCGATTTCAACTTTGCCACCACGCATCAGATATTGGCGTTTCCAGTCGCCGCCGTTTTTTTCTATTTTACAAAACAGCGTGACTTCATCATCGTATAAGCCAGACATACGAAATGGACGATTGGATATTTGTGGACCTACAGCGCTATTATCAACGACCGAGCGTATCCATGCCGTTTGTTGACCAGAGTGACGTGCATAATGTTTGTAAGAGCGCCCCATCGAACATTCGAGACCGAACAACGTACGCAAAGCATCCAGTAAGGTGGTCTTTCCTGAGCCATTTTGCCCGGCGATGGTAATAATCTTGGCATCAAGCGGAATATTTTTGATGCGCTGCCAATAATCCCAATGAACCAATTCTAACGATTTAATATGAAACATGGTGTGTATTCTTTTGTCTGGTGAACATTGATAGGCGTATCAATAAAAATATGATTTGATGGCTTATCAGATGGCTGATCATTCTGCGTCGGGTGCGATTTCTACATCGCTAGTGTCGACAGTATCCACAGTGTCGGTAGCGATGATGGCCGGTGTACGTGGCGCCGGCACATGGAAAATATCTGACAACGCACCGTTGATAATGCGATCTTTTAAGGTATCGGTATCCATCAATAAATCGAGCAATGGCCCCTCTAAAATCATGTCGCCTTTGCGTTCAATAAAACCTACCCGTGCAAGTTGACCCAGATTCATATCCATGCGAGTTTTTTTGCCGAGCTTATCGCCAAAGTCTGCTAACAAAGCGCGATAAGAAATACCGATCGACGTATCTTCTGCACGCGGTAAAGGTTTTTCTTTACCAAACATATCGTTCTGATCTTCCTCTGCCAGTTGGTGCGCTTCTTGTCGTTCGCGTTTAGGCAAAATGATCAGTGACCACAATACGACTAAAAGCGCGACGCCATCCCGTGCCAGACCAAAATTATTGTTCTGCCAGGTTTCTTTAGTGCCAAACACTTTGGATTCGCTATCTCGGGTCAGTGCCAGCGTGACGTAATCGGCATACACGTTATCCATGAATTTCATGCCGCAGGCTTTGAGCCGCGTATCCAATTCGGTGCGGAAAATCTCATCTGACAAAGCGCGTTTCACGAGTTTGTCTTCACGGCGTAAAGTTTGGTGCGCCAACAGGCGCGCGATCAGAATTTGTACATCTTCGGTCATGGTGTTTCTCTATTCGGTGCTAGTGTGCTGGTTGACTCTGAAGCGGTCTCGCTGCGTTCGACAAAGCTGAGGTTTGCAATGGACATTGCCGCAATATGCGGGTCGTGTAACTTTTGCATTTTGTCTTTGGAATTGAAGATCAATGGCAAGCGCGCCAGCGTGCCGGTGGCGCCTTGCAATGCCGATTCATTGGCGTCGCCAAGCAACGGCAACATGGACGCGCGATACGAGGCAATCGCAAAATTAGCCGGGAGCAAAATATCTTGTAATGCAACAGGTTTTTCTTTGGCGTCTGTTTTATGCAGTAAATTCAGCCAGTGATCCAATTCGTGTAGCGCGTCACTATCATCATTGGCGACGGATATCGCATTTTCACCAACCGGTAAGGCACCAGCGATGGCCGATACGCGATGGCTTAATAATTCACTTTCAGCGACGTCGATCATTTCTGACGGCGTGATAAATAATGGGGTCACTGGTTGCGCCAAGGCCTCGTCAGCCAGTGCTGCCAGATCGTCTTTCTGCAACAACCAGGTTTTAATATCGGTTGTCGACAAGCCAGATTGACCAAGATGTACTCGTTGGCGCTCGATTTGATTCAGCGCTCTTGAAAACATACCCTGCATGTTCAGCAGCGCGCTTTGTGCCCGGCCGATCGCTTGTGCCGCTTTATGTGTGGCCGCATCGGCGCGTTCGTCATGGGTGATGGCGTGAATAATTTGCGAGCCTTTTTCTACCCAATCGCACGCGGTATGCCATTTTTGTTGCGCGGCACGGAGTTGAAATTCTGAGCCCGAGGCAATCGCATCAGAAAATTCTTCGGTCAGCTCAATCAGGCGGCCTAACAAATGGTGTAACTGTTCTACCGAGACACCACCAACCGCTTGTGCACCTGCCACCTGCGTCAGCATGTAGCTCATTTCTGCCTGGTCATTGTTTTCTTCGACCTGTAACAATGACTCTATTGCCGACAGTACATTCCTTGCAGTCGGCGCAATGCGGTATACGGATTGACTCGCGTCCCAGTTCAACAGTCCGGTTGAGCGCAAGCGTGCGAGCACGGTTTCCAGTGCTTCCGGTTCCAGATAGCCGAGTTTGGTATTGATGTCGGCACGGCTTAGCGATGGCGAATCTACGTCAGCGGTTAATTCGCGCAATACCAACAGGCGCAACAATACCCCGTTAAAGCCGCCATGAAATAAAGCTGTGAACGCCTGCAACACAGGCTGGCCACGCCTCAAAGGGAAAACGGCGGAAACGTCGTCGGGAGAAATACCAGTTTTGAAATACGTCTGCAGAGCGAGGTCATCCTCATTCTGAACGTGAGTGTCGTCACTAAAATTTTGCATGCCGCATTTTACCTTCTTGCAGCCTGCTTGAGTATTGTCTAAAAATTAATTTTAAACGGTTTTCAATTTACCGCAATTTGTCGGGTCGCACTTGGGTACTTGAGTGTGGTTTCTTACTTAAAGCGGGAAATTTTTGGTTTTGTGCTTATTGCAAGTAAGATCGAAGGCAAAATCCTTACAGAAGTGGCTTTCATGCCAATGTATTGCTTTATTATTGCAATCGCTTTCTCGAATACTTATGCGTAATGATGCGTTGATGTAATTCTTCGCGTTCTGCCGGTGTTGCATGCATCAGTCGTATTACTGCATTTCTGGGAACGCGATAATAGCGGCGGCGATTTTGACGCACGTCCAAAGTGCGCCATCCGCGTAATGTCAGCCACTCCCACTGTTCATAGTCTATAGAAACGAATAGTTGCATTTTTAAGCGATCCAGAATAATGGTGCTGCCAAATGCTGGCTTTTCGCCTGGCGGCGGTAGGGCGCGAGTCTGACGGATACGAAATAGAGTTCGTAAGCTGTCTTTGAGTCTTAGATAGAACATGAATGCAGCCTTGGTCATTGCTAAATGAGATGGCGCAGTGTAAGGCTGTAGTGATAGAAAACCTGTAATTTTTTGTAATAATAGTAATGTTCCTCTACCATCTCTTACTGAAATTAATGACGAACTCGAGCAGGTGAGCTAATTTTTTTGCACACTGCAGTTGTGTGATTGTTTTTAGCGCCAAAGGTCGCTATGAGGCGACAAATTTTTTCAAAGAATTATCAATCTGACTTGTTTTTTTGATAGTATCCAGAATAACGGCGATCGCGAAGCATTGAGTCGACGCATCTCTGTTCAGACTGGATTGAATGAAAACGGAAAACGTGTTTCTTTCTTTGACTTGAGCATCATCAGACACTATTCGACAACTGCTGAAGCTGAATCATTTGTGAAAATTAGCGTTTGAAGCTCAGACTTTCAACAAATTTTGTACGCCAAAAAGGAAATTCATGGGCTTACGTGATGTCAATCAAGCGACCATCGCTTTGGTTAAGCAGTTTGAAGGATTGCCGGCGCATGATCCCGCAACTGGAAATTTCAACGCTTATCTCGATCCAGTGAATATCTGGACTATAGGCTGGGGACATGCGATTACGTATCAGGGGCGGTTTTTAAAGGGGGATGCCGATAAAGCACTCGTTGCTAGTTTGTATCCGAATGGAATTACGTTACAGCAAGCAGAAAATTTATTGCATACCGATTTGATGAATGCGGGGCGGGATGTTTCCGCTGCGGTGCATGTGTCTTTAAATGACAATGAATTCGGTGCGTTGACGAGTTTTACGTTTAATCTGGGGATCAGTAATTTACTGAGTTCCACTTTACTCAAAAAACTCAATGCAAATGACAGGGCAGGCGCTGCTGATCAGTTTTCGCGCTGGGTTATGGCAAATGGGCAAAGCTTGCCCGGCTTGGTTAAACGCCGCGCTGCGGAACGTAGTTTATTTTTGTTACCCGTCTGAATCCGAGAGAAAACATGACACGTCAATTCAAACAATGCCTCAGCGTTTTATTGCTTCTGTTGATTTCCGTTCCTGGTTTAGCATTGGCGCAGCTCACGACCGTTAATTCGGGTAAGTTAGCGATTGCTCTGCATATTAATGAGACGTTTAAAATCAACGTCGCAGGTATTTGCGATCAATTTCCCGCAACCCAAATCGGCCAACTAAATTTGCGTATCAATGGTCAATTGATGCCTTTGAAAGCCTCGGATTGCGATTCTGATCCTAATCAATATGGGCTCGATTATTTTTTGCCGCAGCCAGATACAACTGATCTGGCAAGGTTACGCGATGTCTTGTCCGGATCACCGTGGCGCGATGCCAGACACGGCTTTCAGCGTGAATTGAGCTATACCGTCAGCTTTAACGATTCGCGTGGGGAGAACCAGATTGCAGCGGGAACCATGCACTATCAGATTATCCGGATTCCTTATCTGCTAATTGGCTTTGTATTCATTGCTATTGTCAGTGTCGCCTTAATCCGGTTGGCAAAGGCATCGACTTTGTTACGAGATACACCCTCTGGCCCCTGTTCGATTCCGGTTCTATCACGGACTTATAGCATGGGGCGCGTACAAATGGCCTGGTGGTTTTTTATCGTGTTAATTTCTTATATCTGGCTGTGGATCGTGGCTGAAGGAATTCCTGCTATGTCAGTGCAAGCACTGGGCTTGATGGGAATTGGCAGCGCTACTTATTTGACTGCCGCCGGCGTCGATGCGAGTAAACAGAATGTGTTGGGTAACAGCCAGGGTTTTTGGAACGATATTTTAAGTGATGCCCAAGGCTTAGCGCTGTACCGGTTTCAGATGCTGGTGTTCAATGTCTTATTCGGTGTTTTATTTTTGATTTATGTTTTGCAAAATGTGACCATGCCAGAACTGGATACGAATATTTTGGCATTATTGGGAATGAGCGCTGGTACGTACGCCGGTTTTAAAATTCCGGAAAAACAAAATGTTGCGACGTCGCCGGCGCCTGATCAGCAGAACGATCCCAAACAGGCATATGGAGAGCAGACCTAGTATTTTCGATGGCAAGCTGGTGAATCAAATCGTATCGAAAATAGTCCGGAACGATTTGATTAACGCTGGTAGCAGGGGGAGTTTATTTGGGCTGGCTGAACGAATAGTGAAACAAAAACGCCGCCACCACGGCACCGATCCAATAATCAATCGGTGTGCCCCACATCCAGTGATGATGCCAGTTGACAATCTCCGGATTGAAGCGAGACAGCCCATAAGCCGGGTTCATCACAAACCATAAAAAATCTTCCAGAATCCAGAACTCGATAATGCAGGCAATCACCCGCGCCTGAAGTCTGAGTGTCCAGCTTTGACCAAAGAAAAATGGAAAATGGAAAAACATTGCGATGAATGGAAATACCCAGGCGTGATAGCCCGTCATCGCGCGTCCACCCCAGAATAAATCTAGTAACCAATGTTTTTCTATGCGCCAGGTAGGGAGATTAGCGCCCCATCCCGCAGAACCCTCAATTTGAATTTCGACCTGAGAGAAAAAGATAGCGAGTAGCACAACCCAGGTGAACATGAATAAAAATTCTTTGTTGATCTTTAGCATGGGTAATTCTGGAAAAATTTATTTCGAAGATTAACGAAGTATGCTTATGCGCTTTCGAGCACCCGCTGAATCACATCTCTGGCAGCAAAGGGTTTGCCTAACGCAGCAGCAGCAAGTCGCATGGACTTGAGCTTTTCAGGGTGTGAAAGCAATAATTCCAACCGATAGGTAAGGCTCAGATCGTCATAGGCTTTTAAGGCTGCACCTTGTTCCAGTAAATAATCAGCATTACGTTCTTCCTGCCCCGGTATCGGTGAATTGACTATCATAGGCAGTCCCATAGCAAGGCACTCTGACGTGGTCAGCCCTCCTGGTTTGGTGATCACCAAATCGGAACATGCCATCAAGCGCTCCACCTTGTCTGTGAAGCCAAGTGCGGCCAATCTTCCGGAAAAATTCGGTGTTATCGCCCGCAAAGCTTTGAGCGCGGGGGCATTATTACCTGCCAGGACAATCAGTTGAAAATCAATTTTTAAGGACAATAAACGTTCTGCGACTTTATCTAATCCGCCTAGCCCGGCACCACCACCCATCAACAAGACAGTGGGTTTGGTTGGGTCTAAACCGATTTCTGCGGCACATTCGTGGCGCAGCGGGTGATTGGTAAAGGCTGGCATGACCGGAATGCCGGTGACATGAATTTGCTGTTCAGCAATGCCGCTCAAGCGCATACGTTGAGCGATTTCATCATTGGCGGCAAAATACCCCGACATACGTTCATGTATCCACATCCGGTGCAGATCGAAATCGGTCACCTGTACCCAAACCGGGCAATGCAGGCGTTCTTTGAGTAACAGGCGAGAGAGGATTTCAGCGGGCAGAAAGTGGGTACAAATAATGGCGTCCGGCGCAAAATCAGCAATTGCTTTTAGCAAAGGACGAGAGTTCAGACGTTCAACGCTGCGTCTCAGGCGTTCCATGGTGCTATCTGATTGTGCCTCATTGGTGGCGTGGTAGAGATAACCCCATAAAGTAGGCGCTTTGTTGACTAGCTTAATATAAAAATCGGTATATATTTTGCGAAAGCCAGCAGTCACAAAATTCATCACATCGAGATGACATACATCCAGATCTTTATTACTCTGTAAGGCACTCACATGGATTGCTTCGGCTGCACGGCGGTGCCCTGAACCTGCAGAAACGCTCAATAAAAGAATTCGCTTTTGGCTCATGAAATACTAATTGAAACAGAAAGACCCGAGAATAACATGGAAGCATCGCTGCTCTTACTTGTGGATTGGTAACAAGGCGTTTCTGTTCAATGACCGTTTGATGACGAAAAGGCTCAAGTAACCCAGAAAAGAAAATGCCCCGGGTTCATTAGCGAATTGACGGGGCAAATTTATTCAATGCGGGTCGCAGCAATGCTTATGGTTGCAGCCGTGTAATTGACCAGCTTTGATCGGCATTACGGGTAAAGACGATGCGATCATGCAGCCGCGAACTACGGCCTTGCCAGAACTCAATTTTTTCTGGAACCAGACGGTATCCTCCCCAGTGTTCGGGACGGGGTGGTTGATCACCGAATTTTTCCAGTACTGCCACGAGTTGTTCTTCTAATGCAGCGCGATTGGCGATGGGCTGGCTTTGGTGTGAGGCATGCGCACCCTGACGGCTGCCCAAGGGGCGGCTGTGGAAATAGGCGTCATTTTCTTCAGCAGTAATTTTTTCAATTTTTCCTTCAATTCGAACCTGACGTTCAAGCGCAGTCCAGAAAAACAGTAATGCCGCGTAAGGATTGGTGGCGAGATCTTGACCCTTGGCGCTGTCATAGTTGGTGAACCAGCAAAAACCGCGATGATCAAATTCTTTAATCAGAACGATGCGTGAAGATGGGCGTCCTTCGGCATTGACCGTTGACAGACTCATGGCATTGGCTTCGGCAACATCGGCTTTCAGTGCTTCTTCAAACCAGGTACCAAATTGTTCAAACGGATCAGCATTGACATCTGTTTCAGTCAAGCTGGCTTGTTGATAATCTTTACGAAGATCGGCAATAGACATAGATTCCCCTTTATTCATCTTTAAAATCGTTCTGACCACAGGCTCACTTCATGCTGCAATTTAAAAAAGTGAACAAGTGAACCAGATTGCTTTCATTCTTGAACCAAGGGCTCAGCTTGCCGGTGTATCGGATGAATCGCTTCAATCGGTAATCCCGCGTCGTACCTGCATCGCTGCGCCCAGTTTTTTCATTTGTGCATCGTTAAACAAACGCGATGCCATTGGTGCAATTTGACCTTCTTCAATTTGCATATGTTGTTCATACATCGCAGCAAAATCTTCGACATCAGAAGCGGACAAATCAGCACCTTCACCATCTTCAATTTCTTGCAATTGTACTTCGAGCATTTTCCAATATTGCTCCATTTGCTGGTGCTGTTGCAGAATTTGCATGGTTAATTCTTTTAACAACACCGCATCATCACCTGTTGCAGTTGCCGCTAACTCCGGCAATAAATCAACTTCTTCGTCCTGATGATGAAGCGGAGCAGCCTTCTTGAAGTACCTCAGTACTGTTTTAGCAGCTTGCTGCGCATCTTCATCTATCCCGATGTCGTTGAGATGATTGACTAACTTATCCAAGGTCGCCAATTGCTTGCGAATACGGTCATGGCAATGTTTTAACACCGCCAAAGGTTGATCAAAACCAGGTGCGCTGTCGTACAAGCTATTCATACTGACTCCCTTTGGAGAGGTTAATCACATTATGCTATGCGCATTTTAACGCTACTTGCGACACATCAATCGCGGTCTTGTAAAATGGCGCTTACTTTCAATTTAAGCTCATTATGCAACAAAATTCTGATATCGATTTCGAACGTCGTTTTGGCGGCATTGCCCGTCTGTACGGCGCCAAAGGCCTGGAACGTTTTAAAACTGCCAATATCTGCGTGATCGGCGTTGGTGGTGTTGGTTCCTGGGTCGTAGAAGCTCTGGCGCGCAGTGCAATTGGCAAAATTACTATGATTGATTTGGACAACGTCGCCGAATCGAATATTAACAGACAGATTCAAGCCAATAGCGATACGCTGGGAAAAGCCAAGGTTACCGCATTATCTGAACGAATTGCACTGATAAATCCGTTTTGTCAGGTGTCTGAAGTTGAAGATTTTGTGACGCCCGACAATCTGGATCAGTTGTTGCGGCAGCGGGATTTTGATTACGTTATTGATGCTATTGATAATGTCAAAGCCAAAACAGCATTGATTGCGTATTGTCGGGAACATGTTATCCCTTTGATTACCATTGGTGCTGCCGGGGGGCAGACCGACCCGGGTAAAATTGAAATTCGTGATTTGTCGCGTACTGAGCAAGAACCTTTGCTGGCATTAGTACGTAAGCGTTTGCGCCAGAATTACGGCTTCCCACGGGGCGCTAAAAGTAAATTCGGTATTGATGCAGTGTTTTCAATGGAAGCGTTGAGGATGCCGGAAACTCCTGAAGTATGTGCAGTTGATCCTGCTAATCTTCATGAAGGTGAAGACGCAACAAATCAGACTGCCGTAACCGGTCTCAATTGTGCTGGATTTGGTTCTTCTATTGTTGTCACTGCGTCGTTTGGGCTGATGGCGGCTGCGCACGTTTTGCGGCGTCTGGCGGGCATTAAATAATTTTTACAGAAAAATGCTGAAGGACATTTTTGTACTTCATCACCTTTGTTTGATTTGCATTTATTTCGCTTTCATTTGAAATATTGAAGCGCAAATGAACGTCATCTTATTTATGGTGAGTCGATAATCAAGTGTCAATTTTCTCTAAATATGTATCGTGATAGAGAATCCGCTGATTTATTTGTGCGATAGCCGCGTCCGCCTCTTTGCGCTTCGTATGTCAGATGGTGCTGTGCATAATCCTTTAGCTTGTTCAATATTGCCTTGAAACAATATTTGACATCAATCGATAAGAGAATTGCTTTAATTTCTTGAATTTCGTTCATGGGCGAAGTACATTTGATGGGCGCACAGCGAGGTGTTTGGAGAAGGATTTCTCGCCTCGGCTGGCATGATTGTAACTTTTCTCCGCTCTTGTTTTAGTGAAATAATATTAAATAATTTGATGTTATTTGCCTACTTTTCGATGACCAGGGATTTTTTAGGAGAACCCCATGAGTGAATCAGATCTCGCTACTCCTGTAGCTAATAATGAAAACCACACGGATAATTCGATAGAACAAGAATTTTTGGCATTTCGTCTGGGTACGGAAGAATATGGGATTCATATTTTACAGACGCAAGAAATTCGCAACTTTGAAGCCTTGACACGCATCGCCAATGCACCTGACTACCTGAAAGGTGTCATGAATTTACGTGGTGTCATTGTCCCTGTGATTGATATGCGACTGCGCTTTAATACTGGCACCGGTATTACTGATGATTCAACTGTCGTCATTGTTCTGAATATCAAAGGGCATGTGATAGGCATGATGGTTGATAGTGTGTCGGATGTCGTGACGATACCATCGTCATCGATTAAGCCACCACCTGAACTGGGATCCACTTTTTCAACGGACTATATTATCGGCTTGGGTGACATTGATGAACGCATGATCATTTTGTTGGACATCAAAAAACTGATGTCCGGACCAGAATTAGGTTTGATTTCGCAAGAATAATCGCTTGATAGTAAAAACCCCATTGTGGTGCGTTGATGCACCACAATGGGGTTTTTTCTTTAAGCAAAATCTACTTAACTATGGCTTAGCTTATCGACTACTTTGTTTGATGTAGGATCAATCAAGCTTAAATGAAAACTCCAGTACTGTTGTTTGGGCCTTAGCAATAGGTGCATATTTCCATTGACTGACTGTGGCGATGACCTCTTGCTCGAAATAACGCTTGGGGCGTGCATTGAGAATTTCGACCTGTGACACTTTACCATCCGTTTCTATGTGGATGCGTGCGCTAACTTTTCCCTCAGTAATACCGGCGCGCGCTGCCGTCGTTGGATACTTAGGTTGGCTGCTGGCAATAGTTTTGAGAACCTGGTGATCAGATGGTTCTGTCGTTGCTGGTTTAGTTGGCGTCGCACTAGCCAGAACGGGTGTTGCCTGGGATGTCGTAGGTACCGGATTCAGAACCGTTGTTTCTGCCGGCTTTGCTGCTGCCTGAATTGGTGCAGGCGTGGGGGCAGATGCCTGTGCTGGTACCGGTGCAGACGCTTGTCCTGTAGTTGGTACATTGGCAACGGGCCTGTTTACAACAGTTTTATTGTCAATCAGATGTTTGGCTTCAAGTGCTTGTTTTTCTTTTGCCTCTTTTGCCAGTTTTTCTTCTTGGGCTAGTTGCGCCGCCGTCTTGGCAGAAGCCTGATCCATCCATTGCGTAACGTCAGCTACCTTATTGTGATTAACCGGATTTTTTACCAATCCGGTAGGCTGTGAAGCCGGTGTAGATGACGACGCCGTTTCAACGGCTTTATTTTCCTCTGGTGGTGGATTTTTTGAGCATGCTGTAACAATGAGCCCCGTGCAGACAAGGGTAAAAGCTGATTCAAAAATCTTTTTCCAATGTATCTTAACTACCTTATTCATATCTCTCCACATATAAATCGGTTGTTACATCAATATTCAGCAGTTTTTCCTGGAACCTGAGGTTTCCGACGTGATCTGTTTTTCCATTATTTGGAAAAGTCACGCTGTCTGAATGCACAAAAATAAAGGCCTATCCTGCCACGGAAAATCCGCAGTCGCAATATATTAAGTACCAAATAGGTATGAAACATACTGCAAGAATTTCAACTGTTGCGTTTTCATAGCAGGATCTGTGCCAGTCCAGTCTGGGAATCACGCTGGCGGGCGAAAGCGGGTCGCGAAACACGTGACCCGGTTAGGGAGGCTGGCTTCACGCCAGCCAAGTTGATGAGTATTTAAGACTTGCCAAATACTTCGTTGAGCTGTTGCGTGACGCGAATAAAGGTCGTGCGTTTGGTCAATTCTTTGAGTTTGTGCGCACCAACATAAGTACATGCGGAGCGAACGCCACCAAGGATATCCTGCATACTCGCATCGACAGGTCCACGGTAAGGAATTAACACCTCTTTGCCTTCAGAGGCGCGGTATTTGGCAACACCACCTGCATATTTATCCATCGCTGCACGGCTGCTCATTCCGTAGAAACGTTTGAATTTTTCGCCATTCCGCTCAACCAGATCACCGGCACATTCGTCATGTCCGGCCAGCATGCCGCCTAGCATAATGAAGTCGGCACCGCCACCAAAAGCTTTTGCCAGATCACCAGGAACCACACAACCGCCATCAGCACAAATCTGACCGCCCAGGCCATGTGCTGCATCCGCGCATTCTATGATCGCGGAGAGTTGCGGATAACCAACGCCAGTCATTTTACGAGTGGTGCAAACTGAGCCCGGACCGATGCCAACCTTAACGATATCAGCACCTGCCAAAATCAATTCTTCCGTAATGTCACCAGTAACGACGTTTCCTGCCATGATGGTCAGGTGAGGATAGCTGGTACGTACTTTTTTAACAAAATTGATGAAGCCTTCGGTATAACCATTGGCTACGTCGATGCAGACATATTCAATGGCGTTATGCGCACGCGCCATGACAGCAGAAAATTTTTCAAAATCAGTTTGCGTAATACCCATGGAGTAAAACGCGGTCGATTTTTTTTGCAAGCCAGTGAAATAGTTGACCAATGTGTCTTCGTCATAATGCTTGTGCAATGCGACAGACAATTGGTGCGCTTCAAGAGCGGCCGCCATTTCCATGGTGCCTGTGGAATCCATATTCGCAGCGATGATAGGAATGCCACGATAGGTTTTGCGTGAATGATGAAATACAAATTCACGCTCTAAATCGACTTGGGAACGGGAGGTAAGGGTAGAGCGCTTTGGACGGATCAACACGTCTTTAAAATCAAGCCTCAGGGTTTCTTCAATATGCATAACGACTCCGTAATGCGTCTGGCGGACGCGGGAAGGAACAACTTAGACGAAAAGACGTACTAAGCTGTTGAGCCGTAGTTGATTATAGTCCTAAAAAAACCAAATTCTTTATTTCAATTTTGAATGTCGATTATCATCAAATAGATATGTATTTGCAATCTGGAAAATTATTTTATGCTGGAGTTCTCTCGTCGGGAGGTACACCCCTACGTTGAGATAATGTTTGGGCCGAATTGACGGGTTGTACCCGTCCAACAGCATTGCGATGTTTTAATTTTTTAAATGACAACTACCTTGTCCCTTATCGCTAAAACTCGCACCGGCGACAGGAATGAATTCCCATTCATAAGACTTTTCGTGCAACGTGATTTTCAGAACGCCATTGCTTGAGTTATCGCGAATTTCTGTTGTGCTTTTTGGTAAAAACATCGGGGTCAATTTTGCGCCGCCAGTGCCAATGACAAAATTACGGATGCCATTTTTTTCATCTTTGTCACCATTCTCGTTCATCGGTGCAAAACGTTCGTAATCGTGATCGTGTCCGCTCAACACAATATCGGCTTTCGCTTGCGCCAATATTTTCCATGCTGCTTTCATATTTTCGTTATTGCCGTGACCGCCGGAACTGTAAGCAGGATGGTGCCAGAAAGCGAGCGTACAAGTCTGTTTGCTGTTGTTTAATTCTGTTTGCAACCATGTCAATTGCTTCTGCATGTCTTGCGCATTGATATTGCTATTGAGCGAAAGAATATGCCAATTTCCAAGGTTTGTTGCATAGTAGCCGCGCCGGTCTGGTCCGGCAATATCGCCAAAATAGTTGTAATAGCCTACTGCTTTTGGCATCGCATAGTCATGATTACCAGGCGACGGCAGTGTGCGTTCTTTAAAGCGTCCCCAGGTTGGATCGTAGCAATGACTGAATTCTTCTGGTTTACCAACGGGATAGGTGTTATCGCCCAATGTTATAGCGAAGGCATTTTTGTCACTCTCTAAAGCATCGGTGATGAGGTCAGCGGTGCGCGCTGCCATACTTTGTGGCGCTGGATTTTTTTTACAGTCGGCGATGTCGCCCGCAGCATACACGGTGTATGTCGGGATTTTTTGATTTGATTTTTTTGCGTTACTTTTTGAGGAAGTAGTATTCACAGTACCTGGATCTGATGCATGACTGAGCGCGGCGAATGCCAATGTGGCCGAAGCAAAAAGTAAAGCGAAATGAGTGCGCATAGAATTCTTTGTGAAGGTAGCAAAAACATGCTGCGGCTGAAGACATCAGCCATAGTCAGGCGGTCGGCTATTTTACAGCTTCCATCAGGTTTGTGCGCTGCCGCAAAAATCAATCCAGACTATTTTTACAGATTCGATGGCGATATTTTTCATCTGTTAACGCCACCGCTTATGACATTATTTCTTTGTTAAGCCGAGGCTTAAAGCTTCGCAGTCCGCAAACGTAGTGCGTTACTGATCACCGACACTGAACTGAGACTCATTGCTGCGCTGGCAATCATGGGACTGAGCAAAATTCCAAACCATGGATAAAGCACGCCAGCCGCGATTGGCACACCGACAAAATTATAGGCAAATGCAAAAAATAAGTTTTGCCGGATATTTTTCATCGTTGCAACGCTGAGAGCACGGGCTTTTGCGATACCGCGCAAATCACCTTTGACCAATACAACATGCGCACTGTGCATCGCAATATCAGCGCCAGTGCCCATCGCAATGCCAACATTCGCTTGCGCCAATGCAGGCGCATCGTTAATACCATCGCCGGCCATCGCGACCAGACGGCCTTGCGTTTGTAATTTTTGTATAAATTGGAATTTATCAGCAGGGAGCACATCTGCGTGCACTTCGTCGATGTGTAATTGCTTCGCGACTGCTTGTGCGGCGGGCAGGTTATCGCCAGTCAACAAAATCAAGCGTATGCCTTGTCGTTGCAATTGCTGAACCGCAGAAAGGCTGTTTGTTTTAATCTTATCTGAGACGGCAAACAATGCAAGTACACGTTGAGTATTGGCCATCAACATGACCGTGTGACCGATTGCTTGGAGTGCCGTTATCTGAGTTTGAAGAGGAGAAAAATCGATCCCTGCGTCAGTTAATAATGCAGGATTTCCTAATAAAAATGTCTCTCCAGCAACGGTGGCTTGTACGCCTCTGCCAGAGATGGCTTTGAATTGGCTGATAGGCACCGGCGCTTGTTGACGCAAGTCGTAGTTATTCTGAATGTAATTCACAACAGACGCCGCCAGCGGATGTTCGCTGTGTTGCTCGATGGACAGAGCGATAGACATGACTTCACGTTCATTTTCACCATTCATTGCTATACATTGTTGCACCGAAGGTTTTCCTTCGGTCAGGGTGCCGGTTTTATCGAGTACCAGCGTGTCAACTTTTTCTAATAACTCCAGCGCTTCGGCATCTTTGATCAACACGCCTTCATTGGCACCGCGCCCCATTCCCGCAGTGATCGACATCGGGGTCGCTAAGCCCAGCGCGCAAGGACAAGCGATGATCAGCACCGATACTGCCGCCATCAAGCCATTCGCCAGAGCGGGTGTTGGACCAAACCATGCCCATAAACCGAAAGCGATGACTGCGATCGCAATGACAGCAGGCACAAACCATCCCGCTACCTTATCGGCCAGTTTTTGTATTGGCGCCCGCGAACGGCTGGCTTGATTGACCATCGAGATAATGTGCGCGAGCAGGGTGTCTTTTCCAATTTTCTCAGCAAGCATACTGAGACTGCCTTGTTGATTGATGCTGCCGGCATGCAGCAAATCGTTGCATTGTTTTTCCGCTGCGACAGGTTCACCTGTAAGCATTGCTTCGTCGACATACGAGTGCCCTTCATGAACGCGGCCATCAACCGGAATATGCGCGCCCGGCTTAATGCGTAAAATATCGCCAACGGAGATATCCGCGGCAGCTATTTCTTTCTCTGTACCATCTTTCTCAATTCGAATTGCTGTCGAAGGTGTTAAACCAAGCAATGCTTTCAAGGCCAGATTGGTTTGGGAGCGCGCTCGTAACTCTAAGACTTGGCCTAACAGAACCAAACTGATGATGACCGCAGATGCCTCAAAATACAGTGGTGCCATACCATGCATCTTAAAAGCAGGTGGCAAAAGATCAGGTAGCAGTAATGCAAATACACTGAATAAATAGGCGCTGCCGGTACCGACTCCGATCAGACTGAACATATTCAAATGACCGCTTTTAAATGACGCAAGTGCTCGTTCAAAAAAAGGCAGCCCCAGCCAAAACACGACCGGCGTTGCCAATGCGCATTGCAGCCAATTAAACAACGACATACCAAGTAAATTGTGAATTGATATACCAGGTAGCATATCGCCCATACTGATCACCAGCAAAGGAACGCTAAATAATAAACTTAGCTTGAAGCGACGACGCATATCATCAAGTTCACTATTGTCCTCTGCTGCTGTCGCTTCTTTTGGTTCCAACGCCATACCACAAATTGGGCAGATACCGGGACCAACTTGTTCTATCTCAGGATCCATCGGGCACATAAAGATCGTGTCTTTAGCAACCTCTTTTGGAGCGGGACGTTGTGATGGATCGAGCCAGGAACTCGGATTTTTTTCAAATTTCTGTAAACAGGATGCGCAGCAAAAATAATAGCGGGTTCCATCATGCGTGATCTGGTGCGGGCTATTTTCATTCACGTTCATCCCGCAAACCGGATCTTTATGTGCGCCTTGCGGGTCATGTTGCATAGCCTCTGCATTGATGGAAGGGCTGATCACGGCGGGGATTTTTCCTGCACCGATCACGCGCTTAGCTTTGACATAATTCTCAGGCGCTACAGCAAATTTCTGCATGCAGGAGGCGCTGCAAAAATAATAGGCGACACCCTGAAATCGCGCAGTTTTTTCGCTATCTTTGATGACGTGCATACCGCAAACCGGATCCAGATACTTTTTATCTTCTATTGGTAGTCCGGCGGCGAGGGTACTGTTGCCGCAGCAATTTGCGTGGTGTTGATGCGCTATATTTTCATTGCTTTTTTTGCTCACTGTGATGCTCCTTCTTAGCATGGCAGACCATTTTAGCCATATCATAGACCCTGTACCTAAGAACGGTGTCAAGGAATTTATGCGAATAGCTACACAACATATTGAGCAGCATCAATACACGATAGGGCAGCTCGCCAAAGTAGCGGGCGTTGGTGTGGAAACGATACGCTATTACCAAAAGCGTTCCTTGTTGCCGACACCTGAAATGAGCAGTGGCTTTCGTCTCTATTCTTCTGCACTGGTTGATCGTATACGCTTTATCAAGCGGGCTCAGGCATTAGGATTTTCGTTGGATGAAATTGCCCACTTATTGCAACTCGAAGATAGCCGGGATCGACGCGCTATTCGCGATATTGCCAGTGAAAGATTGGCACAAGTGCGCGCGAAGCTTAACGACTTGCTGAAAATGGAAGCCACCTTATCGCAATTAATTGAACAATGCAGCGCCAGCTCAACCGACGTGCAATGCCCAATTATTCAAGCCTTAAATACTTCAGCTCAATAGCAATTGGTACGCGCCTGAGTCCGGACGCCGTACACTGCGGACACTGTCCGGACACTTTTCTACGCACCCAAAATTTAAAAAATTAATCATAAAATCAAGCACTTATATTAATTTCATGGGGTGGCATAGTTTGTGCTGAATAAGCATTATTCTTAATGAGGAGAATGCGATGCGCAAACTTTCCCGACATAATCTGGTCGTTTTTGGCAAATACCTGGTGTTGCAATGCATGAGCGTTGTGATTGGCCTGTTGTTTATCTCGTTATTAAGTTTGATGTGGTTAGAAAACAATGGACAAGTCAGCATCTATAAAAGTCGTTCATTGATGGCCAATGGGGCGGCTTCCGAGCTGTATTGCGTTGCTTATCAGTTAGAACGAAGTTTTGCTCACATACAAGTCCATATTTTATTAGATCTGCCTCGTTCATTCTCGTTGTCGCATTTGATAGCAGGTGAGGAAAGGATGCGGGAACTCGACGCATCCTGGTCACCGATATCGCGGCTGTCTGAATAAAAAAATAAAAAAGTAAAAAAGTCCGTAAAACCACAACTCTTTCATTCATGGGACAACAATGATTCGCGATACATCGGGGCAAGATGCAGTTCTTAGCAATTCACATAGCGGACGACATAAAAAAACCATCGCTATCGTGGTACTGATCGCGATAGCCTTAATCGGATGCGTCACCTTGCTTTCATCTTGGGGGCGTAGCTCGCAGTCAGTCAGCCTTTCACGATTAACACTGGCAACGGTGACACGCGGAACACTGATCAGAGATGCGTCGGTGAATGGCCGTATGGTGGCTGCGAATAGTCCGACTTTATATGCGAGCGCTGCTGGCACGGTGACTTTAAAAGTGAATGCCGGTGATAAGGTAAAAAAAGGGGATATCGTTGCCGAGCTTGATTCGCCTGAATTAAGCAATGAACTAAAGCGCGAGCAAGCGAATTTTGAACAGCTTGATGCCGAGGTCGCACATCAACGATTGCTCGCCAAAAAACAGAAATTGGCCGCACGCCGTGATGCAGACCAGGCTGAGATAGAGCGTGTCAGTGCGCAGCGAGCCTACGAGCGTGTCGAAAAAGCAGGTTATGAAGGTGTCGTTCAAAAAAATGAATTCATGCGCATTCAAGACGCCCTGAAAACCGCTGAGATCAAAGCGAAACACGCAGAAGCCGCAAGTAATCTTGAAACCGAAGATGTCGATTTGGTTTTAAAAACAAAAATGAGCCAATTAGAACAGCAAAAATTAGTCAGGGATAACGTACAAAGACGCGTCAATGAATTGAAATTGCTGGCACCGGTTGATGGTGTCGTGGGTACGCTATCCGTCAGCAATCGGACCGTTGTCGCTGCCAACACTGCATTGATGACGTTAGTGGATTTATCGCAATTAGAGGTTGAGTTGGAAATACCCGAAACCTATGTTGCCGATCTTGGTTTGGGGATGAATATAGAACTGACCATCAATGGTGTCAAAGCCAAGGGTAAGTTATCTGCGATGTCACCCGAAGTCGTTAAAAATGAAGTGTTGGCCAGAGCACGTTTTGTCGGCGAAGTGCCTGCAGGCTTACGCCAGAGTCAGCGTGTATCAGCACGCTTACTGATAGAAGAAAAGCCCAATGTATTGATGGTGCAGCGCGGACCATTTTTAGAAAATGACGGCGGCCATTTTGCTTACTTGGTCAGCAATAGCCTTGCGCGAAGAACAGCCATTACTGTTGGCGCTACCAGTGTTAGTGCCGTAGAAATTAGTTCTGGTTTAAAAGAAGGCGATCAGATTGTGATTTCCGGATCGGATTTGTTTGGTGCAGCGAAGAGTGTTTCATTAAATTAGGTTCTAGTAGAGGGAAGAACAACGCGTCCAGCTTTGAACCTTACAGGAAGATTAACAAGGCTAGTCGGACTTGAGTGATGTCATTGTTTAGATCGAAAGTTATCGGGAGACAACATGTTAAAAATGAGTAATCTGAGTAAAGTCTATCGCACCCATATGATAGAAACCCATGCTTTGCGTGGTTTTGAAATTCACGTTAAAGAAGGTGAGTTTGTCACAGTTACCGGCCCGTCTGGATCTGGAAAAACCACATTCCTGAACATCGCCGGATTATTGGAAGAATTTACTGAGGGTGAATTTTTAATTGATGGTATCAGCGTCAAAGGCTTGAACGATAATGCCCGGTCAAAGTTACGCAATGAAAAGCTGGGATTTATTTTTCAGGGATTTAATTTGATTCCTGATCTGAGCTTGTTTGATAATGTCGACGTGCCATTACGTTATCGCGGAATAGGGGCGGCAGAACGCAAACGAAGAATTGAAGAAGCATTAACACAAGTTGGTTTAGCATCACGCATGAAACACTATCCTGCAGAATTGTCCGGCGGGCAGCAACAACGGGTCGCCATCGCACGTGCGTTGGCTGGGTCACCAAAGATTCTGCTGGCGGATGAACCTACTGGTAATCTGGATACGCAAATGGCGCGTAGTGTCATGGAATTGCTGGAAGAAATTAATGCACGAGGCACCACTATTTTGATGGTGACGCATGATCCAGAATTGGCGGTCAGAGCACAACGCAATGTCCATATCATTGATGGTCAAGTATCGGATTTTGTACGCCATACGCCATCCTTGTATGACACGACCCGTCAATCGGCTGCCTGAGGGAGCGACGATGTTTAAATATTATTTATACCTTGGTCTGCGCAACTTACGCCGTAACCCGCTGTTGACCTTGTTGATGGTTATCACGCTCGCCACTGGCGTAGCAGCCAGTGTGTCAACGCTGACCATCGTGCATATGATGGGTAACAATCCTATACCGCATAAAAGCAATAAATTGTTGGTGCCGTGGTTGGATGTTGGACCGCTGGAAGGCTTTCAGCCGAGCGACCCTGTCGATAAGCAATTGTCATATAAAGATGTAATTAATTTTTTACATAGTCAACAAAGCGTTAAACGTGCTGCCGTGTACGGAATAAGTTTACCAATAGAACCTGAGAGGGCCGATTTACATGCAGAGAAAGGCGATGGCCTTGCTGTTAGCAGTGATTATTTTTCGATGTTTGATGTTCCGTTTTCACAAGGAAGTGGATGGACTGCGAATGAAGAAAACGCTGGGGCTAAGGTCATGGTATTAAGCCTCGCCTACAGTCAGAAATTTTTTGGCAACACGAACCCTGTTGGAAAAAACCTCCGTGTTGGCGGCAATCAATATCGTATTGTTGGTGTACTTGGAGCATGGAGCCCTACACCGCGGTATACCCATTTGATTAATGGTAATGGCGGTGTTTTCCAAGGTGCAGATGGTATTTATATTCCTTTTACAACGAGTATAGAACAACATATACGTGAATCCGGAAGTTTGTGGTGCACCGGTGACAGAAAGGCGGGTTTTCAAGGTATTCTCGAATCAGACTGTACTTGGTTGCAATTTTGGTTTGAAGTCGACAGTGTTGGCGATCGTAGCAAGTTGCAGGAATTTTTAAATGCTTATCAATCCGAACAAAGAAAATTAGGTCGTCTGCAAAGACCAGTTCAGCCCCGTTTATATAATGTGACTGAATGGATGGAGTTTTTGGCTGTAGTCAAAACCGATAGTAAATTATCTGCGTGGTTGGCACTCGGATTTCTGCTTCTCTGTATAGTAAATACCGCTGGCTTACTGTTAGCAAAATTTTCTACCCGGGCCGCGGAGGTTGGTGTCCGTCGATCCTTAGGAGCAGATCGCGCAGAAATTTTAAAGCAATTCCTGATCGAAACTGGCGTCATAGGCTTCATCGGAGGCATCGTTGGGTTGCTATTATCTTTCTTTGGTCTATGGTTAATTTCTTTGCAGTCAGACGCTATGACAGTATTAGCACATTTAGATATTCCAATGCTGATACTTACATTTGTCATGGCAATTGGTGCGAGTCTCATTGCAGGACTGCTACCGACCTGGCGCGTATACCAAGTCATGCCAGCGATACAACTAAAGTCACAATGAAATTAATTGCTTATGGACTCCCGGATGACGGATTCACATTTGGGATAAACGATTCGAAGGATGTCACAGCATCGTTCGTATGATTCTCACGTTTTATTGGTTAAATTAAAACAACATGAAAGCTTGAACATTATCATGGAAATTCGCCCTATTTTCTCTGCATTAATGCGCAATAAAACGGCGCCAGTGCTGGTGGCAACTCAGATTGCGATCAGTTTGGCAATTCTAACGAATGCATTGTATGTGGTGCAGTTACGTCAGGAGGCCTCGGCACGTTCATCTGGAATTCAAGACGAAGCGAGTGTATTTCAAATTACGTCCGAGTCGTTGAAGAAGACCGACTATAACGAAAAGTTGGCATTAAAAAAAATCGAAAAGCAGATTTTGACCCATCTTCCAGGTGTGCTGTCTGTTGCAGAAGTGAATCAGATGCCGATGGCAAACTTTGCACAATTTAATCCGCTATCGACGGATCGACATCAGTTGAATCCTATTGCAAGTGCGGCAGTTTATTTGAGTGGCGATTCACTCATTAATACTCTTGGATTGCAGTTATTGGAAGGTCGTGATTTTAATGCATCCGATGTTATTGAATATGATGCGAGTCAAGATGATAAAGCAGCACAATCGACAATAATAACGAAGGCTTTAGCCCGTCGATTATTTCCTGGGGTTGAGAGCGTGATAGGAAAGAGTATTTTTATGGGTACCGGAGAAAAAGCGGAGGAGTCGAAGATCGTCGGTGTTATTGACAGCTTGCAAACCCCACCGGCGGAATTTTCTGATGACGCACAATTCTCATTGATCATGCCTCTAGCACCAGCTTTACCCAGAAATAGTTATGCAGTTCGTACTGAACCCGGACAACGCGATCGTGTCATGAAAGCAGCTCAGTCTGCGCTGGATAAAAATTTAAATGGCGCGACAATTATCGCTTTACATACTGTTGAAGAATACAGAAAAGAGCGTTATCGCAACGATAACGCGTTGTCGTCAATGCTAATCACGGTAAGTGGTTTACTGCTGTTAGTGAGTGCAAGTGGCATTGTTGGTATGAGTACACTATGGGTTGCTCAAAGACGCAAGCAAATTGGCGTGCGCAGAGCATTGGGAGCGCGTAAACTGGATATCCTACGCTACTTTTTAACTGAGAATTTTTTGATTACGTCAATAGGGATTGGCGCAGGAATTGTGATGAGCATCGGATTGAATCAAATACTCGTCAGTCATTTTGAGATTAGCAAATTACCGATCATTTATTTACTTGCAGCACCATTCATATTTTGGACGATGGGTTTATGTGCTGCGTATGGCCCCTCATGGCGTGCGGCCAGCATTTCTCCCGCAACCGCGACGAGAGGTTTCTAAGTTAATTGCTAATTATGATTTCAATTCTCACCTGCTTTTGGGTTTATCCGGAAAGCAGGAGGATTTTTTTATTGATTTGTAATTAATTCGCTGGTTTTATCTGATAATACTTGCCATTCCAAATTTGAATTCAAGCACATGCCAACTGTACTTATTATTGACGATAACCCTTCAATTTCGATGGCGCTGGAAGTTCTTTTATCTTTGCACGATATAGATGCTGTGTGTGCACAATCTCCTGAAGAAGGATTAAAAGCGTTAGCTGATAGCTGTATAGATTTGGTTATTCAAGACATGAATTTTAGTGCAGACACGACCTCTGGTGATGAAGGTGTTGCGTTGTTTAAGATGATCCGCGAGAAACATTTAGATATGCCAGTGATTTTATTGACTGCATGGACGCATTTAAATACCGCGGTTGACTTAATCAAGGCTGGTGCCGCTGACTATATGGCAAAACCCTGGGATGACCAAAAGTTGATTACCAGTGTCATTAATCTGATTGAATTGGGACAGGCGAATCGTGCCTTGCAGAAGAAAATCCAACGTGAGCGGCTGCAAAAAAGAAGTTTAGAGCAGAAATTTGATTTATGTGGTCTGGTGTGGCAAGACGTGGCGACAGAAAAGGTATTGGAAATTGCCTGCCAGATTGCACGTTCTGATATCTCAGTATTTATTTCCGGCCCCAATGGTGCAGGTAAGGAACGTATTGCTGAGATCATTCAACGTAATTCACATGTAAAAGATGGCCCTTTTGTGATTCTCAATTGCGGTGCCATTCCGGCCGAGCTGATCGAGGCTGAACTATTTGGCGCTGAAGCCGGCGCTTACACTGGCGTTACCAAGGCCCGCGAGGGTAAATTTGAAGCGGCAGATGGCGGTACTTTATTTTTAGATGAAATTGCAAATCTCCCTTTAGCGGGGCAGATGAAACTGTTACGTGTATTGGAAACTGGTCGTTTTGAGCGTTTAGGTTCTAATCGCGAACGTCAGGTCAAGGTGCGGGTCATTAGTGCGACGAATGCTGATTTGCCTGCAATGATTCGTTCTGGTCAATTTCGGGAGGATCTGTACTATCGCCTGAATGTGATACAACTCAATTTGCCTGCTTTGGTCGAACGACCTGATGATATTCTGCCCTTGGCTGAATTTTTCTTAGGTGCAGAAAAGACCCTGGATGCCGGCGCCCGGAACGCATTGCTTCGATTTCAATGGCCGGGTAATGTGCGGCAACTCAAGAATGTCATGGAACGTGCGCGCTTATTGGCGAAAGACGCAACGGTTGTGGCAAATGATCTGGCGTTACCTTCTATCGTCTACACGCAGCCAACGGATGAAATGGAACCCGACAGGGCAAGCGTAGAACTGGCCATAAAAAACGCTGGCGGCGTGATTGCGAGGGCCGCCGCCGCATTGGGTTTAAGTCGACAGTCTCTCTACCGGCGTATGGACAGGCTTGGGATTGAGCGTAGCACATCATCAATAACGGAGCGACGAAGCGAGTGAATGAGAAACCATCAGTGTGGCGAATCTCGCTGACAACACGATTTGTATTTGCCGGGATGGGATTGGTGTTGTTGTCTCTGGCCCTATGCTGGCTGGGATTGCAGTATGTAGATTCTGACCGTAACATCATTCTGCCATGCGTTGCGTTATTGACGCTGCCTGTTGCGTATCTGTGGATGCGTAGTCAGTTGAGAGATCAATTGGCATTATTTCGAGCGCTGAATGGGACGGTGATCAGTTATCAGGATGGAGACTATTCGTTTGGTTTGCATTGGCCACGAAATGATGAGCTTGCAGAGTTGGTCGCGGCGCACAATGAGCTCGGTAATACTTTACGCGAGCAACGATTGAACCTGATTCAGCGTGAGCTATTGCTCGATACCATGGTTCAAAATACGCCCGTAGCTATGCTCCTCGTGGCTGATCAGGGCGCTGTGGTATTTGCCAATATCGCTGCGCGACAATTATTGAATCAAGGCCGAAAATTAGAAGGGTTGCGTCTCAATGACATCTTGTCTCACGTGTCACATTCGTTGCAGGAAGCCATACAAAAAGGTGGTGACGGATTGTTCACAGTCAAACATACAGTGGACGACATTCTGAATGATCACGATGAAGAAGAGGTCTACCATCTGGCGCAGCGGGTTTTTACCTTAAATGGGCGTGAGCATCACTTGTTTTTGTTGCGTCATTTAACGGCTGAGTTACGTCGACAAGAAGTGCAGACCTGGAAAAAAGTAATACGTGTAATTAGTCATGAATTGAATAACTCCCTGGCGCCGATTGCTTCGTTAGCGCATTCGGCGCAGGCATTGATCCAAAAAGAAAAGATGGAGCGGTTGCCTGAAATTCTGGCCACAATAGAAGAACGTACTCGCCATCTGGAAGACTTTATTCATGGTTATGCGCGCTTTGCAAAACTACCCGCGCCACAGTGCACAGAGGTCGCCTGGACGCAATTTATTCCTTCCTTGCAGTCACACATTCCTTTTCAATTGACGGAAAATTTGCCGGACGATGTCGTGCGCATAGATCGGCCTCAAATTGAGCAGGCGATATTGAATTTGTTGAAAAACGCGCATGAATCAGGCTCGCCGGCCACTGGAGTCAGTTTATCTGTCAAGCGCATCATTGATGGATGGCGGATTGCTATTGTTGACCAGGGAAGCGGGATGACCGAGACGGTGATGGCGAATGCCTTAGTGCCATTTTATTCAACCAAGCGCAGCGGTACGGGCTTAGGTCTTGCTCTGGCGCGTGAAATTGTCGAAGCGCATGGGGGGCGGATTAGCTTGAATAACCGACCCGAGGGGGGATTAATGGTCAGTCTTATTTTGCCAGGGTAATCTCTGAAGAAATAAAAAAGCATCTTGCCTGTCATACGGCGAAGATGCTTTTTGGTTGCATTGTGCTGGAAATTATGCGGCTACGTGTTCCATCGTTGGATAATCAGTGTAACCTTTTTCTTCGCCGCCGTAGAAAGTTGCACGATCAGGCGTATTCAACTCCGCGCCAGCTGCAAAGCGCTCGACCAGGTCAGGATTAGCGATATATGGACGACCAAACGCTACTGCATCAGCCAGGCCGCTCGTGATCAATGCATCTGCTTCAGCGGCAGAGTAACCACCACAGCAAATTAACGTGCCAGGGAATGCAGCACGCAAATCTTGACGGAAACTGGCTGTCAGTTCGGCACCGCCTGCCCAGTCAGGTTCTGCGATATGCAGGTAAGCAATTCCTCGTTTGGTGAATTCTTTTGCCAGATAAAGTGCTATTGGTTCAGCTTCTGTGTCATTAATTCCATGGGCAACAAAATTCGGAGACAATCTTACGCCGACCCGATCAGCGCCAATCACAGCAATCGCGGCATCAACAGCTTCAAGCGTCAGACGTGCACGATTTTCTAAAGTGCCGCCATAGGCGTCGGTGCGGAAGTTGCTGTTGGTCGACATGAATTGTTGCAGCAGATAACCGTTGGCGGCATGGACTTCAACCAGATCAAACCCTGCATTTTTGGCCCGCGTAGTCGCCTGACGATATTGTTCAACGATGCCAGGTATTTCTTCTGTTGTTAACGCACGCGGCTCGGCAGTTTGTATATTCGCTGGCGTGCCATCTTTTTGGATCACGAAGCATTGGCTATTCGCCGCGGTAATGGCGGAAGCTGATACCGGTGCTGCGTCGTTTTCTTGCAGTAAATTATGCGAGATACGTCCAACATGCCACAGTTGCAATGCAATTTTTCCGCCTTTGGCGTGGACGGCGTCAACGACGGTTTTCCAACCTGCTTGCTGGGCATCTGTGTAAATACCAGGTGTCCAGGCATAACCTTGTCCTTGACGAGAAATCTGGCTAGCCTCAGTCACGATCAGACCAGCGCTAGCACGTTGTGCATAATATTCAACATTCAGAGCACGCGGTATATCGCCAGGCTGACCAGCGCGTGAGCGCGTCAATGGAGCCATCACCACACGGTTTTTCAGGTGAACGCTACCTGCCTGAACAGAAGAAAGCAATTTATGGAACATATCCTATCCTTTATATTAGACCAGTCGTCTAGTTTTCATTTCAAAAAAATGGGCAAAAGCCCATGTGCAGCAATATTAACGCTTAAAAATTTTGTCAATGCAATGGCTGCAATAACAGTTCTGTTTGTTTATACGCCAATTGTAATGGCCGTAACTGTCGGTTAACCTTCGTGATGAGGGAAGCGCCTACCCACATACCATACAGAGATTCGGCCACTTCCAGCGCATTGAGATTACTTGAAATGCTACCTTCCATCTGTGCGCTACGTATCGCTAACGCGATTTGTTCAGTAATGCCACTCATGCCAACGGACAAAGCGGCACGCATCGGTTCTGACAAGTCTGCGACCTCTGCAGCTAACTTTACTGCGAGACACAACTTATGGCACTCACTGGCTTCGGCCATCGCTTGCCAATTGTTGAAATAAGTCATAATGCGCTGCAAGGCGCTCAAATTTTGATCGTTAAACAGCGCCACCAGTCGTTGCTGATACTCCGCAAAATAGCGTTCCAGCATGGCAACACCAAAGCCTTCTTTGGATTGAAAGTAATGGTAAAACGAGCCCTTAGGGACGGCTGCGGCGGACAAAATCTCGCTTAAACCCAGGGCAGTAAAACCGCGACCCGAAATCAGTTCTTCCCCGGTCGCAAGTATGCGTTCACGGGTATCTTGGTGGGCGGGGCGTTGAGAGACTTGGTTCATAGCGTACAATTTTAGTAGACCAGTCGTCTAGAGTCAAGGGTATTGTGTCTTCAGTATGTAACAGAACTGTATTATATGCTGCATTGTATGGAAAAAAATGTAACAATTGATAGCGAAAAAATACGCTAACACGAAAATTAATATTTTGAATGCCAGATAATTTTCTTCTTTTTACCTGAACTCCCTACCAAAAAACTGAATCTATGTTTCGCTGGCTTTTCCTGAATGAGAGTGCTCTCACGCCTGCTGAACATGCTGCCTGGAAAGTCAGTACGCTACGCATTATTCTGGCCTCTAGTTTTATGCTCGAAGGCCTGATTGCTGTACACAGCTCGTTAAGTGCAGTTGATCAAGGCGCTTATAGGGTGCTGTGGCTGGTCGCTTTCTTTTACACCTTAAAAGCAATTACGCTGTATTGTTCAGCACGATCACTTCGTCTGGCGGCTGGCTTGCTGATTGCGAACATCTATGGCACTGGGCTCACGATTGCACTAGCGACCCAAGACCAGGAGTTGGCTAAGTTGGGCTTTGTATTTGTGTATATCACACCGGTGATTGCGCGGGTTTTCTTTTCGACCAGGCTTGCTTTAATCCTGATGTCCATCAATGCCATTCCGTTTCTCTTTTTACTTTCGGGCGTCGCTATTCCGCACCTGATTGATTTGAAGATCGATTTGTCTGATGCAGCGAATTATGTACATGCATTGTTGTTTTTGTTTTTGAACTTTTGCATCCCATTTGCAGTTTTTCGGGTTTTATATGCATTTGATACATCGCTAACCCGTTTCCGTGACGCTAGCGATGCTCTCAATGTCAGTTACATTCAATATCAGGAAATATTTGAAAATGCGGGTACCGCGTTGGTATTGACGGATGCCTTTGGACAAATTTTACAGGCCAATCATCAAGCTAATGACTTACTAGGAAGAGATCCTCACAATAACGACGAATTGTCGTTGTTTAGTTGGCTTTCAATGGAGGATAGCGTTCGCATCCGATCTCCTGAGCATGATGATCCTGCCAATTTGCGCCTTTCCGCTTATCGCACCCATGATGGAAAAATGGTGGCAATGGACAATATTTCGCAGACCTCTGCAGACCATTACATTGTTGCTCTGAGAGATGTTTCCAACCTACATAGCATGCATAATGCGCTGCAATTAAGCTTGGAGCGTGAAGAGTATCTGAGTAAGCACGACCATCTGACCGACTTGCCAAATCGCGTCATGCTATGCCAATACCTTGAAGCATTGCTTGCAAATCCAGATACCAGTCAGGTCAATGTCACAGCGGTGGTCTCTTTCAGGCTCAATAGTATCCGTCATGCGAATCAACAGTTTGGGGCTCAGACCGGAGACGTTTTATTGCGGCGCTTTGCCGATGAGCTGACTCAGGTGTTGCCTAAAAATTGTTTCTGTGCGCGATTGCGCAGCATTGTTTTTACATTTGTCGTTGACCATCTGCGTACGCCGCAAGATATTATTCAATTTGTCGACCATGTCAGACAGGCTTTACCCAAAGAATTGAAACTTAACGATGATAGTTTGCTTGTTCAGTTTTCAGCTGGTATCGCCATCATCCGACCTGAAGATAATGATCCAGACGAAATTATCCGACGTAGTGAAGTTGCGCTGGATACCGCACGGAGATCTAGCGACCAGAGTATTACCTTGTTTGATGAGGATGATGCTTTACAGATCATCAGAAATGTAGAAATTGAGGTAGGTGTCGTCAATGGTTTGGCGAACGGTGAGTTCTACTTACTTTATCAACCTAAGGTTGCCAGCGACGGCAAAATTGCAGGTGTTGAGGCCTTATTACGTTGGAAGTCGAAGAGTCTTGGTAAGGTGCTTCCTGCGGAATTTATACCGATTTCAGAGCGTTCTGGTTTGATACAGCAAATCAGCCACTTTGTAATTGAAAATGCGTGTTCACAGGTACGCAGGTGGATTGACGAATTTGGCAATAGCCCCATAGTCGCTTTGAACTTATCAGCTAACGACATCAACCAGGAAGATTTTCTCAATCTGATTGCTGAGTCCTGCCAGCGTTACGATATCGAACCTGAATTTTTAGAGTTTGAAATTACAGAAACTGGGTTAAGTGCTAATGAAGCACTGTCCATTAAGCATCTGCATGCTCTGAAAAACCGTGGCTATCGCATTGCGATCGATGATTTTGGTACGGGTTATTCGTCGTTATCGAAATTGAGCCATTTTCCTGCTCACACAGTCAAAATTGACCGTTCTTTTGTTTCGCAAATTGGCTATAACCGTAAGAGTGAAATGATCATTAAAGCCATCGTTTCGCTGGCAAAAATACTTGCTTGTACCACGGTTGCCGAAGGCGTGGAAAATGAGGCGCAGGTATCGTTTTTGAAGGAAGTAGGATGTGAACTATTCCAAGGTTTTTACTATTATCGGCCGCTGGACGTGGAGAACATGAATACGCTGTTACGTAGCAACTATCGAGCTGACAAAGAATTACAGAAAATCTCTTAAATAAGCGATGAGGTTTATATTTAAGTATCACAAAGTAAAAAAACATTAAGAGCAAAACCCTTCTGCTTCAAATGTTATTTTCAGATCTTCTCGTCATCAATTTATATTGCACATCATTCTATTATCGCGATTTTTTGTGATTTTGTGAAATGAATCATTTTAACCAACATAATTTTCTAAATTCATCTACACTAAGCTCGTAGTGTGCTGGCAGGCATACCCAAATAAGTTCATATGTGTCGCCAGTGCTATTCGGTATTTGCATGTGATTGCTTAACCAGGGAGGTCAGGATGAATATCTTTGACAACTACGCAGCACGGTATGAACGGACTCGTGAAGAAGAATACTCAATGCAGGAGTATCTTGAGCTCTGTAAGAAGGACAAGCTTGCCTACGCCAGCGCCTCTGAACGTTTGTTAGCCGCTATCGGCGATCCGGAATTGGTGGATACCCGGCATGATCCGCGGCTGTCACGTATTTTTTCCAACAAAATTATCAAAATTTATCCGGCATTCCGTGAGTTTTATGGCATGGAAGAAGTCATAGAACAAGTCGTGTCGTATTTCCGTCACGCTGCGCAGGGTTTGGAAGAGCGCAAGCAGATCATTTACCTGCTTGGTCCAGTCGGTGGCGGTAAATCATCCATTGCCGAGAAGCTCAAAGTATTGATGGAAAAAATCCCTTTTTATTGCATCAAGGGATCACCCGTCAATGAATCACCACTGGGCTTGTTCAGCGAAGAAGAAGATGGCGCTTTGCTGGAAGAGGATTTTGGCATTCCGCGCCGCTATCTTAAGGGGATTCCTAGCCCTTGGGCTGTGAAGCGTTTGCATGAGTTTAACGGCGATATAAATCAGTTCCGCGTCGTACGTCGATATCCATCGGTGCTCAAACAGATTGCCGTGTCAAAAACCGAGCCAGGGGATGAAAACAATCAGGATATTTCATCGTTGGTGGGTAAGGTCGATATCCGTAAGCTGGAAGAATACGCGCAGGATGATCCTGATGCCTACAGCTACTCGGGTGGTCTGTGCCTTGCCAATCAGGGTCTGATGGAATTTGTCGAGATGTTCAAAGCGCCGATTAAAGTGCTGCATCCTTTGCTGACAGCGACACAGGAAGGCAATTTTAAAGGTACAGAAGGCTTTGGAGCGATTCCATTTGAAGGCGTGATTCTGGCGCACTCCAATGAGTCGGAATGGAAAACCTTTAAAAACAATAAGAACAACGAAGCGTTCTTGGATCGTATTTACATCGTCAAAGTACCTTACTGCCTGCGTATCAGTGATGAGATAAAAATCTACGAAAAGCTGGTGCGCACTTCATCATTAAGCGCCGCACCTTGTGCCCCAGGTACCTTAAAAATGATGGCACAGTTTGCGGTGTTGTCACGTCTGAAAGAGCCAGAGAACTCCAGTATTTTCAGTAAAATGCTGGTCTACGACGGTGAAAATCTCAAAGACACCGACCCTAAAGCCAAGTCGCATCAGGAATACGCTGATTATGCAGGTGTCGATGAAGGCATGAATGGGCTTTCTACGCGCTTTGCATTTAAGATTTTATCTAAGGTCTTTAACTTTGATAACACTGAAGTGGCGGCCAATCCGGTTCACTTGCTGTACGTGCTTGAGCAGCAAATCGAGCGCGAACAATTTGCACCCGAGATTGAACAAAAATACGTCTCGTATATCAAAGAATATCTGGCACAACGTTATGCTGAATTTATTGGTAAAGAAATTCAGACGGCATATCTGGAAAGCTATTCAGAATACGGACAAAACATTTTTGATCGCTATGTGACCTTTGCCGATTTCTGGATACAGGATCAGGAATTCCGTGATCCAGACACCGGCGAGAGTTTTGATCGCGATGCGCTCAATAATGAACTGGAAAAAATTGAGAAACCGGCAGGTATTTCTAACCCCAAAGATTTCCGCAATGAGATCGTCAATTTTGTGCTGCGTGCCAGGGCGCAAAATGCAGGTAAGAATCCAACCTGGACCAGCTACGAAAAATTACGCACCGTGATTGAGAAAAAAATGTTCTCGAATACGGAAGAGTTACTGCCGGTCATCTCATTTAATGCTAAGGCCAGCGCTGATGATGCGAATAAACATCAGGAATTTGTTGATCGCATGGTGAGCAAAGGCTATACCGCAAAACAAGTGCGGTTGCTGTGTGAATGGTATTTGCGTGTCAGAAAATCATCTTAAATCAGTCAAAAATATAAGGGCATAGCTATCGAGATGGTATGAAAAAAGGATGCAGATACTGCCTGTTGCTAGTCTCTGTATCCTCAGATGGCTCTTAGGTTTGATGAGATCATTTTTTGACGCATGTTAAGGGCAAACGGGAGAGCATTTTGGTTCATCTGATTGACCGACGTGTACAAGGTAAAAATAAATCTGCTCCGAATCGCGAACGTTTTTTACGGCGCTATAAAGGGCAGATTAAAGAAGCTGTTGCTCGCGCAGTGAAGGGACGTTCGATTACCGACATAGAAAGCGGAGAAAGCATTTCGATTCCGGTGAAGGACGTCAACGAGCCCAATTTTGGTCATTCGCATGGTGGCGTGTGGGAAGGTGTGCAACCTGGGAATGAAGAGTATCAAAAAGGCGACCAGATCGCCCGTCCTAAAGGTGGCGGTGGCGGCAGTGGTAAAGGTCAGGGCGGCAATAGCGAAGACCCGGCTGAAGACGATTTTGTATTTCAGTTGAGTCGCGAAGAATTTATGAATTATTTCTTCGAAGATCTGGAATTGCCGAATATGGTCAAAACCCAACTGACCTCTACCACTGATTTTAAAAGCCAAAGAGCAGGGTATAAAACGTCAGGTACGGCATCGAGCCTGCATGTATTGCGTTCATTGCGTGGTGCGATGGGGCGTCGTATTGCGGTTGGTGGAAAGTCGTCACGCCGTTTAAAAGAAGCAGAAGCCGAAATGTCCGCCTTGTTGGACGATCACGTACCGATGACCGATGAGCGTGTGATGAAGCTCAAGCAAGAGATTCATCACTTGCGTACACGTTTATTGGCGATTCCATTTCTGGATCCATTTGACTTGCGCTATAGCAATCGGATTAAGGTGCCAAAACCTGCGAGCCAGTGTGTGATGTTTTGCTTGCTGGACGTGTCCGGTTCTATGGATGAGCAAAAAAAAGATACGGCAAAACGGTTTTTCATTCTGCTGTATTTGTTTTTGACACGCGCTTACGAAAAAATAGAGGTTGTTTTTATTCGTCATCACACGACGGCACAAGAGGTCGATGAAGACGCGTTTTTTCATTCGCGCGAGTCGGGCGGGACTATCGTTTCATCCGCTCTGAATATGCTGACGAAAATTATTCAGGAGCGCTACGCTGCCAGTGATTGGAATGTGTATGTTGCACAAGCTTCTGATGGTGATAACTGGGACAATGACTCGCAGACTTGTCGTGAATTGCTGGTGAATACCGTGATGCCACTGGTGCAGTATTATGCCTATGTAGAAATTACGGAAGGCGACCCACAAAACTTGTGGCTGGAATACGAACAGGTGGCTGCAAGGCACGCACATTTTGCGATGCAGAAAATAGAGTCTCCGGCTGATATTTATCCGGTATTCCGAGAGCTCTTTAAAAAACAGCCAAATTGAGGTTCATCATGGACACAGAACATGGCTCAATCAAAGTAAAACACCCGAATGCCTTGCCTGAGCAATCTGAATGGACGTTTGAGTTAATTGAAAAAGCACATGAACAGATCAAACGGGTGGCAGAAAATTTTGGTCTGGATACCTATCCAAATCAACTTGAAGTAATCACGGCTGAGCAAATGATGGATGCCTATGCATCAGTAGGAATGCCGGTATCGTATAACCATTGGTCGTTCGGCAAACATTTTTTATCTACTGAGAAAAGCTATAAACGCGGTCAGATGGGCCTCGCTTACGAAATCGTAATCAACTCCAATCCTTGCATTTCCTATTTAATGGAAGAGAATAGCCTGACGATGCAGGCGCTGGTGATCGCTCACGCGGCTTATGGTCACAATTCTTTTTTCAAAGGCAATTATCTGTTCCGTACATGGACAGATGCAGATGCCATTATTGATTATATGGTATTTGCTAAAAACTATATTGCTGAATGCGAACAACGGTATGGCGCAGAAGCGGTCGAGTTAATTATCGATTCTTGCCACGCATTGCAAAATTATGGCGTTGATCGCTACAAGCGTCCTGCCCGAATTTCTCTGCTTGAGGAGCGTGAACGTCAGACCGAACGAGAAAATTATATCCAGTCGCAAGTCAATGATTTATGGCGCACGCTACCACGTCGGGCCGAAGTGCAGGAAAGTTTGCAAGAGCGACGTTTTCCTCCAGAACCACAGGAAAACTTGCTGTATTTCATTGAAAAATATTCGCCATTACTGGAACCATGGCAAAGAGAAATTGTGCGCATTATCCGCAAAATCTCTCAGTACTTTTATCCGCAAAGACAGACCCAGGTCATGAATGAGGGATGGGCAACGTTCTGGCACTACACGATCTTGCATCAGTTGTACGATGAAGGAGTGGTGGGTGATGGTTTTATGATGGAGTTTTTGCAAAGCCATACCAATGTGGTGTACCAACCACCTATCGGAAGCCGCTATTTTAATGGCATCAATCCGTATGCGCTGGGTTTTGCCATGATGCGCGATATCCGGCGTATTTGTGAAAATCCTACTGCTGAAGATCGCGAATGGTTTCCTGATGTTGCTGGCAGCGACTGGAAACAGACCTTGCAGTTTGCAATGCGTAATTTTAAGGATGAGAGCTTTATTGCGCAGTATTTGTCACCGAAGCTGATACGAGATTTTCACTTTTTTGCGATTCTGGATGACGATAGCAAAGATAAGCTGCAAATTTCGGCGATTCATGATGAAAACGGTTATCGCTATATTCGGCAGCAGTTGGCTGGTCAGTACAATCTCGGTAATAGGGAACCTAATATTCAGGTTTGGTCGGTGGATATGCAGGGTGACCGGGCGTTAACTTTACGTCACATGCAGTATTTACGTCGTCCACTGAATGCACAAACGGGTGAGATGCTCAAACATGTCGCTCGACTGTGGGGTTTTGATATTTATCTGGAAACAGTCGATCAACAAAATAAAGTGTTGGCGCGGCAAGAATGCAAATGGGAAAAACGTAGCCGTTAGCAATTGCTTCGGATAGAATAAAGCGCACACCAATACGACGGAGATAGCATCATGTTTTTGGATTACCCGAAGATTTCAGCAACGAATAGCGAAACGGAACCGGATCGCTTGGAGCGCTTGAGCCGCGTGTATGGTTATGCCGCTGGTTTGGCCGATATGGACCACAATACGCAATGCATAGAAAAGCTGGCGAAGCTACATGATCACAAAGGGACTTTGATGGTGATCTGGCATACCGCGCCAACTTCTCAGGAGATTGGTTACTTTTTGCGCGCCTGGCAAAGCCGCATGGGTGATGAGTCTAGCCAGGTCGAACACGCTTTAATGATTAACGAATCCCCTCAACGCGCTGAAGCCAGCGAATCAGAATAAGTCAGTAGCCGTACACCATTGAGCACGACCAGCAAGCTTGTGCCGGTGTCGGCGAAAACTGCCATCCACAAACTTGCGTGGCCGCTCAGTGCCAGCGCAAAAAATACAAATTTAACGGCCAGCGCGAAGGTAATGTTTTGCCATAAGACCGCATTGGTTTTTTGTGAAATACGAATAAATTCCGGTAATTTGCGCAAATCGTTTTGCATTAAAGCAACGTCAGCCGTTTCCAACGCCGTGTCGCTGCCCGCTGCCATTGCAAAACCAATATGGGCGCGTGCCAAAGCTGGGGCGTCATTAATGCCGTCGCCAGTCATACCAGTCACACCTTGATCTGCCAATTGCTTGATTGCCTCCATTTTGTCTTGCGGCAGCAATTGACTGCGTACATTAGTGATGCCAGTCTGCGCAGCGATTGCTTGTGCTGTATGGTCGTTATCGCCAGTGAGCATCAGGGTTGACACACCAAGCGCATGTAACTCAGCAATCGCTTGTTTGCTGGTGGCCCTGACTTGATCTGCAATTGCCAGCAAACCGAGGACCTTGCTATTCGCGCACAAAAAGATGACTGTGTTGCCATTTCTTTCTAACGTTTGCACTTGCTGATCCAGTTGCTTGAATTTTTCATCGCTGAGTGCAATGCTTAACTCTTCGAGCATTGCACGATTGCCGAGCTGGTATTGCACATTGTGTATGCGTCCCGTAATACCACGACCACGGCCAATTTCCAGCAAGCTGATGTCATCTGCTTGCTCTAGATTTTCCGCACAAGCTTCAACTAAAGCATGTGCGAGTGGGTGACTGGAATGGGCATCGAGGCTTGCTGCTAATTTCAGTATTTCTGTATCAGTTGCGTTGCTGAAACTCATTGCACGGGTAAGACGTGGTTTGCCTTCGGTCAGTGTGCCTGTTTTATCAAATGCCAATGTTTTTAACTTGCGGCCGTGTTCCAGGAATAAACCACCTTTAACCACAATGCCACGGCGCGCCGCGAGTGCTAAGCCACTGACAATCGTGACAGGTGTCGAAATTACCAGAGCGCATGGGCAGGCAATGACCAGCAATACCAACGCACGGTAAAGGCTTTCATGCCAGCCTTGTTGTAAAGCTAATGGCGGAACGATGGCCATCAATAAAGCAAATGTAAATACTGCAGGCGTATAGATCGCCGCAAATTTATCGACAAAACCTTGCATGGGCGCACGCTGGCTTTGTGCTTCTTGTACCGATTGCGCAATACGTGCCAACATTGTCGAATTGGCCGCCGCAGAAACGCGAATCTGGATTGCGCCCGTCTGGTTTAAGGTACCTGCGTAGACGATATCACCGATACGTTTTTCTACCGGAATACTTTCACCGGTAATGGCGGCTTGGTTAACGTTCGATTGTCCGTTTTCTATCGTGCCATCTAAAGCAATACGATCGCCCGGACGGCATTGAACCAAATCACCTACCGCAATCTCTGTGGTTGCAACAGGCGTCCAGCTTGCGTCGATTTGTTGTACTAAGGCAGTTTCCGGCGCTTGAGCCAGCAAACCGCTGATGGCATCACGCGCACGCAGCAGACTGGCAGCTTCTATCATTTCTGCAATAGCGAACAGGCAGATCACCATAGCGGCTTCTGGCCATTGACCGATAGCTAGTGCGCCAAGCACCGCAGCGGTCATGAGCAAATGGATATTCAATGTAAAGTGGCGTAATGCAATCCAGCCTTTTTTGAGCGTGGGAATACCACAAACAAGGATTGCAATCAGTGCCAGCAAGGCTACAGTGACAGAGTTATCGCTACCAGTCACCCACGCTGTAATTTCTGCTGCCGCTGCAGTAATGCCGCCAAATGCCAATATCCAGTATCGGTTCCTGGCTGGCGCAGTAGGTGCGCTGGCGCTTTCTCCTGCCGCTAATTCTGTGCCAGACATACCAAGATCTTTTAATTTGGCATGAATTTCCGCCGCATCTTGCCGGTAATGATGTACGGTCAGCACACGATTTAACAAGTCAAAATCGAGACCGAGAACATGTGGCATACCAGTCAAAGAGCGGCGGATTAATGCTTCTTCTGTGGGACAATCCATATCCGCGATGTGCATGCGCAGACGCTTTGCATCTGCAGGAACTACCGCTTTTTCCGAAGCTACAGCGCTACCGTGGGCATGGTCGTGACTGCAAGCGTGACCATGTTTGTGGGCATGTTTGTGTTCATGGGGATGTGTGTGATCATGTCCTGCGTGTTCTACATGGTCATGGTGAACTTGCTGCTCCAGTGGATGGGTAGGAAGGTCGTGATCGTGGTCGCAGCAAGCAGTTTTCTGTGTCATGGTAGTTCCAAATCTGAGAATTTAAAACTAGTGTAGACTCTGGAGTGACTACAGGGTCAAGTAGAAATTTAAAAAATCCTTAAATGATGTAAAAATAATATTTTTACACTTACGCCGACCTGATGAACCCGTCTTCCGATTTCGGGGGGGTAGGGGAGTGTTCGTTGCTATTTGCACCCGCACTGAGAGTCGACACTTACTTACTATTGTAGTTGGAGTGAAACATGCGCATCAGCGAATTAGCCAATGCCACTGGCGTTGATTTAGAAACCATACGCTATTATGAAAAACAAGAGCTCTTGCCCGCCCCAGCGCGGGAAGATAACGGGTACCGCAGCTACACCATAGAGCATCTGGAGCGCTTATCGTTTATCCGCCATTGCCGGGCACTAGATATTCCGCTCGCCGATATCCGGCGTCTGGTGTCGTTTATTGAACGTCCGGCAGAAGATTGCGGTGATATTAATTCTTTGATCGATCAACAGATTGCCCGTGTCAAAGCCCGCTTAAAAAGTATGAAGGCTTTAGAGAAACAATTGAGCCAATTACGCGCTCAGTGTGATGACAGGCATCATGGCAAAGAATGTGGGATTTTGAATGAATTGGTCTCCGCCGCGCATGGCGAGGCGTGTGCCTGCCATAACGACGGAAAGTGAAGCGAGGAGATTTTATTGCGCAATTAACTCAGAAAATAAATCTGAAATGCCTGCCCAGCCGATTGCGATACCGATGCAAAGAAGGATAAATGCAGATAAACGCATCAAGACCGTTGCGCCCACTTCACCCAACAGTTTTTCCAGATTCCGTGCAAAGCGGTAGCACAAGTACACGACAATGCTGGTCAATAGCACACCGATCGCTGAAGCCAGACTGATCACCAGAAAATCGACTGGCTGATGCGGCATTTGCGTACCAAGTGTCACCGAAGCGGCAATTGTTCCTGGCCCAACCGTGAGCGGAAAACTAAATGGATAAAAGCTACGGCGACGAAGTTCATCCCGACTCCACTGACCGCCGTGGGTGGCTGCAACAGAATTGAGTAATTTATCCTGGCTTTGGTCATTCAATAACTTCCAACCAGCCATACCGACTACGATGCCACCAGCAACGCGTACAATCGGAATCGAAATACCAAAAAAGTCGAGCACATAGGAGCCGATAAAAACAGCACCCAAAAGTAAAAAGAAACAATTCACCGCAATCCGTTTGGCGAGGCGATTCGACAGTGCCGGATCAATTGGTCCGGTCATCGATAAAAAGATAGGAGCAATCGCGATAGGATTTAAAATAGGTAATACCGTGATCGGTACAACGATCAGGGCTTTTAAAAATGCGTTTATCGCAACACTCATGTAAAACTCCAATAAAAACTTAGCACGTGATTATAAAGTCCCTTCCACCACATTGGCGCGAAACTTGGCGCAAATTTTCTGCAACGCCAGATTGGATTTAAATGATGCAATTATTTGATTTAATTTTTTGATCTCTTTATGCATAAAATTAAGCTGTTTCCGGAACTTAGCACGCCACGCCTTCATTTGCGCCGCATCTCAGCAACTGATCAAGCCTTCATTTTTAAGGGAATGTCAGATCCCAACGTGGTTCAGTTTTATGGCAGCAGTTATCAAACTTTAGGCGAGGCCAAATCCTTGATGGATTGGTTTGAATTCATCGTTGATCATGGTATTGGTGTGTGGTGGGGAATTTGCCTGTCAGATGCTCCATCAAAATTGATCGGTGCATGCGGCATTCATGATTGGGAACAGCAACATCATTCAGCGGAACTGGGGTTTTGGTTATTACCTGCCTATTGGCATCAGGGTTTCATGCGTGAGTGTTTGCAAACCTTAATACTGTTTTGCTTCTCAGATCTGAAAATACATCGTTTGCAAGCCCGAGTACAGGATGGAAATATTGTGAGTCAGCAATTACTTCAACGAGTAGGTTTTCAAAGAGAAGGCGTACTTCGCGGGGCAGAATTGAAGCAGGGCACTTACATTAATTTGCATCTGTATGCGCGATTGGCAACGGACGACAATAATTTATTGAACAATACGCAATTGAAATAGTCTGATGGGCATGAACCCAGCTAAAATTGATTGTTTAGTATGAAATCTGCTGCGTTTCAAATATTGAATAGTCGATTTACCCAAAACTGTCCCGGCAATACTTGCTATTCGTAAGACGCATTGCTTTAACTCGGTTGGGGCGGTTTTGGGTAAGTCCTTTAAAAGAAAGCGAATATGATTATTACACCTGTTTTACCACGTTGGTCGATTTTTATTCCTGTCTTTGCCTGGTTTGCACTTGGTGGCGTTTTGCTCCACCTTGGGAGTTTATATGCGATTGTATTGACCATCGCTTTATTTGGCGGCGTACTCACCGCGGTTTATCATGCAGAAGTGGTTGCTCACAAAATCGGCGAGCCATTTGGCACATTATTGCTGGCGCTGGCGGTCACCTTGATTGAGGTCGCTTTAATTGTTTCACTAATGTTGTCCGGCGGCGAGACGACTGCCGGATTGGCGCGCGATACGGTGTTTGCGGCGATCATGGTCATCCTGACCGGCATCATCGGCTTGTGCCTGTTGTTTGGTGGAATACGCCATGGCGAGCAAAGTTTTGGATTGCAAGGCGCGAGCACTTCGCTGGCGACTTTGGCAGCACTGGCCGTTCTGACTTTGGTGTTGCCGAATTTCACAGATACAGTCATCGGGCCTTACTACAGTGCAAGTCAGTTGGCTTTCATCGCGGTGGTGTCACTGGTCTTGTACGGCACCTTTGTGCTGGTGCAAACTGTACGCCACCGAGATTATTTTTTACCGGAAGTGGCCGCTAGTGATGAAGAAGTCCATGCTCCTAAACCATCGAATAAAGTTGCATGGAGTAGCGCGGCCTTGCTGATCGTTTGTCTGGTAGCGGTGGTCTTGTTAGCCAAGGCATTGGCACCCAATCTGGAATTCGCAGTAGCCGCAGTTGGTGCACCTAAGGCTTTAGTCGGGATCATTATCGCGATGATCGTTTTATTGCCAGAAGGCATTGCTGCAGTGAGCGCCGCGCGTGCCAATCGTCTGCAAACGAGTATTAATCTGGCTTTGGGCTCAGCATTGGCAAGCATTGGTTTAACGATTCCTGCGGTGGCAGTGATATCTTTAGTTACTGGTTGGCAGTTGAGTCTGGGTATCGATGCAAAATCGACCGTATTACTGTTGTTGTCATTAATGATTACGACCATTTCTTTGGGAACTGGTCGGACTACTATTATGCAAGGGACGATACATCTGGTGATTTTCGCGGTTTATTTGTTCACGACGATCATTCCATAAGCCTGGTTTCACAGTTTTTAAGAATGCGGCAAGCTTTGGCTCTGCCGCATTTCTATTTTTATGATCAGTGGAAGTGATTATTTCAGAATACCAGCCAATTCAACCGCTGTTTTGACTTGCATTTTGTCGAAAATATGCGCCCTGTGGACTTCTACTGTGCGCATGCTGATGCCCAGATGATCAGCAATGACCTTGTTCATCTTTCCTTGTAGTATCAAATCTAATACTTCTTTTTCACGTGCCGACAGGCTCGCTAATCGGTCGTGAACCGCAGCGGCAAGCCCAGCTTCGCGGGATAGCACCAGCGCTTCTTGCACGCGGTCCATGAGTTTATTGTCGTTGAACGGTTTTTCAAAAAAATCAAACGCCCCACGTTTTAAGCTATCTACCGCCATCGGGACATCACCATGCCCGGTTAGAAAAATCACAGGCAGGCGCTTGATCAATTTTTTTTCGGAGAGCAAATCAAATAAGCTGATTCCGCTTAACTGCGGCATACGAACGTCAAGCAAAATACAGTCACCCGCAGAATCAAAGCGTAGCGGCTGATCGAGCGCGGTCAGAAATTGTTCACCGCTGTTATAGGTCATCGCGGCAATTTGGCGTGAACGTGCCAACCACGATAATGAATCGCGAATGACATCTTCATCGTCAATAATGTGTAGCATAGTGTCTCCTGACCGTATAAATTTACTGAGTGCCTACTGTCTTGTACTACGGCAATATCATTTTAACTTCCATGAAATGCTGGTAATGCAAAGCGAAAGATAGTACCACCAGCCGGGTTATCGCTGTGAGTCAGTTTACCACCATGAAACTCTATTGCAGTTCGGCAAATATTGAGCCCCATTCCCATGCCAGATGCTTTGGTCGAAAAGAAGGGCGAAAATAATTGCTCTGCAATTGCTGCCGGGATACCTGTTCCACGGTCGCTTACTTCAACCACGACTTGGTCATTTTCAACATCGACACTGGCTTGTATTCGCAAATTGCGATGACCCGTCGGGGTATCTTGCATCGCTTCAATAGCGTTACGTGTCAGATTCAACAATACCTGCTCGATCAGGACGTGGTCTGCTAATACTGCAGGCAGATTTTTGGTGGGCAGCCATTGTATGTGGATATGCGAGGCTTGCCCTTGCAATTCTATTAATGGCATTGTGTTTTGAATTAATTCGCAAATATCCACTTGTTCTCGCGTGGCTTCGCGTTTTTTGACGAATTCATGGACGCTACGAATGATTTGTCCTGCACGTTGCGCCTGAGCGTTGACCTTACTGAGGGCACCTAACAGTAAGTTTTTCTCGGCATTATCTGCTTCGACAATATTCATGGCTCCTGTGGTGTAACTCGAAATTGCCGCTAAGGGTTGATTCAGTTCATGAGCCAGCATAGAGGCTATCTCGCCCATCGTCGCCAGGCGAGCACTGGCGTGTAGTTTTTCTTCTTGCTGACGGCTTAATTCTTGCGCCCGCTTGAGCTCAGAAATATCGAGGATAGAGCTCATCCAGCCAGTTTGTTTACCCGTCTCATCGATTAAAGCAGATTCATAAATCAATACAGAAATTTTGGTGCCATTGGCATGTTGATAGATGGTTTCGAATCCATTGGCAGGAACAGTACCCGCTAATAAATCTGAAAACCTTTGTTTGTATTCAGCGAACGCCTCTGGAGCCCAATATGGCATAGGCGGCAATCTGCCGATGATTTGATCTGCCGGGAATCCCACCATATTGCAAAATGCCGGATTGACATAGGTTAGTCGACCCTGCATATCGCGGGCGCGCAAACCGGTTACCAGGGAATTTTCCATCGCAGTCCGGAATATCACCTGCTGGCGCAGTGCGCCTTCGGTTGCCAGCCGACGATTAATATCCCGCCACAGTGCCGCCAGACTCCAGATAAGCCCCAGAGATAGAACGATCACCACTGAGACGAGTAAATTTGCGAGTAGCTTGGGTTCACTCTTATTACTATTTGTATGTAACACCAAAGGTAAATCAGGTAGGTCTAGTGTCCGGTTGTGAGTATAAACGTTCTTACCCAACCCTGCGGAAGCGCGGGTGGCGTAAACCTTGTCGTCTATATCGACCAAAGAAATCTGATTGTCCTGAGCAAACCACCAAGGAACTAATTCTTCTAAAATACCACTTGCGCGATAGGTGATGATGATGCGCCCGAGATGTTTCGTACCTTTGATTAGTGGTATCTGGCAATTGATAACATACGAGTTTTTTTCCGATTTAGGTAACTGGTCATCCAGAGTCGGTGTGAAACAGCGAGTCCTGATGTCAAATTCAAGTGCACCTGATTCTTGGTACGGTATATCCGGTACATGTTTCCCTGATGGACCTTCTTCGGTACTGGAGGTAACCAAGAAATTGTCATGATTAAACCACGCCAGGCTTGAGATCTCATGGTTGCTATTACGCAGACGGTCAAAGCGCTCGGCGACTTCGGCGGGTTTTAAGCCCATGCTCATAATATCGGAACCGATCTGACGCAACATTTCGTCATTACGATCGATTTGAAACTGAATCGCGTGTTCAACCCACAAGGTATCGGCGATCAATTGCTCCTGCCGCTCATTAGCCTCCATTCGCTGTGCTTGCAGCGGTAACCAGATCAATGTGGCGAGAAACAGAGAGATCAGCAGGATAGGGATGATCCAGCGCCATTTCTCTTTTGACCAGGCTCGGGGTTTTTCGAAAATTTTCATGCCCGACAGTTTAATGGACAAGTCGTTGGCGCACTAGTCAGTAGAAACATACAGTGGTGCTTGTGGTTTTCCACAACTTGATGAATAAGTTTTATTTCTGAATAATCAACAAGCCAATGTTCTTGGCAATGACATTGGAGACGGTTGTGAAAATAATAAAAAGCCTGTTTTTTTCCATCGCGGCGATGTTGATGCAGGTGTCAGCGTTTGCGCAATCTCCCATCGTCATCAAATTTAGCCATGTTGTCGCTAGCGATGCCCCCAAAGGGCAGGCGGCACAACGCTTCAAAGAGTTGGCAGAAAAAGCCACGCATGGCCGGGTCAAGGTTGAGCTCTATCCGAATAGCACGCTGTACAAAGATAAAGAAGAACTAGAGGCTTTGCAGCTTGGTGCAGTTCAAATGCTGGCGCCGTCATTGGCAAAATTCGGACCGCTTGGAATCAAAGAATTTGAAGTGTTTGACATACCCTATATTTTTCCATCTAAGGATGTCTTGTATAGCGTGACGCAGGGCTCTATCGGAAAGGATTTACTCAAAAAGCTTGAACCCAAGGGGATTACCGGTCTTTCTTTTTGGGACAACGGTTTCAAAGATTTGTCAGCAAATAAGCCGATTCATTTGCCCTCTGATATGAAGGGCTTAAAACTACGGATTCAATCATCCAAAGTACTTGATACACAAATGCGGGTACTTGGTGCAACTCCACAAGTATTAGCGTTTTCAGAGGTGTATCAGGCTTTACGTAGCGGTTTTGTCGACGGGACGGAAAACCCCCCGTCCAATTTGTACACCCAAAAGATGTATGAAGTCCAAAAGCACATGACGATCACGAATCATGGCTATCTTGGATATGCCGTCATTGTGAATAAGAAATTTTGGGATGGTCTACCCGGAGATATCCGCGACGAACTCAATCACGCGATGTCAGAAGCGACTACGTATGCAAATACGATCGCACAACAAGAAAATGACAAAGCGTTAGCAGCGGTCAAAAAGACGGGCAAAACCAAAGTGTATGTGTTGAATGAACAGGAAAAAGCCGCCTGGCGTAACGCTTTATTGCCCGTCCAAAAAGAAGTTGAGCTACGAATCGGTAAGGAGCTCGTGATGAGTATCAACAAAGAGGCGGCAAAATTTGGTTATTAGCCAGGTGATGCCAGACAAAATTATTGCAATAAAAATATTTATTGCCTCTCGGTAAAAATTGCCTGGCAAGCATGTATTTAAAATAAAAAAATCGTTTACCATATTTTCAGATTTTGTAAATATCTTTTACATATATGCAACACCAATGATTTTTTGCTGCGTTTTTTTTGTCACTGGTATTTTTGCATGCTATATTCTGTCCAGATTTGAAATTTGCAGTCGACAGGATTAAAAGGCGGTAGTGCAAAAAAACGGTATTCATGCCGTACACTGAGGAGACGCGCGTTTTTATTACAAGCTGAGTTAATGTGTCTACACAAAAGCTAAACAGCCGAAAACGCGAAATATGTTTTAAGGGCGCATCTGAAGATGCGCCTTTTTCTTTTTTGCACGACCATTCATGTTAAACATTCTCAAGAGCAAATTTAATTCCACCTTTGTCCCGCAGAGAAATTCGCTTTTTTCCCAGGAAATGTGCATATCCGCTATGCTAAAGCCTTTTAGAACCATAGGCAGATGATGTCCGAACAAGAATCAGCCATTTTTTCGGCAATTATTGACGCCCCTTTTGGTGCGATGGGAATCCGGGTAGAGGACCAAAAGCTCGCAGAACTCGTCTATTTGCCGTCGCGTTTTAAAGAAAAAGCGCCATCGGATCCAGTTTCTGCATTGGTTGCAGAGCAAATTGATCGTTATTTCAATGATGCCGATTTTCGATTTCAGTTACCATTAAAGCCGGTAGGAACTGCGTTTCAGAGCCGCGTCTGGCAAGCAATCTCCGCGGTGCCGCGTGGTGAAGTTGTTACTTATGGTCAAATTGCTAAGCATATTCGTTCAGCGCCACGTGCTGTCGGCCAGGCTTGCGGCGCTAACTGGTATCCTCTGGTCATCCCTTGTCATCGGGTCACTGCTGCGGGTGGACTGGGGGGATTTGCGCATCATGATGATGAAACTGGATTTCATTTGGGCGTGAAACGCTGGCTACTTGCGCATGAAGGCGTGACTGATTACCTTTGATCCATGAAAAAAAGTTCAAATGAAGTGCTCGTGGTATTACCTGATGAAGTGATGGGGCAGATAGATCAATTCTGTGACGTCTTATGGCTGGAAGACGGATTAGCTAAAAATACTGTAGAAGCTTACCGACGCGACATGCGCTTATTCGCTGAATGGTTGCATGTTGAGCTGTCAAAGGATTTGTATCAGGCTAATTACGCTGACATCAGTGCGTATATTGCCTCAAAGCATACAAGCTCCAAAGCAACATCAGCCAACCGGCGACTGAGTGTCTTGAAACGTTTTTATTTACTTGCCGTACGCCAAAATCTGGTTGCCATCAATCCATGTAGTAAGCTCAAATCAGCTAAACAAGGCTTACGGTTGCCTAAAACCATGAGCGAAGCTCAGGTGGAAGCATTGTTGAATGCACCCGACGATAGTCCATTGGGATTACGCGATCGCACCATGCTAGAACTATTATATGCTTGCGGATTACGTGTCTCAGAATTGGTGAATTTAAAATCGACTGAAGTCAGTCTTAATGATGGTGTGTTACGTATCACCGGTAAAGGCGATAAAACGCGCTTAGTGCCTTTTGGTGAGCTTGCGCGTCAGTGGCTTGAAAAATACTTGAAAGAAGCGAGATCTGCCATCTTGCAAGGTCAGGTTGACGATGCATTATTTGTCACAGCGCGTGGTGGTGCCATGACGCGACAGATGTTCTGGATACTCATCAAAAAATATGCGGCGCACGCTGGCATTCCTATTCATCTGTCCCCGCACACCTTGCGCCATGCGTTTGCAACGCATTTGCTCAATCATGGTGCTGATTTAAGAGTGGTGCAGTTGTTGCTAGGCCATGCCGATATTTCTACAACGCAAATTTACACGCATGTGGCCAGAGAACGACTTAAAAAACTCCATGCCGAGCACCATCCAAGGGGGTGAAGTTCATATTGAAAGCAGCTTCAGCGAAAAAAAACGGCCATCATTGATGGCCGCTTTTTATATTTCAAAATAGTTTTACGATAACAATCAGAACTTGTATTTGCCCGTTACGTAAATCGTGCGCAGCACCGAATCTGCATAACGTGCATCGTAACCTGTCTGTTGACCAGCGTAAGCGCCCGCAGTTTGCAGTGACATCGGTGGTGTTTTGTTAAACAGATTTTTGATACCAGCGCGCAGTTCTACAGTTTTGCTGTAGCTGTAACGACCTTGCCAGTCAAATGTGGTGTAAGACGGTACATGCAAGGTGATCGTTTCAGGAGACTTGGTGTCCAGATTTGTCACGTTTGCAGGCTGATCCTGATAGCCAGAACGGTAGGTCAAACTCAGAGAGTTAGAGAATTTACCGGTCTCCAAAGTGGTTGTCGCTGAAACCAGATTGCGGAAACCGACGTTGTTATACACGCCAAATTTACCCAGATCTGTATCCCATGAATTGTCAGTACCAGGCAAAGTGAAATCAGAGACCAACATGTACGTACCGTTAATCGTGCCGGTTAACGTACCGAATCCCAGATTCTTACGACCAGTCATATCCCAATCGATACCACGGTTGTGCGATTTACCGATATTGATCGATAAGTTTTTAAACGCCCAATAAGTATTTCCTGTTGCGATTTCTGTGGATTGTGTGAACAGTTGCGCATATTTTACAGGATCAGCAAATGCAATGGATTGGCTCACAGCAGATACTTGATCTCGCAGTTGAACATCCCACAGATCAGCGCCGACAGAGAACGAAGAGCTTGGTTCAAAACGTGCACCAATGGTGAATTGCTTTGATTTTTCTGGTTTCAGATTTGCATTGCCGCCAGACAAGTTATCGTACTGCGCGTTACCTGGTTTGCAATACGCTGAACCTGGGAATGGGCATGCCTGGTTATCAGTCACACCAGCGCGTACCAATGGTTGTGCAATGTCCAGCATCGCCGGTGCTTTAAAGCCAGTGCCGTAAGAAGCGCGCACTAACCAGCTGTTGCTAGGTTGATATCTGATAGATAACTTGTAAGTAACGGCGTTATTACCTTGACCGACTTTAACGTTGTTAATTCCGTCATCAATCGATGAGTATTGATCAAAACGTGTCGCTGCACTCAGCTCAACTTTATCAACGACTGGCGCTAAAATTTCACCAAAGACACCGTATGTCGAGCGCTTCATGTCATAGCTTGGTGGCGCTGCGAGATTGTAAACCGCACCACTAGTGACGATAGATGATGGCGATTGTGAATAGGCATATTCACGGTAGTCAGCACCAACTGCAACACTTGCATTACCACCTGGAAGCTCGAATATTTCTTTAGATGCGCGCGTATCTACACCTTTAAGTGTCGTGGATGCGGTGCGCAATGGGCCATTGAATAAAGAGTTTTGAATCAATTGCTTAGTCGCATCTGTTTGCTGGCCAACTGGCAAGAATGGGTTGAAGCTTGCATTCTTAATCATGTCGCGGAAAGCACCGTCCAATACATAGCCACCGGTGTAATTTTCGTCGATGGAATTTTGTGAATACGTTGCAGCACTGTTGATCGACCAACCTTTAAATTCACCTTCTGCTCCAAAAACAAAATGTTTAGAGTTGGTAATTGTGTTGTCGTTACGAGTGCCCCAGTCAGACATGCGGTAGTTTGCAGTGACTGATTTCACTGAGCCGATTTGTGCTTGCGTTAAGTATGGAAGCACATAGCTGTTGTAGTAAGCGGAACCTGGTGCAATTGTGACAGGAACCGGGTTTGGAGCAATACGTGCTGTCAGATCGTAGCGAGAAAGAGCAACATCTGAGAACAGTGTCCAGTCTTGATTGACCTTGAAACGGGCTGTGGTAAATAAACTATCACGCTTCGATACCGGAACGATTTCCAACGTCGCAGCATAATCAAACTTGCAAGCTTTAGGATTCGTCGGATCGATGACGTGATTTGCCGGGCAATTACCATTTTGCAACAGGTAAGGATTGAAATTGACACCAGAAATTGTCTTGTCTTTGAACGTCACTGCCAGATTTGCAGGAGAGCTGTAAGCACTGGTTTTATCGAACAAGTAATTGTGACCGTTTGCAACGAATGGCAGATATGCTGTTTTAGCGAAATCGCGGTCTGTCGCTTTCAATTGCTGTTGATCATCGTGACGATAGCTGATCAATACGTTGTAGCGATCTTCTTCCAAATTACCGAAGCCGTATGTCAGGCTGGCGTTGTACGATTTTGCGCCACCTTCTGTTGGATAGTCGTATCCAGCTTCTACGGTGCCACCTTGTTCATTTTTTTTCAGAATAAAGTTAACCACGCCGGCAATTGCATCTGAGCCGTAGAGTGCTGATGCACCATCAGTCAATACTTCTACTCTTTCAACCGCGCTCATCGGGATCGCATTGAGGTTGACTGCGGAGCCTGAGCCTTGAGGTGCTACGCGACGACCGTTTAATAGAACTAAGGTATAACTTTCACCGATGTTGTGAATAGAAGCAGAAGCGCGACCACCTGAGTTTGTACCTACAGCGGTTGTTGTAGGTGTAAATCCTTGCATCGCTGGTAATTTTTGAATCAAATCAGCAACCGTCGTTGCACCGGAACGGGCAATAACTTCTTTATTTAACTGCTGTACAGGTAGAGCGCCTTCTTTGTAGATGCGCTTGATAGCGGAACCTGTAATTTCAATTTTTTGTACAGCATCGCCAGTTTCTTGTGCATGTGCAATGCCAGCAACAAGTAATGTGCCAGTGAATGCGCCCAAAGCAAAACGTACCGATCTCACAACGGCTTTTTCTTTTAATACCATGACCAAGTTCTCCTAAACATGATGAATCAAATGCAAACAAAGGTTCGCAGCTTGCTCGCGCATAGCACCCAAAAATCTAGAAATTTATTGTTGAAAATAAAGAAAAGCAGGGGGAAGAGAACTACTTTTGCGTAGATCCAGATAAGGCAATCCGGGCGTGTGCATTTTCAGAGCAAGGGGGGCATTATGCAAAAGAAATCAATAAAAGTGAAATAATTTGTTACTCAATATGTTCAAAATGTTGCATTTTTATGACATGAAATGAAAATAATTTTCCATAAATTGATGAAAATAATTTTTTAAGAAGAAAAATGCCTGAATAAATTTCTTTATTCAGGCATTTATATTCCACTTGCACAAAAATGAGGCGTTCCATGTATCTCAATGTATGGCTATTATTTCGGTGCTGTATTTTCTTGCAGAAATTTTTCGACGCGTGTCCAGAAGTCGACGTTATTTTTTAACTTCCGCCATCCATGTCCTTCTTCGGCATAAGTAATCCACTCTATTTTTGCCGTATCCGGAGCGGCTTTGAGGAAACGTTCACCGTGTACGACCGGAACTCGGACGTCAGCCGCACCATAAGCGAGAATTAATGGACGTTTCAGACGTTGCGCCTGAACGACGGGCGAAGTTGCCTTGAACTGTTCAGCATCTTTAACCTGATCACCTACCATCGCGGGCATTCCGTATCGTGACCATGCGGTACCTGCGGTATCACTCCAGGTCACGTCAAACAGATAGTTAATATCGGTCACGCCGACCCAACTAATTCCGCAACGATAGAGATCCGGTTCTTTGATTAAACCCATGAGCGTCGCGTAACCGCCATAGCTTGCGCCAGCAATGCAGATACGATTGGGGTCAGCATAGCCTTGTGCGATTGCCCACTTAGTCGCATCAGTAATATCGTCTTGCATTGCCAGTCCCCATTGCTTCCAACCTGCTTTAAACAACTGCGAACCATATCCAGTGCTGCCACGGAAATCAGGTTCCAGAACGACGTAACCGCGTGAAGCTAAAAATTGCGTTTCTGGATTCCAGTTCCAATGCCCTCCACGAACATAAGGGCCGCCATGTACCATGACAACCATGGGTAAATTTTTACCGCTGGTATTTTTAGGTATCGTCAGATAAGCAGGAATTTCCATACCGTCGCGAACTTTAATTCGAACAAAATCTTTATAGGACATCGCTTTCGAATCAATGGATGGTCGCGTATCCCCGATAGGAATAAACTTTTTGCTTTTAGTATTAAAGAGAAGATAGGTTCCTGGGTTGACATCTGAAAATGCGTGAACTAAAGCGAAAGAGTTTTCGCCTCTGCTCGGTACTGATACGATATTTGTCGTGTTCGGCAAAGCGGCATCGATGGTTTTTTGTAACTCGACCATGTACGGTGAAAGCCACAGAGTGCCGTATGCATCAGATTCGTAACGAATGCCTATCAACTTGTCTTGTTTTTTGCTGTAGACCAGATTGCCGCTGAAATCAAAGTCTTTGGTTGAAATAAGTGGCGTTGGATCCAGTCGATTTTTTTCCAGATCGAATCGATAGATACCGGAGTTATTCTCGCCATTCGTAGCGTTGACGTAAAGTTGCCCGTCGGGAGTGATTAATTGGGGAGTGAAACCTGATTCTTTGGTTGGGTCAAATTCAATCAATGAGCGCCATTGATTGGACTGAGGATCTCTGTATTGCACATTCGTCAGATTTTCTTTGGAGGTAATCGCGATTCTGAGCTCACCTGACTGGTCGATCATGAAGTTACTTGCATTAGCCGGCCCCGGGATTGCTTCTGCAAGACCATCAATAGTATTAAGTTTGATGAGTGTTGCAGAGGGTGTCTTTCGGGTACCGGCATTACGTATCACAAAAATTGAATCTGAATTTTCTACATGACTGACGTCGGAAAAATGGTGACGGATATTAAGAACGCGAAATTTACTTCCGTCACTGGAGAGCGCCGCACTCGTTTCTATCAATTGCCGAAATTCGCTTCCATCTTTGTTGACTGCAAATAATCCATTGCCAGTTTGTACCTCTGCGTCGCCGAGTGTTCGGTCACCAACTCCAAATACCAGACGTTTGTTGTTAACCCAATGAAAAAAAACAACGTCTGTTTTTTCATAATGAGCGATAACTTTGGGGATCAGATTATTGGTTTCCATTACTGATAAAACCAATCTGTCGTTGCTTGCTGCTGCCAGCATCGCAATGCTTTTCCCATCAGGTGAAAATTCAACATCTGAAATTTGTGAACTTTTAAAAAAAGATTCAACCGGTATTGGTGTAACCTGCGCTGTTGTTATGTTTGGACACAATGCTGTGACCACGGCGCAAATTGGAATAGCAAAGAAAGATGAAAATCTAAGTGCAAAGTAACGCATGGCGACCTCATGAAAATTGAAAAAAAACGCCTCGAAAATACGAGGCGTTTTTAACTACCGTTGAGTATTGATTAACGGAAGGTATATTTAGCAGAAATTCTGAAATAACGACCTAAGTTATTGTACAGATCAGCATTATAGCCTTGTTGAACCACGTTTGACGTGTTTGTTCCCGGGGTGTAAGGCGCTTTGGTGTTCAAGATATTTGCGACGTTGATGCCCAAGACCAAATCCTTAAAGCCAGAATAGGTGTAACCAGCGTCAAATGTTGTCCAGCTAGGCACCTGGCAATCTGGGTAATAAGAGTTGTACTTCGGTACGCCGCCCAAGCTGGTCGCTGACGAAGGTTGGCCTGAACCATAATGGCAGTATGGAGTAGGATATGTTGTCGTGTTGTCGTAACGACGCATTTCCGAAATACTGTCAATAAAGCGCGCGGTAACGACGACGTTATGCGGTCCTTTTTCCCAACTTGTCGACAAGCTGGCACGTAAGCGAGGAATATCACCGACACTCGTCGCCCAGTCGTTCAAACCACCGTTGGTACCGACTGCATTACGTTCGAGATCACCCGGGTTTTCCGCACGACGATAAGAAATGATATACGTCGTGTTTAACGATGTTTTCAGATTTCCGTAGTCACCAAGGTTGGTGCGTAATTTCATGTCCAGATCAATACCGCTCGTATCGGTACTACCTTGATTTACCCATGGCGTTTTTACTGCCAGCAAAGGACCTGTACCTGGGATAGGATTGCCGTTTGCATCTTTCAACTGATTGAGCGGATTAGTATCACGAGTGATGTAATCTGCAGGATAGCTGCTTGGATGCTCGAGCAGGAAGGTTGCGCTGCCGAGAACAATCTCGCCTTCTTTACGAATTCTGAAAAGATCAAACGTCATATCGAAATTCTTGGTAGGCGAGAGAATGAAGCCTAAAGAATAACTCTTAGATGTTTCTGGTTTCAGAGCAGGGTTTGCGCCACCAACACCGGAAATACTTTTCGCGCAATCCGCGAGGTCAGCCCCTGGTACTGGACTGGTGCCGTTTGGACAGCGTATCGGATCAACCGTATTGTTCAAAAAGTATTGCGCGCCACCTGGTGCAATTTGAGAAACAGCCGGTGCACGGAAACCTTCAGAGTACGAACCACGGAATGCGAGACTATCATTGACCGTCCATTTTGCACCAACTTTTGGCACAAAATTTGTTTTGATATTTGGATATTTATCGAGGCGGCCAGCAAAGTCCATTTCGAAATTTTTCAGAAACGGTGTGCGCAATTCAACAAATGCTGAAGATACATTACGCTTCGCATCAATGGCAGTGGTCGCCAGACCCAAAATGTCGCCACGTGCATTCGCCGGATCAGGATCAATAGTCAATTTCTCTTGACGGAATTCGACACCTGTTGCAAATCCAATTGCACCACCAGCTAAAGAACCGAACTCGGTGCTTGCTTTTGCATCCCACTGGGTGATTTGAGCGGTCGCATTATTGGTCAGATCTTTGGTGATACTTGGATCCGCTGCAATAGACGCCAATGTTCTGTTTTGATTAATCAACTGATTGAGCGTTGGCAAATACAAAAATCCGTAGGCTGTTTCTATGCGTTTTGAGCGATTCCACAGCAAACCAGTTTCCCAGTCCCAACCCGCATTGCTGCCACGGAACCCGCCCAGCAAACGTGCGTTTTGATTTTCAAGATCCGTTCCGGTTTTCAAGTTTTCGAAACGATATCCAACCGCAGCGCGCGCATCGGGGAAAGGATTGTCTGGATGGCCAATTGGCAATATTGCCTGGAACGGCGCCGCCAAACCACCTACTAAGTAGTTAGTTGTCGGTGATGTGCCTAGAATTGTCCGTGATGCTGAGCGATAAGTACGTTTTGAATCTGTAAATGCGGCTTCTGCAAACGCGGATAAATTTTCGTTGATCTTCAGATTACCCACAGTCATCAAATTAACGTCGTCAGATTTACTTTGTACGTCAACATATTGGTCTGTGTCTGAATTACAGAATTTTCTGCCTGTCAGCAAGGCACTGGTAATCCCATATTGTGGACCACCTACAAGTTGTTTAGACGCGTCGCAGTTCACTTGATTGACGACATTCGCACCGCTGGTATAGAACGATTTTGAATTTGGCGCTTTTTCTTTGAAGAAAAATGCCTGATTTGATAAGTAGCTGTTGTATGGATTCAGACGGTAATTCATGTCTGCATATTGTGCAGCTTGAATGCCATTTGATCCATTGCGGGACGTGGTTGGTTGTTTCGCTGTATAGTCCAACGCAAACAAAACATTGTATCCGTCAGTGTTGATATCACCGAAGCCAATCGCGCCACTGACGTTTTGACGACGGAATTCATTATTGTCGTTAGCATTAGCATTGATAGAAACTTCGCCGCCTTTGTAATCGCGTTTAGTAATGAAGTTGATGACGCCCGCAACGGCATCGGAACCATACACGGCAGATGCACCGTCTTTGAATATTTCAACGCGTTCTAATGCTGACAGTGGGATACTGTTCAGGTCATATAAGGTTGATTGGCCGTTATTTGGATTGGCATAAGCCGACGGTGTCATGCGACGACCGTTCAACAAAATCAACGTTGATGTCGAGCCTAAGCCGCGTAACGACGCTGTTGCGACGCCGCGAGAGAAACCGTTTTGATCTGGTGTATCGTTGTAACCACCGACACCCAGTGATGGGACTTGTTTCAACAATTCAAGTACTGTGGTTGCTCCGCTCTCACGGATATCTTTTGCAGTAATTGTTTGAATTGGCGAAGTACCTTCTTTGTCGGCACGCTTAATGTTGGAGCCGGTAACTTCCACCTTTTGAATTTTGGATTCGTCTTTTGTTTCTTGTGCCTGCGCAAAACCGGTCATCAATACCGATCCAGCCAGAATGCCTAAAGCAAGGCGTACAGACCGCACTCCAACCTTTTCTCTTATCACCATCACTGTTTCTCCACTTTTGTGTATTTTTCAATAAAGACTATCTTGCATCGCTGGCAATATGTCTTTTTCTTTTAACTCGTTGTTTTTCTTTTGCATCATTCAAGCAGTGTGGTCCATCGTTTTTTGCACTGACAAAGAATAAGGAATTAAGTTACAACGTTTAAACATTATGCATAATGTCGACATGCATTGAAACAAATCGATACGCCAAATGAAACTATATGTTGCTTCTTAGTGACACTTATGGAAAATTTATTTTCAATTAATAATAATTTTAATAATTTAAGAATTCAAAAGACGTTTTTCATTTTCAAAAAATGCCTTTGCGGTTTTAGCGAGGCTATAATTCGTCTTTGATTTTTCTGTTGAAAGAGAAACCATTTTGGCAAAAAAAGAACACGTCTCAGAAACACCGGCAACGCAGTTTTTACGCAAAAATAAGGTGGAGTTTTCTGAGCATCCGTATTCATACGAAGAACATGGTGGCACGGCGGTATCTGCTCGGGAGTTAGGGGTCGACGAGCATGCCGTGGTAAAGACGTTGGTAATGCAAGATGAATCAGCTAAGCCACTCATCGTATTGATGCATGGCGATCGCAAGGTATCGACCAAAAATCTGGCCCGGCAAATTTCATGCAAATCGGTAGAGCCATGCAAGCCGGAAATAGCCCAAAAGCATTCCGGTTATCTGATTGGCGGAACCTCTCCGTTTGGTACAAGAAAAGTGATGCCAGTCTATGTTGAGCGTGGGATCCTTGCGTTGCCCAAGATATATATTAATGGCGGCCGACGAGGATATTTGGTCGGAATCGCTCCATCTGTGTTGGAACTTTGCTTAAAAGCAAGTCCTGTCGATTGCGCAATCGATGAGTAGCTCCTTGTAACGAAGTATTATGCAATTCGAATAAGATCAAGTCATTGCTTTATTGCTTTAATTGTTTGATTCGCTTGAATTGTATCAAAGGAAAAAGTCAGTAAAAAACTCGCTCACTCTTTATTTATAAAAAATTTTTAATATCTCCGCAAGGCATGACCTGTATCTTGCCAGCGTCTATTTAGGGAAAAAATGAATACTATTCTGGCAGTAATACTGGCTTATTTAATTGGATCAGTATCTTTTGCGGTTGTGGTGAGTAAATTATTTGGGCTGTCCGATCCAAGAACTTACGGCTCTAAGAACCCAGGTGCGACCAATGTGTTGCGCAGCGGAAATAAAGCTGCTGCGATCTTGACACTCTTAGGGGACGCAGTCAAAGGCTGGTTTGCAGTTTGGTTGGCAATGAAATATGCGAGCCAATTTGATCTTGATGATGGCAGCATAGCCGCAGTCTCGATTGCTGTTTTTGTTGGGCATTTATGGCCTGTTTTTTTTAAATTCGTTGGCGGTAAAGGTGTGGCGACAGCGGCAGGTGTTCTGATCGGGATTAATCCTTGGCTTGGATTGGCAACACTGGTGACGTGGGTCGTTATTGCTTTTGCGTTCCGTTATTCTTCGCTGGCAGCGCTGATTGCAGCCATCTTTGCGCCTTTGTATTATGGTTTGTTATTTGGGCCTGATGTTAAGTTACTGGCCGTATTTGTGATGAGCGGCTTATTGGTTTATCGCCATCGTCAAAATATTGCCAATTTGATGGCGGGCAAAGAGAGTCGGCTCGGAAGTAAGAAGAAATAATTGATGGCATCGTGACCTGTTTTTGCAGCGTCGACCAGTTTTTCCGAGTAAGGAAACTGGTCAAAAAACGATATGATCAGGCTGCCGTTAATTCATGCAGTGGCCAGCGTGGTCTGACGTTGAAAGCAAATTCCCGCGTCGCTAATGCGGGATTTTTTTTGAGCCGCATTGCACCTGCGAAGGCAATCATCGCACCATTATCGGTACAAAATTCGAGTTCAGGATAAAACACTTGAAAACGCTTTTTCGCTGCCGCCGCGTTTAAGGCTAAGCGCAATTGGCGATTTGCGCCAACCCCGCCTGCAATCACCAGACGCTTGAGTCCGCTTTGCTTCATTGCCGTGACGCACTTAGCGACCAGGACATCAACGATGGCATCAACAAAACCGCGTGCGACATTGGCTTTGTCAGACTCGCTCATGTCAGGTGGGTATTTTTTGACAGCAGTAAGGACGGCTGTTTTTAATCCAGAAAAGCTAAAGTTAAAATCTTTGGAATGTAACATTGGGCGTGGAAACTGATGAATCGCAGGATCACCAGTTTCAGCCAATTTGGAAATTGCCGGTCCGCCCGGGTACGTAAGTCCGAGTAATTTGGCGGATTTGTCAAAGGCTTCGCCTGCCGCGTCATCCAGAGTTTCGCCGAGCAATTGATATTGACCTACTCCATCGACGCGCATCAATTGCGTGTGACCGCCTGAAACCAGCAAGGCAATGAAGGGGAATTCCGGTGGTTGACTCGCGAGTAGAGGGGAGAGCAGATGCCCTTCCAAATGATGTACGCCTAAGATCGGTTTATCCAGCGCCATCCCCAGGCCACAGGCAAATGAGGCGCCTACCAACAAAGCACCAGCTAGCCCCGGCCCTTGGGTATAGGCAATCGCATCAATGTCTTGCTTTTGAATCTGAGCCTCAGAAATGACTTGATGTAACAGAGGCAGAGTTCGACGGATGTGGTCGCGCGAAGCCAGTTCAGGCACTACACCGCCGTATTCTTGATGCATGGCAATTTGCGAATGCAGGGCATGTGCCAGTAATCCACGTTCTGTATCATAAAGGGCAAGACCTGTTTCATCACAGGAGGATTCAACGCCGAGAACTATCATGAAGCTACTTTTTGAGAAAATTAGTGATGGCGCAATAGGACTGCGCAAGGCGTGATTATAGCTTCGTCGTGGATTTCGAGGAAATTTCTATTCTGAAACGACGAAAGGTAGCTCAACATAGAAATTAGCGCCCTGGCCTACGATGGAATCAAAGCCAATTTTTCCCCCCATGTTTTCCACCAATTCTCTGGAAATCGCCAGTCCGAGCCCGGTGCCGCCTTTTTCCCGGGTATCAGACGAGTCTGCCTGGGCGAATTTCTGGAATATACGATCACGAAATTCGCTAGGTATGCCTTTCCCATGATCACTGACACTGATGCGAACATGTAAATGATTCAGGCTGACGCGAATCTCAACTGTCTCGTTGACGGGAGAATATTTGATCGCATTTGAAAGTAAATTTGACATCACTTGCATAAAACGCTGACTATCAACGGAAATTTTGACATCAGGTATCGGATGATGCAGCTTCAAATGAATTTCTCTTTGTGTGCTAAAAGTTACATTGGTATCAATTGCCTGTGTTAATAGTGGCCCCAGCGCATAGTCTTGCATATCGAAATGCATCTTACCGGCGCTCAATTTTTCCATATCCAACAAGTCATTGATCAGGAAGGTTAAACGCTGGCTGTTTTTGCTGGCGATATTGAGTAAAGGAGTCAGGCTCTCAGGCAATGTTCCGGTGGCACCGCCGAGTATCAGGCCCAGTGCACCGGATATCGACGTTAATGGCGTACGTAATTCGTGACTGACGGTAGAAATGAATTCATTCTTAATCATCTCAAGGCGTTTGCGTTCAGTAATATCTCGCATCAATCCAATGTATAACGCGCGACCCTGACGTTTGACTGCAGAAACTGACAGATCCAGTGGGAATATGCTCCCGTTTTTTCTACGTGCATCGATCTCTTGTGAAACCCCAATCAGTTTAGAAACATTATCGATTCTGAACGGAAAATTGGATTTACTTTGCTCATCGTTAGCCGGTAACAAAATACTAAAATGCTTACCGATTAATTCGTCTTTGTTGTAGCCAAAAATATTACCCGCTGCGTAGTTAAAGGCATCAATAAAACCCAGATGGTTAACGGTGATAATTCCATCAAGTACATTGTCAAGAATAGCCTGCGTGTGTGCTACCTGATCCCGTAATGCCTGGGCATTGGCTTTGCTATCGCTGATATCTTGTAGCGTGCCATAAATTCCCCGGATTTTATTTTCTTTGAATTGAGGTAAGCCGATGATTCTGACCCAGCGCTCATTTTTTTTGGCTGTTACTATTTTAAATTCGGTATCGAAGCGGGTGCCAGATGTGCCGGCCTCCGTCAGCAAATGGCGTATGTGATCCCGGCTGTCTTTCCCTTTAAAAAAATTGAGTGCCTGTTCGGTATTGCATTGATAGTCGGCTTCCACTTCATGAATTTGTTTGGTGACGGTACTCCAATTCACTTGCCTGGTGAGGAGATCGTATTCCCAGGTGCCAATGCGGGCAGCGGCATTCGACTGCTCCAGCAGCTCATAGGCATGCGCTAATTTTTCTTCTGCGATGCGCTCTTGAGTGACATCCTGATGGCTGCCTGACATGACCAAAGGTCGCCCTTCTTCATCCCAGCTAACGACGCAACCGCGATCTCTGATCCACACCCATGAACCATCCTTATGACGCATACGACTGGTCAGATCAAAATACGGTAGGTCGCCGTTGAAATGGTGCTCTATCATTTCGGCAGAAATTTTCACATCCTCCGGATGACATAAATCCAGCCAGGTTTGAACTGTTGTAGGGCTTAATTCAGCGAGGGTGTAGCCTAACATTTCCGCCCACCGTTCATTAAATATCGTAACGCCAGACGGAATATGGCATTCCCAGGTGCCGATATTGGTTCCTTCGATAATATTTGCCAGTCTTTGTTCACTCTGGGCATGTTGCCGCTGGATACGCGCAGCATTGACTAATTGACCAATCGTGATGGTGACAGGCTGTAGAAAATCCACCGACAGTTTGTCGTAGCCATCCGGGCAATTGGCAATACCCATCATTGCGACAATTTCTCCGTCATGTTGTATAGGGATTGCTAAAAAATGTCTTAATGGCGGATGATCCGCAGGCAAGTCACCGACCTGTCTTTCAAATGCAAGATTGTTCGAGATGACAGGCGTTTTTTTATCTAATCGCGGATCGAAAAGTAAATCGAGATCGTGGAACTCTAAGCCTTGTTGTACTACTTTTTTGTTTAATTCTACGGTTGCGTCGTCCCACGAAAGGTCGTAGATCGAATTCGCTTTTAAGTAAGCGACGCCGTGGCTGTTTTTTAAAACCTCACAGATAAATCCATATTCACTATGGGTGAGATGTAAACTATTGGTCAGCAGTGTATCGAAACCTTTGCCGCGGTCTTTGCCTTTAATAAATTGTGACTGCGCCTTCGCAACGGCGTCATTCAAACTTTGTTGACGTTGTAAAGAGCGGTTGAGCTCTTGTCGCTTAATTGTGCCATTAACCCAATCACCTAATACGTTCACAAATTCAATTTCTACTTCCGTGAATGCGTGAGTTCTTGCTTTATGATCCGAGAAGCCTAAGGTGCCATAGCGCCTTCCTTCTAAAAATAATGGGATGCCAATGTAGGTTTCTTGTTTGAATTGCTGATAGCTCTGATGTTGACCGAAAGCGGTTTGACCCGCATTGGTCGTATGGACCACATCATGATCTTTGTGTACCAGATCTGAGTAGGTGAATTCTTTGAGAAAGCGTTGGCCTTCTTTGATATTGCCAATACTTGAATGATAGACCTGAATAATGATTTCATTGCCCTGAAATTTCGATATAACACCGGTCGCCAGCTTGAGGTATTGGCAGCCAAGTGCCAAGGTTTCGCGCAGCAATACTTGCGGATCCTGAAAGGTCAGCGAAGTGATTCTTGTCAAGGTTAACAGGGCGTTATGCTGCCTTTGTGATTGTACGTTACCGATTTCATGTTCAACGCAATCAGCCAGATTGCGTAATATATCTTGTTCGTCAGCTGTCAGTGACCTTGGTTGAGAATCTATGATGCATAGTGTTCCAATACGTTGCCCATTTTTTGCATGCAACGGAGCACCAGCATAAAAACGTATGTGTGGAGGTCCTATGACCAAAGGATTATCAAAAAAACGCAGATCATTACGGGCGTCGGGAATATTGAGTATTTCTTCCGACAGTATTGCATGACCACAAAAAGAAATGTCTCGACCAGTTTCTGTCACGGCCAGACCTTGTTTGGACTTAAACCATTGGCGATTGCTGTCGACCAATGAAATTAAGACAATCTGCGTTTTGAATATTTGTTTTGCCAGTAGTGTCAGCCGGTCAAAACGTTGTTCCTGAGGTGTATCTAGGAGTCCACATTCCTGAAGGGTTGTTACGCGATAATCTTCGTCATCAGGAAGCCGTGGTAATTGCATAGAGAGTAATTTTTTCAAAAAATGACAAGCTGCATAAGATTTAAGCATACATAGAAAAGCAAGCTAAGGTCGAGCGAAATTTGTGAGCCGCAAATGAATTTTATCTCTTGTGCCCGTATTTGCATCAATTTGACTTCATTCTCTAAGCGTTATCCAGAGCCTGCATAGTACTATTTTTTTGATATCAAACGTCTAGCCATCCAATTTGGCGGCTTACTCAATCTCGATTGCTATGAGTAGGTCTTTCACTGACGATTCAAAGCTTCAATGATAATTATATTTTTTGAGAAGTTTTTCGAGACTCCCATCACGTTGAATATCTAAGATTACTTTATTGATATCACTTAACTTCACATTCCCAGTTTTGGATAATGCGCACTGGCTCTTAAATTTGGAAACGGTGAGCGGCGGGTGTATGATCAGATGCAAATCGTTTATACGTCGATGATAATTCAGTGTTGCCATGCTGACGATGGCGTAATTGAATCGCCCTGCAGCTAATTTTCTTAAGTTTGCTTCTGCGCCAGGACCATCATCTCGTACGAATCGGTTGCCGAGAATTTTCTCAATTTCTGGATAGGTAAAGCCCATGGTGGTACCAACCGGAAGACCTGCAATATCTTCGAGAGTAGACGGGGCAGGCACCCGTAAAGTGGTTACAAGTACATCACTGATATCAACAAAACCGATGCTCCAGTCAAAATTTCCAGGTAACCATTCTGGCAAATATCCGCACAAAATATCCGCCTCGTTCATTTCCAGGGCATTCGCAAGACGTTTGCGAGGTCGTGTTACGAATACTGCTTCACGATGAGTGCGCTCAGCTAATAACTCCCCTAAATCTATTTGAAAACTCTGTTCTGATGCCGCGCTTTCAGAATTTTGCTTTTTTTCGTTGAGTAAAACTAACAGATCAGCAGCATTGCTTCCCGATGAAACAAGGGTGATAAAAAAACAGAACAGTGTTTTGATGGTTTTCATGACGACAATCGCATGGCACCACAACGACAAACAGGTTAATCAATGTTCTTTTAATTTTATCTCTGTGAGTTAATTATTCAATGATTCAATGAATTATCTATTTAATGCCCTTCAGCAATAATCCAGTCTGGTTTTTTTGTTTCAACAAAATTGATGATTGCCCAAACAACGTCAGGATCAAATTGTGTACCGCTGCGTTCCTGGAGGTAAGCAATGACATCTGGCAAAGGCCAGGGCTGTTTGTAAGGACGGGCATGCAATAAGGCATCAAATACGTCAACCACAGCTACGATCCGGGCTGCGAGTGGAATTTCATTGCCTTTTAAACGTCGTGGATAGCCATTGCCATCAAAATGTTCATGATGGCCGCCCGCAATCTGTGCGCCAATGCTAAGACTATTTGCTCCTTCTACCATTTGTGCAGCTCTGGCTAAAACGGTCTCGCCAATTAACGCGTGTCCTTCCATGATAATGCGTTCTTCGGGAGTGTGTTTTCCAGGCTTCAAAAGTATCGCATCTGGAATTCCTACTTTACCGACATCATGCAAAATACTGGCAATGCCGACGAATGCCATAAAATTAGAATCTACTTCCGGTGGTAACTTATCTGCGAGTTTTAATTCGTTTGCAATGGCCTCGGTTAAACGGCAAACACGTCGCACATGCCCGCCTGTTGTTGCGTCACGAGATTCAGCCAGATCAGCAAGGGCAATAACAGTTGCTTCTTGTGTTGATTTCAGCAGGTTAAATACGTGCAAATTATCGAAAGCAGCAGCAATCCTGTCACAAAACACACCGAGTAAACTGCATTCAAGTTCGCTCAATGGCCATAGAGGGGTAAAGGCAACAGCAAACTGATGACCGTGCGACGCCTGTATCAACAAAACATCAACGTTGCTGGTAAAAAGACTTTTCCTTTCTTCGAAAGCCTGACGTATCGACGGCGTCCACGGATGATCTGGTGGTAAGGTAGTCTCACTCAGCATCTCAGTGGATTTACCTGTCGTCGCAATAACCAGCGGATTGAGGTTTTTTTTCGCCGATGATGATTCCATGACGCATAAAACGCCATCGGTACCGAAATCGAGAATGGCGCCAATTTGTGTCAAAACACCGGATGCCAACTCTTTGAGCGAATCTATTTGATACAGGTTACTTGCAGCCTCAAGAATTTTATCCAGACCGCGGCGATTGGCTTCGATGGTTTTCAGCCCTTCGTAAGCGCGTAGGGAAGAGATGACGGTAGTAAACATTTTCTGAGCGGTAAGCTCAGTTTTGAGTTTGTAATCATTAATGTCGTAATCAACGATGACGCTTTGTTCCGGCGCTTGCCCTGGTTGACCCGTGCGTAAAATAATGCGCACGATATCGTTATGCAATTCTTCACGTATTCGTTTTGCCAGCACCAATCCGGCGTCTTCCGTTTCCATAACAACATCAAGCAGTATCATGCCGATATCTGATTCTTTGGAAAGTATCTCAAAAGCTTCTTTACCGGAATAGGCCGAAAGTATTTCTATTTCGCGCCCTTTGTACGTTATTTTATTGAGCGCTAGACGGGTGACAGCGTGAATATCTGGTTCATCATCAACGATCAGGAGTCGCCAATAATTGTTTGACTTTGTCCCCAGTGGTGCCTCGTCTTCCTTGAGCCAATCTTCGTCGTCGCTTACTGTCACCATGATATGCCTTAACATTGCTGTGAAGAGATAAACTCTATATTAACCTCTAACATCGCGATTTTGAAACGAGATTATTAATTGTTACATGTACGTTTCATTTCTGTAATAGTTGTGTAATTCGAGGAATGCAAATCTTAAACCAGGCTCCCTTGTCGTGATGGTTATGCACGTTGATCGTGCCGCACAGTTGCTTGGTAATAATATTAAAAACAATGTTGAGGCCTAAACCAGTTCCACCTTGTCCGCGTTTGGTGGTGAAGAAAGGTTCAAAGATCTTGTCGAGAAACTCCTCGGGGATACCGTGTCCATTATCACGAAAATCAAAATTGACGAAGGGTTCCGATAAACTGACATCAATGTAAATCTCGCCCCCTGTTCCTTCAGAAAATGCATGTGTAACGGCATTCATTGTCAAATTTGTTATAACTTGTGCCAGTAAGCCCGGGTAGCTATCCATATGAATTTCCTCATTGCACGCTATTTTTATCGTTGTATGTGCTTTACGAAGTGTTGGATTGAGGCTGGTGATGACGTCGTTTAAGAATTCAATTAGTTCGAACTCGCGGCGTTGCTCGCTGGTTTGATCAACTGCAACCTGCTTGAAACTTTGTATCAGATGGGCTGCGCGTGCCGCGTTACTCATAATCAAACGCGTGCTTTCCGTGGCTGTTGTCAGAAAAGCCGTCATGTCAGATTTGCGAATGTTGCCGCCTGCCATATTTTTGTTGATTTCATTACTCGCTTCGGAAAGGACCGACGCGCTGGTCACGATGACGCCAACAGGTGTGTTAATTTCGTGTGCAATACCAGCCACCAGACTTCCCAAGCTTGCAAGTTTTTCAGCTTGCAGCAGAGATTTTTGAGCTGCTTTGAGACTGATATATGCTTCTTCCGTTTCTTTGGCCGCAGCGTTGGCTGATTCTTCCGCCTGGCGTTGTAAAACAATAATATTTTTTAAATTACGCAACACCAGATTGAAGCCACGTATTACTTTTCCAAATTCCTGACTCTTTGACTCTGGCAATTCGGTCACAGTTTCAGCGTCATGAGAACTCAATTCAAACAGTGCGCTTTGCAACAATTTGATTGGATCAAAGACGACCTTCAGGCTCATTGTTAATGCAATAATTAGGATGATATCAAGGATGAAAATCTGAACCAATGTTAACGTCAGATTATCTCTTAACTTTTTATCGATATAGTCGTGAGAAAAAGTGACAATCACTTCGCCCAAGGCTTGCGATGTGTGGTTGCCTTTGGATACATCTCTTTTGGTGACTTCAGCAAATAATTTAGCACTTACTTGAAAATGATCTGAATCTCTGAGTATGCCTCCCGGTTGTTTGGTATTGCCATCCTTTGTAACACGAACAAAGCTGGAGTCAGGCATTTCCGCAGACCGGATTTCTATTGCGTTGATGTCAACGTTCTGAATTTCTGCTTTGATGATTTTTTCCGCTGTGGATTCATCCATATTCCAAAGAGTTGATGGCAAAGATGTTTCGAGGCGAGATATAACTTCTTTCTGATGTGCCGTAAAATTTTTCTCAAGCTCATCAGAAAGACGCGCATATTGATAGAAACCAAAAATGGCCAGGGTTGCCGTAACGACAAAGATAAAAAGTGAAATCAAGCGGAATCGAAGTGAATACATAATTGCACTTTCTTTTCGACAAGCTTTGGATCAAACCTTTTTTTGAAAAGGATATCCTCACTTGATAATTGGTTCCAGTTTCAAAAAAGATTTACACTTCGAGAGTTGATGTAATAAATAAAGTGATAAATTAAGCGATAAATAAAGCGAAAAAAATTGACAAGTGATGCAATAGAAAAAGTTGTCTTCTTTAAATTATATCTAACTGCAAACTCTTGTCCAGCCAATCTTGTAATTGCTTTCCGTAAAGTGGTTTGCTCACCAAATAGCCTTGCATGCAATCGCAACCCAATTCTTGTAATACCGCTCGCTCTTGTTCGGTTTCTATGCCTTCTGCAATGACGCTGAGTTTGAGTCCATGTCCTAACTCTATGATAGTTTTAACCAGGCGCTGCGTATCAGCTAACTGATCAATATTGGTCACAAAACTCCTGTCAATTTTTAACTCATTGACAGGTAATTTTTGCAGATAGGAAAGTGAAGAATAGCCTGTGCCAAAATCATCTATCGACAAACTAATCCCGGTTTTTCGTAGTTTTTGCAACAGTTCTATGGCGCTTTCCGGGTCTTCCATAATTCCACTCTCAGTTATTTCTATCCTCAAGTGGTTTGGATCAACGCTATATTGGTTTAAGAGACTTGCAACTCGTTCTGGAAAATTTTTATCTCTCAGATCATGTGTACTGACATTGACGGCAATGCTTAAACCGGGATGAATATTTTTCCATTCAGCAAGTTTGATTAGCGCACTTTCTAACATCCAATCTGTAATGATGCCAATATAACCTGTGCTTTCCGCGAAAGGGATAAATTCTGCCGGCGAGATAAATCCACGGGTTGGATGTTGCCAGCGAACCAGTGCCTCAAAACCGTAAACCTTTGCCGTTGATAATTGTATTTTGGGCTGCAACCACATCTGCAATTCATCCGACTTGACTGCGGTTCTTAAATCGGAGACTAAGCTCAAATGGCTTAATCGCGAGGCTTCCTGTGCATCGCTATACCATGCCAACTTTGTTGAGCTTCGCTTGGCAGCATACAAGGCAACTTCAGCATTACGTAATAAACGTATTAGCGGTAAAGGTATTTCTGCCTGTAATGCAAAACCGTACACCAGATCAATATCCACGGCATAATTTTCGCATCTTACGGGTTCATTATTTACCTGATCAATACGCGAATATATGTCTTCAATAATTCGTTGACTTCTGCTTGGAATCAATACGGCAAATGATCCCCCTGCCAACTTGACTAATAATGGCGTCTGGTCTGTGAGCGTCGTACTGATAACCCGTTGAATACGTTGAGCTACATGCAGTATGACAGAGTCGCCAGTGTCAAATCCCAGGGTTTCATTGACTGATTTTAAGCGTGCCAAATCCATCAAAATGATTGCGTACTCGTTTAAATTCGCTTGCCCCAAGGTTTTTAAAAGATAGGTACGGTTTGGCAGACCGGTGAGTGCATCGTAAAACGCCAGATGCTCGATATCTTTTTCGCGTGATGCGATGGCATTCGACATAGTGTTTAATGCTAATCCGACTTTGGCGATTTCTTCGGTTTTACTGATCGGTACTTGCGTTTGATAATCACCCGCGGCAATTTTTAACGCACTCGTTTGTAATTGTTGTAATGGGCGTACTACACTGCGGGTTGCGAACCAGGCTAGCACAGCGGCAACCAGCACGGCAAGAATCGATAAGAGAATAGCGATCATCCCGGTTTTTTTTAAATCTTCTTGGGATTGGCGTTGATGTTCGAGAATTAAGTTCTGTTCATTTTCTAATAATCTCGATGAAACTGCTAAGAGGGCATTGAGTGAGGGCTCGACCCCGGTAAAAAAATTTTTAGTTGCTGCCTCCTGTCCTTCATCTTCAAGAAGGTTGACGAGGTCAAGGTACATGCGCTGGTAAGCGTCCCGACGTTGCTTAAGTATCTTTAAATTATTTTGTTGACTAGGATCGTCCAGAGTATGTTCTAGCTTTGAGATCAGGTCGGTGATTTCTTTATTTTTTTCATCGACCTTACTATATTGTTGTTCGCGTTTGTCTCTGGGCGCTGTGAGCAATAATGGCAAGGCATTGCTCACGCTTTCTGTCAGTAAGCCTAGTTCCTGAACTGCCAAAAGTTTCCCCATATCCTCATGAGCAAACTTTTCCTCAAGACGCATCATTTTGCTGATTTGTCCCAAAGGTAGGATCAGGACGACAATAAATAAGATCAGTAAAATAGCGAAGCTTAAAACCAGGCGCACCCCAATGCGATTTAGTTTGAATCTGGCTGAAAGACGGTGAAAAAAAATTGGCATAGATAGTTAGCCGATGACGTAGTTAATCAAAACAACTCGATGAATGCAAAAAATGACAAAATTCTGATATCTCAGCTTTTGTTTAGTAATTCCCTCGTTTTAAAAAATTTGCAACTTTATGCATTTATATCATCTTAATGCTTAGTCGTTCAATTTGCTTAAACATTGCAAGCGATTTAAAACTAATTCGCTAATGAGTTGCTCTGCATCATTAAAATCGTCTGGTTTTAGTGGACTATGACCGAGTACCAGGCACATTTGCGTACTGAAATCCGCATATGACTGCGTCATTGCCCAAATCAAAAATAAAAGATGTGTAGGATTGACGGCAGCGATTTTACCTTTGGCAATCCAGCCTTCGAAAACTGCAATATCTTTTTTCAGAAATGGAATTATTTTTTCGCGCATACTCTCCGAGTAGGTTTGCGCGCCGCTGATGACCTCCATCGCATACACGCGAGAGGCCTGCGGTTGTTCTTGGGAGAAACGGAGTTTTTCCCGGATGTAGCTGCGCAGCAGAAATTCAGGCTCCTGATCGGCGTCAGCCAGAATATCCATACGTTCTAACCACTGGTCCAGCACCTGATCTAGTACGGTTTGGTAAAGCACTTGCTTATTCGCGTAGTAGTACAACAAATTTTGTTTAGAAATACCTGCTCGCTCTGCGATCGTCGCAATCGAAGTACCGGCAAATCCTGACTCGGAAAAGACCTCAGTTGCACATTGCAGTATGCGTGCCTCAATCTGGTCGCGTTGAGTAAGCGATGGCTCCACGCGTTTATCCATGATGTACTCCTGCGAGGAAGTTGCGTAGTTGGTCGCTTTCACCGTAGGCGATATTGAATCGGAACCAAGGGTAGGTGTGGGTATCTGCCGAGAAAAATACATTCGGTGCGAGGATGATGCCTGCATGCAATGCCTGCTTCGTAATTTCACTGGCGTCAAGATTTGAATTTTTCCATCCGGCACTAATAAACATGCCACCGCGAGGATCAGCCAAGGGCGTCATGCCTGCTTCTTGCAACACATCCAGGGTACTATTGCGTGCGGTATCGAGCTGGCGCTTGAGTTTTTCCAACATGCGCCGATAGAAGCGCGAACTGATCGCATGGAGCACGGCGCGTTCATTGATCTCTGACGTCGTCAGACCTGCCAGCATTTTCACGCGTAATAATTCACCAATCAGGGAGTGAGATGCGCATACTGAGCCTACCCTCAACGTCGGCGACAAAGTTTTGGAAAAGCTTCCGACCCGTATCACGCGCCGCAGTCCGTCCATCGCCGCCAGCGATGGTTCTGGGCGGGTGCAGAGTTCACGGTAAATATCGTCCTCGACCAGCCAGAAATCAAATTGTTCTGCCAATGCCAATAAGCGATGTGCATGACTCTGGCTCAAGCTGGTACCGAGAGGGTTTTGCAGAACCGTATTGACGAACATAATTTTAGGTTGATGCAGGATGGCTTTTTCAAGCAGCCCTTCTACATCCAAACCGTTTTCGTCACGGCGAATTCCAATAGGAATGCAGCCATGATGACGGATCAGCGACAATAAATTGCTGTAACCAGGATTTTCTACAAAAACCACGTCACCTGGTTTGCAGAGCGTACGCAAAATCAGATCAAAGCCGTGCGTTGCGCCGTGTGTGAGCAGGATTTGTTCTGCGTCGACGCCAAACAAATCTTGCGATAATTGATTTGATAAATGTTGGCGCAGACTGGGGAACCCAAGCGGATTCCCATAGCCGCGCAAACGCTGGGTTGGAATCCGTATCGATTGCTTGAGTGAATCCAACAAAATATCATCGCCATACCATTCAGGTGGCAACCACCCGGAACCGACTGGTAAAGCGCTTGATACGCCGGAATAAAGGTCAGGACTCAGGGCATCCAGAACAGTCGTTAAATTGGCTGTAATAGCAGCGGTCACTGGTGTTGGATGTACAGCAGGCTTGCTGACAAAGTAACCTGAACCGCGGCGTGAAATCAATAAACCTAGCGTAATTAAGCGTTCATAAGATTCGACGACGGTAAAGGTACTGACGGCATTGCATCTGGCGAATTGTCTTACCGAGGGCATTTTGCTACCGAGCGGTAACTGATTCTTCTGCACCAGCCGCGTGACTTCCTGAACGATTTGTTCTACCAGACTGGACTGGCAACGCCTCACTAATGGTAGCTGTGGCCATTCTGAATCGTGGTCGTGAACGATATCTTCATTTGCAACTTCCATGCTGGTCTCCGTTTTTGGTTGGATGCAGGTTTTTTGTCGCCGACATCGATACCTATCCTGCTACCGCAAAACTGTATTGCTCAAAAAAACTGTACGGTTGGATGAAATTTTACTGGCTGTATATGTTGTCAGTGCATATGCTTATCTAGGATTTCAACATATTTTTACCACTTGGTAAATTGTTTTCAGGAGAAACACATGTTAAGCAAGCAACAGCTCAATGCGTATTGGATGCCTTTTACGGCCAATCGTGACTACAAAGAAGCACCTCGTATTGTGGCTTCTGCCTCCGGGATGTTTTATCGCGATCAAAACGGGCGCGAAATACTTGATGCCACAGCCGGGCTATGGTGTGTGCCGCTAGGACATTCTCATCCGACGATCGTCAAAGCGGTGCAGGATGCCGTGGCGACCCTCGATTACGCACCGGCATTTCAAATGGGGCATCCGGCGGCGTTTGAGCTGGCTGAGCAACTCATTGAATACAGCGGAAACAAGTTCGGTCAGGTGTTTTATACCAACTCCGGTTCGGAGGCGGTTGATACCGCTTTGAAAATGGTATTAGCATATCACCGTGCTCGTGGTGAGGCCCAGCGTACCCGTTTTATCAGTCGTGAACGTGGCTATCACGGCGTGGGATTTGGCGGTATGTCCATCGGTGGATTGCCAGCCAACCGCAAACAATTCGCTAATTTGCTTGGTGGTGTTGATTATCTGCCACATACCCATAATCTGGAAAAAAATGCGTTCACCCGCGGCTTGCCTGAATACGGCACGCATCTCGCGGATGAATTGGAACGTCTCGTCACGTTGCATGACGCCTCGACCATCGCTGCGGTGATTGTTGAGCCATTATCAGGCTCTGCTGGTGTAATTTTGCCTCCGAAAGGTTATTTGAAACGCTTGCGCGAACTCTGCGATAAGCACGGTATTTTGCTGATCTTTGATGAAGTCATTACTGGTTTTGGTCGCATGGCGACACCGTTTGCTTCTGACTTCTTTGATGTGCGTCCCGATCTGATGACCACTGCTAAAGGGCTGACCAATGGTGTGGTGCCTATGGGCGCTGTATTTAGTCATCAGAAAATTTACGATACCTTGATGGACAGTCCGGCAGGCATAGAACTGTTCCACGGTTATACCTATTCTGGCCACCCTTTGGCATGTGCCGCTGGTTTAGCGTCACTCAAGGTATTTAAAGAAGAAAAAGTACTTGAGCATGCGCAAAGCATGACGACGTATTGGGAAGATGCGCTGCATTCATTGAAAGGCTTGCCGCATGTGATTGATCTGCGCAATGTCGGATTGATTGGCGCAATTGAACTCGAATCTATCCCTGGTAAGGTCGGTGCGCGCGCGATGGCGGTCTATAAAAAAGCGTTTGCTGAAGGCGTATTGATACGTACCACAGGCGACATTATTGCGATGTCACCACCATTGATTTTAGAGAAACAGCATATCGATCAATTGTTTGGAAAACTGGCAGAAATTATAAAAGCAGCTGCTTAAGGCTTTGCAGTAAAGCGCAAAGAATACCATCGAAGATTTTGAAGATATATAACAACATGAGCCAATATCAAGTCCATCACTATATCAATGGTGAAATACATGAAAATATCGACAATCGTTTTGCCGATATTTTCAATCCCGCTTTCGGCACAGTGCAAGGCGCGGTAGCGCTGGGGACTGAGCATGAAGTAAAGATCGCCGTTGCCGCTGCTAAGCAAGCGTTTCCGGCGTGGGCGAACACTCCCGCACTCAGCCGCGCCCGCATTCTGATGAGCTATCTGCAATTGCTGCAACAGCATACTGAAGAGTTTGCGCATTTACTGACCAAAGAGCATGGCAAGACCCTCGCTGATGCACGCGGTGAGGTTGTGCGCGGTATCGAAGTGGTTGAATTTGCGATCGGTATTCCACAGTTACTCAAAGGCGAATATTCCGAGCAGATAGCACGCGGAATCGATGCTTGCAGTATGCGTCAACCTTTAGGTGTCGTTGCTGGCATTACGCCGTTTAACTTCCCGGTGATGGTGCCCATGTGGATGTTTCCGATTGCGCTGGCATGCGGCAATACCTTTGTCCTTAAACCATCTGAGCGCGATCCTTCGGCGTCGTTATTGCATGCAAAATTATTGCAAGAGGCTGATTTGCCTAAAGGTGTGTTTAACGTAGTGCAGGGCGACAAAATCGTGGTGGATGCTTTGCTTGATCATCCCGATGTGCAGGCGATCAGCTTTGTCGGTTCAACGCCCATTGCGCAAGCCATTTATGCGCGTGGTTGCGCCAATGGCAAGCGCGTACAAGCTTTGGGCGGCGCTAAAAATCACATGGTTGTAATGCCCGATGCAGATCTGAATATGGCAGTGGATGCACTGATGGGTGCGGCATACGGATCTGCTGGTGAACGTTGCATGGCAATTTCAGTCGCAGTGGCCGTAGGGTCCGCAGCTGACGCGTTGGTCGACGCGATGGCGGCGCGTGTAAAAGCACTCAAAATCAATAATGGCCTGGTGGAAGACGCTGAGATGGGGCCGGTCATTACCCACGCTGCCAAACAGCGTATCGAAAGGCTGATCAGCGAAGGCGTTGCGCAAGGAGCAAAACTGGTCGTGGATGGACGCAACCACGTCGTACCCGGATGCGAACAAGGATTTTTTACTGGCGGTAGTCTGTTTGATCACGTCACAACAGACATGAGTATCTATCAGCAAGAGATTTTTGGTCCAGTGTTATGCGTGGTGCGGGTACCAGATATGGCAGCTGCTGCTGAATTGATCAATCAACATGAATACGGCAATGGTGTTGCCGTCTTTACCGCAGACGGCGGCACAGCCCGTGAATTTGTACGCATGATACAAGTCGGTATGGTCGGTGTGAACGTTCCACTGCCGGTGCCTATGGCTTTCCATAGCTTCGGTGGTTGGAAGCGAAGTTTATTTGGAGATCATCATATTTATGGTCCAGAAGGAGTGCGCTTTTATACACGCGTCAAAGCGGTGATGCAGCGTTGGCCAGACAGTATGTCAAAAGGGGCGGAATTCTCTTTCCCGCAAATGAAATAGACCGCAATCAGGAAAACGCTTTATCGATCAGTTTTTTTATCTTTTTTAAGCTTCTTTATTCGTTGCATGAATCATTGATGCATGCAACACAGGTTTGTATTTCTTTGTTGTATCTGAACATTGTTTAACTGGAGCCACCCATGTTGGAAGCCCTGAAACATCTCACCGCAGCAAATACGCGTCCGGAAGAACTGGCCGCGCAGTTTAGTGATCTTCACCCTGCTTTAAACAGCCGTCAGGCGGTAATAGAAAGCGAACGTTGTTTGTATTGTTATGACGCACCGTGTAGCCGCATATGTCCTTCTGACATTGATGTGCCCAGCTTTATTCAGAATATTGCCGTCGGCAATATCAATGGTGCAGCCAAAGGTATTTTGCAACAAAACATCTTGGGTGCCAGTTGCGCCCGTGTTTGCCCCACAGAGATTTTGTGTGAACACGCTTGTGTGCGCAATCATGATGACGAAGGTGCACCGGTAAAAATCGGTCTGTTGCAACGATATGCTTTAGATCATATGAAATTTACGGAGCATCCGTTTCCGCGTGCCGCAACAACCGGTAAAAAAATCGCTATTGTTGGCGCGGGCCCCGCGGGCTTATCTTGCGCTCACAAGCTGGCGACCTTCGGTCATGAGGTCGTAATTTTTGAAGCGCAAAAAAAATCCGGCGGACTGAACGAATATGGGATTGCGAAATACAAATTAACCGGCGACAGCGCACAACGTGAAGTTGAATTTCTGTTGCAGGTAGGTGGTATCAGTGTGAAGCACGAACAAAAACTTGGTGCCAATTTGCACCTGGAACAATTACGGCGCGACTTTGATGCGGTGTTTTTGGCATTGGGATTAGGGGCAAGCCGTGAGTTGGGACTGACTGGTGAAGACGCGCCGGGTCTGATGGCGGCGGTGGATTACATTGCAGAATTACGGCAGACCGACGACTTAAGTCAATTACCCGTCCCTGCGCAGTGCGTCGTGATCGGAGCAGGTAATACCGCCATCGATATGGCAGTGCAAATCGCCCGTTTAGGTGCGCAGCAAGTCACACTGGTGTATCGACGTGGTGCGCAACACATGTCTGCGACTTTACATGAGCAAGAGATCGCCAAAGCCAATCAGGTCAGAATCGTGACCTGGGCGCAACCTCAGCAGGTGTTGTTTGATTTTGCTGGCAACGTGTCGGGAATGCGCTTTGAGAAGACGCATGAAGTCAACGGAAAATTACAAGCCACCGGAGAAACATTAGATATTGCTGCACAAGCGGTTTTCAAAGCCATCGGCCAAAGCTTCGATGCAGCAAGCCTCAACGATCCGATTGCCCACGACGTAAAGCGCGAGAAAGACAAAATCTGGGTCGACGATCACTATCGCACGAGTTTATCGAAGGTCTACGCCGGAGGCGATTGCATTGCGCCGGGACAAGATCTGACTGTGCAAGCGGTACAACATGGCAAGCTGGCAGCGCTGGCAATCAATGACGACTTGAAAGCGAAGGTGTGAAATGGCGGATCTCTCAATCAATTTTGCTGGTATCAAAGCGCCAAATCCTTTCTGGCTGGCCTCTGCCCCACCGACCGACAAAGCGTATAACGTTGTGCGGGCATTTGAAGCGGGATGGGGCGGTGTGGTCTGGAAAACGCTCGGCGAAGATCCTGCACCAGTCAATGTTTCTTCACGCTATTCCGCGCATTATGGTAAAAATCGTGAAGTCATCGGTTTTAATAACATCGAACTGATTACCGACCGCAGTCTGGAATTAAACCTGCAAGAAATTACCCAGGTCAAAAAAGATTGGCCAGATCGCGCGATGATTGTTTCATTGATGTTTCCGTGCGAAGAAGAAAGCTGGAAGCGTGTCCTGCCCTTGGTAGAAGCAACTGGCGCAGATGGGATTGAATTAAACTTCGGTTGCCCACACGGCATGCCAGAACGCGGCATGGGTGCAGCGGTGGGGCAGGTGCCAGAATACGTAGAAATGATCACCCGCTGGTGCAAAAAATATTGCTCTTTACCGGTGATTGTAAAGCTGACGCCGAATATCACTGATGTGCGCATTCCGGCTCGTGCCGCATTGTCTGGTGGCGCGGATGCGGTGTCGTTGATCAATACTATTAATTCCATCACCTCTATCGATCTGGATCAAATGGTGGCACGTCCTATCGTCGGCACGCAAAGTACGCACGGTGGCTATTGCGGCAGTGCGGTGAAGCCGATTGCGCTGAACATGGTGGCAGAAATTGCACGCGATCCGGCCACGAAGGGCTTGCCTATCTCCGGCATAGGTGGCATTGGACATTGGCGCGACGCCGCTGAGTTTTTGGCGTTAGGTGCGGGTTCGGTGCAGGTGTGCACTGCTGCAATGTTGCATGGTTTCCGTATCGTCAAAGAGATGAGCGACGGTTTGTCACGCTGGATGGATGAAAAAGGTTATGAGCGTATCAGCGATTTTTCTGGTAAAGCCGTCGCCAATACGACTGACTGGAAATATCTGGATATGAATTATCAAGTCATTGCTGAAATTGATCAGGATAAATGCATACAGTGTGGTCGTTGCTACATCGCTTGCGAAGATACTTCGCATCAATCGATTTCCCAATTAATCAGTGCTGAAGGTGCACGTCGTTACGAGGTAAAGACAGAAGAATGCGTCGGCTGTAATTTATGTCAGATTACCTGTCCCGTAGAGCAATGCATCACGATGGTTCCGCAAGCAACCGGTAAATCGTATATGAACTGGACGCAAGACCCACGCAATCCACGTGCTGTAACTTAATCAGAGCTCCCTTCGTATTGTTGATTCTTGAGTTTGATCTTGTGCATGCCAGAAGCCAGAACTAACGCAAAACCATGCCTGGTATTGTGTCCTTTCTGTTTAAAAAAATAAAATCGGATACATACAAAATTCGCCTTGTAAGTTGTCATAATCTGGCAAGGACGATTTTGTGAAAGTCCTAAAAAAAAGAGAAGAACGTCTGCCCAGCGGCTGGAATAGAGCTTGCTAGTCTATTGAGACGTAAGTCTGGGGTACAAGTTTTTTCAATACATCCATCTGGAGGGGAATATATGCATACCGAAAGCAGTCAACTATGGAATGAGGATCTGGCACCGACGTCCGAAGCACAGCGCACCTGGCGCTGGTATCACTTTGCGGCATTATGGGTGGGAATGGTCATGTGCATTCCGGCTTATACGCTGGCAGCGAGTCTGATCGAAGGCGGCATGTCTGGTTATCAGGCGGTGTTATGCGTCTTCATTGCCAACGCAATTGTGTTGATTCCTATGCTGCTGATCGGTCATGCCGGGGCTAAATATGGCATTCCTTACGCAGTATTAGCGCGCACTTCATTTGGTGTTCGAGGTGCACGCTTGCCTGCGTTGATGCGTGCCATTGTCGCTTGCGGCTGGTACGGCATCCAGACCTGGTTTGGTGGGCAAATGATTTATACCCTGGGTGGTGTTTTACTCGGCCATCCTTTAGGACAAGACAAAATCGCTGGTCTCGGCATCAATGCGGCGCAATTGGTGTGTTTTCTGATTTTTTGGGGCATACAGTTTTGGTATATTTTTCATGGCATGGATGCGATACGCAAGCTGGAAACCTATACTGCACCGTTGAAGATTTTGATTTGTTTTGTGTTGCTGGGTTGGGTGTATAACAAAGCCGGTAGCTTTGGCCCAATTCTGGATCAGCCTTCGCAGTTTATTGAAGGGGGTAAAAAAGCAGGTCAATTCTGGAGCACATTTTGGCCATCCCTGACCGCGATGATCGGTTTTTGGGCAACGCTGGCTTTGAATATTCCTGATTTCACCCGCTTTGCCAAATCGCAGCGTGATCAGGTGTTAGGACAAACGATCGGGTTACCTGCGCCAATGGGCTTGCTGGCGCTGCTGGCGGTGATCGTCACCTCCGCAACTGTTGTGCTCTACGGCAAGGCTTTGTGGGATCCGGTTGATCTGGCGAGTCGCATGACGGGTGGTGCGGTGTTAATCGCCCTGATTATTTTGCTGATTGATACCGTGTCCGTTAATCTGGCAGCCAATCTGGTTGGACCCGCTTACGATTTTTCTGCATTGAATCCGCAATTAATTTCTTATAAAACGGGTGGATACATCACAGCTGGTATCGCTTTGGTGATGATGCCATGGAAGATACTCGAAACAACACAAGGTTATATTTTTACCTGGTTGATCGGCTATTCCGCCTTGCTCGGACCCATCGCGGGGATTTTGATTATTGATTACTACTTTATCCGTAAGACGCAAATTAAGGTCGATGATTTGTATCAGGAACAAGGCATCTATCAATACACAAACGGTTGGAATTTTGCGGCGGTGATTGCGTTTGTTATTAGTGTGTTGCCGAATATTCCTGGTTTTTTAAACGCTGCATTTCCGGCAGCTTTTCCAGATATTCCTGAGCTCCTCAAAACCGTCTATACCTATGCTTGGTTTGTTGGTCTGGCGTTATCGGGCGTTGTGTATTACGGTTTAATGAGCGGTAAATCCAATAGTGCGATGGTGGCGACGGCTAATTCTTAATGGCGCTTATATCAAAAATAGCCGTTACCCAACTCGGGTGACGGCAATCTGAGTTGTTGAGTATGTAAAGAATCCGGGAGTGACGATGAGCATCTTGATACGTGGTGGTGTCGTAGTGAATGCGGACCGAGAGTTCCGTGCCGATGTACTGTGTGATAACGGGAAAATCATTGCCGTTGGCGAACATCTGCCAACGCCTTTGGGCATCGAGGTCATTGAGGCCGATGGTTTGTATGTGATGCCGGGTGGAATCGACCCCCACACCCACATGCAATTGCCGTTTATGGGTACCGTCACGCAAGATGATTTTTTTAGTGGCACCGCCGCTGGTCTTGCGGGTGGTACCACCAGTATTATTGATTTTGTGATTCCTAATCCACAGCAAAGTCTGATGGAAGCGTTCCATACCTGGCGTAGTTGGGCTGAGAAATCTGCTTCGGATTACTCATTCCACGTTGCTGTAACCTGGTGGGATGACAGTGTGCATGCTGATATGGGCAAGCTGGTCAATGAACATGGCGTGAATAGTTTCAAACATTTCATGGCGTATAAAAACGCGATCATGGCGGACGACGAGATTCTGGTGAAAAGCTTTCGCCGTGCGTTGGAACTTGGGGCCATGCCAACCGTCCATGCAGAAAACGGCGAGCTGGTGTATCTGTTGCAGCAAGAGTTGCTGAAAAAAGGGCAGATCGGGCCTGATGCACATCCACTGTCGCGTCCCCCCGTCGTCGAAGGTGAAGCGGCACAACGCGCAATTGCGATTGCCAATGTGCTCAATACGCCGCTGTACATTGTCCACGTCTCTTGCCGCGAATCTCTCGATGCAATCACCCGCGCACGTGCCAGCGGGCAACGCGTCTTTGGCGAAGTGCTGGCGGGTCATCTGACGATCGACGATAGCGTCTACCAACATCCTGATTTTGCACAAGCAGCAGGTCACGTAATGAGTCCTCCGTTCCGCAGCAGCAGTCACCAACAAGCACTCTGGCAAGGCTTGCAAGGCGGTAATTTACATACGACAGCAACCGATCATTGCACGTTTTGCGCCGAACAAAAAGCAGCCGGAAAAAATGACTTCACTAAAATTCCAAACGGTTGCGGCGGCATCGAAGAACGCATGATGGTGTTGTGGGAAGCAGGTGTGAATACGGGGCGATTGACGCCGTCGGAATTTGTTAAAGTCACGTCTACCAATTGTGCCCAGATTTTTAATATTTATCCACGCAAAGGTGTCATCGCGGTAGGTGCTGATGCTGACATCGTTTTGTGGGATGCGCATGCCAGCAAAACCTTATCAGCAAAAACGCAATTTTCCAAAGGTGACTTTAATGTCTTTGAAGGGCGTACTGTCAAAGGCGTGCCAACTCACACTATCAGCAATGGCAAACTGGTGTTCAAATTGGGGCAACTTATGGCGCAAACGGGCGCAGGTAACTATGTCAAACGACCACCATTTTCTGCGATGTTTGGTGCGCTCAATAAAATGCGCGAATCCGGTAAATCGGTTTAATCAGAAATAAATGAGGAGTGCAACATGGCTGTAGCATTACGTGATTTACGGATTAATGGTGATCGTCTGTGGGCTTCGTTAATGGAACTGGCTCAAATAGGTGCGACCGCAAAAGGCGGCGTCAAACGACTGGCATTGAGCGATCTGGATAAACAGGGGCGCGATTTAGTAGTTTCGTGGGGCAAACAAGCAGGTATGACGGTGACCGTGGATAAAATCGGCAATGTCTTCATGCGCAGAGCAGGGCGCAATGCGGCATTACCGCCGGTGATGTCTGGCAGCCACATTGATACGCAACCTACTGGCGGTAAATTTGATGGCAATTACGGCGTGCTGGCAGCGTTGGAAGTTGTGCGCACCTTGAATGACCATCAGATACAAACCGAAGCACCTATCGAAGTCGCCTTCTGGACAAATGAAGAGGGTTCACGCTTTGTGCCTGTCATGATGGGTTCTGGTGTTTTTTGCGGTGCTTTCACACTAGAACATGCGTATGCTGCTAAGGATATCGAAGGCAAGACCGTCGCCGACGAACTGGCACGTATCGGTTATCTCGGAACAGAAGAACCAGGGCAGCATTCTATTGGTGCCTATTTTGAAGCGCATATAGAGCAAGGCCCGGTATTGGAAGATGCAGACAAAGTGATTGGTGTCGTGCCTGGTGTTCTTGGATTATCGTGGTACGACTGCGTGGTTACGGGGATGGAGGCGCATGCAGGCCCGACCCCGATGGGATTGCGCAAAGACGCTTTGCAAGTGGCTACGCATATTATGCAAGAGGTAGTCAATATCGGAAATCGCTATCCACCGTATGGTCGAGGTACGGTTGGCATGGTGCAGGTGTTTCCGAACAGCCGCAATGTGATTCCAGGTGAAGTGAAATTTAGTATTGATCTACGCAACGTGTCATCTGAATTGCTCGATACCATGCACAATGAGATTCTGGCTTACGTCGATAGCAGTAGCCAAAGTTCTGGTTTAAAAATCAGTATAGAGCGTGTTTCCTATTTTCCACCTTGCCCGTTTCATCCAGAGTGCGTCGATGCGGTACGAAAGGCTACCGCTGAGCTTGGTTATAGCACGATGGATGTCGTATCAGGGGCAGGTCATGATGCAATTTACGCTGCACGTCTGGCACCAGCAGGGATGATTTTTGTACCGTGTAAAGACGGTATCAGTCATAATGAAATTGAAGACGCGAAGGCGGAACATTTAAGCGCTGGTTGTAACGTGTTATTACATGCAATGCTGGAGCGCGCGCAACCCGTCGTCTAACCCCTCTGATGAACGTTGAGATAGTGGCGATAGCGGCTCATTGAATGTTATTCTAATTGGAGTCATTCCAGCATTTGATAAAACTTGAAACGCTATTTGTCCCCCTTTGATTTTTGTAGAGAAAGTGAGATGCAATTACATATTCCAACACTCAAAACAGCCCGGCTTGCGTTGGTCCCACCGGATTCCTCCCATCTGGCAAATTACCTCGCCGTATATGGCGATGCGGAAGTAATGTCTCATATTGGTGGGCCAATGGATGCCGATCAGGTATTTGAGATGATGGCACGACAAATTGGTCACTGGGCGTTGCGTGGATTTGGTGGCTGGTCAGTACAGTTACGCGATAGTGGTGCCATCATAGGGCGGCTGGGCTTGATGCGGCACGAGGGCGCTGTTGATACCGAGATCGGTTGGGTACTCGGGCGTGAAAGTTGGGGGGGAGGCTACGCGACAGAGGGCGCGCAAGTGGCGCTGGCATTTGGTTTTGATGTGGTTGGTGCGAAGCAAATATCGGCACACATCGCCCCCGGTAACGCGGGCTCGATTGCTGTGGCGACTAAGCTGGGCATGCGGCTGGACACTGCCAGGTCAGTGCCAGAAACAAATGTTTATGTTATTACTGCCGACGAATTTAATTGATCCGAAATCCGCAGTATTGCGATTTTACTACACGAAATTTGTTGAAACGTCGAACAACTGAGCTTCCATCATGTCCGCCATGGCAATACCGTGCATATTATTTTCTTCACGCAATTGCACAGCGATATTGCTGCGGTTGTTTGTTGATTTATTCTGGCTGGTTTTCCATTTACCGACTAATCGTGTGATGGGGATTTCAATGCCCACGATTTGCGCCATCATATTTTCAATGTATTCTGGTGGTGCATCAGCCACTGCCCATGGCTTTGGGCGTGTTGATTCAAAATGCTCGGTGAGTTGTGTGAGTAAGCTCAGAAATTGTGTGCTGTCTTCCACCACGTTGATTTTTCCATGCGCATGAACAACGGCATAGTTGTAAGTTGGAACAACCGCGCCAGTCAGTTTTTTTTCTTCGTACCAGCCAGGGGTAATGTAAGCCGATGGCCCCTGAAAAATCAACAAAACCGGTTCGCGATTTTGCCACACCGGATTAGCGCGCGCGACGTGACCGAGTAATTTACCAAACGGTGCCTCCGCCGTTGGTGGCGTAATGATGAACGGAATATGATTGGCGGTCATGCCATCCGCTTCCAAACTCACCATGCTGGCAAGCGGGTGTTGATGGATGAGATCGCGTAAGATGTCGAAGCGATCTTCAGAAAAATGGGCAGGCAGGTACATATTGTATTACTCGGTAAGAATGGTGACATCAGCGCGCAAGGAATTGGCGATATAACAGTGCTCATGTGACAAATGATGGAGTGCCTCGATTTGTTCTTTTGTCGGTATCTTGTCGCCTGAAAACTTCGGGGTAGGGCGTAATGCTATCCGTGCGATGTAAAGACGTCCGTGGTCATTTTTTTCCATGAAACCGATCGCATGATCATTATAGCTATCAACGATAAAGCCCTGCTTTTGTGCAAAACTCAGGAAAAATAGCATATGACAACTCGCCAGGGCAGCGACTAATGCTTCTTCCGGATCAACATTCTCAGCGACCGACATAGGCAGTGGGACGGAGCTTGGCGCGGATGACGCAGGTACGTTTAAGCCACCATCGAAATTCCATTCGTGTCCGCGGCTATAACGGTTGTCCGTGAACAATTGATCACCACGCTGCCACACCACATTTGCTTGATATTGACTCATCGTTTAGCCTTTTTTTCTTCGTCATATAGCGTTTAGTGTAAGACAAAAACGTAGTCTAAAACCTAGTCTATCAAGACAAATTTTACATTGGAAAGTAAAAAATGGAGGAGACAGGAGTTGCTCAGATGACCTTATTCCTTGCGATGCAAATGCGGCAATGTTTGCTGCGTGAATACCATGACCTGTTGCCTGGACGACTCGTGGTTGTCCGTTGAACAGCAATTCCAGACGCATCGATAAATGCGCAGGAACAGATGGCGACGTTCTATGTTCGAGAACTTGATGTGCGTGATAAGCGAAACCTGTATCGACAGTTAAAAATTCCTGTCGGAAAATTGGAAACAAATCGCTGGCCTGAGCTTCGAGGCGACTGCGATACGCGAATTGTTGAGCTGCGTGACTAAACTCAATCTGCATACGACGCGGCAATCTGATGCCGTATTCTTGTTCCGGTAAATACGTCCTGCTGCTTTGACCAAATTGAGTATCATCATAAATCTTAAAAAAGAAGGAACCCTTCACCTCGCAGGAGGCGATACTAAAAAAATACGAGAGGGAGGTGGTCAGAGGCTAACTGGCGTCCACCGGATTGCGCTTGGCCAGCTAACCGATCGGTAGTCGACGTAGTTGATGTAGCAGAATGGATGCGGACATACTAGTTGCGTTATGCAAGGTGTGATTGTTCAAGAAACAAATGCGCATCGCCGATGTAACGGTTTTAAACTCGGTGCTAGTTGTCTTGAATATGAACATGCTGATCATCCTGTATGGCTTATCTCGAGCCAGGTAAAACAAATTGAGTGTTGAAACTTGAAGCTATTACTTCCCGGTCTGATGAGGTAATGCCGGAAACTAGGGCTAATTATTTAGCTAGTTGTAGAGATAGTAGTGCTAGTAGGGATAGCAGCATCAAAGCGGAAACAGTGAGCACCAGAGCGGGTCTGTGCACAGCAGTTTGTTTCGCAGCAGTGATGTGTTTTTGGGATGTCATGTGATGTAATGTAAATCGAGACCTTATCGTTCGTCAAGACCTATTTTTGAACTTTTGCAAAACAATGTAAGTTCTGTTTGCGTCGTTGCTGCGCATGCTGAAACCCAGAGGTGTTGGCTTTTTAATTACGCGAATTCTACAATACACACCAGGGTTCGTCCCAAGGACAGAGACACGTTTTCACCTAAAAAAAACTCAGTACGTCAACAACATCCTGAGTTTTTTGATTGATTCGTTTAACTCTTACCAGATCGTCGTTCTCTTCTCTGGTGCTACATACATCTTGTCGCCTTCTTTGACGCCAAATGCAGAGTAGAAACCTGGCAAATTAGTCAGTGGCGCGTTGCCACGTACTTCTGCTGGAGAATGTGGATCAATGCTAATTAAACGAATCGCTTCTGCGTCGCGGGCTTTGCCACGCCAAACTTGTGCCCAGCCCATAAACAGACGCTGATCTCCAGTGTATCCGTCAATCACAGGTGCTGGTTTGCCGCCGAGTGAAATTTGATAAGCTTTGTAAGCGATAGATAAACCCGAGTTATCTGCGATATTTTCACCCAGGGTCAGCTTACCATTGACGTTGTAACCGGGTAATGGACTATAAGCATTGTATTGTGCAACCAATGCGTCAGTCAGTTTGGCAAAGTTTTCTTTATCTTCTTTCGTCCACCAGTTACGCAAATTGCCGTCGCCATCTGACTGGCTACCAGAGTCATCGAAGCCATGGCTGATTTCGTGGCCAATGACTGCGCCGATACCGCCATAATTGACGGCATCATCTGCGGCTGGATTGAAGAATGGTGGTTGCAAAATTGCTGCTGGGAAGACAATCTCATTTTGACGTGAGTTGTAATACGCATTGACAGTCTGCGGACTCATGCCCCATTCTTTACGATCAACTGGCTTACCGAGTCTGGCGATGTCACGTTGATGTTCAAAGCTACGGCTCCGCATGACATTGCCAACCAAATCGTTGGCTTTAATTTGCAAAGCGCTATAGTCGCGCCATTGATCGGGATAAGCGATCTTTGGTGTGAACTTAGAGAGTTTTACCAAGGCTTCTTTCTTGGTTTCAGGGCTCATCCAGGTCAGTGTTTCTATACTTTGTTTGTATGCTTCGATCAGATTATTTACTAGTTTTTCCATCCTCGCTTTGTTTTCCGGCGGGAAGTATTTGGCAACATATAATTCACCTAAGGCTTCGGGCATACTCTCTTCAACACGAGCTACACCACGTTTCCAGCGAGGTTGATTTTCTGGAATGCCGCGCAAGATCACGCTGGAAAATCCAAAATCTTCGTCAACAAAACGTTGGGACAAGAATGGTGCGTATGCATCCAGCACTTTCCATTTGTAATAGGATTTCCAGACGGCGACAGGCGTGTCATTAACGATCTTTGCCAAAGCGGTTAAGAAGCTTGGTTGACGCACAATGACGTAATTCACTTTATTGCCAACGCCAGTGCCAGCAAAGTAGCTGGTCCAGTTAAATCCAGGCATCAGTTCTGTTAATTTCGCGAGCTCGATTTTGTTGTAGGTGTTGATAGGATTACGGTTCTCGACTTTTGTCCATTGGATGGCAGCGATCTGTGTTTCCAACCCGAGAATATCAGCGGCAGCTTTATCTGCATTTTTTTCACCACTCATCGACAACATTTTTTCTACGTGTTTGACGTAGGCATCACGGAACGCTTTGAATTTTGCGTCATCTTTTAGATAGTAGTCGCGATCAGGTAAGCTCAGACCACCCTGACTCACGTAGACGGCATAAGTACGTGAGTCACGTGCATCCTGGTTCACACCGGAGTTAACTGGCAGTGAGACGCCAAGTTGTGAAAGATGTGCTACCAGCGCAGGAAAATCCTCTTTGTTTGTGAGTTTATTGATGTGATCGAAAGTAGAAGCCAAAGGTTTGATATCAAGCTTGTTTGCATGCGCTTCATCCATGAAACTATTGTATAAGTCAGCAATTTTTTTCTGATTGCTGCCAGTCTTGAGGGCCTTATCATTGGCTAACGCGGTGATGATGTCACGTGAGCGTTGTTCAGATAAATCACGTAATTGGTCGAAAGAGCCAAAGCGGGCGCGATCAGCAGGGATCTCCGCGGTCGCCAGCCATTTACCAGACATAAATTTAAAAAAGTCATCTTGCGGACGCACGGTCTTGTCTTGCCATTGCAGGTCGATGCCTGAGCTCAGCGCGGAAGTGTTAGCGTTACTTTGAACAGTGGTGTTCGCTGGTGCTGATGTATCAGCAAATGTGAGTTGTGTTCCGCCAAAAGAAAAAGTAGCAAGAACAGCTAAGGACAGCAGAGTACGTTGCATGAAATAATCCCCAAGATGTTGTTTGTCATTATCAGAACTAAAATCGCTGGAATAGCGACCGGTAACTGGCAAAAGTCGCCAATAAACGTAAGCCTTCTATGACAAAAAGGCTGGCAAATAGTTCGCGTCGAAACGAAATAAATACCAGCCTGAAGATAATGTGACTTTAAATCGATTCCAGAGTCAGATTTATGCAGGTCACGATTTTTCTGTTACGGCGCAGACTTCTTTTGATTTCGGTAAGAATAGGCGAGCAGACATAAACCCACTGCAATCATTGGTAACGATAGCATCTGTCCCGCGGAAATCGTCATACCAGCAAAGCTGACTTCATAATCCGGCGTACGGAAATATTCAGTAAAGAATCTCGCGCAGCCGTACAAAGTCACAAAGAGCGAACCCACCGCCAGTGGCGGACGTGGCTTACGTGCAAAAATCCACAAAATGATAAACAGTAGCACACCATCTACCAGGGCCTGATAGATAGGCGAAGGATGGACAGGGTAATTAACGCCTGGCCAGATCATCGCCCATGGCAAATCTGCAGACGCGATACGCCCAGGCAATTCGTGATTGATAAAATTACCCATGCGACCAGCAGCATATCCAAGCGGTACCAGAGGGGCAATGAAGTCGTACACATTCACTAATGGCATCTTTACTTTGCGGGCCCATAAAAACATCGCAATTAACACCCCGATAAAACCACCGTGGAAAGACATCCCGCCATGCCATACCTGGACTATTTCTAAAGGATTTTCAAAGAAAAATCGTGGTTGATAGAAAAAAACTTCACCCAGGCGACCACCGAGAACAACGCCCAGTACCCCGTAAAACAACATGTCGTCAATGTGTTCTTTAGTCCAACCCTGTGCGGCGATGTGGGGTAGTTTCAGGCGCAGTCTTCCAAGTGCAACAAATTGAGCAAAGGCGACCATGTACATCAGGCCATACCAATGTACTCTCAAAGGTCCAAGGGAAAAAGCAATGGGATCAGGATTGGGATGGATCAACATATGTTTGATTTAAAAGCTGCAAAAAAGAGTGTAAGACGGCCGAAGGATTATCTTTGCGCCACGCAAATCCTATCTCTACAGCTGGTGCGTGATGAGCCAATGGATGATAAGACACGCCAGGGCGCTGTAAGTTCGACACGGATTGTGGCACAAGTGCGATGCCCATGCCAGCCGAAACCAGTCCGACGATAGTTTGCATTTGAATAGCTTCCTGTCCGATTTCTGGCGTCAGGCCAAATTCATGAAAGAAACCGAGGATGGCGTCATGTAAGGCTGGTGCAATCTTGCGTGGAAAAAGAATCAGGCTCTGACCGATACATTGCTCTAATTTGACCACAGTCCCAGCCGGGAATAAATGTTCGGGTGCTGCCACGATGAGTGGTTCAGTCAGAATTTTTTTGTAATAGAGTAGCGAGTGATATTTTTCCGGAATCGGTGGAATCATGAAGCCCGCATCAATCTCTGCTTTTTCTAAGGCTTCAAGTTGGACGTCACTGGTCGCTTCACGCAATTCTATACTGACATCAGGGTGACTCTGGCGGAAAGTTCTGAGAGTCGGCGGTAATATGCTGTAATCCGCAATTGACACGAAGGCCAGACTCAAATGACCTTGCGTTCCGGCTGCTGCACGTTGTACAAGTTGGCGTAGGCTTTGGGCCTGCAATAGCAGTTTGCGGGCCTCTGGTAAGAGTGCTGTACCAGCCGGTGTCAGGCTGATTTGCCGTGTAGTGCGTAAGAATAATGCAACGCCGAGTTCTGCTTCAAACGCCTGAATTGCCTGCGATAGCGGTGGTTGCGTCATATTCAGGCGAACAGCTGCTTTTCCAAAATGCAATTCTTCTGCAACGGCGATGAAATAGCGTAACTGCCTTAACTCTAAACTATTGCTCATGAGATTGCAGAGAGAAATTGTTGCCAGCCCGGTATAAGAAACGAACCGCTATCGTATATCGTCCTATACGGGTTCATTGAGGCTTGCTGTTTTGAAATAGCAAAAATGTGAACTCACTTGCGTCCGGTGTTTTTATCGAAAGTCCGTTTTAGGCGCTCTTGTTTCATTTTTTCAAAATGCATATGGTCTTTGCGTTTATCTAGTCCTAACATGCGTTCGAAAAACTCAAACCACAGAAATGAAAATACGGCTAATCCTATAATCCACCACCATGACATGGCGGCAAAAATCCAGACACCGGCGAGCTTTAAAACCAGTAATATGACGAGCGGAATAATTAATAGCATAGTTGTCTCCTGTTGTCGGGAGATTAAAGCGTATTTTGCAGCGGGTCAACCCATGTGCGCGTGAGTATGCTTAAGTGATAGAAAAAGCGTTAAAATGAATCCGCATTTTTTAACCTGGAGAAAGCAATGAAATACTCATTATTGGTAGGTGCAACATTCGCCCTTTTGGCATCTGGCTCTGCGATGGCAAATATGGATTTGGCAAAAGCTAAAAATTGCATGGCATGCCATTCTGTCGATACAAAAATTGTTGGTCCTGCATACAAGGACGTAGCAAAAAAATATGCTGGCGATAAAGCTGCTGAAGCGAAATTAGTTCAAAAAGTATTGAAGGGTGGTAGTGGCACCTGGGGCGCAATGGCAATGCCTGCGAATACACAAGTGTCAGATGCAGAAGCACATACCTTGGTAAAGTGGATTCTCTCTTTGAAATAAGTGAATTTGTATTTGCCAGTCAGATCTGAATTAATCTCTGGAAATTACAAGAAAAGCCTAATACAAACGCAAGGCAAATAAAAAAGCCCGTTGGAATTTCCAACGGGCTTTTTAGTTTTGAGACTGAATTACTTAGTGACTGCTAACAGATCACGTTTGCCGCCTTTGTATGTGTACAAAGTCAGTGTACCGTCTTTAATATCGCCTTTGTCATCAAAAGAGATGTCGCCAGTCACGCCGTGGTATTTGATTTTCTTCAGGAATGGCAAGTATTTCGCTGGTTCAGCGGAATTAGCTTCTTTCATTGCCTGAGCCATTGTCATCACTGCGTCGTAGACGTATGGAGCATAGATTTCAACACCTACGCCGAATTTCTTCTTGTAGTCTTCTTTCCATTTTTCATTGGCTGCTTTTTGTGCATCCAGAACACCGCCTGCTTCAGCACAAACTACCTGACCTTCGCCAATCGCATCGCCAGCCAGCTTAACCAGATCCGCTGTACAGATACCGTCGCCGCCCATGAACTTAGCAGTAATGCCCAGTGCTTTCATCTGACGCAGCATAGGACCAGCAACTGCGTCCATACCGCCGAAGAAAATCACGTCTGGGTTTTTAGCTTTGATTGTGGTTAAGATCGCGCTGAAATCAGTGGATTTGTCCGTTGTATGCTCTTGCACAACAACTTCTGCGCCTTTACCTTTTGCGCCTTTGATAAACTCAGCAGCAACACCCTCACCATAGGCAGTTTTATCATCGATCACAGCGATTTTTTTCGCTTTATTGATCTGAACTGCATAGCGACCCAGTGTGCCACCCAATTGGCCGTCATTCGCTACTACGCGGAATGCACCTTTAAAGCCTTGTTGTGTGTATTTTGGATTGGTTGCAGATGGGGAGATTTGTACCAGACCTGCATCGTTGTAAATTTTAGACGCTGGAATTGTTGTACCTGAGTTCAAGTGACCGATAACGCCGTTGACTTTCGCATCAACCAGTTTTTGTGCTACGGTAGTTGCTTGTTTTGGATCTGCAGCATCATCTTCTGCTAACAGTTCAAATTTAGCTTTTTTACCGCCAATCATCAGGCCTTTTGCGTTCAGCTCTTCGATCGCCATTTTGGCGCCGTTTTCATTGTCTTTACCCAAATGCGCGATAGCGCCAGAGATAGGACCAACGTGACCAATTTTAATTACTACATCGTCAGCTGCCGCTGCACCAGCGAAAGCGAAAGCAATTGCGCCTGCCAGTGGAATCATTTTTGTTTTGAACGACATGAACATACTCCTAAGGTTTAAAAAGTAGGACAACACTATTGCATTACCAACTTATTCAGATCACTGAATAAACAAAAGGTACAACATAAAAAATATTTCGCAAAGCTATTTTGTGCGGTTTTTTTTCAAAACAGACGATTTTTATATGCCTCAATTCCGTGCGTTAGACAAGCTTGATCGCAAGCTTTTGAATCATCTTCAAAGAGATAATCAAATCCCGACTCGAACTTTAGCTGAAAAATTACACATTTCCCAGCCGACTTGTTTGCGCCGCATCAGAGAGTTACGTGACGCAGGCGTGATCAGCGCTGACGTGAGCGTGGTTGATCCGTTTGCGCTGGCATTTGGTATGCTGGCTTTCCTGGAAGTCTCGCTAGTCAATCAAAGTGACGAATTCATGCACGATTTTGAGGCACGTATGAATAAGGAAGCGGAAGTGATGCAGTGTTATTTTGTTTCTGGCGAGTACGATTATTTCCTGGTTGTACATGTGATTGATATGGACGCTTACTACCAATTTGTGCGGCGCGTCATTTCTGGATCGGGAAATGTCCGCCATTTTCATTCACGTTTTCCGATGAAGAAGACCAAATTTACGACCCGTATTTCATTTGATGAAAAAGCCGAAGAATTACAGGTAAAAGTGAAGAAATAATGCGCAAAAATCGATGAAAATGGTGATTTTTTCTCAAAAATGAAACATGTTTTTGAATTTTTATGTGCTTCCCGATCTGCTTCCCGATGTGTTTCTATTTCCTCCGCCCTGACAATGAGGATCAATCAGATGCGTTAAAAGAAGTGGTTGACGTGAAATTGGCGCGGCCTGAAGGCTGCGCCATTCCGGTGACGCGTCGGAGACGGTAATTTATACGCTGGAAAAACGGTAGCGCGACATCTTTTTTAGCTGGCGATAGCCAACTGCGCGACGCGAGGCGGGTGCTTCACCCCGGTAAATGCAAAGTCAACGTCGGGCATAAAGCCTGACACAATGGCGGCAATCGCTTTACCTGAACCGACCCCCATCGTCCATCCCAAGGTACCGTGGCCGGTGTTGAGGAATAGGTTGCGGTATTTGGTTTTACCTATGTATGGCACGTTGGACGGGGTGAGTGGGCGCAAGCCAGTCCAATAGACTGGAGCAGTATAGTCACACGCATCCGGAAACAATTCTTTCGTGCGCCGGGTAATTGCCTCGCAGCGTGTGCTATTGAGTTCCCTCGTATAGCCATTGATTTCACAGGTTCCTGCTACCCGAAGACGGTTTCCGAGGCGAGAGACGACGAGTTTGTAACCATCATCGGTGAGCGAAATTGTCGGCGCGGCAACTTGATTCGTGACCGGATAGGTCGCTGAATAACCTTTTCCCGGATAAATCATTAAAGAAATCCCCAATGGCTTGAGCAGTGATTGTGAGAAACTTCCCATAGCGACAACAAATGCGTCTGCGTTTAAGACCTGATGACGACCTTCTGCATCAATAACTTCGATACCTGTCACCGTTGCGTCTGAGCCACAACCTGTCGACAATAGTCTGGTCACAGAGGTGTTGTATTGGAAGACCACACCGGCTTCTTCGGCTTTTTTAGCAAGGCCGGTGGTGAACTTATATACATCACCCGACTCATCAGTGTCCGTAAAGTCGCCTCCTACAATCTGTTGTCGCATACCAGCTAAGGCAGGTTCTCTTTGGACGACTTCGTCTGCACTAATCGACATTCTCGGGCAACCCAATTCTCGCATCAGTCTGGCGGCGGGCAAGGAGCTGTCAAATTCTTTCTGATCGGTATAAAAATGCAGGATGCCTTTGCTCAAGTTATCGTATGTTATTCCCGTGGTGCGTCGTACTTCAAGCAAGGTTTGGCGGCTGTATTCTGAGATCGCAACAATTTGACGGATATTGTGGTCAGTCCGATGTTGCGTGCATTCCCGCAAAAATTGCAACCCCCACTGCCATTGCAGCCACTCAGCACGAGGACGAAATAATAGCGGCGCATCTTCTTTGCCTAGCCATTTTAAGACCTTGAGTGGCGCCGAAGGGTTTGCCCAAGGTTCGGCGTGCGAGACGGAAATCTGGCCACCATTGGCAAAGCTAGTTTCTTGTGCTGCACCGGGTTGGCGTTCTATGACGATCACCTCATGCCCTTGTTGATTTAAAAACCATGCAGAGGATGTGCCAATAATACCGGCGCCGAGAACGATGACTTTCATAGATCAATCTCCTGTTTGTGAGGGCTGCCGCAAAAAAGGCAGTTCTTTATTTTTCAGATGAGATTGTAGGAAGCTTATGATTTTTAAGGTAATCATAACGCACCTATTTATTTTTATTTTTTAAAACAAAACTGATTGATATGTTGAAAAATAAAAATTTATGGCCAGTTTTTACTTATTTTTGTATTTTTGCCTTGGCAATTTCTTGGTTCACTGCGCGAGTGACAACATCTTCGAGGGAATTTTTTAAACCAGCCCGGATTTCTTCTGCCAGCGCGGACACTGCGGTTTGTAGTACATCGGCGAGATTGTCCCTGACCCGGTGTTCCAAGACAAAATCGACGCGCGTCAATACTTGTTTGAGGACGTTTTCTCTCAACGTTTGTTCCAGCAATTGCCACTGTTCTTCGCTGATGGGACCGTGTTCATGTGGTTGGTCATGGGTATGGCCAGATACTGCAGGTACTGAGAGTCCCGCAGCATCTTCAGATGAAATTTCTTCCAGAGGAATGACCTCGGTTAAAACCGGGATGCTGGCGTCAAGTTGTGTATTCATTTTTATTTCGCCACGTTATGGCTCAGTGGAAAAGCTTGTTGGTGGTATTGACGATAGCGTTCACGTCCTAGTTGAGTCTCTTCCTGGTCACTGGAAACGATTTCTATCATACGCGCAAACAAATAAAAATTTTCCGGAGTTCGCGTGCTCAAATTGACCAATAATTCAAAGTGCGGGCTTTGGTCTAGCTTGCCCATACTCAAAATGACAGGTGTAACAGCAGCCAGTGCATCATCCGCCATCACATGTGGCAGAAATCCCGTTTCTTCCAATGTCCACAGCGCCGCATCTATACTTTGAAGCACCTGTTTGTCAGGGTGAAATACGATCACCTTACAATTAGCCGCACGCGCTTTGCGAATCAGGCGGCATGTGTAATTGAGTTTGTCGGCGACATTGCTATGGAAATCGATGCGCGTTTTCTCAGAATTCTCCGAATTTTCAGAAGCGGAAGCCATTGTCGTTCTCGGTGCTTTTAGTCGGTACTGGTGCAGGGGCAGTTTCAGGCAAATTTTTCTTGGCAGGAGCAGGATCAGCCTTGCTTGCAGGAGCCGCACTTTCTGCTGGCGGATAGACATAGCTTGCTGGCAAACGGTTGCTGTCCGGATAACCAGCGGCGGTTACTGCTGCTTTCCAGTCGTCCTGATTGTAGCCGTGAAACTTGTTGCTACCAACAGTCATAAATGGCAATTGAATATCACCGCTGATTTGCTTGAGTTTATCGGAATCAGCACTCGTTTTCACTGTCTTTTCGAGGAACGGAATTCCCGCTCCTTTTAAGAAGTTTTTGCCGTCATTACATGGCTTGCAATTCGATGTCGTGTAGATAACGACTGGATTTTTAGATGCTGCTAATTTCAACTCGTAGGGCAAATTAGTCACATCTTGAGAGGTTGCGATCGTCTTGGTTTCAACTAATTTCTGATTGGCTGGTGGTGGCGTATCGGAATAAGTCACTTTGCCGTCCGGCCCTACTGATTTGTACAATTGTGCCTGAGCTGTCGCCGCCAGTATGCACATAGGTATTATCAGCGCAGCGAATTTAAATGGGGCTTGCATCAATCTCATCTCCTTCATACTGTCATGCCATTGTGTCTTAGCAACGCATCAATTGATGGCTCTCTGCCACGGAATGCTTTGAAAGATTCGAGGGCAGGGCGAGAGCCACCGACTTCCAGTACTTCACGTTGGAATTGTGCTCCCGCTGTACGCGATAAATTGCTACCTTCGGTCTTGCCTCGTTCCTCAAATGCGGCATACGCATCGGCCGATAACACCTCGGCCCATTTGTAGCTGTAATAACCTGCTGCATAGCCACCCGCAAAAATGTGGCTGAAAGAGTGTTGCATACGATTGAACTCTGGCGGTGTAAATACAGCCACTTGTGATCGTACGTGATCGAGTACTTGTTGCACAGTTTGCTTGCCTTGTGGATCGAATTCACCATGCAGGCGCATGTCAAACAGGGCAAATTCAACCTGACGTAAGGTTTGCAATCCAGACTGAAAATTCTTGGCAGCGATCATCTTATCGAACAATGAACGCGGCAACGCTGCGCCAGTTTCTGCATGTGCCGTCATTTGCTGTAAGACATCCCATTCCCAGCAGAAATTTTCCATGAATTGTGATGGCAATTCCACCGCATCCCATTCAACTCCAGAGATGCCGGACACCGATAAATCATCTACTTTGGTCAGTAGGTGATGTAAGCCATGGCCAAATTCATGGAACAACGTAATCACTTCATCATGTGTGAAGTAAGCTGGTTTAGCAACGCCATTTACGATAGCTGGCTCGGTGAAGTTGCACACCAGATAGGCGACTGGCGTTTGAACGCCATTTTTTGTCAGACGGCGACCACGTGCATCATCCATCCACGCACCACCTCGCTTGCCGTTACGTGCATACAAATCGAGGTAGAACTGCCCAACTAATTGACCGTCTTTTTCGATACGATAGAATTTCACATCTGGATGCCACGTGCCCGCCTGATCGGGTTTGATTTCCACTGCAAACAAGGTTTGGATAACGCGGAATAAGCCATTGACGACCTGATGCTCAGGAAAGTATTGCTTCACTTCTTGTTCAGAAAATGCGTAGCGTTGTTCGCGCAGTTTTTCAGATGCATAAGCAACATCCCACGCTTCCAGTTTTTCTATGCCTAATTCTGTGGCGGCGAAGTCGCGCAATTCCTGCAAATCTTTTTCTGCAAATGGTCTCGCTTTGTTGGCCAGATCTTCCAGAAAACCGGCAACTTGTGAAGGTGACTCGGCCATTTTGCTGACGAGTGACACCTCGGCAAAATTTTGGTAACCCAACAATTGCGATTCTTCCAGACGCAATTGCAAGATTTCTTTCATGATTGCGGTGTTGTCCCATTCTGGCTTAGCGCCAAGCTCAGATGCCTTGGTCGCATTGGCCCGATAAATCGTGGCACGAATATCGCGGTTATCAGCATACTGCAACAGCGGGAAATACGAGGGGAAGTGCAACGTAAATTTATATCCGCTTTTATCGTCTTTTTCAGCCGCTGCTTTGGCTGCCTGAATCACATCTTCTGGCAGGCCTTTCAGTTTTTCAATATCATCGATGAACAAACCGTAATCATTTGTCGCGTCGAGTACGTTTTCAGAAAAACGCGTGGTCAACATCGCGTGTTTTTCCTGAATCTCTGCGTAGCGACGTTGCTTTTCTGCTGGAAGCTCAGCGCCGCCCAAACGAAAATCACGAATCGCATGCTCAATAATCGTCTTACGGGCGACCGGAAGATGGTCGAAACCAGCTTGTGCGCGCAAGGCTTTGTACTTCTCAAACAGCACCAGATTTTGCCCCAATTCAGTCCAGAATTCGGTGATGGCAGGCTGATTGTCGTTATACGCAGCGCGCATTTCAGGTGTATCAGCAACACCGTTGAGGTGACCGATGATACTCCATGCGCGACCGAGCTTTTCTGTCGCATTCTCCAAAGGCTCGACAAAGTTTTCCCAAGTGACAGCAGATTGGTCTTCGCACAGTTGTTGAACAACAGCGCGATTTTCTTCCAACAGGCTGGTAATGACAGGTGTCACTTGCTCTGCGCGAATTTCAGAAAAACGCGGCAGGTCGCTAAAGTCGAGCAATGGAGAGGCGATAGTCATATTAAATTCTTTCAGCAGCTTCAATCGTGTTGACCAGTAACATGGTGATGGTCATCGGACCAACGCCACCAGGAACTGGCGTAATGTATCCCGCGACCTCTTTGCTTGGCGCAAAGTCGACGTCGCCACACAGTTTGCCTTCGTCATCACGATTCATACCGACGTCGATGACAACAGCGCCAGGTTTGATCATGTCGGCCGTCACAATATTACGCTTGCCGGTTGCAACGACCAGGATGTCTGCATTGCGGGTGTGCGCACCCAGATCGCGGGTCTTGGAATTACAGATGGTGACGGTAGCACCAGCTTGCAAGAGCAACATCGCTTGTGGTTTGCCTACAATATTGGAAGCGCCAACGACCACCGCATTTGCGCCGCGAACCGGATAATTAATGGATTCCAACATTTTCATGACGCCATATGGGGTGCATGGACGGAACAAAGGTTGACCGGTCATCAGCAAACCTGCATTGCTGATATGGAAACCATCAACGTCTTTCTCGGCGGCAATCGCTTCAATAACTTTGTTGGCGTTGATATGCGCTGGCAGCGGCAGTTGTACCAAAATACCATTGATTTTAGGGTCGTTGTTCAGGCGTTCGATATGTGCAAGCAAGGCTTCTTCGCTTAATTCTGCTTCATATTTCTCTAAAACTGAGTAAAACCCGCAATCCTGGCACGCTTTTACTTTGTTGCGAACATACACCTGTGATGCAGGATTTTCGCCTACCAGAATGACGGCCAGACCAGGTTGCTTACCTTGGGCAGTTAAAGCTGCAGCACGTTGACTTACGTCGGCGCGCAGTTGTTGGGAGAGTTCGGTTCCGTTGATGATGTGAGCAGTCATGATAGCGATGGGTAAAAAACAGAAGGAAACGCGATTATAAAGGATGCGCCCCTCGCGAATGAAAGCAAGTTGACAATCGCGCCTAAGTTTTTACCAACATAGCCTATGTAGACCACGTTCGACGTCGCCACCAGAAATGCTATTGCGACTGTTAACAAGCGTTTAGATGTTAATTAATTACTATATTTATGAAAACAGCCGTTGCAGAATTCATTCTCAGGAAATGAAAAATCAAGCTTGCATTGCATGAATTGTTGTTTGCGATAAGGTTCAATCGTCCAGGTATCGGCTAACAATCAATCCAATACCCGCACCTGCGAATTGTGCTGCGACAAATGCTGGAACGCTCGCGGGCGATATACCAGCAAAGGTGTCGCTAAACATTCGCCCAAATGCTGCTGCAGGATTGGCAAATGACGTTGAAGCGGTGAACCAATAAGCACAACCGATATAGGCGGCGACCATGGCGGCGACTTTTTCAGACGGTGCCCGCAGGATCACGAGTAACAATCCCGCAGTAGCAACGATCTCTGCAATCCATTGACCTGTTCCTGTACGAATTTTGCTTGAAACTTGCAGAACGCTGATATCAAACATCACATGCGCGAGCCAGGCGCCAAACAGAGCACCTGTGAGTTGCGCGACGATATAGGGAAGCAAGTGCTTCTTTGCCAGCGTTCCTCTTATTGCCATGATGGTTGATACCGCGGGATTAAAGTGTGCGCCACTAATGGGACCAAACACTTCAATCAACACATAGAGCCCTGCCACGGTCGCTGCTGTGTTTGCCAGTAATGCAACGGCATCGTTACCAGAAGCTAAGCGCTGTCCCATCATGCCGGAACCAATGACGACAGCAAGGAGCAATGCTGTTCCTAACAGTTCTCCGGTAAGTTTTTGAATGAGTGAATAAGGCATTGAGCGAGGCATAGTCAACTCTTTTGCAGACGTAATAAAGCGCTCTGGCGCTCTGCATGCGACATGGTTTCAAGAGGCAGAGCAAGCAGTTGCAACATGCGATACCCGATTGCTTGGCGGGTCAAATCAAAGGCATTTTTTTTATCTGCTTCTGGTGCATTGGATGGATCGGGATAACCCCAATGAACTTTGACCGGGCTACCCGGCCAGTAAGGGCATTGTTCCGACGCGGCGCTGTCACAGACGGTAATGACAATGTCCATGACCGGTGCATCTGGTAATGTAAATTCATCCCAACTTTTACTGTACATCGCGCTGGTATCAACCCCGGCTTGTGCCAGCGCGTCAAGAGCATACGGATTGATGCGCCCACTTGGCGTACTTCCTGCGCTAATAGCCTTGATATCCTTGCCTGATTGTTTTGCAAGATGATTGAGCATCCCCTCAGCAAGTACGCTGCGAGCAGAATTGTGGGTGCATAAAATGAGTACATGGATGGTCATAAAATATCCTTTAGCAGCACGAAGAATTCGCTTGAATGATCAGACACTTAGCTTGAAGTTTGGGCGCAGGCCACAGGGCAGCTGTTACCGCTACAACAATTGTCTGTCAGGTAGCCAATTAAGCCATTCATTTGCTCGTAAGCCGCCCGATACACCAAATTGCGGCTTGAACGCTCGATATTGACCAAACCTGCGTTGGCGAGCTCTTTTAGATGAAACGAGAGGGTGGTCGCTGGGATTTCTAAGCCCTCTTGCAAGACGCCCGGCGTCATGCCAGGTTCTCCGACAACCACTAAGGCACGAAATACTTTTAAGCGAACCGGATGGGCTAATGCACTCAGTGCTTTGATGATGTCATTTTCGTTCATGGGTTTACTATACTATATTTCGAGAATATTGAAACTATTGTTTTATGGCGATGTAAAAATATAAACGCAATAGACTTTGTATTCTGGTGGGCGGATTACGGTTTGGGCCAGCGTCACTGTGCAATGCGATCAATACTCATCATCTTGGTCGCCAAACCAATCACTGGTGTCAATTTGCAAGTGATCGGTTTCGATATGGATTTCCTCTGGCTCGGTAGTGTGCGAAGTGATCATGCATCGAAAGGGGAAAGAGTCATTCGCTACCGCGCCCATGTCATTCTTGACGTCACTGTTTGAGCCCCACTGCAACTCCACTTCAATGTTTCCATGCACGGAGATCTCAATTTCAGTGCTGCCAATTGAAACAACCTCTATCTCTTCAATGTCGATAAATTCAACCGAGTGGTGAGTTGCAATTTCATCAATCGCAAGCAGCGTCTCAGAAATAGCGGCAGAGACAACGCCTTTCTCAATACGGTGAGCCAGCGACTGAGTGAGTTGAGCACGGCAGTCTTGGCCCAAATCCAGCACTTCTGTCAGTGCATTTATAACGGATATCGCTTGAGGTTCAAATTCAGCTATTGGTATGTTGAAGGTGGCCTCATTAAGGTGCGTGAATTTGTTCAATACTTTGATTGCGCTGGAAAGCTCTTTTTTGATTTCCGGTAACTCGATTTCAAGTTGCGTTGTTACGTAATCTTCCGTTAGGCCACCACATACAATGAAATGTACTGCGTGACTTCGAGTTATGCCGGTTCTCGACGTGTTGTCGGGTTGGAACCATGGGCACTTCTTGATTTCTTCATCGCTAGCCAGAAAAGAAAGTACGTGACGAATCAGCTCTCGAACGGTCGAGCAAAAGCTGTTGACGGCAAGGGGGTCACCTGCGTTGTCCAGCTGCGCAATTGCCGCAGCGAGCAGTTTCTTGTGAAACTCCACTTCCAGTTTTTTTGCGAGATGGGACGACGCCTGTTGGATCATTTTTTGGTGCCTAACGGATAGCCACAAGGTGCGTGTTTGAGAAAAGACTAACTTTAATTAGGCGGACAGATGCCGTCCACCTAATTCAACCAATCAAATCCATGGAAAGGCTTGTCACACGGTTATTTGAACAATGTACTGTATAAAAAACAGAACTAAATAACCATGAAAAACGTACACTCCCAATGTACAGGCTTCAGACGCGATTTTAAAACCAAAATTGCTCGATCAACTCAAAAATTGCATACGAGACAAGTATTATATCTTACGCACCGAAGAGAGCTATGTCTAGTGGGCGAGTTGGGTGATTCGTTTATTTTCTCAATTACTGGTGATGCCGAAAGTCGGCAAAGTGCCGCGAAGCGCCAGTCAGCCTAAACTCAAAACGGCTTCTACGCTTGTATTGCCGTCAGTCGTGTTCGAGAACATTAATTTAAACCATAAAAAATAACAAACTTGTCATCTCCAGCTTGTTGCCATCTGAAATTTGCATTTGAACCCTTCCGGTGGCTTTTTTCGGTGCAGTTCAATATCGGTGGTATATCTAAAATGCAGCCAGGGTGGCTAGACTCATTGCCAATTGGTTGCTTATTTGATGCAGATACACATTAAACAAAGTGAATTGTGCGTTCCTGAGGTGCAATTGACTTTTTTGGAGGAGCCTTTTTTGTTTGTTTGTTTGTTGCGTCAAAGCCTGACTATTTATTCAATAAATGATGGCATTTTAATGTGCAATGTTGCATTGCAATGGTAACAAATACCGCGTGTTAATAAGGCTTGTGATTTTATAACTTCATTTATATTGCGAAGCAGCAAAATATCACATTATGAAATTGCATATCGCTATTTGGAAAATTAAAAAAGCCCTGTTAGAATGCTTACACTAAGAAAAGTAACGCCTATATTTGTCGATGTGCCACGCGCAATTACCTCAAATGCGCACCAACAGGAGACCTCTTTATGTCACCCCAGATAGACCAAGTTTTGGCGCAAGCCGTCAATGATCCTGATGTTATGGAAACCAATGAGTGGCTCGACGCCCTCGAATCAGTGATCGAAAACGAAGGGCCAGAACGTGCTCATTACCTGATGGAACGCATGGTGGATCTGGCGCGTCGTCGCGGTGCGCACATCCCGTTTTCCAGCAATACTGCTTATGTGAATACAATTCCTGCTGACCAGGGCGAACATTGCCCGGGCAATCTGGAAATCGAAGAAAAATTACGTTCCATGATGCGTTGGAATGCGATGGCGATGGTGGTTAAGGCCAATCGTTTAGATGGCGATTTGGGTGGTCACTTATCCAGCTTTGCGTCTTTGGCGAACATGCTGGGCATAGGCTTTAACCACTTCTGGCACGCACCAACAGAAGATCATGGTGGCGACTTGCTGTACATTCAAGGTCACTCGTCTCCAGGTATTTATGCACGCGCCTTCCTGGAAGGTCGTCTGACAGAAGAACAATTGCTGCATTTCCGTCGTGAAGTCGATGGCAAAGGTTTGTCTTCCTACCCGCATCCAAAATTAATGCCAGATTTCTGGCAGTTCCCAACGGTGTCTATGGGCTTGGGTCCATTGATGGCGATTTATCAGGCACGTTTCCTGAAGTATTTGCATGCTCGTGGCATTGCGGATACTGAGAAGCGTAAAGTCTGGGCATTCTGCGGTGATGGTGAGATGGACGAACCAGAATCCATGGGCGCAATTGGTATGGCAGGTCGCGAACAGCTCGACAATCTTGTGATCGTCGTTAACTGTAACTTGCAACGTCTGGATGGCCCGGTACGCGGCAACGGTAAGATTATTCAGGAATTGGAATCTGATTTCCGTGGTGCAGGTTGGAACGTCGTTAAAGTCATCTGGGGCGCAGGCTGGGATGAATTGCTGGCAAAAGACAAAGACGGTATTTTGCAAAAAGTGATGATGGAAACTGTGGACGGTGAATATCAGAACTACAAAGCCAAAGATGGTGCATATGTTCGCGCACACTTCTTTGGCAAGCATCCAAAATTGCTGGAAATGGTTTCCAAAATGTCGGATGACGACATCTGGCGTCTGACTCGTGGTGGTCATGACCCACACAAGATTTATGCTGCGTTTAAAGTCGCGCAAGAAAACAAAGGTCAGCCAACTGTCATCCTGGCGAAAAGTATCAAAGGCTTTGGTTTCGGTAAATCTGGCGAAGCACGTAACACTGCCCACAACACCAAAAAATTGGATGATGAAGCGATCAAAGCCATGCGCGACCGCTTCCAGTTGCCTATCGCTGACGCTGATTTGCCATCTATCCCATTCTACAAACCAGCTGATGACACACCAGAAATGCAATACCTGCATGCACGTCGTAAAGCATTGGGTGGTTACTTGCCGCAACGTCGTCAAAAAGCGGATGAAGCTTTGGTGGTGCCAGCGTTGTCTGCATTCCAGGCAATGTTGGAGCCAACTGCTGAAGGTCGTGAAATCTCTACTACGGCAGCGTATGTACGTATCCTGACAGCCTTGTTGCGTGATAGCAGCGTTGGCCCACGCGTGGTACCTATCATGGTCGATGAATCCCGCACCTTTGGTATGGAAGGTCTGTTCCGTCAGATCGGTATTTTCAGCCAGGTTGGTCAGTTGTATGAGCCGGTCGATAAAGACCAGGTGATGTACTACCGCGAAGATAAAGCCGGTCAGATTTTGCAGGAAGGTATCAATGAAGCAGGTGGTATGAGTTCCTGGATCGCTGCGGCGACTTCGTACTCAACCAATAACCGCGTCATGATCCCGTTCTACACTTACTACTCCATGTTCGGTCTGCAACGTATTGGTGATCTGGCGTGGGCAGCGGGCGATATGCGTGCACGTGGCTTCTTGCTCGGTGGCACAGCTGGTCGTACAACATTGAACGGCGAAGGCTTGCAGCATGAAGACGGTCACAGCCATGTTTTGGCGTCGACAATTCCTAACTGCGTACCTTACGATCCAACGTTTGCACATGAAGTAGCAGTCATCATTCATGACGGTCTGCGCCGCATGGTGACGGATCAGGAAGACGTGTTCTACTACATCACCTTGATGAACGAGAACTACAGCCATCCAGGTATCAAAGCGGGTCAGGAAGAGGGCATCATCAAAGGTCTGTACCTGTTGCAGAAATCTGAACACACGACCAAGCACCGTGTACAACTGATGGGCTCTGGCACGATTCTGCGTGAAGTGATTGCCGCAGCTGAATTGCTGCAAAACGATTGGGGTATTGCGGCTGACATCTGGTCTGCACCATCCTTCACTTTGCTGGCACGTGATGGTCAGGATGCTGAGCGTTGGAACATGTTGCACCCAACCGAACCAGCACGTTTGCCATACATCACAGAATGTCTGAAAGATACGCAAGGTCCTATCGTGGTATCGACCGATTACATGCGTACCTTTGCTGAACAAGTACGCGCGTTCATTCCTAAAGATCGTAGCTACAAAGTGTTGGGTACAGATGGCTTTGGTCGTTCTGATTCTCGCGAAAAATTGCGTGAATTCTTTGAAGTGAATCGTTACTTCGTGGTCATTGCAGCATTGAAAACTCTGGCTGATGAAGGTGCTTTATCTGCTTCCGTTGTGGCACAGGCGATCAGCAAATACGGTATCAATGCTGATAAGCCAAATCCAGTAACTGTGTAACTCATATGTCTGGTTGTGTGATGCACAGCCAGACATCATTGCATACTTGAACGGTGCGCCACGTGCGCCCTACGAAAGAAACATAAACGGAGCTAATTTATGAGCGCAATTGAAGTCAAAGTACCGGATATCGGTGATTTCAAAGAAGTGGAAGTCATTGAGCTGATGGTCAAAGTCGGCGATACCATCAAAGTAGATCAATCACTGATCACCGTCGAATCTGACAAAGCCAGTATGGAAATTCCATCCAGTCATGCAGGTGTGGTGACTGAGATTAAAGTAAAAATTGGCGATAAAGTTGCCGAAGGTTCTTTGCTGGTCATCGTTGAAGCTAGCGGCGCTGCAGCACCAGCGGCTGCGGCAGCTGCACCGGCACCAGTCGCCGCAGCGCCCGCACCAAGTGTAGCAACTGCACCCACCACACCAGCACCGGCAGCGACAGTCACTGTTGCGGCACCAGCAGCCGTCGTGTCTGTGCCAGTAGCAACGGCCAGCGCAGGTAAAGCACATGCATCACCTTCTATCCGTAAATTTGCACGTGAATTAGGTGTCGATCTGACTCGCGTAGCAGGTTCCGGTCAAAAAGGTCGTATTACCCAAGAAGACGTACAGAACTTTGTCAAAGGGATCATGGCAGGTAGTACAGCAGTTGCTGCTGTGGCTGCGCCAGTGGCTAAAAATGGTAGCGGTGTTGGTCTTGATCTGTTGCCATGGCCATCGCTGGATTTCAGTAAATTCGGTACGACCGAATTATTACCTTTGTCACGCATCAAAAAACTCAGCGGCCCGAATTTGCATCGCAACTGGGTCATGATTCCGCATGTGACGCAATTCGATGAAGCCGATATTACTGACCTCGAAGAGTTCCGTAAATCGTCTAACGAAGCCCTGGTCAAATCTGGCGTTAAATTAACCATGCTGGCGTTTGTGATCAAAGCCAGCGTTGCTGCTCTGAAGAAATTCAAAGCCTTCAATGCTTCACTTGACGCGACTGGTGAAAACTTGATCTTGAAGCAGTACTACAACATCGGTTTTGCAGCAGATACACCAAATGGTCTGGTGGTTCCTGTCATCAAAAATGCTGATCAAAAAACCTTGTCGCAAATCGCTGTTGAAATGGGTGAATTGTCCGCACAAGCACGTGACGGCAAATTGAAGCCAGCTGACATGCAAGGTGCGACGTTCACCATTTCTTCTTTGGGTGGCATTGGTGGTACCGCATTTACACCAATTATTAATGCACCTGAAGTGGCGATTTTGGGCTTGTCCAAATCCAGCATGAAACCAGTCTGGGACGGCAAACAATTCGTACCACGTCTGATGTTGCCACTGTCCTTGTCCTACGATCACCGCGTGATCGATGGCGCGATGGCTGCGAAATTTACTGCGTATCTGGCTGATGTTCTGGCAGATCTGCGTAAAACCCTGCTGTGATTGGAGAGCATGCGATGAGTACAGTTGAAGTCAAAGTCCCGGATATCGGTGATTTTAAAGAAGTCGAAGTGATTGAATTGCTGGTCAAGGTCGGCGATACGATCAAAGTTGATCAGTCTTTGGTGACCGTCGAATCCGACAAAGCAAGTATGGAAATCCCGTCGAGCCACGCCGGCGTGATCAAAGAACTGCGTGTCAAACTTGGTGACAAAATCGCTGAAGGCAGCTTGCTGTTGGTGGTTGAGGCTGAGGGTGGCGTTGCGGCTACGCCTGCTGCCGCTGCGCCAGTAGCGGCGGCAGCTCCAGCGCCAGTAGCGGCGGCAGCTCCAGCGCCAGTTGCTGCGGTAGCAACTGCGGCTGTGGTAGTTGCCACTCCGGCAGTGGTGGGCATCCTAGAAGTCAAAGTACCAGATATCGGCGATTTCAAAGAAGTGGAAGTCATTGAATTGATGGTCAAAGTTGGCGACACAATCAAAGTGGATCAATCCTTGATCACAGTTGAATCCGACAAAGCTAGCATGGAAATTCCATCCAGTCACGCAGGTGTGGTCAAAGAAGTGAAAGTCAAAGTCGGTGATAAAGTGGCTGAAGGTTCTTTGCTGTTGTTGGTAGAAGCAGCGGGTGCTGTAGCATCGTCTGCTCCTGTGGCCACAACCGGTCCTGCAACCGCTGCTCCCGCTTCTGCGGCAAGCGCGCCAGTTGTGCCAGTTGTGCCAGCTCCAGTGGCGTCTGGCTACACGGGGCAGGTGGATATGGAATGCGACATGATGGTCTTGGGCGCGGGTCCTGGCGGCTATTCAGCCGCGTTCCGCTCTGCAGATCTCGGCTTGAATACCGTACTGGTTGAAAAATATTCGACACTCGGTGGTGTTTGTCTGAACGTGGGCTGTATTCCATCCAAAGCACTGTTGCACGTTGCGGCAGTGATTGATGAGACCTCGCACATGGAAGCGCTGGGTGTGAGCTTTGCGAAACCATCCATTGATATCGACAAGCTGCGCGGCTACAAAGAAAGCGTCATCAAAAAAATGACGACCGGCTTGGCTGGTATGGCGAAAGCACGTAAAGTCAATGTTGTACAAGGCGTCGGTCAATTCCTGAGCCCTTACCACATTGAAGTGACGGCAGCCGATGGCAGCAAGAAGGTTGTGCAATTCAAACAGGCGATCATCGCAGCGGGTTCTTCTGTCGTGAACTTACCTTTTGTTCCAGCTGATCCACGTATTGTTGACAGTACAGGTGCATTAGAATTACGTCAGGTACCAAAACGTATGCTGGTCATCGGTGGCGGCATTATTGGTCTGGAAATGGCGACGGTCTATTCCACACTCGGCGCGCGGATTGATGTCGTTGAAATGATGGATGGTCTGATGCAAGGTGCTGACCGCGATATGGTCAAAGTCTGGCAAAAGTTCAACGAAAAACGTTTCGACAACATCATGTTGAAAACCAAAACCGTTGGCGTTGAAGCACTCCCAGAAGGCATCAAAGTGACTTTTGCTGCTGCCGTTGAAGGTGAAGCAGCACCTGCACCACAAATCTATGATCTGGTGTTGGTGGCAGTCGGACGTAGCCCGAACGGTAAAAAAATCGCCGCTGACAAAGCAGGTGTGGCCGTGACTGACCGTGGATTCATCAATGTCGACAAACAAATGCGTACGAATGTGCCGCATATTTTTGCGATCGGCGATCTGGTCGGACAACCAATGCTGGCGCACAAAGCCGTGCATGAGGCACACGTGGCGGCCGAAGCGGCAGCGGGCGAAAAAGCCTACTTCGATGCATCTGTCATCCCATCCGTTGCTTACACTGACCCAGAAGTAGCATGGGTAGGCGTGACCGAAGATGAAGCCAAAGCCAAGGGCTTAAAAGTCGAAAAAGGCTTGTTCCCATGGATGGCGTCCGGACGTGCGGTGGCGAATGGCCGAGACGAAGGTTTCACGAAGTTGATTTTTGATGCAGAAACCAAACGCATCGTCGGTGGCGGTATCGTCGGCACCCACGCTGGTGACATGATCGGTGAAATTGCTCTGGCAATTGAGATGGGCGCCGATGCGGTGGACATCGGTAAAACAATCCACCCGCATCCAACCTTGGGTGAATCCATCGGTATGGCAGCGGAAGTCTACAAAGGCGTCTGCACGGATTTGCCGCCGCAGCGTAAGAAGTAAGCTAAGCTTGCACCAACAAAAAAACCGCGATGAAGGTCGCGGTTTTTTTATTTGAACACTGTTAATCTGAGTTGCTTTTTTTTAAAAAAACTCAACGATTGTTTAAAGACGCTTTTGTATTAACAATCTCATTCAATAATTCAGATGGCAAAGTCTGACCCGACGCACTGATTTGACGTATTGTTTCATGCAGCAGTTGCAATCGCACAATTTTTAAGACGACGATTGCAATCACCGAAACGATAGGGATCATCAAAGCAATAATAGGAATCAGGACAGACGATAGATCTGACAGTGAATTCATGATGAGCTTTCCAAATGAAGGTGATGAGTGACCGGAAAATTTATTTATACGATGTTCCCATTAAAGGAAGATATTTTTCAAGAACATTTGATCTTTTGATTATGATAATAAAATTCCTTAGAGTCAATAAGCAAGTTCAGTAGCGAAGGGCAGCACACAAAGCACTGGCAATCAAGTTCGCATTGAGTTTGACTTGGGTGATAGTATTGATTTGAGGTTTGTGACTTTCACTTCGGGGTAATCTTGAAAAACTCTGCAACTTCTTCCAAATTGATTTGGCTACACCAAGAGGCGCCGGTCAAGCCGGAGACCGGACAGCCGTGCAATGGATGCGGTGTGTGTTGTGCAGCAGAACCTTGCCCGGTAGCCTTATTATTTTTGTGGCAGCGAACAGGGCGTTGTCAGGCTTTGTTGTGGGATGACACACAAAAAATTTATCGCTGCGGTATGTTGACTCAGCCAGCAAGGTTTTTAGTGTGGCTGCCATTGCGTTGGCAGAATTGGTTTGCGCAGCGTGTCAGACGTTGGATTGCTGCGGGTGTGGCTTGCGATTCATCTGCTGCCGTTGAATAATAAAGCCCGGGGTTTTTTAATAAAAAAGGTTGAAGGATGAAACTATCAGACTTTTCGGCACAAAGAATCGGTGAATTCATTGCCGGTGATACAGAAGGCTGGCCTAAGAGAAGCGGACCTAAGCTTGTTGAATTCTTCAATAAATTGGGATTCAGAGAAGTTTATGGACAGGGATTTCCAAGTAGGAATGCTTTTGCGAAAGATAAGGTTGCTGAATTGAATGGTAAACCAAAGCTTAAAGATGCCATTCGTGAAATGCTTGATCCGCGCTTATGGATTGATGAAAAAAGTGGGACTGTTGAAGAGTGTTCTGCTCAAATTAATGAAATACTCAAATACGATGGTTATGAAGTTGTTCGTGACAGTAACTTCTATAAAGTTCGTGAATTGGCTGGTGCAGTTGTTGAGGTTGAACACCACTTTGCAGAATCTGATGAGTTAAGTGAACTGCTCATTGAAGAGCAAATCCAGAAATGCAAAGAAAAGGTTGAGGTTGGTGATTATTCTGGTGCCATTACGAATGCCAGAAGCTTGGTTGAGGCTGTATGTGCAAAGATTGAAGCTGACCTTGATCCTAACGCTATCGGAAATGATGGTGACTTGGTGAAGCTCTTTAACAGAGTTCGTAAGCTCTTAAATCTTGATCCAAGTAGACCAGATATATCCGACTCCCTTAAACAAGTTTTGGCTGGTTTATCGAGTATCATAAATGGATTGGCTGCGATGAGAAACAAGATGTCTGATGCACACGGTGTAGTTTATAAACCAAGCAGACATCATGCTAAACTCGCTGTGAATTCCGCCAAAACCTTGGCTGATTTTCTATTTGATACGATGAGCTATCAGATAGAAAAAGGAAGCCTGAATAAGAAAAAATGAAATTTGTAGAAGCACCTTCGGGTGCTTTTTTGTTGTTTCTTGCTACCTGATAAATATCACATAGCAAATGGAGAATGATTTATGGAAAAAAAAGATGAGGCATCGTTGTGGACTCCTTACCACGTGTTTTACATCCAGTCTATGCTGTTTAATACCGCGTCAGCACTTCAGGCTGTACAACGAGCTTCAAAATATATCCAGGCTATCACCGAAGGGAAAATAGATCCGCAGGATAGAAAGGACGAACTTCTAGATTGTCTGCAAAATTTTATCAATCATAGTGCTGCCATAGCTCGTTACTTCTTTCCTTCAATGATTGGCGGAAAAGGTGAAAAGCTGTTACATAAAAATCGTGCTGAATTTTTGAGGAATATTTTTGAAATTTCAGAAAATAGTCCATTGCATGATAAGAAGTTGAGAAATGCAATCGAACACTTTGATGAACGACTAGACATGTATCTTGAGGGTGGGATTGTCGGGCATATATTTCCAAGTTTGATTTTGGATAAGCCAGAAGAAACGGAAGTGCCTCACCACATTTTTAGAGCCTACTATCTCAATGATGGAATTTATCAAGTTTTAGGCGAGAGACACAGTATTCAACCCATTCTAGATGAGATCGTTAAGGTTCACGACATGCTCAATAGATTTGATCAGCAAGGCGGCGTATTTGAAAAATAAAAAGTATCCCAAATGCCGGGCTTTATTTACACGATAGAACAGCAACAAAGATCAGGTAAATCTGCTCTTTGCCAGTGGTGGATTACGCGAGAAATATTTTTTGACCCCTTTCAATATTGCCTCTGCCATCTGATCTTGATAGGCGTCATCCGTCAGTTTGGCTTCTTCTTCCGGGTTTGAAATAAATGCGGTTTCAATCAAAATACTCGGAATATCCGGAGCCTTTAATACGGCAAATCCGGCTTGTTCTACGGAGCCTTTATGCAGTTTATTGATACCGCTGATTTCTGATAAAACGACTTTGCCAAGTTTGAGGCTGTCATTAATCTGAGCGGTAGTAGACAAGTCAAGCAAGACACTGGCAAGTTGTTTGTCGTGGCTCTTGATATTGACTCCCCCGATCAGATCGGCGGCATTTTCATTATCAGCTAGCCAGCGTGCAGCGGCCGAGCTGGCACCTTTGTCGGATAATACAAAAACCGATGAGCCTTGAGCGGATGAATTGACAAACGCATCGGCGTGCACTGACATAAACAAATCCGCTTGCACCGCACGCGCTTTTTGCACCCTGACGTTCAATGGCACAAAAAAATCTGCATCACGGGTCAGCATTACGCGCATATTTGGCTGTTGCTCAATTTTTGCTTTTAGACGTTTAGCAATGGATAGCACCACGTCTTTTTCGCGATTGCCGCCGCGACCAGTGGCGCCCGGGTCTTCGCCGCCGTGACCCGGATCAATCGCAATGGTAATCATGCGACCATTTGACGCTGATTTCTCCTTAGGAGGGAAATCGGCTTTGGGTTCGGGTTTCGGTTCAAATTTGGGATCTAGCTTCGCTTCTGCTTTGGTATCGTTTCTGGCAATCGTTGTCGATGTATCTGGCTTAGGAACGTTGGCAGGAGGTGGATTGATATTTGGGATTGTCGGCGCAACCTGATTGGGCTTGTTGTCGCTTTGCCATTCGCCTTTTTCTATCATTGCCATGATTGGATCTGGAGCAGAAGCTGGATACAAATCAAACACCAGGCGATGCTTGTAATTGCCGACTGGTTGCAGCGTAAACACTTGTGGACTGACTTCTTCTTTTAAGTCAAACACCAGACGCACGACATTTGGTTTATTTTGTCCGACCCTGACCTGTTTGATATACGGGTCATTCGCTTGAATTTTTGCGACCAGCTCTTTTAAGGTGGGATTGAGCTCCAGGCCTTCAATGTCGACGACCAGACGCTCTGGATTTTTGACCGTAAAATAATTGGTCACCAACTCGCTATCATTCTCCAGCGTGACGCGCGTGTAATCTTCTGCTGGCCAGACCCGCACTGCCAGAATTTTTGCGGCATGTGAGACTTGTGGAACAAACACGGACAGCAGCAACGTGCCGCCAGCTTTAATGAAGGTACGGCGTGTTTTTGCCGCTTGCTTAGCACTGGCAGCGGTTGCTTCTTGGCTGAATCCGGTACTGAATTCTGAGCTTATAGATTCGGGGCGAATTGGAGTGATGCGAGACATGCGATACCTTTGGCTGACAACGCCCGCAATTCTACCTCACGACCGTCGCCTTTGACGCTTAAAAATACATGCAAATCGGGTTCTGGTAGCAGACCGTCGGCTTTATCCGGCCATTCGACGATGCAAATATTTTTTTCGTTAAACTCTTCTCTGAAGCCTGCGTCAGTAAATTCTTCTGCACTGATCATCCGGTATAGGTCAAAATGCATGATGGTGCTTGCCTGACCTTTGATTTGTACGGCATACGGTTCTGCCAGTGTATAAGTTGGACTTTTGACCGTACCGGTATAACCTGCCGCATGTATCATTGAACGGGTGAGTGAAGTTTTGCCAGCGCCCAGATCACCGTGCAAAAAAATGCTCATGCCAGGACTTAGGTGATGGGCAAGACACTTACCTAATGCCTGCGTTGCAGCTTCATCGTGCAGTGTAGTTTTATAATGTGACATTTTCGGCCTGACCTCTATCCATGAATTCGCTAAACATAGCATATTGCCTAGTCCTTGTGTATCCGCCGGAGTGTAATGCGTGAACTTGAATGAACAAGAATTAACTGATTTATCAGCACAAATCAAGCGATGGGGTAAGGAATGTGGCTTTGCTGAAATTCGTATCGCTGATGTCGATTTACGTCATGCAGAAGCAGAATTGCAGCAATGGTTAGACGCCGGTTATCACGGTGAGATGGCGTATATGGCGAGCCACGGCACCAAGCGTAGTCGTCCTGATGAATTAGTGCCCGGTACAGTGCGTGTGATTTCGGCGCGTATGAATTATTTGCCTTCCGCTGATCAATGGCGTGAAGCGGAAAAAAAACATACTCCCGATACCGCAGTTATTTCAGTGTACGCGCGTGGGCGCGACTATCACAAAGTATTACGAACCAGGCTGCAACAGCTCGCCGATAAAATCAAAGCGCGGGTAGACGAATTTGGCTATCGGGTGTTTACCGATTCGGCGCCCGTGATGGAAGTCGCGCTGGCAGAGAAATCTGGTTTGGGCTGGCGAGGTAAACATAGCTTGCTATTAAGTCGTGAAGCTGGGTCGATGTTTTTTTTAGGTGAAATACTGATAGACATTCCGCTGCCGGTAGATTCCCCGGTAGGTGAGCATTGCGGTCAATGCCAATCATGTATGGATGTTTGTCCTACTAAGGCGATTGTGGCGCCATATCAAGTCGATGCGCGACGTTGCGTGTCGTATCTGACGATAGAATTGCACGGCAGTATTCCTGTTGAATTGCGTCCCCTGATCGGTAATCGGGTCTATGGTTGTGACGATTGCCAATTATTTTGTCCGTGGAATAAATTTGCACAGGCGGCTGCGGTTGATGATTTTGAGGTAAGGCATGGGCTTGACCATGCCCGGATGGTGCATTTATTGCATTGGAGTGAAGAGCAGTTTCTACGAATCATGGAAGGTAGCCCCATCCGTCGTATCGGACATGAGCGCTGGCTACGCAATATCGCGGTAGGTCTTGGCAATGCTGCCAGCAAAATGCGTGGCGATCCGGAAATTATTGCCGCTTTGAGAGCCAGACTTTCTCATCCCTCAGAGATGGTCAAAGAGCATGTGCAATGGGCGCTTGATCAGCATTTGTCTTCAAATTAGTTAAATCGCAATTTTTAGCAGGAGTATGTCGCATTCCTGGTGCTGGTAGAGCGCGCATCAACGAAAGACCTTAAAAATAGGTCGTTGATCATCACCCTGACGAAATTTACCGCTATGATTGCGGTTTTGGTGTAACACAAATGAAATACTTCAGGCATCAACTCGGCCAGCATTACATCGGGCAGACTGAATTTTTGTCGGTTCTATGACATTGTTACGTATATTCTGCGTTCGTAAGTGGTACATAGTATGAATGAAAACGCACATTCATTTATTCATCTGAGCTTGAACACCAGCATTGAACATAAGAACAAGGATAGATCTTGAGACAACCATCATTATTAAAGCAATTGACGCGCACCAAGGCGGTTGAAGCACATGACATTATTTCTGAAGATCAACAGCAAAACAGTCTGCACCGGTCGCTAGGCATATTTTCACTGACGATGATAGGTGTCGGGGCCACGATCGGTACTGGTATTTTTTTCACCATGGTTGAGGCGGTTCCTAAGGCTGGACCTTCTGTCATCTTGTCATTTTTAATTGCAGCACTGACGGCCGGTTTGACTGCTTTATGTTATTCCGAACTGGCGGCTCGGATACCGGCATCTGGTTCTTCTTATTCGTTTGCGTATGCGACAGTGGGCGAGTTTGCGGCGTTCGTGGTGGCAGCTTGCTTGTTGCTTGAATATGGCCTGGCTGCCAGTGCCACAGCGATTGGCTGGTCAGCGTATTTGAATAATTTTCTGCAGAATGCGATCGGTTGGCAAATTCCGGAAATGTTGCGTACGCCGATGGTGGTTGCCGGGTCTCATGGTGTAGAGATACATTTCGGGCAATTCAATCTTCCACCGGTCGCTTTGGTGGGCATTTGTTGCTTCTTGTTATTACGTGGTGCTAAAGAGTCGGCAACGGTGAATGCGATTATGGTGATGATCAAACTTGCCATTTTAATCTTTTTTTCAGTGATTGCATTCTCTGGTTTTAATATTGAACACTTTACGCCGTTTTTTAATACCGATAACAGCAAAGGTCTGGCCGGTATGGCGGGTGTGACTGCCGCTGCGGGTACGGTGTTTTTCTCGTTTATTGGACTCGATACAGTGGCAACAGCAGGTGCCGAAGTCAAAGATCCTAAGCGAAATGTGCCTCTTGGCATTATGGCTGCGCTGATTGTCGTGACTGTGTTTTACATGTTAGTCGCCGTTGCCGCCGTTGGCGCACAACCTGCAAATTTATTTGAAGGTCAGGAAGCTGGCTTGGCAGTGATTTTACAAAACGTGACAGGCAAAGCCTGGCCTGCATTGATCTTATCTGCTGGTGCGGTGATTTCGGTCTTCAGTGTGACGCTGGTGACCATTTACGGTCAAAGCCGGATTTTGTATGCCATCAGCAAGGATGGTTTGATTCCGTCTTCATTCCAGGTCGTCAATCCTCGTACCAGAGCGCCAGTGGCCAATACGGTGCTAGTCTGTATTGCGGTGGCAATTGTTGCTGGTCTGGTTGATTCCACATTTTTGTGGGACATGGTTAGTATGGGTACACTGGTCGCGTTTATTGTCGTATCTTCCGCTATTCCAGTGATTCGACGTAAAGGAATAGGTCATGGTAGCGAAGGTTTCCGCGTGCCATTTGGACCTTATTTGATTCCCGGCTTAAGTATATTTGCTTGTTTGTATATTTTAAAAGACTTGTCTGACACCACATTTAAAGTATTCTTTATCTGGATGTCTGTGGCAATCGCGATTTATTTTATCTACAGCAAACGGCATTCAAGATTGAATAAGTAAAACTGACGAAATTCCACCCCTCCATTGGAAAATAGAAAATGGTGATAAATATGAAATCAGCAGTTCAGATAGTTACTTTGTTTGCATCGTTATTTGTTGCCGGCACGGGTCTGGCAAGTGCAGAAAATGTCGGTAGTGTCGATACCGCATTTAAATTGATAGGCCCAGATCATAAGGTCGTGGTGGAGGCTTACGATGATCCTAAGGTGAATGGGATTACTTGCTACGTATCACGGGCAAAGACAGGTGGTATTTCTGGTGGTTTAGGTTTAGCAGAGGATAAAGCAGAAGCATCAATTGCATGTCGTCAAGTTGGACCTATTAGTTTTGCTGGGCCATTGAAACAGGAGGAAGAAGTTTTTAATCAGAGCTTATCGATCTTGTTTAAAAAATTACGCATCGTTCGTATGGTGGATCAAAAGCGTAATGCCTTGGTTTACCTCACATACTCAGATAAGCTGGTTGATGGTTCACCTAAAAATAGTGTGACCGCCGTTGCGGTTGATCACTCTACCGTCATTCCGGTTAAATAAAGTTGTGTTATTGTTTAGGGCTATGATCAAGGATGCATTAGTGGTGCCACCAAAATGTTAAGCATCGTTAGCTTTCCTTGATTAAGCTGGTTTTCCATTAGTAATAAATTTCTTCAAAGTAATGGATACGTTAAAATGCTGCTCGCCAGAAATGACCCTTTCTTCGTTTCAACATGACACCTTCGAGCATTTCCTCCGCTGCCAATGATCAATCTGTTGATTCTTTGATCAAAACAATCCGTATTCCGCCACGCCCTAGTATGTTAATCGATGTGCAAACGGAATTGGCATGTAAGGAGCCAGATCCGCGGCGTCTGGCCGCGACGATCGCTAACGACGTCGCGTTGGCGGCTTCGTTGTTAAAGCTGACAAATTCATCGTTTTTTGGTTTGCGCCTGAAAGCAAGCTCGGTAGAGCATGCCGTAAATTTGCTTGGAATGCGCCAATGTGGCTTGCTGATGACAGGGATTATTGCGCGGCAATCAGTACACGTCGAAAAAGTGTCGTTGGTGAAATTCTGGGATTTTTCTTCGAAAAGGGCGCAAGCAATGTCGCATCTTGCAGGCCAGATGCGTATATGTTCTGCCGATATGGCGCATACATTTGGCTTGTTTTGCGACATCGGTATTCCCTTGTTGTTAGAACGTTTTCCAGATTATCAGCAAACTCTGGATCTCGCATCTCAACAATTTGAGCATAAATTTACCGAGATAGAACAACAGCGTCATAGCACCAGCCATACTTCGATTGGAGCGTTGATGGCGCGTACCTGGGGTTTGCCTGAAGAGGTATCTACCGCTATTTTGTTGCACCATGATTACGAAGTCTTGAATGATGGCGCTACCTCAGAAACGGTTCGTTCCTTGATTGCTTTGGCATTGGTCGCTGAATACAGCATCCACAAATACCATGGTGAAGAAACACTCGCTGAATGGGAAAAAGGCGGTCAACTGGCCACCGATTTTCTGGGGCTATCTCATGATGAATTGGAGGACTGTTTTGAGGAACTGCACGAGATTTTTAATCACGTACATTAATCATTCAAAGCTATACTATTTTCAGCAATGCGAGTTACTTTGTTTGTAGTGATTTGTTGTTATCACTATATTGGTCACATTAATCTATTCACCATTTTTGCTGGCAAACGCACTATCGCAAGCAGTAACTCGAAGACGCCATCTACTGCTATTCCTAGTATCCGCAGAGGTAGTAGTAGCAACCATATCAATGGGTAGAGAACGATTGCTATTAGTGCGAGCGGCCAGCAAAATACAAACAACATTAGCCAGATCAAAAATGTGAGCATGATTGTTTTATCCTGCAATCACACGTAAGAGATTGCTCAACATGACCAAGGCAATCGTCGCGATGACAACGGCATCCATATTAGCGCTGAGGTTCATGATTTTTCCTTTCAATTTCGTGTTGGGGTGATGTCACTTTAATCCACGAAAAAAGGGGAGGCGAGGCACATGAGACCAAGCGTCAATTTGCTATGACAGAATGCTTTTAAATGCGATAAACAGGAGCGTGCCAGAATTCTGGGTGGGGCACTCCGTCAATCCCGATTGCTCACGACAATTTAATGAAACTTCACACGCCTGTGTCAGCTTCCAGGTAATGAAAAATCAAATGTATAAAAATGCTGACCGTCTTTTATTTCTATCTGCATCAATCCGCTGAGGCCAATCAATTCTTCACTGCCGGAATCCGGTACGACCTGGATTTTTAATTCAGAGGCTCCACTCTGCATGCTACCCAGATGCATGAGTACAAAGCTACCTTTCTTTCCGAGTAACGTTCCCGTAACGCGTTCCATTGCCACATATCCTGCAGAACCGGGCGTTACAGAGCGCGACGCCAACATCTCTCCAAGGCTGTGTGCGTTAAGCTCACCATAAAATTGCTTTGCTATGCTCATGCGTCCCAGTATCGCGCTCTCTGTGCCTGCTGCAACTGGTTGTGGCACTAGTTTTACTTCAAAGCTTCCATTGATTTGAGCCATTTTTGCATCCTTTTTTGATATCGAGATTTTCTGACGTGTCGATTTTATGTTTTCTGTGACGATGAATGCGCCTGAGCAGTGCGCCGAACAGTAACAAAAAAACGCAATATGATAGCAATTGAAATAAGCTTAGTTGAATAACACTCTCTTATGTATTATTTCAAATTATTAAAGAATAAATAAATTATAAAAATAGCATTAAAATAGCTACAATAATGTACAATACAAAACTTTTTGAAAAAATTGTTTGGAAGTCACGGTTCAGAAATAGTAATCAGGTATAAACATTGTTATATTTGAAAATCGTTATTCCCGATGTGCTTCCAAGTTGATTTTTAGAAATTGAACACGCTGATCTTGCATTGGTGTTTTTAGCTGAAGGTATGTTGTACCCCTATTTTTAATGGAGATTGAAAATGAATAAAAAATTAATCGTTTCGATGACTTGCGCTGCGTTCGCACTGTCATTTGGTATGGCAAATGCATCAGACAAAGGTGCTCCTGCACATTGGAGTTACGACGGTAAAACTGCTCCGGCTAAGTGGGCGGAACTGGACGACGCCAACTCTGCTTGCAAAATTAGTAAAGAGCAATCTCCGATTGATATCGTTAAATCAAAAGTGACAAAAGCTGCCTTGCCAGCACTCGATTTTTCTTATAAATCCGGGACAGCAGAGGTCGTTAATAATGGTCATACAATCCAGATTAATTTACCAGCAGGCAGCAGCTTGAAAGTTGGTATTGACGGAGCGGCGCTATTGCAATTCCATTTCCACACACCAAGTGAAGAAAAAATTGATGGCGTTAATTACCCAATGGTGGCGCACTTTGTTCACAAAAATGCAGACGGCAAATTATTTGTCGTTGCGGTCCTGTTTAAAGCTGGCAAAGAAAATGCGACGCTGGCTCCAATATTTTCTGCGCTTCCAGCAGAAGGTACGCCAACGAGTTTAGCAAGTTTTGATCCATCCAAAGTTTTACCAAGTAACCTCGCTTACTACAAATTCATGGGCTCTTTAACGACACCACCATGTAGCGATGGCGTTCGCTGGCACGTACTGAAGCAACCAGTAGAGATTTCCAAAGCGCAGATCGCATCATTCAAAAAAATGTACAAAATGAATGCACGTCCTGTGCAACCACTGAACGGCCGCGTTGTTGAAGTGAGTGAATAAATTGTAAGATGCTCAGAGAGACAGTAAATAGTGAGTCACCTAAACCAACGCCTATTTCCTTTCTCTTGCTAGCCTGAAAAAAAGCCCGGGGACAATTTCTGTCTCCGGGCTTTCTCATTTTACGGCTGTGTTGAAATCAGCAGCCGATTGTTTGCCGTTCATTTACTTACTCAACAGCATTTCATTCAAACGTTTTACGAAGCTGCTTGGATCCGCCAGCGTGCCGCCTTCTGCAAGCAAAGCCTGATCAAACAAAATGTGTGACCAATCACTGAATTTGGCTTCTTCGTATTTCAGTTTTTGCAGCAAAGGATGATCTGGGTTGATTTCCAGAATTGGTTTCGATTCTGGTGCGGCCTGACCTGCTGCTTTCAACATGCGCGCCAGATTGCCAGACAAATCGTGTTCGTCGGCAACCAGACATGCCGGTGAATCCGTCAAACGGAAAGTCACACGTACATCTTTGGCTTTGTCACCCAGCGCAGTTTTCATTTTTTCGACCAAATCTTTGAACTCGGTTTCAGTTTCTGCGTGGTGTTTTTTCTCAGCCTCATCTTCCAATGTGCCAAGATCCAGACCACCTTTCGCTACAGATGCCAATTCTTTGCCTTCGAATTCGCTCAGGAAAGACAGCATCCATTCATCAACACGATCCGTCAGCAATAAGACTTCGACGCCTTTTTTGCGGAAAATTTCTAAATGTGGACTGTTTTTCGCTGTCGCATAGCTCTCTGCCGTGACGTAGTAGATCTTGTCCTGACCTTCTTTGGCGCGTGCCAGATAGTCAGCCAATGACACGTTTTGCACATCGCTGTCGTTATGCGTAGAAGCAAAGCGCAACAGCTTAGCGATGCGATCTTTGTTGGTTGCGTCTTCGCCGATACCTTCTTTTAATACCTGACCGAATTCTTTCCAGAATGTCGCGTATTTTTCGTGTTTTGCAGAGGCTTCTTCGCCTTCTGCATTCGCTAAATCTTCCAACATACCAAGCACGCGCTTGGTGGAGCCATCACGTATTGCTTTGATGTCGCGGCTTTCTTGCAAAATTTCACGGGACACGTTCAGTGGCAGGTCGTTGGAGTCAATCACACCTTTGACGAAGCGCAGATACACTGGCATCAATTGTTCTGCATCGTCCATGATGAATACACGTTTGACGTAAAGCTTGATGCCGCCACGCTTGTTGCGATCCCACAGATCGAATGGTGCGCGCGCTGGAATGTACAATAATTGCGTGTAGTCGCTACGACCTTCAACGCGGTTGTGCGTGTGCGTCAGTGGTGCGCTGTAGTCATGGGAAACGTGCTTGTAAAACTCTTCGTATTGTTCAGGCGTGATCTCTGATTTGCTGCGTGCCCACAATGCACTGGCTTGGTTCACTGTCTCAAATTCATCTTTGAGAACCTGTTCCTTTTTCTCCTCATCCCATTCCTCTTTTTGCATTTTGATAGGCAGAGAGATATGGTCGGAATAAGTGCGGATAACAGACTTAAGCTTCCAGGCAGACAGGAAATCATCTTCACCTTCGCGCAGGTGCAAAATGATGTCTGTACCGCGGCCTGCTTTAGTGATGTCTTCAACGCTGAAGTCACCCGCGCCTTCGGATTCCCAACGTACACCTTCTGTACTGGCGGCGCCAGCGCGACGAGACTCAACAGTGATGCGGTCAGCAACGATAAAGCCAGAGTAGAAACCAACACCGAACTGACCAATCATGGCAGCATCTTTTTGTTGATCGCCAGACAGTTTGCCGAAAAATTCTTTGGTGCCAGATTTAGCGATGGTACCCAGATGTTCGATTGCATCGGCTTTGCTCATACCGATACCATTATCAGAAATGGTGATGGTACGTGCTGCCTTATCGAAGGTCACTTTGATTTGCAGCTCAGTGTCGTTTTCAAACAATGCAGCGTTATTGATCGCTTCAAAACGCAGTTTGTCGGAGGCGTCCGATGCATTGGAGATTAACTCGCGCAAGAAGATTTCCTTGTTGGAGTACAAGGAGTGAATCATCAATTGCAGTAATTGTTTGACTTCGGCCTGAAAGCCCAGAGTTTGTTTTTCTGACATGTTTTTTCTCGGAAATTAGGTTAGGAAGGTCGTTTTAATTAAGTTGAATCAAATGGATTAAATGTGAATCAAAAAACTAGCTCTCCCGAAGTGGGGACGTAGTGCGAGATTTCAAGTTTTTCGATGTAATAAACCTTGCTTGTTGACGTAAAAAAACGCCGGACTTTTCAGTCGCGGCGCTTTATCGATACGGAGCTGGCGCTTGGATTACAAGCGTTTGAAATTCATGCTGCCAGCTTTGTCTTCGACTTCAAATCCCAGTGCATGCAATGCGGCGCGCAAGCGATCGGCTTCTGCCCAGTTTTTAGCTGTGCGCGCCGCCTGACGTTGCTCTGCCAGTGCTTGTACTTCGGCTGGCACTTCTAATACCTGAGGAACCCACTTAGCCAGACCTAAGCCGAAAATATTATCGAACTCCGCAACAGTTGCTTTTTTATCGGCATCAGAAATGTCTGCTTTCAACATTTCCCAGACCAATGCCAGCGCACGTGGCACGTTCAAATCTTCGTTCACAAAAGTCGTGAATTTTTCTTTGAACTCCGCATTGACGCTGCCGCCAGCCGGCCAGGCGTAGAAGGTATCGCGCAAACGTTGTAGAGCGGTTTGTGCTGCTTGTAAAGCTTCAAAGCTGAATTGCATTTGGCTGCGGTAGTGCGCGGTCAGGCACAGATAGCGATAGGCAAGCGGATCGATGTGTTGGTCCAGCAAAGTTTGTAAGCGCAGGAAATCACCACTAGATTTGGACATCTTGCCAGAATCAATTTGCAAGAAATAACCGTGCATCCAGAAGTTTGCCAGGCGTGTGCCGTGGCAAGCCTGGTTCTGCGCAATTTCATTGCTGTGATGAATAGAAATATGATCTTCGCCACCGCAATGGATATCGAACCACGGTGTCAGGTATTTAGCTGACATCGCCGAGCATTCAATATGCCAGCCCGGGAAACCGCGGCCCCATGGGCTATCCCATTCCATCTGGCGCTGCTCGTTTTCTGGACTAAATTTCCACAAGGCAAAATCTGTCGCATTGCGTTTTTCGCCAAGTTCAACACGGCTACCAGCTTTGATGGCGTCGCGTTTGATACGGGCGAGGTAGCCGTAGTCATCTTGCTTGCTGGTATCAAAATAAATCCCGTCGCTGGTGCGATACGTAAAGCCTTTACTTTCGATACAAGAAATAAAATCGATTTGCTCCGCAATATGGTCCGTTGCTTTGCACCAGATGCTTGGCTCGAGGACATTTAAACGCTGCAAGTCTTGTTTAAAGGCAATCGTGAAACGCTCAGCGATTTGCCACGCTGATTCACCGGCTTTGCGACTGCCTTTTTCCATTTTATCTTCACCGTCATCGCCATCTGAGACCAGATGACCGACGTCTGTGATGTTAATGACGTGACGGACTGTATGACCGTTCCATTCCAGCGTCCGGCGTAGCAGGTCCTCAAACAGATAGGTACGCAAATTGCCTATATGGGCGTAGTCATACACGGTAGGGCCGCAGCAATACAAGCCGACCCAATCATTACGCAAAGGTGTGAAAGGGCGCAGACGGCGCTCCCAGTTATCGTAAAGAAGTATGTCCATCTTAGTTTAACAATGAAAAAAGTATGAGATTGAAAGAACTTGGTGCGCGCGATTAACTGAGGGAAACTGAAAATGATCAAAGACGTTAATCGGCAACAGATAATGCAGACTCAACAGCAACAACAATGCACGTCGTTGCTGAAAACAGGTAAAAAACCTGTAAAAATATCAGCAAGTAGCGATGTGGAGGGCATAATGTGCATAGTGAGCGCGTAAAAAGGTGGATGAGAATGTAGCATAGATATGTGCTTTCATCCTAAAAAACCACAATTTTCTATCCAAAATACCCAAATGCGCTACCAGAATATCTGTGATTCGTGAGTTAGTCTAATGAATGAGGCACATCATTACCGGAGCGAATTTGCTGCAAGCCTGACAAACATTGGGATTTGAGCGTGTCTAGTGATATAGTTCGGAATAATGTTTTTTTAATAATAAAACCTGAACACGATAGGTATTGAAAAATGCAAACGACGTATCAAGAAATTCCTGACGAACAATACCGTGCATATTTCCAGAGTCAGGACCGGGCGCAGACTCGTCTGGTAGTGAGTGTATTGATGTGGTCTCTGTTGCCACTCAGCTTTATCGACTTGTTGTTCCACGAATTTTCTTTGATATCGGCGGTTATGCTGGCGATGCGGGGTCTGGTTTTGGCCTTTTCCTGGTGGTTTTTACAGCAATTGAAGGTGTTGGGTACAGCGCCTGTCATTGATAAATATTTACTCCGTTGGGTGGTGTTGGTCATGCTGATGCAATTGGGCAGTAACGCCTGCATGCCAAGAGATTATTTCGGGCATTACCTGATCGATATCTGGGGTTGCCTGATGACCTTCATCGTTGTGCCATTGCCTCTTAAGATGTTGCGTGTGCCAGTGGTGAGTTTTGTCATTGCTTCACTGCTACTGATGGTCTACAAGCATGCACCGTATTATGGGTATTCGCTTGGCGTTGCAATGATGTTGCCAGCGAGTGCTGTGACTGGGCATGCCATTGCCAGCTATGTACATCGCTATCGTCGTAAGTTGTTAAGTGCAGAGCAAGAGCTGGCGCGTCAGGCAAGTATTGATCCGGTAACGGGTGTTGCAAATTGGCGTGAATTTATGCGAATTGCCGAAGCTGAATTACAACGTCATACGCGTTTGACAAAACCGATGTCAATGTTAGTGCTGGATGTTGCAGATTTTAAAAAAATCAATGACGAATATGGTCCGGAGACTGCGGATATTATCCTGGTTGAGGTGACTCGTCGTATCAAACGCGTCATGCGTTCTTACGATAATCTGGCGCGTTATGGCAGTGATGAGTTTTGTGTTTTACTGCCAGAAGCGGCGGCAAACGATGCGGAAAAAATTGCCGGACGCACCCGTACCACCGTTGTATCGATGCCTGTGACGGTATCCGGTAAAGAAATCAAAATTGATGCCACGATAGGAGTGGCAACGATGCGCGAAGGTGACAACGTTTCGGCCTTGTTGCATCGCGCTGGCGATGCTCGTGGCAAGGGTAAAGTGTCGACTTTTATGGTTGCTTAAATTGTTCTATATCACGCACTTGGTTAAAATTTTTTTAGCGCAGTTCTTTTGTCAAAAAGTCCCACACGCCTGCATCTGACATCGCAGCAATGTTGATACGCATTTTAGTCGACGGTGCCTGGTGGGGGGAGAATAAACTCCCGGGTGCCAGCAGATACCCTTGCTCAAGGGCTTTCTCAGTAAGCTTGTTGGTATCCACACCAGTTTCTGTCCACAAAAACATCCCTGCCGGAGTACGGTAATCGACTTTGATGCCGATATGTTCAAGTCGCTTGGTGATGTCATCTCTGACACCATCGAGCTTCACACGGATGCGATCAACATGTTTGCGATAGTGACCTTCGGAGAGAATTTTGTAGACGACACGTTCGCCGATTTCCGTTGTCGTGAGTGTTGATAGCATCTTGCGATCAGATAATCGGATAGCCAGTTCCGCTGAAGTCGCAATAAAACCGACGCGCAAATTGGCGGCAAGCGTTTTAGAAAATCCGCCCAGATAAATGACACGGTTCAACTGATCCAGCGCAGCAATACGGGTCGCTGATTGCACGGCACTGCCGGGATGCATATCACAGTAAATATCGTCTTCCACCACAATGAAGTCATGTAACTCCGCAGTCTTCAACACTTGAAATGCTTTGGCCGCTGACAATGAAGTCGAGGTCGGATTGTGCATGACTGAGTTGATGATGTATAACTTTGGCTTATGTATCGCAGCCAGTTCTGCCAATTTAGCGACATCGGGTCCATCATGAAGACGCGGTATGCCAATCACTTTGGCACCAAGTATTGCAAACGATCCAAACATCAAAAACCACGCCGGGTCATCGACAAAAATGGTATCGCCAGGACGTGTAAATTCACGCGCAACGAGATCCAATGCTTGTGTCACGCCAGTCGTCATCACAATTTGTTCTGGGGCGGCGGCGATTTCCAGTTCAGCTAACTTGAGTTGCAATTGCTGACGTAGCGGTAGAAACCCTTGCGGTGTGCCGTAGTGCAGCAACAAGTTTTGATTCAGACGACTGATCGCCCGTAAGCCGTTAGCGACCAGTTCACCATCAAGCCAATCATGTGGTAACACGCCGGAGCCCGGCATTTTTTGCGGTGGTAGTTGACGAAACATATTGCGCACCAGCCACACCACATCCATTTGTTGCGAGCCAGTTGCAGCATGCGTTGCGACGGGGGCATTACTTAGCATTGACGCACGCTCACGGACAAAAAAACCTGCACCGCGACGTGATTCCAGATATCCCTTGGCAACTAACCTGTCATAGGCTTCGACCACCGTGAAACGTGATACATGCTGTTCATCAGCAAATTGCCGTATCGAAGGCATGCGCGCACCGGTACGCAGCAATTTGTCGTCGATACGGTTGGCGACTGCAGCCACAATTTGCTCGACCAGAGAATCACCGGAATCACGCGAAATATAAAAGGTGGGCGTTTGCATGATTTTTTCTTCGTTGTTTTTAGTGTGTATTGGAGAATTTACCAGAACAGTGTGGAAATTATCGTTTTTAGTGTATTGGTACTGTATTGGTTTTTGCGTTTAGGATAGCATAAACGCTGATGAAAAAGAGTGCAATTCTGAGAATGACTTTGCCGTCAAAGCACATACTTTTTTAGATTACATTCACGATTCAGATTTAACATCATTTAGAAATAGAACGCGCCAGATACACTGCTTTATTGTATTTGTATCGACGGCAGGAAGCAGGAGACCACATGCCATTTACCGAATTTATTGCTTTTTCTATCTTTGCCTGGATAGGTTCTTTTACACCCGGCCCGAATGTGGCGATTGCTGCAACCACTGGCGTTAATCACGGATTGCGCGCGGCATTGCCGCAGGTGATGGGTGTACCGTTGGGGTTTGTGTTGATGATGTGGGCGATTGGCCTTGGTGGCGCTACAGTGCTGGCAGGCCATCCACAGTTGGTATTGCTGATGAAAATTGCCGGCAATGGTTATCTGTTGTGGCTCGCCTGGCGTTTGTGTTTTTCTGCCACCTTATCGGACAGTAAGAGTATGCAACCGTTGGGTGTCAAACAGGCTGCCGCATTTCAGATGGTGAATCCGAAAGCATGGATGATGTTGGTGGCTGCAACCTCAACCTATGCAATAGGACAAAGCGATTTTTTTGCACGTATGGGATGGATGAGCCTGGGCTTTGCTTTGCCTAGTGCATTGAGTTTGCTGACCTGGGCATGGATGGGCGATAAATTACGTCATTGGTTGTCGGTAGGACAGCGCTTGCGCCGCTTTAACCTGTGCATGGGAATATCGCTGGCATTGACTGCGTTTTGGATGTTTAGTCTATAACCACACTTTCTGAACCCGACATCGAATTGCATTGGAAAAAACCATGAGCGCCATCGCGTTGGAGCAACAAAAGCTGGAAATCAAAGGCATGTGGCTGGGTTTTGTGGGTGTCGCCATTTTTAGTCTGACTTTGCCGTTCACACGACTTGCTGTTGCAGAATTGAATCCCATGTTTGTGTCGATGGGACGTGCTGTTGTAGCGGCAGTGTTGGCTAGCTTGATGATGTGGTTGCAAAAAGCACGTTTACCGCAACGATCAGAGTTGAAACCATTATTCATCACAGCCTGCGGCGTTGTTTTGGGCTTTCCTTTGTTAAGCACCTTCGCCATGCATCAGGTGCCCGCTGCGCATGGCGCGGTTGTGCTGGGAATTCTGCCGCTGGCGACTGCTTTGTTTGCTGCTTTACGTTTCCATGAGCGGCCATCGTTAGGATTTTGGTTAATGGCGGCGTTAGGCAGCGGTTTGGTCATGGTATTTGCGCTGATGCAAGGTGCTGGTCGTTTGCAATGGGCAGATTTAGCGCTGTTTGGGGCGGTGGTTCTGGCGGCGATGGGTTATGCGGAAGGTGGCAGATTGGCGCAGAGCATGGGTGGTTTGCAAGTCATTGCGTGGGCGCTCATCTTGATTTTTCCTGTGACGCTGAGTCTGAGTATCTGGAGTTACTTTCAATATGGATTACAAGCATCACCTGCGGCCTGGGGTGGATTTGCCTATGTGTCGGTGTTTTCTATGTTTATCGGTTTTTTATTTTGGTATAAAGGACTGGCAACTGGTGGCATCGCCCGGGTGGGGCAGGTGCAATTGTTACAGCCGTTTATGAGTCTGTTAGGGGCAGCAGTGATTGTCGGCGAGTCCTTGAATCTGATCAATATGCTATTTGCTGTAGCGGTGATCATAACAGTTGGTCTTGGGCGGCAAATGAAGATTCATCGTTAGAACATGATAAAAATTGAACCCAACCAAATAAAATCAATAAGACCACTTGAATTTGGGGGTATGAATCGGGCAATGGCAGGCATACAATAGAGCGCTATGCGTAACATCTGCGTTTGTCTCACTTTGCCTTAGAGGATTGTGTGATTACTGCGTATTTGTTTTCATCACTCCGGTTGGCTGTGCCACCACTTTTTTTGGAATGACCATGTCTTTTTACGAAAAACTCCAAGCACTGAATATTGAATTGCCTGCCGTTGCGGCACCAGCAGCTGCCTACGTGATGTATGTGCAGAGCGGTAATACCGTGTTTCTTTCCGGTCATATCGCCAAAAAAGACGGCAAAGTCTGGGTTGGTCAATTAGGTAAAAATATTAGTACTGAAGAAGGTAAATTGGCAGCCCGTGCAGTGGCGATTGACCTGATGGCAACTTTGGAAGCGGCATGTGGAGGTGACCTGAATCGTGTCAAGCGCATTGTGAAACTGATGAGTCTGGTCAATTCTACGTCAGACTTTACTGAACAGCACCTGGTCACTAACGGTGCGTCTGAATTGATCGCTGAGGTATTTGGTGACCAAGGCAAGCATGCACGTTCCGCATTTGGCGTGGCACAAATCCCTATGGGTGCTTGCGTGGAAATCGAAATGATTGTGGAACTTGCCTGATCAGATTCAACACCACATTGGCACTAAACATGAATGAGGCAATTGCAAGACATTTGCCTCAGTATGAACGATAACTATATTTTGCCAGACATGGCATGACTTACAGTGAGACCAGCATGAAACTTGAAAATCCTACCCCTATCAATTGGAAATTCTCAGAACGCGCCGAGCAACTGCAAAGCTCCGTCATTCGAGAGATTTTAAAAGTGACCATGCGTCCGGAAGTCATTTCTTTTGCTGGTGGTTTGCCATCACCTGAAACTTTCCCGGTTGAACGGATGAAAGCAGCGTTTGACAAAGTGTTGTCGGAACAAGGTAAAACGGCATTGCAGTATGGCCCTACCGATGGCTACGCGCCTTTGCGAGAATTTATCGCATCCTCGTTGTCGACGGCAGATTGCAAAATTTTGCCAGAGCAAATTTTGATGGTATCCGGTTCGCAACAAGGTCTGGATTTGTTGGGCAAAGTATTGGTCGATGAAGGTAGCAAAATTTTGGTCGAAACACCAAGTTACCTCGGTGCTTTGCAAGCATTCTCTGTGTATCAACCACAATTTGAATCGGTTGATACGGATGAACATGGTCTGATTCCTTCATCCGTTGCCGCTAAAGGTGAGGGCGCACGTTTGATGTATGCCTTGCCTAACTTCCAAAACCCGACTGGCCGCACCTTGTCGATAGAACGTCGCATGGAATTGGTCGAGACTTGCGCACGCATGGGTATTCCGCTGATCGAAGATAATCCCTATGGCGATTTGTGCTACAGCGGCGAACCTTTGCCAAAAATGCTGAACATGAATCCAAATGGCGTGATTTATATGGGCTCGTTCTCGAAAGTATTAACGCCAGGCATTCGTTTGGGGTATGTAGTCGGTCCAGTTCCACTGATTCGTAAATTAGAACAAGCTAAACAAGCAGCGGATTTGCATACGGCACAACTGACGCAAATGGTCGTGTATGAAGTGATCAAGGATGGTTTTCTTGGCGAACACATTCCAACAATTCGCACATTCTATGCGCGTCAATGCAATGTTATGCTTGATGCAATGACGAAATTTTTCCCTGACGGCGTCACCTGGACTCGTCCAGAGGGCGGTATGTTTATCTGGGTAACTTTACCTAAGCACATCGACAGCAAAGTATTGCTTGACGAGGCAATTCAACATAATATCGCCTTCGTTCCTGGCGGCCCATTTTATGCAAATGAAGCTGAGAAAAACACACTTCGCTTGTCTTTTGTAACCGTGTCACCAGAACGCATCAACGAAGGCATAGAAAAATTAGGTAAATTAATTCAAGCCAAGATGTAATTTTTTGCTTTTTGAATTTAAAGCACGGACACAAGAGACCCGCTTCGGCGGGTTTTTTTTATTTTCATGAATACAGAATCTCCCGATACCATGAAAACGGTTTTTTTGGGGGGCGCACTAATCTACTGTCAGTAACTAACTAATATCTATTTGCTACGAAGGGTTTGGGTATTTTGAAGAGCGTGTTGCTTGAATGTATGATTGCCTTCCTGTATTTTTTCATTTGAAATTGTCATCTTGCCTCGCGACTATTCCGGCGTTAGACTGAATAAAATTTTTTTATCCTAATAAAGGGGTGTTGCAATGAAGCCTTATATAAAAGCAGGCAGGTTGTCATATGTAGTCAGCACCTTTTTTCTGATAGCTGCGCAGTTGCTTGTTAGTTCCACACAGGCTCAGGAGACCTGTAAAAAATTGCTTGCGACGGGAAATCCAGAATATCCTCCTTTTTTATGGCGTGATGCACAGGATGAGACGCACTTGATCGGGGCGAACGCAGAATTGATGCAAGCGTTGTCGAAAGAGATAGGCATACCTATTGAGGTCAAGTATCTTGGGCCATGGGCGAGGGTGCAAGAAGAGGTCAAATTAGGTCATGTGGATTTAATTGCAGGTGCATTCTTTACGATTCCGCGCCTTGATTACATGGATTATTTTTATCCGGCATTTCGTGAAACCAGAACCGCTATCTGGACTAAGAAAAATAGTAAGTTGGTCTACCGTAAATGGAGCGATCTGGTTGGCAAAAATGGAATTACCGTTATAAATAATAGCTTTGGCGAAGATTTTGATCGCTATGCAAAAGAGTCTCTTAAAATTGTTACCGTATCTAGCCTTGAGCAAGCATTAGCCATGCTCAATTTATCACGGGCAGATTACCTGATTTACGAAGAAGATCCAGGTTTGGCTTATGTTGCAAAATTAAATATGAATGATGTAAAAACTTTACCTACAGCGGTTGCTAATGAAAATTTATATTTGACAATGTCGTACAAATCTCCTTGCAATACGCCAGAAATGCGAGGTCGTATTTCCAAAGCTTTATATGCCCTCGACAAACGTGGTTTGATGAGTAAATTAGTCACATCGAATATTCAATTGTGGCGCAAGCAGCAATCTAAATAATTCCCAGGTTTCCAGGTTGAGGTTAATTTTGCGGAAACTTTCATTAAGACAGATCTCCATATTAGGGGTAGCACTTGGTATTTTGTTGCCAGCGATGGTGTTTGGCTATTTCATGACGGTGGCCAGATATGAGCGTGAATTGCAACTGCGCATACGCACACCTTTGGTACAAAATGCAGATATGTTATCCAAGGCGATGGAGGTTCCTCTTTGGAATGTAGATAAAGATGTCAGTAAGCAATTTGTGCAGGCTGTCATGCGAAATCGTGACGTTATCAGTCTGGTTGTGAAGGATGAATCCGGTAACATTTTTGTTCGTAGTGACAAAGTGCATAAACAAGGTATCAATACCTTGAAAGAAGAACGGCCGATATACCTCGAAAACAAAATCATTGGTAAAGTGACTCTCGAAATGACGACTGAGCACGTCAATCGGGATTTGTTAGATGATATTTTCAAACTGGGCGCGGGTCTTGTCGCTCAGGTTATGTTCTCGTTTGTATTGATCTGGTTTTTATTTGACCGACGGATTGTCCGTCCTATTCAAATACTACAAGCCGCTACGGCAAAGCTCGCCAGTGGAAAATTGGATGAGCCTTTAGTTTTACAGCGTCAGGATGAGATTGGTAATTTAGCCTCAGGTCTTAATCAAATGCGGCTCAATCTCGGGCAACTTATTTCAGAGCGAGAGCAGCAAAACATTGTCTTGCAACAAGAGCTCAAAGAGCGCTTGCGAATTGAACAAGCGCTACGCGACACTGAAGAAAAGTTCATAGGAATTTTCCAGGCATCTCCGGTAGCGATGAGTGTTTTAAGAAAAAACAATCAGTACCGTGTGGTCGACGTCAATGATGCGTGGGTAAGACAGTTTGCGTGGTCTGCTGAGACTATACTCAGTGATTTGGAAATGCAGGCAAACTTATGGCGCAATCCTGATGATTACGCACAAATCTTGCGTCTGCTTGAGCGGAATGGCGAGTTGCAGGCGTTTGAGGCGTGGCTACGATGTGGGGTTGAGGATAAAACCCTGTTGTGTCAGATATCAGGGCGTTTAATCCGGGTTGGTGACGAGCCATTGCTGATACTTGTGCAGGAAGACATTACCGAAAAGCGCCAGAACGAAAAAGATATTCTCAACATGAATGTGACGCTGGAACGTCGCGTGTCAGAGCGCACGCATGAGTTGGAAGAGGCAAATAACGAACTCACCGTAGTGCTTGAGAACTTGCAGCGTGCGCAACAAGAACTATTACGTACCGAAAAAATGGCAGCCCTTGGCTCATTGGTGGCAGGTGTTGCGCATGAGCTTAATACACCAATTGGTACCAGTGTCACTGTTGCCAGTACTTTACAAGAACAGACTGATGATATTTTGCAGCAGTTCAGTCAAGGTTTACGTAAATCTGTATTAGAAGAGTATTTAAAAAATGCCAGAATGGGTACGGATTTGTTGCTACGTAACCTCAGCAAAGCTTCTGAATTAGTCACTAGTTTTAAGCAAGTGGCAGTCGATCGTACCAGTGCCAATCGACGCGTTTTCGCCCTGCATGAAATGGTGAGCGAGCTGATCCTTACCCTGGGTCCTATGATCCGCAAAACCAAGCATGAAGTGGTCTCGGATATTCCTGAAAAAATGATGATGGATAGCTACCCAGGTGCGATGGGACAAGTCATGACCAATCTGATTAACAATGCATTCATTCATGCATTTGGGGGCGATGGCAGAGGAACAGTGACGATCAGCGCACGTTTTTTTGATGTTGATCGTATTGAAATTATCGTTAAAGATAATGGCAAAGGAATACCTCCTGTGAATTTAGGACGAATTTTTGATCCTTTCTTTACAACCCGGCTAGGACAAGGTGGTAGCGGCTTAGGCCTCAATATAGTTTATAACCTTATTAAAGATGTACTTGGCGGAGATATTTCAGTCGATAGCATCGTTGGTAAAGGAACAATTTTTACTATTTTGCTGCCCCGTGTTGCAAAAGTTGCGGATGAGCAGAGCTAATGTCATTGATGTACTTATTCTGATTGCTTGCATTGATTTGGCTGTCGCAGGCTAGCCTTGCGCGGGCTTGTTCTGCTAAAGTTGCAGTATGAGTAAATTATCCTTAGATCGTATCCTGCAATCGCAGGGCTTTGGTTCACGCAAGTATTGTCGTGAGCTGGTTTCCGATGGCGAAGTCAGTATCGCTGGCGAAGTCGTTGATGACTACAAACGCGCCGTTGAGACGGAAGGTTTGGTATTTCGTATTTTTGATGAAGATTGGGAATATCGTGAGCATATTTATATTGCTCTCTATAAACCCGCGAATTTTGAGTGTTCCCGAAAACCTAGCCACCATCCCGGCGTGTTAACTTTGTTACCAGAACAATTTACCTGGCGTGATGTGCAGCCAGTTGGTCGATTAGACCATGATACAACTGGAATGTTATTGATGTCGGATGATGGTCCGTTTATCCACGCGCAGTCTTCACCTAAACGGCACATTCCAAAAGTTTATCAAGCCACCACGGCAGAACCGGTAACCACGGAACTTGTGAATGCTTTGTTGGGCGGTGTGCAATTGCACGATGAGCCAGCCCCTTTAGCAGCGCTATGGTGTCGCCAATTGGATACGCATCAGATAGAAATCGTCTTAGAACAAGGCAAATATCATCAGGTCAAGCGTATGCTGGCTGCTGCGGGTAACCATTGCGCTGCCCTGCAACGCACAGCGATCGGGCAACTCAAGTTGAGCTCACTGAATTTACAAGAAGGTGAATGGTGTTATCTCAATGCTGATCAAATGGCGTTATTGGTTGCTGAACAAAACTAACAAAATACGCTGACCACGCAACGTGGCAGACCTATATCTGGTCGAGTGACGTTGCAAACAGGCGCTTTTTAAGTCAAGCTGAATACATGTAAATTTTTATATCTGATTTCAACTTGTGTGGGGAAAGTTCGTATGCCAGTCATAGTTGTCGCAAATCCTAAAGGTGGCGTAGGTAAAAGTACGTTTGCAACTAACCTTGCAGGTTATTTTGCCGCCCAAGGACACAAAGTGATGCTGGGTGACATTGATGTCCAGCAATCTTCCCGCACGTGGTTGGCATTACGACCAGACCATTTCCCCTCTATTTCTGCTTGGGAGATTGATGCCAATGCGATTGCTAAACCTCCTAAAGGTACTACGCATGTGGTATTGGACACGCCAGCGGGGCTCAAAGGTAATAAACTTGATGCAGTGCTAAAACTCGCTGATAAAGTGGTTGTGCCCTTGCAACCATCTATTTTTGATATTCTCGCTACCGAAGAATTTTTTAAAAAGCTCGCGAAACGCGAGCAAAAATGCGAAGTCGGTATTTTGGGTATGCGAGTCAATGCCCGTAGTCGCGCCGCTGATCAACTTACTCACTATGTGCAGCAATTAGATTTGCCAGTACTAGGTTATTTGCGTGATACCCAGAATTATGTCCAGCTCGCTGCCCATGGTGCCACGCTGTGGGATGTGGCTCCGTCACGAGTAGAGAAGGATCTGCTCCAGTGGGAAGAAATACTGAGCTGGATACATCAATAAAAATAAACTTCTGATCGTTTTTTGCTCGTTTTTTCTATTGGTGTGATTTTTATTCTGCCGATAAATTTAGGTTTATCGGTAAAAATAGTCCGGCCGTACTAAAGAAAAATTTCCCCCTTTTAAGATATCTCCCTATAATGCCGTCTCGCTCTGAAGGGGAGTGAATTTATCTTTTTATATCAAAGACTTACGGCATGCATTTAACTATTTTTGAAACCCCGTTGATTAATTCTCTGGCGCGCTGGATTTCCGTCGCTATGTTGCGCTTGCTCGGATGGCGCATTGAAGGTCAGGCACCAAGCGAGCAAAAGTATGTGCTGATTGCGGCACCACATACAAGCAACTGGGATTTTCCCTACACCTTGATGGTTTGTTTTGCGTTGCGCTTGCGTGTTTATTGGATGGGAAAGGCGAGTTTATTTCCACCAATCTTCGGTCATATCATGCACTGGCTGGGTGGAATTGCGGTCGATCGTAGCAGGTCAGGCAATCTGGTTCAAAGTACGGTTGATGCATTTAATGCCAATCAAAGATTGACGGTTATTGTCCCACCTGAAGGGACGCGCGGAAGGGTGACGCACTGGAAAACCGGGTTTTACTATATTGCTTTGGGTGCTGGTGTCCCGATTGCACTAGGATATCTTGATTTTTCTCTTAAAACTGCCGGCATAGGAAAGATGTTTATGCCAACGGGTGACCTGCTCGCCGACATGGAAGAGATTAAGAAATTTTATAGCGGCATACACGGCAAGAATCCGCAGCAATTTGATGTTGATAATATCCAAACGAAGTAACAGACGGCGCATTTCAAACTGATGATTGATCACTAATATCTCAAAATAAAACGCGCTGGTTTCAGAAATAAAATTTTTTAAATCAGGGCGTTTTATCTTATTCATTTAAAAAGTCACAAGCGGCAACTCTCAGCAAAAATTATTCAGTAGCTATCGTTTTTTTGGGCAGCGTTTCGGGTGCTGGCAAGGCGAGCTTTTTCGTGCGCCCTGTTAGCAATGCAGCCATGGGTTTTAATATTATTTTCTGCGTCAGAAGTTCGCAGTAGGGGTGCGCCGTCAGGTACACGATTACCGCGCTACTTAGTAAGGAAATCGATAATCTGGCTGCCGGCTCCATTCGCAATATGGTGGGCAAAATACCACTTTGCTGCAAAATAATTAAGGTCATGCCATGCCACAAAAACACATACATCGATTGCTTACCTATTCTGGACAATCCCAGGTCTTTGCGGCTCAGCAAGTACAGTACTGCTAAACCAAGCACGGACGATACGGCGTATTGAAGCATCTGATATAACGTCCCGGTCATATTTGCCATCCCGAGTCGGTTCAATGAAAAACTGCCGTACAGCCAGCGATAATCGAACAGCGGCGGTAAGAAGAAAATGCTTGAGATTGCCATCACAACGACAAGCAAGGAGATGGTGATGAGCCGTTTATCATTTTCTTCAGATGAGAATAATCCTGGACCAATCACCGCGCCCATCAAAAAGTAAGGAAAAAATAACAAGGTGCGAGAACTGCTTAATAAATAGCCTGCATGTTCAGAATAACTTGTCCCCAAAGCCAGAATTAACGCCATTGCAACCGGAAATTGCATTCTTAAAAACAGTGGTAGCATCAGCCGCCAGGACAATAAACTCATCAGATACCACAGCATCCAATAGGGAGCGACTAAGCCGGAGTAAACGCTGAATTTGCCAACCAGAAGATATTCTGTGCATTCATAGATCAGTTCAAAGGCAATCAGCGGTGCGACGATATTTTTGATTAATTGCAATGATTGTTTTTCGTCAACAATCGTTTTAGAAAATATCCCGGAGACTAAAGCGAACATTGGCATATGAAACGCATACACAAAGATCCAGATCGGGCGTAAAAAACCATCACTGGCGATATGCAATTCGATGAAATGTCCAAACACGACCAAAAATATCAATACCCCTTTGATATTGTCTAAGGCAGAATTTCTTGCGAAAGAGGGCGGGATGGGATGCATTGGAGATGACGTGGCAAATAAAAAAAACAGCACATCATAATCGAAACCGCAGAGGATATAATATCGCTACTTTGTAACGAGCTATGCCAGCTAGGAAATCGACCGATATTTATTGATATATAGTTAATGTTTATTATCAACAATAATGTTTCTCAAAATAGCATTTTTTCCTTAAATTGTGTAGATACTTTGTCATTTTAAATTACTTCTGAGTAACTTTATTGAGTTACAATCCGTGGTTGAGTGAATTCCTGAGTTTTCATTATGGCTAATGATAAGAGCAAAGCGAGCTTGTTGAGCGCACAGTTGGATTTCGAAGATGTGGGAAAGCCATCTGGCAAATCTGAATCGCTGGATTTCTTCGACCTCGATTTTGATGTGGATTCGCGTAATGATATGCTTGAGGGCTATCTGCCATCCCCACCTTTGCCTGATCAAACAGTTCCACCAACGCCCGGACTGCAAGTTCCAGCCGATGTACCTGCCGCTCAGACGGCACCCGCAAAGAATCAGGAAATTCCTGAACTGCTCAAGCCAAAGAAATCTATTTCAGACACAAAAAATCTCAAACAAGCTAACAAAGGCAAGAAAAAAGGTGCCAACGACAACTTCGCTTTTTATGCCGCGATCGTTGCATTATGTGGATTTGTCGTTGTGTTTGTTGCCATCTTTTATGTCAAGGTCATTGCGAGTGAAAATGAAACTCCCACCTATCTGACATTGCCTGAAACGGTGGTCAATGTTGAAGATAACGTGATAAGGATCAAAGTCACGATTCAAGTCGAAAGAAAAGATAGAGATTGGCTTAATAATAATAAAGTCATATTGATGCAATTATTGCCCATTGTAATGATAAGAATTGATCCTGATGACCTTCACACCGAGGAGGGGTTTGACTTGGTTCGTGAGAAATTGCGTGTAGAACTGAACAAGGAAATGAAAACCGACAAAATTCAATCGGTTTTGCTTGATCAGTTGTTAATGAAGACCAGAGATTAGCAAAAAAATTTGGGTATCCTTGTTTACTTCAACAGCATTGTTGTGCCGAAAAAATGGACGTTGAGACTTTAGTTGCGGTGATCTCAAGCCAGCGATTGGAGGCGGAATTGTTGTGGACTGAAAACCTCATTGTTGGACTTGATTCTCACAATTCCTGAAGATATCGCAACAATTTATCAAGTGCATAGACAATGGTCTGTTCGCGAACAGCCCGTCTGTCACCAGAAAATATCCTTCGCTCAGTATGTGTAACGCCGCCTATTTTCCAGCCAAAGCACACAGTTCCTACTGGCTTGCCTGGTACTGCCCCAGTAGGGCCTGCAATGCCTGTTGTTGATAATGAAACATGGGCTTCCGAGTTTGCAACAGCACTTTCAGCCATCGCTGCTGCGATCTCTTCGCTAACAGCACCATGTTGAGCAATCAGTGCTGCCGGGATATCCAGTAACTCGGTTTTAGATGAATTGGAATAACTGACAAAACCACAGTCAAACCATTCGGACGAGCCCGCGACTTCTGTGGCAGCATAGGCAATTCCACCACCAGTACAAGATTCAGCAACTGCCAGCAAGAGTTTTTTTGATTTGAGTTCTTCACCTACCTGTATTGCGAGTTCAATAGCATTTAGCATGTTGTCTCCCCTGGCTGTTTTTGGCTGCTTTTTGGCTTTATTGCAGACCTACTTTACCACCATGTGCTCAGCATTTAAAGTCTGTTATTGATGAAAAATTTGTTTGTATCGCATGTTTGCTGGTCTTTGTCATATATGTCGCCATACAGCAAAGCTAAGCAAGGTAAAAAAAGCGGCAACAATGTCATCAAACATCACGCCGAAACCACCTTTAAAACGTTGGTCAAAATACCGGATCGGTGGTGGTTTCACCATGTCAAAAAAACGGAAAACAATGAATGCATAAAGTTGTGTTTTAAGATCGGCCGGGGTGACAAGCAGCAGAACCAACCAGAACGCAATGATCTCATCCCAGACCATACTGCCATGGTCAGCGACGCCGATATTTTTTCCAGTGACCTTACATGCCCAGACGCCAATAAAAAAACCAATGACGACGACCCAAAGCCAGTTGGTTGGAGTAAAAAAATCCGGCCAGCGTATGCTAAAAAGATCGAATACCAACCAAGCCAATAATGTACCTGCGGTGCCTGGCATGATACGGGAAAGGCCACTACCAAACCCTTGAGCCAATAAGTGCGCCGGGTGGCTGAACATAAATCGGGCCGTGGCTTGATTGATTTTAGAAGTTTTCGGTGGTACGGGACTTGTCATGGTGTCTTGAAATGATCGAAAGATTGTAAAGAGAGACTGACAGGATTGGCATTTTGATCCAGAAAGCGTAAGCCACGTTCAGCATCGATGCGTCCGATACGCGTGACCACGGTATTCGCTGAGGCCGCCGCCGCGGTAACGTCTGTTCGCCTCTCTACAGGCGCAGTAAAGCACAATTCGTAATCATCTCCACCCGAAAGTGTGAATTGCCTGCGCAAAGCTTGCGGAAACTGCTTCAATATCGGTCCTGCAGGCATATCATCAATCGCTAAACTTGCTCCGACATGCGAACAATGAAGAATATGACCCAGATCACCGACTAAACCATCTGAGATGTCTAATGCCGCATGAGCGATTCCTCGTAATGCGATGCCGAGCGAAATGCGTGGGGTGGGTTGGTGCATGCGTGTTGCTGCTTGCAATTGGTCAGCAGGGCTGAGTTCCAGCTCGCGCCAGTAACCAGCAAGCGCCAGACGGGCATCACCCAGATTGCCAGAGACCCAGATATCATCTCCAACTTTGGCGGCATCGCGACGCAAAGCTGCCGTCGGCGGCAATTCGCCAAAAATAGTAATGCAAATATTGAGCGGTCCTTTCGTTGTGTCACCGCCAATTAATCGGCATTGGTGTTGATCGGCGAGCGCAAATAAACCTTGAGAAAATTTTTCCAGCCATTCAGGATTGGCTTCGGGTAAAGAAAATGCGAGCGTAAAGCCAATGGGTTTTGCTCCCATCGCCGCCAGATCCGATAAATTTACTGCCAGGCACTTATGTCCTAGTAGGTAAGGATCCGCATCAGGGAAAAAATGACGTCCAGACACCAACATGTCGCTGGAGATCGCCATTTGCATGCCAGGTGTGATGTTTAATAATGCACAGTCATCGCCTATACCTAGCGCAAGATGTTCATCGGTCTTTGTGTGGCGCGCAAAATAGCGCTTAATTAAATCGAATTCTGAGAGCATGCGGACATTGTACTCAAGGAGGTCGCTGTGTCGAGACCGAATTAGTTATACGACAGAAAAACTTATTTTACGTTCAGAATGTCGATAAGGTTTGAGCTGTTGAGTAAAAGTGCGGTGTATTGAGTAATTGAAAGCGAGCCCATAATCAACATTGTTCGTCATCTCAATATCTCAAACTGCTTGTTTCCGGGATATTTTGTTTCTAATTTGATAATATCATGTATATCCTTATGCGCTAAAAGCATAGAAGTCGTACAAATACGTATAAAGTTAGAAGATTCCCTCTGATAGAATCACAGGCAAACTTCAGTTTTCCGTAAGCAAAATAGAAAAAAGGCCTACCTCATGGATTCGTCAGCAGATCAAAAAGAGCAAATACGTCAACAATTGCGCCAGGCGGCACTCGAATATCACGAGCATCCGACGCCAGGAAAAATCAGCGTCACGCCAACCAAGCAGTTGACGAATCAACGTGATCTGGCGCTGGCTTATTCTCCGGGTGTTGCCGCACCGTGTGAAGAAATCGTTGCTGACCCGGCCGCTGCGTTTAAATACACAGCACGCGGCAATCTGGTTGGTGTGATTACCAACGGCACCGCGGTATTGGGCTTGGGTAACATTGGGCCACTAGCATCCAAGCCAGTGATGGAAGGTAAGGGTGTACTTTTTAAAAAGTTTGCTGGTATCGATGTGTTCGATATTGAGATCAATGAGCCTGATCCAGACAAGCTGGTCGATATCATTGCCTCTCTGGAACCTACTTTCGGTGGTATAAACCTCGAAGATATTAAAGCTCCAGAATGCTTCTACATCGAGCGTAAGCTGCGCGAACGCATGAAGATCCCCGTCTTCCATGATGATCAACATGGCACCGCGATTATCGTTGGTGCAGCAATCATGAACGGCTTGAAAGTTGTTCAAAAAGACATCAAGACTGCTAAATTGGTGGTTTCCGGTGCTGGCGCTGCTGCGCTAGCTTGTTTGGATCTGATCGTCGATCTTGGTTTTCCAATTGAAAATATTTTTGTGACTGATCTGGCTGGTGTGGTTTATAAAGGCCGTGCTGAGTTGATGGATCCGGACAAAGAACGTTTTGCGCAAGACACTACAGCGCGCAGCTTACGCGATGTGATCCCTGGCGCAGATATTTTCCTGGGTTTGTCTGCTGCAGGCGTATTGAAGCAAGACATGGTCACGCAAATGGCGCCGCGCCCTTTGATTTTGGCATTGGCGAATCCAACGCCAGAAATTTTGCCGGAAGAGGTCAAAGCCGTCCGCGATGACGCTGTCATGGCGACCGGACGTTCTGACTTCCCGAATCAGGTGAATAACGTCTTGTGCTTTCCGTATATTTTCCGCGGCGCACTTGATTGTGGCGCAACGACGATTACCCGCGAAATGGAAATCGCTGTTGTTCATGCGATTGCTGAATTGGCACAGGCGGAGCAATCCGACGTCGTTGCTTCAGCTTATGGCATTAGTAATTTGTCTTTTGGTCCTGAATATCTCATTCCTAAGCCATTTGATCCACGTCTGATGATCAAGATCGCACCAGCCGTTGCGAAAGCTGCTGAAGAGTGTGGTGTCGCTGCGCGTCCGATCAAAGACATGCAAGCCTACATAGAAAAGCTGCAGCAGTTCGTCTATCACAGTGGCACTTTCATGAAACCACTGTTCCAGATCGCTAAAAAAGCGCCAATGGAACGCAAACGCATCGTCTTTGCTGAAGGTGAAGAAGAGCGTGTATTGCGTGCCGTGCAAGTGATCGTCGACGAAAAATTGGCAGCGCCAATTTTGGTTGGTCGTCCACATATTCTGGAACAACGCATAGAAAAATTCGGCTTGCGTCTGCGTCCTGACGTCGACTTCAAAGTGATCAATCCAGAGTTCGATCCACGGTATCGTGAATACTGGCAAGCTTATTACGAAATGACTTGCCGTAAAGGTGTCACTGAACAATACGCAAAATTGGAAATGCGTCGTCGCCATTCCTTAATCGGTGCCATGATGATCCATAAAGGCGATGCCGATGGCATGATTTGCGGCACCTTTGGTACTACAGGCCTGCATTTGAATTACATCAATCAGGTTCTCGGCAAGCGTGAAGGCGTTAATGTCTATGCTGCAATGAACGGTCTGGTATTGCCGGATCGTCAGTTGGTGTTGGTTGATACCCATGTGAACGAAAACCCAACCGCGGAACAAATCGCCGAAATTACGATTCTGGCAGCAGAAGAAATGCGTCGTTTTGGCTTGTTACCAAAAGCGGCTTTGCTGTCGCATTCTAATTTTGGTTCCAGCAACAGCGAGTCCGCACAAAAAATGCGTGCCGCTTTAGCGATCATTCAACGTGATGCGCCGGATCTGGAAGTTGATGGCGAAATGCACGGTGACACCGCCTTGGATGCTAGCTATCGTAAAAAAATGATGCCGGGTTCCAGTTTGAAAGGCGACGCGAATTTGCTGGTGATGCCAAATATCGATGCGGCGAATATTGCTTATAACTTGTTGAAAACAACGGCAGGTAACAATGTCGCGATTGGCCCGATCTTGCTTGGTTGTGCAAAACCGGTCCATATCCTGACACCATCTGCGACTGTTCGTCGTATTGTGAACATGACGGCACTGTGTGTGGTGGATGTTGTCGCGCAGCGATAATTTTTGATGATTGTTTAAAAAGCCGGAGTGCGAAAATGCTCCGGCTTTTTTATTTGAACAAATTAATTTATTTGCGCAGGTGTTTGCCTAATTGGGACCCGCCCAGTCGGAACAACATCAGATGCTGTCAAGCAGTGACCATGTTGGTCATCAAAAAACATATGTGGCTTAAAGGCTGAAAGAACAGCAGACTTATTTACGCCGCCCATAAAGAAAGTTTCGTCGATAGCGATGTCCCACGCACGCAAAGTGCGAATCACCCTTTCATGCGCAGGCGATGCGCGCGCTGTTACCAGTGCCGTACGCAAAGGAAAAGCTCTGCCATCAGGAGTTTTGAAGTGATTTTGCAAATAGGACAGCGCTCGCAGCAAACGTGCAAATGGCCCATCAGGTAAAGTTTTCTTGGCGTTTTCTCGCTCGTGCGATTCAAATGCTTCTACGCCCTGTTGTTGGTAGATTCGTTCGGATTCATCTGAAAAAAGTACCGCGTCACCGTCAAAGGCAATCCGGATTTGCTCCATATCCGCAGCGTTGGGAGGCATAGGGTAAAGCATCGCTGAGGCAACTCCAGAATTGATGGCTGCTTGCACATCATCTTCATGCAAGGATAAAAATAAGCTGACGTTAAACGCAGTCAGGTAAGGTGCCAGCGGCGCGCCACCAGTCAATGCAGCGCGAGTAATGTCCAATCCGCAATGTTGGATGGAGTTGAAAATACGTAACGACGTTTCAGAAGAGTTGCGTGACATGACCACCACTTCTACCATTCTGTGCCCGGGTATGAGTGCATTTAACTTTAACAGTGCTTTGACTAAAGCATAACCGGCACCTGGTTTAAGGATGGTGTTTTCATTCTCTAGTTGATGTTGACGAAATGCGTCCAGACCTTGGTTTTGAAAAATTGCATCTTCCGCTTCCAGATCAAACAAGGCGCGGGAAGAAATTCCTATGACCAGCAAATTATCGAGTGAAAATGCCATGAATCTGTCTCAATTTGTATATATGTTTGCAAGTATCGCATAGATGCCGGACTTATTTTGCACGTCGAAAAGTCAGGTTAATGCGCTGAGAGCCCAGTATGGCATGCGGCTGATCTTTGACGGATTTCACCCCGTGGAACAGCAGCCGCGCAGGACCGCCCCACACCAGAACATCACCATGTTCGAGTTTAATACTACTGAGGGGGTCGCTACGTTGTAAGCCGCCAAACACAAATATTGCAGGCATTCCGAATGAGGCGGAAACAATAGGATTATTAAAATCCAGTTCATCCTTATCTTGATGTAGTGATAGTTTTGTTCCTGGTAAATAGCGATTGATCAGGCAGCTATCAGGGATGAAGTTGTCGAATCCCGCCGCTCGAGCTGCGTCGATTGCCAAATCTTTGAACCCCTGTGGCATCGCTGGCCAAGGGGCTTGTGAGATTGGGTCGAAATGAATATAGCGATAGCCGTGTGTATCCGATATCCAGCCGAATTCACCGCAGCTCGTATTCTGAACTGCAATCGTGCGACCGCCAGGTGTTTTCATCTGGCGTAGTGGTGCTTGTTGAAGTATTGCGTCCAACTCAGTCATTAACGCACCTGCGCTGGCAACCGCGTATCGCCTTAGTATGACTGCCCCGGGAAATAAAGCTTCAGTCCAGGGGGCGTCCAATTGTTCGTCAAATAGTGAATAGTTCACGATGCTTTTCGATCCCTCATATTTCTAATGAAAACGTAGTGATTGATGAGTAATCAGAATAGTAGACCAAGTTTGAGTATTCGTTTTCAAGACGGGTTCTATGTATGCTTAGCCTTTCTCTAAGATGTAAATCATTTTCCAAATTCTCCTTGCGCCAGACCAGTTAACTTTGCTATAGTTCGCCTCCCGCTAAAACGGGAAGCAAGAAGAAAGCAGCGGCCAGCCACTCCGGCGGTTTGATTTGATGAAGTTGGCGCGAAAGCGACATGTTTCACCAGAAAGAACAGCAAAAGCAATCAGGGAGTTGACAGGGTAAATAAAGTGCTGCAT